>DBTM01000028.1:23755-50874 GCA_002307055.1 Clostridiales bacterium UBA1316
TACATCGTCGAGGGCGATTCCGCCGGAGGCAGCGCGAAGGGCGGCCGGAACAGCCGTTTTCAGGCGGTTCTGCCGCTGTGGGGAAAAATGCTCAATGTGGAAAAAGCCAGAGCCGATAAGGTTTACGGCAACGAAAAGCTGACGCCTGTTATCGCCGCTCTCGGCGCCGGCATCGGCGAGGACTTCGACGCGTCCAAGCTGCGTTATCACAAGGTTATCATCATGGCCGATGCCGATGTCGACGGAGACCATATCCGCTGCCTGCTTTTGACCTTCTTATTCCGGTTCATGCGGCCGCTCGTGGAAGGCGGATATGTTTATGCCGCAAAACCCCCGCTTTTTAAGCTTGTACGCGGCAAAACAGTACGGTATGCCTATGACGAAACGGATCGCGATCAGATCTCGAACGAAATGCGCGGAGAAGATGGAAAAGGCAAGGTTGATATCAGCCGCAATAAAGGCCTCGGCGAGATGGATCCGCACGAGCTGTGGGAAACAACGATGAATCCCGATACGCGTATCCTGAAGCAGATTGAACTGACGGATGCTATCAAGGCTGACGAGATATTCACGATATTGATGGGTGAAAAGGTCGAACCCCGCAAGGAATGGATAGAGAAGAACGCAAAATACGCCGTCAATCTTGATATTTAAAACCAATAGACTTTTTGTATGTAATAACGCTTGATATGCGCAAGATCACCGGTGAAAGGTTTGATATAAATGTCTCGGAAAGAAAATAACCCTGAGGATATCAGATTCCCCGATCAAAAAATAATCATTTCTCCGCTCGAAAAAGAGATGGATAAATCCTATATCAATTACGCCATGTCCGTTATCGTGGGCAGGGCGCTGCCGGATGTACGAGATGGTCTCAAGCCGGTCCACCGCCGTATTCTTTACTCTATGTATGAGGATAAGCTCACCAATGACAAGCCGTTTCGGAAGTCGGCTACGACGGTCGGTAACGTCCTTGGTCATTACCATCCGCATGGTGACCAGTCGGTCTATGACGCGCTTGTCCGCCTGGCGCAGGACTTTTCCATGCGCTATATGCTTGTGGACGGACATGGCAATTTTGGCTCTATCGACGGCGATCCCCCCGCGGCTTATCGATACACCGAAGCCAGAATGGCGAAAATCGCCAATGAGCTGCTGCGCGATATTGAAAAAGACACGGTTGACTGGGACCCGACCTTTGACGAAAGCGCGAAAGAACCCCGGGTTCTGCCCAGCAGATTCCCAAATTTACTCGTCAATGGTTCCTCGGGCATTGCTGTCGGCATGACGACGAACATTCCGCCGCACAATCTAACGGAGGTTATTGACGCGGTTATCTGCGTCCTGCGCAATCCGGAGGCTGAGCTCGATGACCTGATGGAGCACATTAAGGGGCCTGATTTCCCGACAAAAGGTATTATTATGGGCCGGGCGGGCATCCGGGCGGCGTACGCCACCGGTAAGGGCAGAATCTACGTCCGTGCCAGAACGGAAATGGAAGAGTTTAATGACGGCCGTACCCGCATCGTCGTCACCGAGCTGCCCTACCAGGTGAATAAAACACGATTAATCGAAACAATCGCCGAGCATGTCAATAACAAGAGAATTGAAGGCATTACCGGCCTTCGCGACGAGTCCGACAGAGAAGGCATGCGTCTGGTCATCGAGCTCCGGCGGGACGCCAACGCCCAGGTGGTCTTGAACCGGCTGTATGCGTCCACGCAGCTTCAAACGACCTTTGCCATTGTTCTTCTCGCGCTTGTGGACGATCAGAAACAGCCGAGGATTTTATCGCTCCGGCAGATCCTCGATGAGTACATCGCTTTTCAGCAGGAGATCATTAAGCGCCGGACGGAATTTGACCTGAAGAGGGCGCGTGAACGCGCGCATCTGTTAGAGGGACTGCGCATCGCCGTCGACAATATTGATGAGGTTATCCGCATCATCAGAACGAGCTATAACGACGCTAAAGAGCGTTTGATGGAGCGTTTTGAGTTGTCCGAGGTACAGTCGCAGGCTATTCTGGAAATGCAGCTGAGGCGCTTGCAGGGGCTCGAACGTGACAAGATTGAAAGTGAATATAATGAGATTATGGAGAGGATTGCCTATTTCCTCAAGCTCTTATCCGATGAGGAGCTCTTAAAATCCGTGCTCATTGAAGAGATTTCAGAAATAAAAGAAAAATACGGCGACGACAGGAAAACAGAGATTGCCGTCGTTGAGGATGAAATCGATATTGAGGACCTCATTGACGAGGAAGAGTGCGTCTATACGCTCACAAATGCCGGTTATATCAAGCGTATGCCCGCCAATACTTACCGGGCGCAGAGAAGAGGCGGCCGCGGCATCATGGCGATGACGACGCGCGAGGAGGACTATGTCGAAACGGTGTTCACCGCCTCGACGCATGACTATATCCTCTTCTTTACGAATTTCGGCAGAGTATACAGAAAAAAAGGGTATCTCATACCCGAGTCCGGGCGCCAGGCGAAGGGCACGAACATTGTCAATATTCTGCCGATTCAAGCCGGAGAGAAGGTCTCCGCGATGATTCGCGTGCGTGATTTTGATGAAGAAGTCTACCTTGTCATGATTACGAAAGACGGGACAGTCAAGCGCATGAGAATGTCCGAGCTCAAAAACATCCGAAACGTCGGCATCCGTGCCATCACGCTCGAGGACGAGGACGAGCTGATCTCGGTCCGTGATACGGACGGCGAGCAGAAGATCCTTATAGCGACACACGACGGCATGGCAATCTGCTTCTGCGAGACCGACCTGCGCCCGATGGGCCGGACGGCAATCGGTGTGCGCGGCATCCGCCTGAGAAAAGGCGACTACTGCGTCGGCGCGGCGAGAACGCGCGAAAGCGGCTCTGTTTTAACGGTTACCGAAAACGGCTACGGAAAAAGAACGCCGATTGATGAATACCTGCGCGGCGTCGTTTGCGAGGGTTCGGAAAAATCAGCGCAAAGCCGCGGCGGTCTTGGCCTTAAGAACTATAATATAACAGAAAAAACCGGTAAGGTCGCCGACGTCAAGATTGTTGACGACAACGACGATATCCTGATTATATCCGATGACGGCACCATTATCCGCATGGCCGCCTCCGATATCAGCACGTACAGCCGCGCCACGCAGGGCGTCAAGCTCATGCGCATCGGCGACGACGCCAGAGTCATCTCCATCGCCAGAACCGATAAGGACGAAGAGCCAATCAGCGACTGACACAGCGGAGCGGCGAATTCCGGAGGATAGTTATGAAAAAGGTCTCAATCTATACGGACGGCGCTTGCTCCGGAAATCCCGGACCCGGCGGCTGGGGTGCGGTTCTGATGTATGGGGATAAAGCCAGAGAGCTGTCCGGCGGAGACGCGGCGACGACAAACAACCGCATGGAGCTCATGGGTGTCATTTCAGCTCTTGGAGCGCTCAAGGAACCGTGTAAAGTGGAGCTGTATTCCGATTCACAGTACGTCGTGAACGCAATAAATGAAGGCTGGCTGACAAATTGGCGTAAGAAGGGCTGGCGTCGGCGTGACGGTGAGGTAAAAAATATCGATCTCTGGCTGACGCTGATACCGCTGCTTGAACTGCACGAGGTATCCTTCAATTGGGTCAAAGGCCACGCCGAAAACGAGCACAACAACCGCTGTGACGAGCTGGCTGTCGCCGAGCGCCTGAAATATGCGGGAAAATAAGTGCGAAAAGGAATCATCATGATGGAATTTACATTTATGCACAATAATTTTAATGTCCTGGATATCGGTAAAAGCGTTGCTTTTTATAATAAAGCGCTCGGGCTGCAGGAAGCCGGGCGGTTCGCCGTGCCGGACGGCAGCTTTATCATCATCTTTTTAAGCGACGGCAGGTCCAGCCATCAGCTGGAGCTGACCTGGCTCAAGGAACACACGGCACCCTACGACCTCGGCGATAATGAAACACATCTCGCTATGAGTGTCGATGATATCGAAGCTGCGCGGAAAATGCACAAGGAGATGGGCTGCGTCTGCTTTGAGAACACCATGATGGGTATTTATTTTATTGAAGACCCCGATGGCTATTGGATAGAAATCATCCCTGCGAAGAAATAATATGATGCGAATTAGTCCATCACCGGCGGCATGTCGGTGGTGGACTAATTCGCTTTATGCATGAGATATTTTTAAAGATATGTTCTGATAAATATATCAATAAAAAAAGGAACAATCTGCCGGGAAATGCGTCAATGAAGAAGCGAATAAAGAATGAGGAAAGGAAATAATGTTGTGAAAAAAATTATATCGTTTATACTTTGCCTGGCGCTGCTTGGTTCAACGGCAACTGCAGCCGCCGCCGCAGGGATTCAGGCCGATAACGCGCTGAATGACCGGCTGACAGCCATAACGCTTTCTGTGAAAGAAACGCTGGGTATCGGAGACAGCTTTACCTCGTTTTCGGGGACGCTCGATCAAAATGATACCGCGAGCATATGGTCTCTGACATGGTCGGGCGACAATGAGCAAATCAATGTGACGGCGAACGAGAGCGGAAAAATCGTTTCTTACAATGACTACATATCAAGCGGCAGTACAGCTTCAAATTCAAACGGAAGAATTCCGAGATTCCCGACGATAACGATTGATCAGGCGAAGTCAGCGGCGAAGACTTTTCTTAACAAGGTGCTGAACACCAAGTTTGAAACAGTCGATCTGCAGGGCAGCAGCACGCTTGATTATTCAAGCAATGCGGTGTTTTATCTCAATGGAAACATGATGGTTTATGGCATTGAGTCTCCTGTATATATTGGTATAAGGGTCAGCGCTGCGACAAAACAGGTGACGAGCTTTTATCGGAGCGATTCAGGGCAGGATTACAGCGGTGTCACGCTGCCGTCCGCTGCAGCCGATCAAGCAGCCGCGGCCGCCGTTCTGAAAAGCACTCTTAATATGGAATTGACCTACGCGCTGCCCGGAGACGGCACGCACACCGCGCGGCTGCAATATTTACCGAATCCGGACGGCAGCTATGTCGTTGATGCGGCGACCGGCAAGCTTGTTGATCTGAGTCAACTGGATTATTCCGGTGCCGGATCCGAATCAGGAAATAAGGATGCGGCAGCTACGGCACAAGCCGGTTACGGCGGCTCAGGCCTCACGACCGTCGAACAGTCTGCGATTGATAAGATGCAGGGCGTGCTCTCTCAGAGTGCTCTTGAAAAAAACATCCGGGCTTATACCGAACTCGGTCTTACTGCCGATTTTAAAGTGCAGTCTGTAAATTATTACACCTACGAAGACGACAGCAAGCAGACGCAGGTCGTGGCGAATATAGTATTTAAATATACCTCAACGGATACGGATACCGCGGCACAATATCGGTACATATCGATGGATGCCAAGACGGGCAAGCTCATCTCTGTGAGCAGCAACAGAATCTACATGGATACAAAGACAGCCGCCGCGGCTTTCAAATATTCAAGCAGCCAGACTGAGGCTGTCGCGCGCGCCTTTGCCGGTAAAATTATGCCTGACGAACTCAGGCAAACCGCCTTATCTCAGGCGTCTGCTCCAACAGCTTCGGACAGCACGCAGAGTTACGTATTTTCGCGTGTATACGATGCGATAAGCTTCCCAGAAAATTATATCAATGTCGGCGTAGATGCTCAGACGGGTTATGTGGTCAGCTTCAATTCCAGCTGGTATGCCTACGAGGTGACTTTTGTTCCCGCGGCAGATCGCATTTCTGCCGCCGCAGCGACCGATAAATTCGCCGAGGCAATTGGTACGGAACTGAAATATGTCAGTGTGCCGACATCAACCCAGACCAGCGGACTCCTGCTTTCCTATACAAAGGCGGACACGACCGTATGGGGCATTAATGCGACGACAGGGGAATTGCTGAAGGCAGCCGATACAACTGACGCGGGCTTGCAATATAACGATATTGACGGTAATCCGTACGCCGCCTGCATCACAAAGCTGGCCGAATACGGCATCGGCTTCCCGGGTGGCGCGTTTAAACCGGACGCGCAGTTAACTCAGGAGGACGCGCTCATTCTGATTGAAAGCACAAGCGGCCGCAAGGCTGTGCCCCTCGTGAGCTCCGGCAGCACGGACGATTTATACAACACAGCTTACTCTATGGGAATTCTGACCTCAGATGAAAAAGATCCTGCAAAACTTATATCACGCGCCGAATTGACGAAATATATAGTTAATGCGCTCGGTTACGGAGAAGTGGCAGGTTTATCGGGCATTTTTACAGCCGGGTTCTCAGATGACGGCTCGATACCTGTCAATTTGGTTGGATATGTCGCTATTGCGAAGGGACTTGGCATCGTTCGCGGCGATCAAAGCGGTTACTTTAAGCCAAATGATATGACGACACATACCATGGCGGCAATTATGATATACAACTGCCTGAGCAGAAAATAAGGCTGTTATTTCAGGAAAAGCAAATCAGCCGGTCAAATGACATCATGTCTTTTGACCGGCTGATTGATTATTATTTATTGATTGACGCTGTCGTGATTCGTGACACGCAGCCGCGCCATGGCGCGGGCCAGAGCCAGCTTGGACCGATTGTATTCCTGCATGCTCTGCTGCTGGCGCAGCCGCTCTTCGGCGCGCAGCCGGGCTTCTTCAGCGCGGTTCTTGTCGATATCCTCCGGCTTCTCGCTGGCTTGAACATAGGCCAGAACGCCCTCGTGCCGGACTTCCAAAAAGCCTTCGGAATTGAAAACCTCCACTGTCTCGTCTGCCGTCCGGTAAACAAGCGTACCGACAATAAGCGGCATGACAACAGGGACGTGACTGGCTAAAAACGTAAATCGCCCGTCAGTTGTCGTGACCGTCAGCGCTTCGACTTCTCCGTCAAAGATCTGGCGCTCAGGTGTAAATATTTTAAGGTTAAAAAGTTTTGCCATGATACCCGTCCTTCTGCCTGAAGTATCGGCATTGACTTGCTTAGGAAGCTTTGTCTCGCAGGGTTATTTCATACCCTTTGCCTTCGCGTAGACGTCGTCAATATCTCCCACCATAGAAAACGCGGTTTCGGGATAGCTGTCGGCTTCTCCGCCGAGGATCGCTTCGACGGAGCGAACCGTATCCTTCAGCGTAACATATTTTCCTTTATTGCCCGTAAACTGCTCGGCAACGTTAAACGGCTGTGACATGAATTGCTGGATACGCCGGGCACGGTAAACCGTTTTGCGGTCTTCTTCCGAAAGCTCTTCCATACCGAGGATGGCGATAATGTCGCGGAGCTCCTTATAGCGGTTCAGGCAAGTGATAACACCTTGTGCCGCACTATAATGCGCTTCTCCGACAATCGCAGGGTCGAGGATGCGCGAATTGGACTCCAGGGGGCTGACAGCGGGGTAAACACCGATTTCAGTGATCGCGCGCGAAAGAACCGTTGTCGCATCCAGATGAGTGAATATGGTGGCCGGAGCGGGGTCCGTCAGGTCGTCCGCGGGGACGTAGATGGCTTGAACTGAGGTTATCGAGCCATTTTTCGTCGAAACGATGCGTTCCTCAAGATTGCCAAGCTCCTGAGCGAGCGTCGGCTGATAACCGACAGCTGACGGCATTCTTCCGAGAAGTGCCGATACCTCGTTGCCGGCTTGTACGTAGCGGAATACATTGTCGATGAATAATAAGACATCCCGGTTCATGACGTCGCGGAAGTATTCTGCAATTGTCAGGCCGGTGAGACCAACGCGCATACGGGAGCCGGGGGGCTCGTTCATCTGACCGTAGGCGAGGGCTGTTTTGTTGATGGCGCCCGAGTTTTTCATATCCTGAATAAGCTCATTGCCTTCGCGGCTGCGTTCACCGACACCGGCGAAAACGGAAAAACCGCCATGCATTGTGGCAATATTATAAATGAGCTCCATGATGAGAACAGTTTTTCCGACACCGGCTCCGCCGAAAAGACCGATTTTACCGCCCTTTGAGTATGGTGTAATCAGGTCGATGACCTTTATGCCTGTCTCAAAAAACTCCGTAACAGGTGTGAGGTCTGTAAATTCGGGCGCTTTGCGGTGTATGTCCCAAACCTCGTCGGTGACGATCGGCGGCCCGTTGTCAATCGGTCGCCCGAGCACGTCGACGACGCGGCCGAGCATCTCTTTACCGACCGGCACTTGGATACCGTGTCCTGTATTTGTTACAGTGACGCCGCAGCTGAGACCGTCGGTTGCCTCAAGCGCGACACATCGAACGATGCCAGGCGAGACATTGGCGGCGACCTCCATATGGCGGCCATCGGAGGTTATCAGCAGGTCGTTAATCTGCGGCTCGCTCTCGGCGTTTTCAAAACGCACTTCGAGAACAGGACCCGTGATTCTGATAAGCACTCCAGTATTATTATTAGCCATTATTATCTGTCTCCTTTTCTAAGGATTTCAGCAGCGCCCGTAATTTCTGCGATCTCGTTGGTGATAGCGCTCTGTCGCGCCATATTATATTTAGTCCGAAGACTCTTGAGCATGTCCTGAGCGTTTGTTGTCGCGCTGTGCATTGCGTTCATTCTGGCAAAGTGCTCGCTGGCATAAGCCTGCACCATCACACCGAACAGAATGCCAAGAATATATTGCGGCACCAGAAGATCAAAAACCTCCTGCGGGGAGGGATGATATATAAATTCTGACACCGCTTGAGTATCCGAAATGCCGGTGTAGTCATCGAGCCTTATCGGCAGCAGACGCCGAATCACCGGTTTGTTTTTCGTTGCCCCATAATATGAGGTGTAGACGATCCGGATTTCATCTGTTTGACCGCTGTCGTAAATGTTCATGATATCGCGTACAAGCATACGCGCTTTTGACAGCGCGGGATCCTGTGCGATACCCAAAAGAGTAACGTCCGGTGTGATCGATCTGGCCCGGAAAAAGTCTACAGCCGTGTTGCCGATCGTCACAATCGAATATTTGGTATATTTTTGGATAGAGTCCAGCGCCAGATGGAGAACATTGTTGTTGTAAGAGCCACAGAGCCCCTTGTCACCCGATATGACAATAAAGGTACAGTGACTGTCCTCAGGAACATCATGTAAATAGGGGTGCGTAATGCCCTGAGAAGTTGTTAAAATTTCTTTCATAGTCCGCTGAACATTGTCAAAATAGCGTCTGTTTTGTTCAATGTGGCTCATAACCCGTTTCATTCGGGTTGAAGAAACCATTTCCATCGCGCCGGTGATTTTTTTTGTCTGTTCGACGGCGGCTATATGATGGCGTATCTCAGATGGACTTGCCATTTTTCTCCCCGCTTTCCGCTGTAAAACGGTCAAACGCACGAAGCATGTCCGTTTTATCCTCGTCCGACAGCTTACCGGAAGTGTCGATGCTCGTCATAACAGCCTCTGCATTTTCATGGAGGAACGTTAACAATGCTTTTCGGACACCGTCAATGTCGCGCTTGTCATACGGCTTAAATACGCCGTTAGAGACGGCTAACAGGACGGCGGTCTGCTCGGAAAGAGAGAAAAGCTGATCCTGCTTTTGCTTTAAAAGCTCCATGAGCCGCTCACCGTTTTTCAGCATATTTGACGTCGCTTCATCAAGGTCGGCGCCGAATTGGGCGAATACGGCCATTTCACGGTACTGGGCGACTTCAATTTTCAAACTGCCGGACACGTCGCGCATAGCTTTTCTCTGCGCGGAACGGCCAACACGGGAAACCGACAGGCCGACGTTAATCGCCGGGCGCATACCCGCGTTAAAAAGGTCGCTTTCGAGGAAAATCTGACCGTCTGTGATCGAGATGACGTTCGTCGGGATATACGCGGAGATATCACCGGCCATTGTCTCGACGATTGGGAGCGCTGTAATCGAACCACCGCCCATTTCCGCGCTCAACTTGGCCGCGCGTTCCAAAAGACGGCTGTGCAAATAAAAGACATCACCGGGATACGCCTCGCGTCCGGACGGACGGCGAAGCAGCAGTGACATTGTTCTGTACGCGACGGCGTGCTTACTCAGGTCGTCATAAACGACGAGCACATCCTTGCCCTGATACATAAATTCCTCGGCGATGGAGCAGGCTGCGTACGGCGCGAGATACTGCATGGCGGCAGCGTCGCTGCTGAAAGCGGCGACAACGACCGTATTGGCAATAGTACCCGACTTCTCAAGCGTGTGAACAAGCCCGGATACTGTTGATGCTTTTTGACCGATGGCACAGTAGACGCAGTAAACACCGCGGCCTTTTTGGTTCATGATGGCTGAAAGGGCGATGGATGTTTTACCGGTCTGACGGTCGCCGATGATGAGCTCGCGCTGGCCTCTGCCGATCGGGATCATACTGTCGATCGCCAATATACCCGTTTCAAGGGCTGTATCGACGGAGGAGCGCTGCATGATTGTGGGAGCCGGTGACTCTATGGGACGAAACTTTGTGCTGCTGATCTCGCCCTTGCCGTCAAGAGGACGGCCGATCGGATCGACGACGCGGCCTAAAAGTGTATCACCGACAGGAACCTCAGCCACGCGCCCCGTTGGGCGGACAACGCTGGAGGTAGAGACATTTCCACCTAAAAGCGCGGCGCCGACGCCGCCGAGATGGAGGTCGAGCGTCAGGCCGACGGCGCCGCCGTCGAACTCAAGGAGCTCGCCGTAGCGGCACTTGGAAAGGCCGTTTATCTGAACAATATTATCACTGAAACTCTGTACCTCGCCGTATTCATAAACGTTCGTATCCATCTCAAGAGATGTCACACGCTGTTTTAAAAATGCGCCGACGGTTGCAAAAGAAGAATCAACCATCAATCCACCTCATTCACTCAGTTGACGGCTAATTTCATACAGACGCGAGGAAAAACTCGCGTCATGTACTTTGCCATCGATGATTGCGATAAAACCGCCTATTATTTTGTTGTCTTCGACGACCTCAAAGTCCAGCTCTTTGCCGTACTGTTTTGAAAAGCCGTCTTGAATCGCTTTGACTGTCGCCTCGTCATAGGGCGCGGCGATGAGCAATACAGGACTATCCATGACTACCTCGTCTCATCTTGACGGAAGAAGTCATCCGCAACGGCTTTATTATCGACAACGCTAACCTCGCGCTTTAATATGCGCGCGGCAATCTCCGTCGCGAGAAGAGCTACTTCGGTGCGCGCCTGCGCGATAGCCTGAGCTTTCTCATTTGAGATCCTCACGTTTGCGTCGATAATGAGCTGTTCAGCCTGGCTCCGAGCTTCCTTGACGATTGCCGCCGCTTCCTGGGAGGCTTTGGCCTGGCTGTCGCGAATGATATCACGTCCGTCTTTTTCGTACGACTCAATGTGCTGTTCGTATTCAGCTTTAAGTTCGAGTGCGGCGGCTTTCTGGGTTTCGGCGTCCTTTAATTGGTTTGCGATGCGCTCTGAGCGCGCCGAAAGAAAGCGGCTGATCGGTTTAATGAGAATGGCTCTCAGCAGCAAAAAGAGAACAAGTACGTTGACAATGTGTATCAGGATGTCAGAAGGTTGCAGCCCCTCCATTGGTCGGTACCGCCTCCTTCTATTTATTCATTGAGAATAGCATGATTAATGCTGTGACGAACCCGTAAATTGCGCAGGACTCAGTAATTGCAAGACCAAGCAGCAGGATACCGTTAATTTTTCCGGAAGCTTCAGGCTGACGGGCGACCGCATCAACAGCTTTGCCTGTCGCCAGACCCATTCCGAGCGCTGCGGCCACGCAGGCTAAGAGACACAGAGCGACACCAATTGGTAGAGATGGATACATAATTTTTCCTCCTATTCAGTTGCTTCGTTTATAAATGTTAATGTCAACGTGACAAAGATGAACGCTTGAATCAAGGGGTGGAATACATTAAAGTACAAACCGGCGACGCTGGGGATACCAACAGCATAACCGCCGAGCGCTGAATACAGCAGATCCATAACCACAAGGCCGCCGAGCATATTGCCGAAAAGACGGCAGGCAAGCGATACCGGGACAGCCATGTCTGTGATAATTCTTATCGGAAAAACGACGGGTGTCGGCTCCGCCAGAGATTTTATGCGGCCAATGACACCTTTGCTTTTAATGCCGTAAATGTTGATAATGAAAAACGTCAATATCGCCAGCGCTCCGGTCAGCGTAATATCGGAGGCAGGTGTACGGAAACCGAACATTTCCGTGCAGGCGCAGCCGATCAGGAATATCGCAACGGTAAATAAATAAGAAGCCAGGAATTCTCCGACGCCGTGCGCTGTACTCTTGGTATACTTCAGGATACTTTCGATCATCAGTTCGAGGACATTCTGAGCGCCCTTCGGTTCATCTTTCAGATGAGGAATCAGCGTAATTCTGATAATGAGCGCGATGATGATAAGGACCGCCATGATGCACCATGTGATGATAACCGTTGTGCTGAGGCTGAGACCGAAGACTTCAACGCGGGGTACTGGGATATGCACCTCAATTGATTTCGCCTGCGGTTTTCCGAAAAGCGCCGCAATGACTTTTGTCGTGAAAGCATATAAAGCGATGACGATGAGATACATTGAATATTTTTTATTCCGTTTTAAGCCTTTTGACGGCTTTTCAACAGCCTTCACATTCGCCGATGCTTTTTTATGCCACATAAAGCCAACAGCAGCCACCAGCAAAGATACTATTATGATGATCAGATCAGTCATCGGTGTCCTCGCGTCCTCTCAATTTGCGTGTATTGAGCACATATTTCGTTACAGCGCTGATAAGCAGCGAAGCGGTGATGCCGATACCGGCCCACAGGATATCCTGCCTTATGATGAACGCCATACCGATTAATACTCCCATCGGCAAAAAAAATTGTAATAAACCAAGGGCAATGGACTTGGCGCTTATATGACCCGCAGAAATAAGTTTTGTGAATTTAGAAAGCAGCCAGAATTGGAAAGCGCCCGCGACAATACCGATGAGAAGCCCAACCAATTTGTCACGCCCTTTCTAATGGGGTTAACTCTACTCCTCGAAAGTGAAAAAATCAACAGAAAAACTCGATAAGTTTATTGCACTATTACAACCCGTTTATGTTGATTATTATAATAAGAATCGCGAAAATAATCCAAGGGCTTAAAATTCTTTGTCAGGCAGATTAATCTAAAGCAATTTGATTTATTTATCGTTACAATTTAGTGAAACATTAATGATAAATTTAAATAAAAAATCAGCAAGGCTCCGTATTAATATATACGGAACCTGCCGCGCCTATTTATGCGATTAATGCACGATTTTTTGCTTTGTATAAACAAAAAAGTAAATTGTCAGCGGCCACCAGAGAATCGCGAAAATCGGGAAGACCGCCCAAATCAGCTGCGGCGTCGTTACGGCGTTGAGCACAATAAAGAACAGAATCGTCAAAAACGTGCCCGCTAGAGAAAACTGCAGCGCTTTTATTCTCTTTCCCAATGCGGCGGCAAGCGGCCACCACAAAAGAACATATGCCGGGAAAATAAACCAGGGGAAGCCGGGTGCGTAAAACACATTCAAAAACAGATAATAACAGATTCCCACACAACTGACGGCGAGCGCAGCCGGCAGCCGGGCCGCTCTTCTGCCGAGGAACAGAATAACCGGCCAGCAGAGGACAGGATAGACGGCGTATAAAACCCATAAATACCCGGGCGAAAAGGTCAGGTTTGTGATGATCAGAAAGACAATGATTAAGAGACTGCCGAAAACAGAGAATGCTTTCGGATACCTGCGTGCGAATATGACCGAAAGCGGCCACCACAGGATTGCAAAGGTCGGATAGATAAACCATGGATATCGGCTGCCCGTTATGTAATTGACAATGACAAGAAACAAAATCGTCATCATTGTCCCCGCTGACGCAAAACCGATTGCGAACCGGCGTCTTGCAGAAGGATCATAATTCATCGTGCGCACCATACCTTTACCGTTTTTTAAGATAGACGAACAATAACGTCAGCGGCCACCAGAGCACGGCGAAAATGGGGTACACACACCAGATAATCTTGGGCGTATAATAAAAATTTACGAATACAGCAAGCAGAATAATCAGCGCGCTGCCGATAGCCGAATACGCCAGGTTCAGGCCATGCCTTTTTTGGAAATAATGATCCGGCGCTGCCGGTATCGGTCCGAATTCTGCTTTTAAATCCTCAATATCTCCAAAATCAATAATAGCCTTATTGACGGCGTCCTCCTCGGCCTTGCCCCCCGCGACGAGATCGGCAACCTTTTCCTCGAGATCCTGAATAATTTCCTGCATGAGCTGCGTTTTGCGTTCGCTGTCCGGCAGTTCCCTGAATAATCTGTTGATATGCTCTTCGATTTTACTCATTGCAGACCCTCCATTAAAATATCAATGATTTCCTTGGTTTTGTGCCATTCCTTGATTTCTTCGCTCAGATAAGCGCGGCCAAGAGTCGTGATCGAATAATAACGCCTCTGCCCGCCCAGAGATTTGTCGCCCAAATACGAGCAGATGAGTTCCTTCTTTTCCAAACGCTGGAATACAGCGTACAACGTAGCTTCCTTGATTTTAAAATCACCGTTTGTCCTGGCTTCAATTTCCCTTGCAATCTCATATCCGTAACGGTCCTTTTCGTAAATCAAGCGTAATATAATCGCGTCAAGATGACCTCGGATGATGTCACTGTTCAGCAAGCGGATACCTCCTTTGTGTTTGATAGTGCTCTGGCAGGCAGTGCTCCATTAGATAGTGCTCTATCTAATGGAGCAATAATAGCATGGATTACTCTATCTGTCAAAGTAATTTTTAGAATAATCGCAAAAGCCCCTGTATTCCGCAATACAGGGGCTTAACAGGTCAATATTCAATTATATGGTGACATAATGCGTCATATTGCCGTGATTTTCTATAATTTTTATAAGCGCGTCATAGGATATCCAGACCGTAGCGGTATTGGCGTTCGGGTGAAAGCCGAGCGTCCGGATTTGGGCTAAATTCTTATCCAAAACCACCTCCACAGCATTTCCCTCATCGTTGATAATCCCCATTGGAGACACCTCGCCTTTATGTAGCCCCAGACACTGCTTCAGCCGCTCTTCCGACGCAAAGCTCAGCCTTGAGCACCCAAGCTGCTCCTGAATGCTTTTCAGGTCGGCGATTTTATCCTTGCACAATACAACCAAAAAATGCCGCCGACCTTTGGCGTCCCGCAAAAACAGATTCTTACACACATGACCATATCGCAACAAGCTCAGCTTGTCGATATCTTCAATGGTGAAGACGGCTGGATGCTGCGTTACCCGATAATCAATATTTAATAAATCAAGCAGCTCATAGACCTTCTCCCGAGGACTCATTGATGCCCGCCCCTCCGCGCTTCGTAATTTTCAGCGCGCTCACAGTATTTTTATAAAACAGCTTTCCACTCCTCCGGCAGATATCGAATCGTAGCGCTGATCATATCCTTTACCAGCGTCTTAATCTCGTTTTCTCTCAGCCGTCCGTTGATTAACGGGTCATGGCGGAAGGCTTCGTATACAAGGGTGACATCATGTGTTAAAGCCGCTTTTAAAACACGCTCATGGTTGTCGGTATGGGGTGTTATGAGTCCGAGCACGGCGTCCGGCAGCTTTCCGGCGGCGATGGGGCGGATCATGTCCCGCTCGAAGACCGCGTTTGTCTCCACAACGGCGGATTTAGGCAGGTTTTGAATCTGAGCGCTAGTATTAGGTATATTGACATTGCTGATCATACGCCGGAGCCCGCAGAGCGCTTTTATAAGCTGTATACCCTCTTCGCCGGTGGGAACCAAATTGGGCGTCTCTTCGCCGGATACCAGGCGTTTGCTTTTGGCAAGTCGCTGCGTTAAATCTTCTTTGCGCCAGGAGACAGGGGTCAGCGTAAACTTCCAATGCGCGGCGCTTTCGGGACTCAGCAGATAGGTGTCGCCGGGCATGAATTCGGCTAAGTGCCTGTCTCCTGCCGCGGCAATCAGGCCGTATTTATTGAATAAATCAAACTTCACCCGGTGAGCGCACGCGAAGTAGCTGTTTGACCAGTTCGTATCGCCCTCTTCAAAGCCGGCGTCAAAAACCTTAGTTATGTATTCTTTGTAAATAGGAAAGATATCGAGGCCTTTATAAGAGGCATAATCAAACCATGTAAAATGGTTGATACCGAGGACGTTAATAAATATTTCGTTTCGGTTTTCGATTACGATGCCCTTTTCCTGCTCCACAACACGTTTGAGCAGATGCTGCGTGCCGAACACCTCATGGCAGCAGCCGAAGGCTTTTATTTCGGGAAAGATGTGATAGAGCGTTTTAACGCAAAGTGTCATCGGATTGGTAAAATTGATCACCCACGCCTTTGGCGAATAGGCTTTTATCGCCTGTGCGATTTCCACGAACATCGGCAGCGTCCGGAGCGCCCGAATGATGCCGCCGGGACCGGCCGTATCGCCGACAGACTGATAAATGCCATATCTCTCTGGCATATGGACATCGGCTTCCATCTCGTCAAAGGTCCCCGGCAGAATCGAAATAACAACAAAATCAGTGCCTGTCAAAGCTTCCTGCAGGCAGGCGGCTGTTTCATATTTCCACTGACTGAGCGCCTCTTTTTGCCTGGAAAAGGTATTCCCGATGATTTTATTGTTCTCCGCGGCTTCCTGATCAATGTCGTAAAGCCTTATCGTGCCCGAAAGCTTCGGCTCTAAGGCAAGGTCGGTCATAAACGACCACGCCCAGCCTCTTGAACCCCCGCCGATATAAGCAATAGTAATGTCTTTTACGCAATCTTCCTGATACTTCATGGCTGATATCTCCTTTTGTTGTGTTTCCGTGTTTTCGTTTTAGTTTTAATTAATCCTCAGGGTCATCGTGGTAAATAAAATAGTCAAAATCAGCATATAACCGGGAGCCGGTCATGTCAAAGCAAAACATGCCGAAATGCGCCCCGGTAAAACCGCGGCAATGCTCGTCTGTCAATATGCTCGTTGGACACTCTGTGTCAATTGCCGTAAACGCGCCGCCATCAAAGGAATAGGAAAAACAGGCCGCGCTGCCTTCCGTATTTGTTGCAATCTTCAAAGTGATTTCACCGTTATCGGCAAGCGGTATGGGCGGAATGATATCCGTAATAACCCCGGCATCACTCTGAATCAGGGTTAAAGTAATCTCGCCGTCATCATTGCAGGATTTAGCCCATAAATAATAATTCTGCGCATCGTAATAATAAGTCAAGCCCGCGAGCTGCTCGGGATATTTGGGCGCAAACGCCATTTTTGTCTCGCAGTAAGCGCTGTATTCCATTTGCCGTTTAGCCAGTAAACTGACATGGTGCAGGGAATTCAGAGATTCCTGCCCGTACAGCCTTAAATAGCCTTTCCGCTCGGTCAGGCTTGCGGCAGCGCCCAAAGGAACCCTGGGCGACGCGTAAGAGATATCCAATTTATCCGTGTCAAAATCATCTTTCTCTGCCGCGCATAGTGTCATAGGTTTGAGGTTTTGCGGTTCGGATACGGCTCTGGCTCCCTCTTTGGCGCCGCCCCAAAGGCGCAGCCAGCCATCCTCCGACCAATAAACCCTTTGGAGTGCCGTTTCGCGCCCAAGCAGGCATTCCATTTTGCCGGGGCGCGGTCTCGAGCATAAATGCACCATATACCACTGCCCGTCCCGGCTTTCAACTATATCCGCATGCCCGCATTTTTTCAAGTAGGCTTGGTTTGCCGCGCCGGAAGAAAGCATCGGATTCTCAGGGTCGACCGTATAGGGACCCTCTATGCTTTTGGCTCTGGCGACCGTGACGCAGTGTTCGTAGCCTGTTCCGCCCTCGGCGGCAATAATATAATACCAGTCCCCGATATGATACAGGTGCGGGCCCTCCGTACAGCCGATGCCGCTGCCGGGAAAGATATTTTTCACCTGTCCGATCAGCTGCTTTTTTTCGGGATTATACTGCTGCATCAAAATGCCCTTAAAGCCGTTGTGCATATTAACCAAATACTTTTTCCCGTCATGATCATGGAACAGCGAGGGATCAAAACCTGTACTGTTGAGGTATACGGGTTCCGACCAGGGCCCATAAATGCTCGTAGCCGTCACAACATAGTTATGATTGTTATAATAACGTCCTTTTTTTGTTTTTACATCCGTATAGACGAGATAAAATATCCCCTCGCTGTAGCTCAGGCACGGCGCCCAAATCCCGCCGGAATCGGGATTGCCGAGCATATTGAGCTGACTGAGCCGATTGAGCGGCGACGGCAGCTGTTCCCAGCTCTTTAAATCAGTCGAGTGAAACAGATGAACACCCGGCCACCACTGAAAAGTGGAGGTGGCAATATAATAGTCATCCTCAACCCGTATGATGCTTGGGTCCGGCGAAAAGCCTCTTAAAATCGGATTAATAATCATATAGGACCTCCAAAGTATTGCGCTTCCCGCAGGGCACGACGACTCGGCGTGCCGGGTCAAAACGGGAATGCCTTAAAATCCTCGATAATTATAGTATAGGAGCCGTCCTCAGGGAAGCCCGGATATTCCTTCGGCGCGTCTTTATAACCGGCGGCCATTAAGGCGATTGCAAGCAATAATGACCCGTTGCCGGGCAGATAAAGCGGCAGGTCGGTGCGCAGCTTTTGATAATTATTGCCGCTTGTGACATAGGTGTTTTTAGCGGTGTCCTTTAACAGTATCGAAAGGGCCTCCTCGGGCTTGCCTAAGCGCACCATTGTCATCGCCATGAGCGCGAAATCCCAGCCCCACATCGTCTCAAACTGCCAGCTTTCAAGTACTTTTTTATATGTATTGAGCATAACCTCCGGGTCGGTCCTGTCTCCGGGCAGAAAGCCGCAGATAAACAGCATGGACGGATGATCTTTGTTGAATGACGTAAAGGTATCGGCGCAATTCTCATGAGCAGGATAACATCCCTTTATGACCGGCAGCGGCGCCAGCTTATCCCGTACGGAAAGATAACGCGCCTCGGGTTTGCCCAGACGCCGCGCCCACCGGGCGGCGATCGTCAGTCCGAAGTACCAGTAAGCCAGCTCGAAAACGGGATTCAGCGTATCCATCGGGCGGTGTTCTTCCTGCGCCGGAATAATCGGCGGACAAAGCTTATATGTACCGGCTGCTTCGTCAAAAACAGGAAAATCGCACATAAAGTCGGCTGTTTCACTGACGAGTCCCCAATATTCACTTAGAAAATCCGGCGTATTGAATTCCGTGTACAGCAGCTCCAGCATGTAGAGAATATGCGGCTGCTGCCATATGAGCAGAGGGGCGATAACAGACGGCGCGTCAATGGCGTCGTATGCGGTCATTTTCGGCCATCTGGCCCCCTTGTAACCATTCCGCGCGGCGTTTTCCTGCGCCCGAGCCAATACTTTTTTATACCAGGCAATGCTTTTTAAGAGATAGCGGCCCCGACTCCAGAGCGGCAGAAAAGCCTGGTGGAGCGGGTGCATCTCCAAATGGAATTTACCGTACCAGCTGTTGCAGGTCAGCCCGGTTTCCTGCGGCGGCATTGAGCCGCAGGATTGAATATAAATCAAATAGAGTGACAGGATAATGCGTCTTTGCAGCTCCTGTGCCGATTTGTCTTTCGAGCTTCTTAAGTCAATCATGGCGCCGTTTTCCCAAAAATCCCGAAGACCCGCGATACTGCTTTTTTCTGTTTCCGAATAAGGCAGCGCTTCGAAATTACTCTCCTGTGTGAAGTGTACGGTCAGCTCCAGAACAGGCTGCGCGCAGTCAAACGTCAGGGTATGCCCGGTCTGCACAATTGAAACCGGCTGTGCGGTGTGGAGCGAAATAAAGTAGGCGTCCCCATCCAGACGGCGTTCAATCAAAAAATCCGTTTCGGATATTTTGTGAACGCGTGTAACATGCGTGCCGTCACAGCCCCAATCCGAAGCCGTGATATCATGATGCCCGTAAGGAAAAGACATTTTAAAAACGAGCTTCTGACCGGCAAGCGCGCCGGAAACGATTCGGAACCCAAGCGCGTCTTTTTCAGCGTGGCACAGCGTTTCAACGTTTACCCGTGTATGGTCAATCGTAAAGCCGCTTTGAATGCTGCCGGTATACAGCCGCAGCGTTTGGCGGATATCACTTATTTGCTCAGGCTTAATGGCTTGTCCGCCGTATTCAAAATAAAAACGTCCGAGATTCAGCCGGTGTGGATTTTGCCTGAGCCAATCATAAACCGCTTCGTTGCCCGCTTTCTTTTCCACAGGGTAGCGCACGGTTGTGTAACCCGCGTCGTATTCCGTCATGACCAAATCCTCAAGCGTATAAGAACCGCCGCCGCTGTTGGGCGTCGTGTGCCAGCCCCACTGGCTCATTGTGCAGAGCGGAACCTTGTTGTCGCACTGCAGCTGATACAGCGTCTGCAGACCTGTAACATCACAGGTGAAGGCAAATTCCCCGTTTCCCACGGAAAGCGGGGAGGTCACATCAATACTTGTTTTTATTGGATTATACTCGGATATGAGCTCCTGCCTGTTGATTTTCATACTGGCGCCTCGCCTGCCTGATGTAATCATCTATTTTTTTGCGATCAGCATACCGGAATCCTTCGTAATTCTGATACAACCGTCTTTTTCTATCATAGCGGAAAGGTAATTTTTAAAATCCTCTTTATTTTCCGGTGTTATAATTTCTGTGATGTTGCCGAAGCCCTGCGAGGATAAAATATAGCTTGCCAAAACATACGCGTCCGTCACTTCAAACGAATCCGCATACCGCAGTACCTGAATGTTATCAAAAAATTCGGCTAATTGTTCCGCTCCGTTTTCGAGGCCAAAGTCATAAGCGACGGAATACGCCGGGTATTCAATTTGATCATTGTAATTTTCAATGATTTCTTTGAGCTCTTTCAGATGACTCACACCAATCGTCGTCGCATAAAGAACACCGTCGTTTTTCAATACCCTGTGTATTTCGGATAAAGCCTTCTTACGCTCTGGTACATGGTACAGCATATGGTTAGCGATAACAATATCAAATGCGGCTTTTTCATACGGAATGCTCTGCGCGTCGATTATTTGAAAATTAAAAGCAGCCGGTGCATCCCTGAGGTTCTCTCCGGCGCTTTCGAGCATACCGGCAGAAAAATCTGAAAGGGTTATATGTAAACCCTGAGGAATCCTGTCGAGGTTCGTCGGCCAAAACCCCCCGTTCCCGCAGCCAAGCTCCAGCACGCGCTTCTTGCCCTCGAAGTCTATTTGGTCGAAAACCCACTTGCTCCACCCGTACGGATTCGTGCTGAACCGCGCATGCAGCGCAATTCGAGCTTCCAAATTGCCGGACAACGCATATTGCGCCCCAACCTTCTTTGTGTCATTCGTTCCGTAATTCATAATCGTCCTCACCCCACTTTATAATCGCCCCATAATTCGATAACATTGCCGTCCGGGTCATGGAAAGAAAATGATGTCCCTTCATAATGAGAAATCCTGCCGACCTCAATGCCGGTATCTATAAAATGTTGATAAGCCGCTATAATATCCGTCACCGTGAAGCCGTAAGAAGCCTGTGTACCCGCCTGATAATGCATATGTGAGGTAATCCCGTCTTCATTTGTGATCAATAAAATTCGGATACCCGGCTCCGCTCTCAGCTCTAAAAACATGGGATCTTCCTTAACCAGCTTAAAGCCCAGATGCTCGGTATACCAGGCCGCCGCGCTCTGAAGATTGCTGACCGGTATATAAACATAACCGCTCGTCATTTGCATAATTAGCATGTCCCTCCTGTTATTTTTAATGCCATCGGCGTAACAACAAACCCATCGTTATTCTGTTCTTTATCCGTATCAGCAAATCCGTAAGCGTGATAAAAAGGTGCGGCATAAGGCGCGGCAAAAAGTGTTGCGGTATGTATTTCCGCTTTTCTGAAACAGTCAATCAGCGTATCCATCAAAGCGGCTGCAATACCCTGCCGGTGATAATTTTTGTCAACATACAGCATGGAGATACGGCCATTCCCGCGCTCACTGATCATCCCGACAATTTTGTGCCCGTCGAGCGCAACAAACATCAGGTGCCTGCCCGAAACATAATTGTTAACATACCCGTCATTCCGAATACAGCTGTCAACAAACTTAGAAATACCCGCATCTGTAGATAAAGACGCGTTGAATTCCATAAACACATCAAGCGCCAAGCTCAGCGCCGGCTCTACTTCGTCAGCCAGCGCTCGCCTTATATTGATAGCCAAAGCATCACCCGCTTCAATTTGTTATACTGCCATCAAAAAATACAGCAGTACACTCTTCTTACTATCATCTGACTCACATTTGCTTAGTATACAATATATAGCATAGCCGGTAAAGGATAATATCGATGATAATATGTTGTATTAAGCATGTCTTAATCCAGCCAAACAATTGTAATTTACAGGGATTTATGTTAGCATTATATCACGATTCAAACGATTATTAAGTAATTAACATATCGGCTTTACACAACGCATGTTAATGAATGTAACTGTAGGGACGCCCAATGGGCGACCCTACGGCATCTCATGTAATTAAGGAGTTTTCAGCTACTGTTTTAAGCCGATAAGCTTATTAAGTAAAATATATCGAGAGGAGCTCAAAATATAATGTATGAATTTGACGGCGAGATTAAGCTTTTAGAAGGAAAAATGAAATGGAATGTGATCTATTTTCCGTATTCGGTTAAAGACATATTTAATACAAACGGCAATGTGCCGGTTATCATAACAGTCGATGGTTATGAATTTGAGCATACTTTATTACCCTCAAGAAATGGCCATTATCTCGTCTACAACGAGTTTATACGCAGAGCTGTACAAAAAGAGCCGGGCGACAGCGTACATATTACTCTGCAAAAGCTCGAAGGCAAGAGAGACGTCGTCATACCCGACTATATTCTCGAAGTATTAAGTAAAGCCAATGCCCTGACTGAATTCCAAAATCAGCCCGATTACATAAAAAGAGAACAGATCAACTTCATCAAGCTCGCAAAAAAAGAAGAAACAAGAAATAACAGGCTAAGTGCTTTAGTGGATAAAATCAAAGGTGTTAAATTTACTTAAAGAGTTTCTTGGCCTATATCCAACGGGAGAACGATAATCGTTGCTATGACCGTATCGCATAAGGCTTTATCCGCAATTATCTGCAAATTCAAGCACGCGCCCTCAAACATGCTCCCTGCAGCCATAGGCTGAACGCCTACGGGAAGCACCATCAATGATTCTATCCACGCGTTGAGCTTTATTCTGAATTCGCGGAATGAACCGTGCTCACGTTCGCGCTGAACGTACTGTTCGCGTTCGTCTTGATTGGGGGAGTAAAGCCTGCGTTCCTCGAATGGGTCGTCAAGCGCGACGGTGGGATAAACGCCGCGCGCGCCCCGCAGAGCATCACGTTCGGCCTCGATTTTCGCAAATAGTTCCCTCCATTTATCCACCCCGGACGCGGATGCGTACAGCGTGTAAGCTTCTGCCCCGGTTTGGGGGCTGAGCGGATAAACCATACATTTCTCTGCAGGAGTGCCGCTTGGGTGTGATATATACTGTAAAGGCATCTGTTTCCCCTTCCTTCGCTTAAGCGAATATTTTTATTGCTGACTTGTCAACGCATCAGCCCGAGCTGTCAGCATATAAAGCTCCCAAAAAGGCTTCACCTGGGGGAAGCTGGCACCCCAGGTGCCTGAGGAGGGTCTCCCGCCTACATAAAATGAAGTATGCGGGTGGACAGACGGTGTGCGTGCATCGCAAAAGCCCTGTTTTATGTGGTATAATAATGGAAAACCCGTGCTTCCAATCAAGCGATTAAGCATGGCGCGGGAGGTCGGGCCTTCGAAAATTTATATGTATATATGGTTTTTTTCGGAGTGCAAAAATAAAAACCCTGTCATTGCAGCGGCTCACAGCTTTGGCATCCTCCGTTTGTTAATACAACCGTAATATATTTAACACAATTGTAATAACTTTTCGGCGATTATAAGCCCTTTTATCCCTTAATATCAATGCTTTTTCGCCGATATCAGCGTAAATTCCGCCGATATACCCCTGTTTTTGAGGCTGTGTGAACAGATACTTGCCGTGATGCTAAGGATAAAATGATGAGATAAGATAGACACTATCAATAAGCTGTTAAAACAAGGAGGTGAAACCCGATGACAAACGACAGTAACCCTAATAAATTAATCCATGAGAAGTCGCCCTATCTGCTCCAGCACGCTTACAATCCCGTCAATTGGTTCCCGTGGAGCGAGGAGGCATTCGACAAGGCCAGACATGAAGACAAGCCCGTCTTTTTATCCATCGGTTATTCCACCTGCCATTGGTGCCATGTGATGGAGCGGGAGTCGTTCGAGGATGATGAGGTGGCGGCGTATTTGAATGCGCATTTTGTGGCCATTAAGGTGGATAAGGAGGAGCGGCCGGATATTGACGCAGTTTATATGTCGGTGTGCCAGGCGCTGACGGGGGGCGGCGGGTGGCCGCTGACGGTTTTTTTAACGGCGGATAAGAAGGCATTTTACGCGGGGACGTATTTTCCGAAGAACGCGCGGTACGGGATGAACGGGCTGCTCGAGGTGTTGGCGTCTGTGATAAAGCTCTGGGAAACAGGCAGAGAAAAACTGGTGCATCAGGGGAATGAAATTTTAAAGCGGATCGGAAGTTCTGACAGCCGCCGGAATGAGATGATCACGAAAACAGATTTTTATATGGCGATGGAAACGTTCAGCCAGAGTTTTGATGTTCGAAACGGCGGGTTTGGGCATGCGCCCAAGTTCCCCACGCCCCATAATATCATGTTTCTGCTGCGTCACGCTTATTTTGAGGATCTGCCGGAAGCGCTGAATATTGCGGAAACGACACTGCGGCAGATGTACCGCGGCGGTATGTTCGACCATATTGGCGGCGGCTTCTCTCGGTATTCAACGGACGAGAAATGGCTTGTCCCCCATTTTGAAAAAATGCTGTATGACAATGCCCTGCTGACGCTGGCGTATCTGGAGGCGTATCAGCTCACGGGAACGGAGCTGTATAAAGCAGTCGCCGAAAAAACGCTCCGATATATTCAGCGGGAAATGACGGATAGTGAAGGCGGATTTTACAGTGCCCAGGATGCCGACAGCGAGGGTGAAGAGGGCAAATATTACGCGCTGACGCCCGAAGCCGTTAAGGCAGTTCTGGGAAACGACGACAGGGACTTTTTCTGCGGTTATTTCGGCATCACCGAAGCGGGGAATTTTGAGGGTTCAAGCATTCCTAATCTGTTGGATAATGATGCTTACGAAACGCCGGATGCGCGGATCGAAGCGCTGCTGCCAGAAATTTATGCATACAGATTAAGCAGGACACAGCTTTTTCGTGATGATAAAATTCTCACCTCATGGAATGCCCTCATGACGGCAGCATATGCTAAGGCGTATCAAGTGCTGGGCACAGAGGCCTATCTGACGGCGGCTGAACGGGCTGCGGAATTTATTCAAAAAAAGCTCACACGCCCGGACGGACGGCTGTATGTGCGTTATCGGAATGGAGACGCTGCCGGTACAGGGTATCTGGAGGATTACGCATATACGGTATATGCGCTGGTTTCGCTGTATGAAGCGACGTTTAACAGTGCGTATCTGAAAACAGCGCTCAATTACGCGGAGACGATGTGCGAATTGTTTGAGGACAGGCAAAACGGCGGTTTTTATCTCTATGCCGAAGACGCTGAGGCACTGATGCTCCGCCCAAAAGAGACCTACGACGGGGCAGTGCCCTCGGGTAACTCCGTCGCCGCTTATGCGCTGAGCAAAATCGCGAAGCTGACGGCAGAATCAAAATGGGAAGAACGTGCGGAGCGGCTGCTGGCTTTTATGGCGCCATCCATCAAGGATTATCCTGCCGGTCACTGTTTTGGGCTGATAGCGGCCCAGCTGGAGCTGTATCCGTCAAAAGAGGTTATATGTACGGCAGCCTCAGATAAGGATATTGAAGCGATAAAAAACGCGCTTTCCCATATCTACCTGCCAAATACCACGCTGCTGATCAAAACAAAAGAGACGGAAGGCTCCGTCCATGCTATCGCACCGTTTACCAGAGCATACCTGATCATGGATAAGAAAACGAATTTCTATATTTGCGAAAACAAAGCCTGCTCCGTACCTTTTACCGGAATTGATGAATTGGTCGGCCGACTTGACAACCGGATGGGCGCAAAAATATAATAAAAGCACGATGAGACGTAAAAACACAGGCGGCTGGTACCGCCTGTGTTTTTTGCCGCGAGGACATTATTTTAGATATGTGATCTTTACCCGATATAGAATGACCGCCATTTCAGCGCGGCTCAGCGTTCCTGCCGGATTAAGCAGCCCGTTGGTTCCAATGATTATACCGTCCTTGACGAGTGTTTGAACAGCCGTCAGCGCGTAACTGGAGATCTTGCTTTTGTCGGAAAAGCTTGAAATATTGCTTGATGTGCCGGCTGTCAGATTTACGCCGGTGAGTTGTAAAGCCCTAAAGATCAGCACCATGGCGTCCTGCCTTGTGATCGGTGAATTGGGACTGAATTTATTATTGTTGCCTTGTGCGATGCCTAAAGCTTTTGCGGCGGCAATGGCGTCATAATAATAGCTGACCTTCGGCACATCGGAAAAATTGCTGGTTGTGCTGCCCGTAAAGCCCATTGCCCGGTAAAGCATCAGAATAAAGTCGCCTCTGGTCATATTTGCGCCGGGGGTATATGTATTGTCTCCGGTTCCTTTGACAATACCGGCAGTATACAGATAGTCGATGGCTCCGGCAGCCCAGTCATATTGTTGGCCAACATCTGTAAAGTATGAGGAGCCAGTCGGTTTAGTCACCTGTATAACCAGATTTCCGGTATAGGAAACGCCGTTAACGTTATAGCCGGTATATGATATTGTAACGCTTCCGGTAAAGCTTGCCGCGGGGACGAAGGTCACGTTATCGATAGTCGGAGCACTGCTTCTGTAAAAAGCCGTACCGGTGGTTACAGACGTACCGGGACTTGATGCAGATACATAATTCATATACAGACAGCCGCTTACGGCAGATGGCAGCGTGAAAACAGCATAGTTCAGACTCGCCCCAGTCGCAGTATAGCAAACAGTGTTGAGATCTGTTGACGACAACTTAGCGGTTTGATTGTTTTTTATGGTATAAGTTATGTCGCTGGCTGGTGCGACCACCTTGATCTTAACATAACCCGTGTAGCTGCCGC
>DBTM01000057.1 GCA_002307055.1 Clostridiales bacterium UBA1316
GAAAAATTTTTTATCGTCAGAGCTGGCGCCCGCCGCACTGGCGCGGTTATTAAGCGCGTACAGCAATATCCCGGCACTGACGTTTTATAAATTCCATAAAGCCTTTATCCGAACAATCAGTACCGTCTTCAGACTGGACGAACCCATCTTTTTTCAGCCGTAAATAGCTTTTATTCATACCGGGCCCGATCCCCAAGGCTATATAACCTTTATAATCAACGATTTCAGTAATTTTATCATAATCAAACGCGGTGACGGAGCAGCCGTCTGAAACCGTCATTTCATCGGTAAAGGTTGTCACCCGCTCCCATTCAGCCGAACCCTGCATGGCTGTAAACTGGCTGAATTGTTTATTGGCGATAATTGCGGGCCTGAAAAAAGCCCGATAAATACAAAGCAGTGCCAAAGCCCCGGTAATATAGAGTATCACCATGCTTCCCGCGCTCAATTGGGCGATAACCAGAAACAGCATAAGTACCAACAGACCGATCCAGGCAATTCTCTCATAATAACGCATGCTCTTCTTAATCGGATGCTTTACCCAATCCATGTAACGTTCTTTTGTTATTGTAAAGCGGTTTTCAAACTGTATCTGTTCGCCCAAAATAATCACCCTTATAAACATATTGTTACCATTATAAAGCACAACCCCGCATCTGTCCAACGCAGATGCGGGGTTACACGACATATTCAATTATCAACGGGCTGATCCACCTCCCTGCTTATTGTATCTTTCGGATTCTCAATCATGCGTTAATACTGCAGCTGACGCGCACACTGGCGACCGAAACGGATACCCGGGGTCACTCACCGCGGCTGCGCTAATGGACATTGTGTCCTTCCTGCCTGAACTTATGATGTGAGACGAAAAGATTTTTATTTCAGCCTGAAAGAGATCGCCCCGATGGGCTGCGTTCACCCTGTTCATTGGAATCACCCTTTCTCTAGCTGTCTATAATATACTACTAATCCTGTTTTATGTCAATAGGCTTTGTGTATAATTTATATATTTCCAAGTTTTACACATAGAATTTAAGCCGCGTTCGCCGGTATGCTTGCCCCAGCTTGCTATAATATGATACGATACACACAAGTGTTCAATATGAAGGGAATTACAGCAGATGCTTAAGCTATCAAACATAAAAGTACCGGCGGCGACCGGCAGCGGAGAACTCCCCGCTTTCGTCGCAAAACTACTGGGTATTCCGCGTAAGGATATAAAGTCTCTGACAATTTTGAAGCGTTCGGTGGACGCTCGGCATAAAAATGATGTCTGTTTTGTTTATTCAGTCGTGATTACAGCCGACAATGAGGCTGAAATAATAGCCGCGAAAGGTGCCGCTGTTTCCTTATATGTGCCGCCGGAAACATATCAGTTCCCGTACGCTGAACTAAAAGCGGAGCTAAACACAGACTTTAGCTTTGTTGTTGTCGGCGCGGGCCCCGCCGGGCTTTTTGCCGCGCTGTGCCTTGCCGAAGCGGGCATCCCCTGCATCCTTTTGGAGCGCGGACGTCCGGTCGAGGATCGCACCCTTGACGTCGAGCAGTTCTGGAATACAGGCAAGCTCAGCGAACGCTCGAATGTCCAGTTCGGCGAAGGCGGCGCCGGAACCTTTTCCGACGGCAAGCTGACAACAGGCATTGATGACAAGCGCATCGCGTTTGTGCTTAGGAAGCTCGCGGAATTCGGCGCGCCGGAAGATATTTTATATCTGGCCAAGCCGCATATCGGGACGGATAAACTGCGCGCTGTCGTCATCTCGATGCGTCAGGCGCTTTTAAAGCTTGGCTGTGATATCCGGTTCGGGCATAAGCTCGACGGTCTTCAGCTTGAAGGCGGGATTCTCAAAGGCATCGATGTCACATCTGACGAAGGCTCTTATCATCTTCAGACGCGCCATCTTATTCTGGCGCCCGGCAACAGTGCCCGAGATACGTTTGAGATGCTCGAGCGGTCCGGCGTTCAATTATCCTCAAAGAATTTCTCTGTCGGCGTTCGCATTGAGCATCTGCAGAAGAACATCGACATGACGCAATACGGAAAAGCTTCGACACTCGGCACGCTGCCGTCTTCAGACTACAAGCTCGCCGTCCATCTCAAAAACGGCAGGTCGGTTTATACGTTCTGCGTCTGTCCGGGCGGGCGCGTCATTGCCTCCTCGAGCGAAGCGGGTCAGGTTGTCATCAACGGCATGAGCGAATACGCCCGGGACGGCAAAAACATTAACGGCGGTCTTCTTGTTTCCGTCACACCGGACGATTTTGATACCGCGTCTCCCCTTTCCGGCGTGCATTTTCAGCGTGAACTCGAAAAAGCCGCCTTTTTTCACGGCGGAGGAGATTACTCGGCGCCCGCGCAGCTTGTCGGCGACTTTTTGGCCAAGCGCCCGAGCAAAAAGCAGGCAACCGTCACACCGACATATCTGCCAAAAGTCCGTTGGGGCAACCTGTGGGATGTCCTGCCTGCCTTCGTGTGCGAGTCTATTGCCGAAGCACTGCCTAAAATGGAAAGCAGTGTCCATGGTTTTTCCAACCAGGATGCCGTATTGACAGCTGTTGAGACAAGGAGCTCCTCGCCGGTCCGGATCGACAGAACTGATTATCAAGCCGCCGGTATTCAAGGCCTCTACCCCTGCGGCGAAGGCTCCGGTTACGCCGGCGGCATCATGTCCGCCGCCGTTGACGGCATACGCGCAGCCGAAGCGCTCTGCGCGTCATTATTATAAAATAGAGCTTATTATTCATCGCAAGAGAGGACGCAAAGTGTCCTCTCTTGCTTTTTTGTAATTTGATACGGTGTTTTTGTATTATCATTAAATAATGTCAATATTCTACAAAATAACTGTTTGTGTTTTATACAAATTACATTGTTTCTGCTTTAAGATAGTTAAATTTTTAACATTTATATATTGATTTTTCAAACAACACGGTTTAATATATGTATTTGGTATTGGTTAGAATTATCAACAATTTGAAGTAAATGCTTCGCGGGCAAAATCAATATGATAAAGGAGAAGGGAAATGAGCACGACGCAAAACCACTCTTTAAGCTGCACCAGCACGGAGGAAGACCTCCTACAGCACGTCCGGCAACTCGCGGCAAATTACAGGGGCAAGGAAGGCAGCCTCATTCAGGTACTTCACATGGTACAGGGCGTATACGGGTATCTTCCGCTCAATGTTCAGCAGATTGTTGCTGAAGAGCTTGAGCTTCCGCTTTCTACTGTATCCGGAGTCGTCAGTTTTTATTCCTTTTTTGCGACAAAGCCGCGCGGAATTCACACAATCCGTGTCTGCATGGGCACAGCCTGCTATGTTCGCGGCGGTGTCAGCATTGTTGAATCACTGGAAAAACAGCTTGGTATTCAAGCCGGAGGCACAACACCCGACGGCGTCTTTACGTTTGAAATTGCCAGATGCATCGGCTCTTGCGGCCTGGCGCCTGCCATGACAATAGATGATACGGTTTATCCCGAGGTAAAAGCCGCGGATCTCCACAGCATTCTCGAGCCGTGGTACCAAGACGATACGCGTCGTCTGGAAAAGCGAGAGGTTTAAAATTATGAATATAATTAAGAACAGAGACGACCTTGTTAACCTTCGTGATACCATCCAAAGCCAAATTTCTACATATAAACATACAATCTATGTGTGCGGCGGCGCGGGCTGTGTCTCCACCCACTGCGATAAAGTAGTCGAAGCCGTCAATAAAGCTGTTCAGAGCGGCGGTCTGTCGAAGGATGTCCGGGTTGTTGTGACAGGCTGCGCCGGCTTATGCGCCTATGGCCCCTGCATGGTTGTAGACCCTGAGGGCGTTTTTTACGGCCACCTCGATCCTGAAAAAGTCCAGAAAATAATCGACAGCCACCTCAAGGGCGGCACAATCGTCAAAGAGTTCTGCTATTATGACGATGATAAGGGCGACTATCTTCCCTACATGAAAGACATCGGCTTCTTCTCCGAACAAGTCAAGATCGTGCTCAGAAATTGCGGTAGAATTGATTTTTCATCCATTGAAGACTATATCGGGCACGATGGATACTTTGCTTTGGCTAAGGTAACAATGGAAATGGGCCGCGAGAAAACGGCGCAGGAACTGGTTGACGCAGGCCTCAGAGGGCGCGGCGGCGCGGGCTTCCCGACCGGTGTCAAATGGCAGTCCGGCATGAAAGAGGCCGGTACTCAAAAATATATCATCTGCAATGCCGATGAAGGCGACCCCGG
>DBTM01000005.1:0-37314 GCA_002307055.1 Clostridiales bacterium UBA1316
AGCGGGGTGAAGCTGTCGTGCATGGCATTGACCGAGCCGTTGGAGGCCGCGGTTGTCGCCGTACTCCATAGAGCCGAGGTGCCCACGCCGTGAATAATCTCCTTGCCCTCCATGCTGGCAGACGCGGCGACGCCGCTGAAGGAGGGAGAAGCGTATACTTCACTGGCTGTCACGCCGGCAAGACAGAGGACAAACAGCAGGAGCATCGCGGCATAGATGGAGCGGCCCTGCTTGTTATCCTTGACCGCTTTTCCGAAGGAGACGCAAAGTGCCGCCGGTATTAAAAGAATCGAGAGCAGCTCAAGCAGATTCGAAAACGGTGTCGGGTTCTCAAGCGGATACGCCGAATTCATACCGAAGAAACCGCCGCCGTTTGTGCCAAGCTGCTTGATGGCTATTTGGCTTGCGGCAGGGCCGAGCGGTATCGTCTGCGAGGCGCCGCTCTGGAGAGCGGACGTCTGCGCATAGGGGGTTAGTGTCTGAACCACGCCCTGTGAGACGAGAAGGACCGCCAGAATGAGCGACAGCGGAATTAAAGCATAGAGCGTGATCCTGATAAGATCCTTCCAGAAGTTGCCGATGGTGATCTGCTGCCTGGCGATAAAGCCGCGGATAAGCGCAAACAAGACGGCGATGCCGACGGCGGCGGAAATAAAGTTCTGCACGGTCAGGCCCAGGCTCTGCGTGAGGTAAGATAATGAGCTCTCTCCCGAATAAGCCTGCCAGTTTGTGTTGGAGACGAAGCTGGCGGCGGTATTAAAGGCCAGATCCAAGCTGACGGCGCCCATATGCTCGGGATTCAGCGGCAGAACATTTTGCAGAAGCTGGAGGCTGAAAACAAAGAGGAAGCTGACGAGGCTGAACGCGAGTACGGCAAAAGCATATTTTTTCGCCGTCATCTCGCTGTCCCCGTGAATGCCCATCAGCTTATATATACCGTTCTCAACAGGGGTCAGGACGCGGGTCAGAAATACCCGCTGACCTGTCATGACCTTATAAATGTAAAGTCCCAGGGGAATTGACAAGCCGACAAGCAGCAGGAGATAAACGATATCCTCGAACACAATTGAATTCATAGATTCTCACCCCTGAACAGCACATAAAGCAGATAAACCAGCAGCAACAGCCCGATAATTGCCGAAATAAGAAAGACCACACCCATAAAACATCACTCCGATTCTTATAAACACTTATACTATGTACGATTATGATTATAAATATTTTCTGATAAAGCGGGTGTGAAGGACAGCAGGCCTGATATAAAGATTGTATAAAGAACAGTGCGTGATTTTGGGTGTTATGATTAAATAGCGGGTAAGAAAATACTGAAGACACAAGCCGCGATAAAAAAGCTCCTGCTTATTTGTTGAAATGAGCAGGAGGTTTCGTTCGTACGCAATTATTATGGTATTATTATTTTTAGTAAGATCTGTTATAATTTCCATGGCAATGATAAATGAGTAGCAAGTTATCCAAACTCGAGCATTTGAGATTTTGCTCTCAAGTGCGCCTTTTTTCGCGTGCGACTTCGGATAACTTGTTACTCATTTATCGCTCTGCCTGGATTGACTTTGATTTATAGCGAGCTGGAAAATATCATTAAATTATTAGCTTATCGGCTTTACACAGCGCATGTTAATGAATGTAACCGCAGGGACGCCCATTGGGTGTCAAAAGCCCTTGAACTTAGGTAAGCAGCGTAGAATAAAGGTAGAGACGCGGACGCCCAATGGGCGTCCCTACGACATCTCATATAATTATGCAGGTGTCAGCAACTGTCTTAAGCCGATAAGCTAATTAAATTTTTACTAAAATTGAGATTTGGAGAAGCGGCAGGAGATTGCCGCGCTGCTGCGCGACTACGCGCAGCGGCTTGACCGGGCGGTCGAATTGCTGCGTGCGGGCTTGGAACAAGAGGGCTGACGAGGCAGATACATGCTAAATTTACGCGTTACAAGGGCCACCGCATCAGGCGCCGAAGCCTTTGCAATAAACAGCGAGCACCCGGTTCAAATTGAACAGGGTGCTCGCTGTGTTTTATGTAGCGGGCGGCTTCCATGCTGCCCTCGTAATCGATGAACCGTTGAGAATAGGCGGGCGTAGAAGCCCGCCGCTACGGCATTACTCAGATCCTTTGCACAATGCCACAAGCATTATTTAACATGCCGGACAGAAGGGGCGGGAGGGTGTTTCTGTTGGTTTGGTCGACGGTGATGAGGGTGACGTTTGGGTGATGGCGGAGCTTGTCGACCCAGCCGGAGGCGGAGAGCTTGATGACGCCGAGGACGGGGATGCTGCCCTCCAGTGTGCTGAGGATTTCATTTTGAAAGGCGTCTGCTTTCCATTCCAGACTGCCGCACTCATCGAGAATAATGAGCCGGGCTTTTTGCCTGGCTTCCGATATATACTGGACGCCGAGCGTGTTGAAACGCTCCGGATAGGCTTCGGGCATGGCGCTGTCTTGAAAGCGGGCAACGACGTGCAGCGCGCCATAGCTCGGCGGGGCGGCGGCGTCATTTATATACAGGTATCGGTCCGGATTGGCTCTGTCCGGGCCAAAGTAGGTGCAAAAGCCGCCGTACGGCAGGTTGAGAAGAGACAGTGTTTTTTTAATGACGGTGCTTTTCCCGATTTGAATTTCACCGGTCAGGAGGATATGCATCATTTAAACGCACCGTCCAGCTCGAAGATGCCGACGGACTTTGTGCGGGGGATGTAAAACGGATAAACCTCGCCGCCTGTTTCTTTGAGCTTGTTATGCAGAAATTCATCAAGCTCGGCGTCGGAGATATCGGGCGAGTAGGATTGGACGCATTGGCGCGCGTCCAAAAGAGAGGTGAAGGGCTGGCCGAACTCAAACTGCTTATAGGTCAGCTTGTATGGGATATCGCTGCTGACAAGATACTTTAACGAATCGTTAACGGTATTCTTTTTATAACGCTGCTTAATGGGGAACATTTCCGATTCGGAGGTCACGGAAACAATCGCAAACAGCTTTTGGCAGTGTGGGAGAAACCGGTCGAGCTCGCGGCTGCCGAAAAAGCTCATGTATATGACATCCCACCGCCCGGTGAGCTCATCGCAGTTTTTATGGCGGGGAAAGATGTTGCTGATCCCGAGCTTTGCCGTGCGGTCTCTGATGGAGGAAAGCGCGGCGTCATTAATATCGACGCAGTCGATTTTTTCAAATAACGGGGCGACCTCAAAATCGAAAAGCCCAAGCCCGCAGCCGATATCACATAAGCTTTTATACCCGGTGAGCGCGGGCGTAATGGTCTCGGCGACATTTTTATAAAAACCGGAATAGTCGTTTGCATTTATATACCAGCGGATTGTATCCGCGTTCCACGTAAACTGCATAAATCCTTAATCCTCGTTTCTCTTGAGCGATACCTTATGGCCGCTTCTGGCTATCTTACCGCTTTCGGCACCGGAAACAAGCCGCAGGGCTTTTTCGGTGTCTTTTATAATAAACCCGGAGAGATCGCTGATGCCAATCGTGAGCAAGTACGGCGCCAGTGTGGCGGAGGGGCCGACAAGCACGATGCGCTTGGCCGCCTTGGACAGCTCCAGCAGCCTGGGAAACGTTTTGTCGACGAGACTTCGGCTTGAAATAAAAACAAAATCGCACAGCGGCAGAATAAACTCGCTCGAAGGGAAAGGATAATCACCCTGCTCCTCAGGTTCCCATTCAATGATGCTGAGGTCGCAAATCGGCTCAAAAAAGGTTTCCAAGTATGGGAAATGACCCATAACGGCAACTTTTTTGCCTTTAACATCGTTCTGCGAGGTGATAAAGGGATCATTCAGCCGATCCTCTTTATATTGCAAATCCGAAAATTCGATGCCGTTCATGCGGGCAATCGCCGGACTGTTATAATAGGAATTCAAAGCGGCGTGGCCGATGGAGGCCTCGGGCAGATTCCATGATTTGATAAGCCCCGCGACCTGCCGCAGCGGCGTACCAAGCAGGTTGCCCGACGAGACCGGATGCCGCGTTTCCTGTTGGAGCAGGGAGCTGATACCGGCACCGTATCGATTGACGACAATGGTGTTGCCGTTCCCGCAGATGATTTGGTCCGCTGTCAAGTCCTCGGGAATTCCATTGATTAATGTATCGTATATTTCCCACATATAAACCATCCTTTAGATATCCGTGATTAATTCACCGGTTCTTAATTTGTTTCGCAGACGCTGAAGGGTGTTGTCCATTCTCTCGAGTTCCTCAAGAATGCCGCGCTCTTCGTCTGTCGTTCCGATCACTTTATATATACCGCCGTTTTTGATGACGATGCGTTTGTCGGCACTGAGGGCGAGCAGCGGGTCATGCGTCGCGATCAGAACAATTTTATCACTTTTTGTCAGGACCTTTATCGCTCTTTTTCTGTCGATTCCGGCGTTTTCGATCTCATCAATCAGTACGAGCGGAGAACTGCTCATATAAGCCGTATCCGCGATCATCAGGGCTCTGGACTGACCGCCGCTGAGAAGCGTTACTTTTGTATCGGCTGTAAAATACTCGCCGGCCAGACTGTTGGCGCATGCCATGCAGTTTTCAACAGTTTGCTCAACATTCTTCGCGAATCTGCTGCGCGCGTGCATTTCCAAAAATTCGCGGACGGTCAGGTCCATGATGAAATTCATGTTCTGCGACAGCTGGGCAACGAGCTTCCCGTCCATATCGAAGCGCGCATCATCGGACAATTCCTGACCGTTGATTAAAATCCGGCGGTTTGTGGGCGTATCGCACTGGGCCAGGCATTCGATATCCGCCAGAAGCCTGCTTTTTCCCGAGCCTGTCGGACCGACAATGGCTGAGACCTCACCCTTGAGGAGGGTGATCACAGCATCTTCCGGCTCGCCGAATTTATTGTGACCGCCCAGAATTGTCAGCGAAGAGACAAGCGCGTCATCGGGCGTGTTCTGAGAAAAAGCCATGAGGAACCGGCAGAGCGCGAGCGGAATATCCTGCTTTGCCATGCCGAATTCATCTATGACTGTCTCGTCGAGCGCGTCGACGAGCTCACCCAGGGTCGCGGCGCGGGAGATAACGCGGATACGCATATTCGCAAAAAAGTCTGATGCCAGAGGATACGCATCTAGTATATCACCGAGTGACGCGGTGATGATATCGTGATAGAGATTCTTTTCGGTTAAATTCATATGTCAAAACTCATTTTCTTGAGCGTTCCGAGCTGGAACGCTTCGCCGATTCTCGTTTCGCCCGTGCAATACGAGCAGACCGCCGCAGGCGTCGTAAACCGCAGCTTCATATCCTTGAGCGTGACGATATCCCTGGTGTCCTTCAGGTATTTCGCCAGTATAAAGGAGCCCTGGCCCGTTATCCCGTTGACGGCAATGATCTTTGCCGAGCTGTTGACCTGCTTAATATTGAAGGCGAAGACCTCCCGCTCGGCCTGCGACACGATATCCCCTTTGGTGACGACGACAACATCAGCCAGCTTGAGCATGGGCCCGATCTTCCTGGGGGTATTGATGCCGGATAAATTATCGATGACACACACAGCCGCGATGCCGTTGATATACGGCGAGCAGCGGTTGCATAGACCGGCACTTTCAGTGATTAACAGTTCAAAGCCTGATTTGAGGCCCCATTGGACGGCATCCTCGATATTGCCGACGAAAAAATGGTCGGGGCACGTTTTACCGGAATAGCCGGTCGTTATTTTGATGCCCGCTTCCTCGTAACGGAGGTAGTCAAAGGAGGTCAAGCAGTCGAACTTGACCACGCCCACTACTCCGGCATCAAGCTGAAGCGTTTCAAGCAGCTTCAGGATGACGGAGGTTTTGCCGGAGGACGGCGGGCCCGCGACGGTAATCAATTTCATATGATCTCTCCTTCCGCCGGCAGCGGCAGTTTCGCCCGAATCTTAGAAAGCCGCAGCGATAGCCAGGCTAGGTTTCCTTCACCGGCGTGTAACCAAAGGCTGTTGACAACCTTAAAATGTTATGTATAATAGTGATGGACTGTGGCGATTGTTATTGTTTATACTGGATTACATTACTGATAATTACGTTTGGCTATAAATAAATATAATAAACGAAATAAATCTTATTTCAAGTTAAATTTAAAATTATGTCTGAAGCGAACAAAAATTTCAGTGGAAGACATGACATAACAGCTCCGAGCCTTAACACCTGTCACGGCGTCAATGGTGGTCTGGCCTGGGCAGCGGCAAACTGACGCTGCCCTCACGGTTTTGCTGGAAACGGTAAAGCCCTCCGATGTTGAAAAGGAGCAATACATATGAGCATCCCATGTCTATGGGTGCGCTTATGCTTTGCTTCCGATTCTTCGGAAGCTGTTTTATTATACAGCGGTTATTCGTGAAAAAGGAGTACTGACACATGCAGCAGATGCCGAGCGCGCGCCGGAATGTTTTTATTATAATTATGCTTGGCGTTGTGCTCACGGCGTCAATTATCGCTTCTTTCTATCTGGGAAGGTATCCGATATCGCCCGATGAGCTCGGAGGCATTCTGCTCTCAAAGATATGCCCGATCAAGCAATTCTGGACGGATACGATGGAAACCGTTTTGTTTAATGTCAGGCTGCCGCGCATAGTGCTGGCCTGCATGATTGGCTGCTGCCTCTCGACGGCAGGAGCGTCCTATCAGGGCATATTTCAAAACCCGATGGCGGCGCCTGATATTTTGGGCGCGTCGGCGGGTGCGGCTTTCGGGGCGGCGCTGGCGATATTAAACAACGCCTCAAGCAGCATGATTATGGTCAGCGCTTTTACATTCAGCATTTTATCCGTTGCCATTGTTTATATGGTCAGTAAAAAGGCGAAAGGTTCAAAAATTTTAGGCCTTATTTTGTCCGGCATTATGGTAAGCTCTCTGTTTACGGCAGGAACCTCCTATATAAAGCTTGTCGCCGACCCCACCGATCAGCTCCCGCAGATTACCTACTGGCTCATGGGGAGCCTGGCAGGCGCGACGATGGGCCATGTAATATTTGCGATTATACCGATGACAATCGGGCTGGTGCCGCTCGTATTACTGAGATGGCGCATCAATGTTCTGACCTTCGGCGATGATGAGGCGCGGACAATCGGCATAAACGCAAAGACACTTCGGTTTATTGTGATCATTTGCGCGACGCTTATCACGGCAACGAGCGTTTCCGTCAGCGGCATGATCGGCTGGGTAGGGCTTGTTATTCCGCATTTGGCCAGACGGCTGGTCGGCAATAATTATAAGCATCTCATGCCGGCAACAATGCTGTTCGGCGCGATATTTTTGCTCGTTGTTGACAATGTCTCCCGAAATCTGCTGACAACCGAAATCCCGATCGGCATCTTAACGGCATTTATCGGCGCGCCTTTCTTCATCTATCTGATTACGCGGGAGGCGGGGAGCAAGTGAGTGTTGCTGTATCTGAGCTCAGCTTCAGCTATGGAAAACGGGAGGTTTTGAGCGATGTGAGCTTTATTGCCCAGGCCGGTGAGCTGCTGGCTGTATTGGGCCCGAACGGAGTCGGAAAGAGCACGCTGTTTCAATGCATTTTAGGGCTTTTGCTGCACTATAGCGGGGATATCACTGTCGACGGTAAAAATACAAAAAAGATGGATATACAGGAGCTGGCGAAGTGTATCGCCTACATACCGCAGTCGCATGTACCCGTTTTCAACTACTCTGTTTTCGATATTGTACTTATGGGAACAAGCGCACAGGTATCCTCGGTGAACACACCGGGGAAGAAACAAATGGCGCTTGCTGAATCGGCTATTGACCGGCTGGGCATCACACACCTGCGTCAGCGGGGTTATATGCAAATCAGCGGCGGGGAGCGGCAGCTTGTGCTGATTGCGCGGGCACTGGCCCAAAATGCGAAAATACTCATTATGGACGAGCCGACCTCAAGCCTCGATTATGGAAATCAAATCCGAATTCTGTCCCAGATTAAAAAACTGACGACGGAGGGATATACGGTTATCCAATCCACCCACAATCCGGACCAGGCATTCTTATTTGCCGATAAGGTGTTGGCGCTTTTGGACGGCCGCGTTGTCAAGCATGGGACGCCCTATGAGGTCATATCGGATGATTTAATCAAAACGCTTTATAATGTTGATGTTGAGGTTCAGAGCCTATATATGGACAAGGTCCGCGTTTGCCTGCCGAAAAGCATTATCCACCCATTAGATTAAAGGGAATGACACCCATAATCAGATAAACAAGGAAAGAGGAAATATTATGAAAAGACTATTGTCACTCCTGCTGGCTGTTGTGATGGTCTTTGCCATTGCCGCATGCAATGGGCAAAGCAGCGCAACACCGGCGTCCGGTTCTCCGGCAGCTGCCGAGAGCGCGTCCGCTTCGGACTCCGCTTCAAGTGCCCCAACGGTAAAATTCACGGATTCGGCAGGACGCGTTGTCGATATCCCGGCTAAAATTACACGCATTGCGGCTTCGGGGGCGATGGCGCAGATCGTACTGTTCGCGTTGGCACCCGATATGCTCGTCGGTGTCGCGAGCAAGTGGTCTGATGCCGCCAAGCCGTACATAGACGCGAAATATGCCGACCTTCCCGTACTCGGACAGTTCTACGGCAGCGGAGACCTCAACCTTGAAGAAATTGCGGCGCAGGCCCCGCAGGTCATCATTGATGTGGGTGAAGCAAAATCAACGATTGTTGCGGATATGGACGGCATCACAAAACAGGTCGGTATTCCGACGATACATATCGACGCGGCAACGAACACAATGGCTGATGCGTACAGAACACTGGGAAAACTGCTGGGCTTAGAAGATAAGGCTGAAGTCCTCGCCAAGTATTGCGAAACGGTGAACAGCCGGACAAAGGAAATCATGACGCAGGTCGGCAGCGACAAAAAAGTGAATCTTGTCTACTGCCTCGGCGATAACGGCTTAAACGTTTTGGCCCAGGGCTCCTATCACGCGGAAGTCCTTGATATCATGTCAAACAACATCGCCGTGGTTAAAGACCCTTCTTCGAAGGGCAACGGCAATCCAATTGACATGGAGCAGCTGCTGAAATGGAACCCGGATGTAATCATTTTCGCGCCGGGCAGCGTTTATAAAACAGTCGGAACAGACCCGGCCTGGCAGCAGCTGAGCGCTATCAAAAACCATAAGTATTACGAAGTACCCAACGGACCGTATAACTGGATGGGTTTCCCGCCGTCGGTCAACAGATATATGGGTATGATCTGGCTCGCGCAGGTGCTCTATCCGGATACGGCAAAATACAGCATGTTTGATGAGACGGCGAAATATTATGAGCTGTTTTACCACTGCACCTTAACGCAAACGCAGTATGACAGCCTCGTGGCGAATTCCCTGGGCAAATAAATTTATAAGCAAGCATAAACAAAAAAACGCTGTCATCCGCGGCCCTCGCGGATGACAGCGTTATGCTGCTGCAAGCGTTTAATGGGATTCCTTTGGGAGCATATCGATGAAATTTTTGGCTTCGCGGCTGAGCTTGCCTGTTCGCCAAACGACGGAAACGGAGGGCGTTATCGGCAGCTCAACGGGATAATATTTGATGTCTTCACCGAGGCCGATATTGCGCATCCTTGTACTGATGCAGATCCCCTTACCAAGGCTGACGGCATGAATAATTGTTGGGAAATTCGCCATAAGCTCAATCTTCTTCGGGGTGAAGCCGATATGGAGGCAGGATCTCATCTGGGTTTCAATATCTGTCTGCTCTTCGCCCATCGTCGCAACGGTGAGGACGGTCTCGCCGCTGAGCATACCGAAATCGATGGTATCTGACTGGGCCAGTGGATGCCTGGCGGAAACGGCGACGCACATTTCCGATTTGTTCAGGCGCCTGAGGGAAATATCCTGCAGGTCTCTGACGACGAAATCCTCCGTGATGACGATATCAACGTTGCCGTATTCAATCGCCTGACGCAGCTCCTTAAAGTCGCACAGATGCTCATTTAACACAACATTGGGATATCGGCTTTCATACTCCTTGACGATTTCTCTCATCGGATCGAAGTCTGCCATAAAATCATAGGAACTCGGCTCAATAACCCGCAGGATCTTGATGGGTGACGTGGAGTTATTCTTCACAGACTGGATGCTTTTATCAATTGTTTTATACAGCGGCTCCAAAACCGCGTATAAAGCCTCGCCCTCACTGGTGAGCGCCATGCCCTGATTGCTTCTGGTAAACAGGCGCATGCCGACGCCCTCTTCGAACCTTTTGAGTGTTCGGCTCAGCGACGGTTGAGATGAATATAAGACTTCCCCGGCTTTTGACATATTCAGATATCTGGCGATTGTCAAAAATGTTTCGATTTGTTGGAAAGTGATGTTATACACAGAGATAGAACCTCCATAATAATGTATCTCGAGTAATCTTGATGCAATGTCATACCATTTAACAGTGATCAAATGATTACCATTACCTTGAGGTTATATTATCATATATTTATGAAATGTACAATTCCTTCATTTTGTAATATAAATAATTTGTATGAAAGTTATTAATTACCGAATATGGAAATACCAGAAACGTCCCGGCGTTTCTTTTTTTATCAAAATATCAGGAATCTCAAGAGGACAAAAAGCAAACCCGCCTCATCGATATGATGAAGCGGGTTTGTTGTTTTTATAAGGTGATTATTTCTTTTTCTTGCTGGGATCGACCCAGTCAAGGTCGGTGCGGGCCTGACCGAAAGCCTCGCCGCCTTCGGGAACACCCCACATCGGAGGGGGAGGAGGTGCGGCTTTTTCGTCACCGTTCGTGGGAGGAGGCGCGAAGCGCTTCATCATTTCAGCCATACGCGCGGCAGATTTTGCTTCGCGCTCGGTGGCGGTAAGGCATAAGTCCTCGATTTGCTCGTCCTGGCCGCGAAGCTGCGCGGCGCGCTGCTCGCCTGTGTTATGGTCGGGCAGGACGATGACGCGTCCGTTTTCGATGCCTTCTTTGAGAATTTCGGCAAGCTCGATCGGGTCAATACCTGTGGCGTGAATCGCGCCGAGCGTCTTCATTGTGCCTTCGCTGACATAATAGCCGGTGTTCTTGAGATTCGCGGGGCGGAACTTCTCGGCGTTGCCGATGTTGGAGTTGATGTTGCCGGGGCAGAGAACCGTTGCGCCTGAGCCGTAAGGCTTGAGGGCGTCGGCATAGGAATACATCAGGTTGTTGACGGCGGCTTTCGCGGCAGAGTACGGTCCGGTGGTGGAGCCGGCCATAAACGCGCCCATGGACGAGGTTGTGGCAACGTGGAACTCTGTCTTGTGCGCGTAAGCTTTGATCATACGCGGTACGAAGATGAGCAGACCATTGACAACGTGGTTCAGGCATACGCCCATGACCCAATCAAAATCGTCAAAGGTGGATGCTTCGATCGGACCGAAGGAGTTGACACCGGCGGTCTGGATCAGGAGGTGGGGAGGTCCGCCGAAAACGGCCTCGACCTTATCGGCTGCGGCGGTATATTCCGCGCGGTTGGTGAGGTCAACCTTGAGGGCAAGAACATCTGATCTTTTGATACCGTAGGCGACGATCTCATCGACGGCTTTGTCCAGAGCGTCCTGACGGACATCGGCGATGGCGACCTTCATGCCCGCTTTACCGAATACCTTTGCTTGGCCAAGTCCTGCGCCGGACGCGCCGCCGGTGACAAATACGATTTTACCTGCAAAATCTTTCATAGATAAATTCCTCCTTAAATTAATGATATATGGACATGTAGTTGATTAATAAACGTTTTCTAGCTCTTGTGATTGGCAACCCAATTGAGGTCGGGGCGTGCCTGGCCGAAAGTCTCCATGGGAACGCTGGGGTCCCTGGGGGCAGCGCCGAAGCCGAAGGACGGCGGTGCCGGGGGTTCCTCGCCGGGATGCTCTTCATTCCATTTTTTCAGGAATTCTTCACGCTGCTTGGCAAACTGCGCCATCATATCTGCCTGACGCTTCTGCTGCTCCTCAGCGTCTTTTTTAATTTTATCCATTCCCTCAACGGTCATCCAGTTGAGCATTTTATTGTATATCTGTTCGACCATCGCACTGCGCTCAACGAGCTGGTCGGGCTGGCCGTTGTAAACAGGCATGCAAATCGGAAGCCCGTTTTCCATCGAGTATTTCATCGTTTCGGCGAGATGAACGGGATCCATGCCGGTGGCGTGGATGGACTTGAGCATATTCATCGTGCCCTCGGAGGTGTAGTAGCCGGTATTCTGGAGGTGTGCCGGGCGGGTCTTGATGGCTTCGCCGATGTTGGATTTGATATTCATCGGGCACTGCACGGTCACGCCGATGCCGTAGGGCTTGAGCGCTTCGTAATAGCTGATTCCGAGGTTGATAACGCCTGCCTTCGAAACGCTGTACGGCGCGTCGGTTGAGTAGCCGTCAAAGCCGCCCATTGAGGCGACGATGCAGATGTGGGCTTCTTCACGCGGGACACCGTTCGAGCCGCCGTACGCCTTGATCATGCGCGGTACGAAGATGACGAGGCCGTTGATGACGCCGCCGAGGTTGACACCGAGAATCCAGTCGAAATCCTCAAAGGTGGACGCTTCCGCAGGGCCGAAGGAATTGACGCCTGCCGTGTTGAACAGCAGGTGGGGAGGACCGCCCCAATGCTTTTCGGCTTTGTCGGCGGCGGCTATGTATTGTTCGCGGTTCGTGAGGTCCATCTGAATGCCGATTGCGTCAATGCCCAGGCTCTTCAGCTCGGCGACGGCTTTATCAATGGCTTCCTGGCGGATGTCAACGATCGTGATCTTCGCGCCGAGACCGCCGAACAGCTTTGCCTGGCCAAGTCCGGCACCGGACGCACCACCGGTGATAAATGCTATTTTCCCAGAGTAGTTTTTCATGCAGATACTTCCTTTTATATAAATTTTATTATACGCAAATTAAATTATTGGGCTGCTGTTTTAAACAACAGCCCAATAAGTGCGGTGTTTACACTCAGCGTAAAGCGAGGAGCGCCCGCTTTACCAGAGTTTTGGCAATCTGTACCTTATACCTGTTGGCCTCGAAGGGCAGCGCGCCTTTGACGGCGGCGATACCGGCGGCTTCGGCCGTAGTCTCGTCAATTTTTTTGCCGGCGATGACTTTTTCGGCTTCAAGAGCCCGGTAAGGACTGGAGGATACCGCGTTCAGACAGATGCGGGCGCTGCCGGAGCTTACCTGAACAGCGACATTGACGATAGGAAAGTCGATCGCTTTGCGTGTGGCGAACTTGATGAATGTGCTTTTGCTGCCGGCGGCGGGAGCCGGGACCTGGATTTCTGTAATGATTTCGTCATAAGCGAGCACGGTATTGCTCAGGACTCTGGCGTCAAAGAATTTTTCTATATCGATGGTCCTCTTGTTTGTGACAATTTTAGCGTCGAGAGCGACGAGCGCGGGCGCGACATCGGAAGGATGGACGGCGTAGCAGCCGCAGTTCATGCAGCGGCTTGCTTCGGCGGCGGCTTCCTCGAGCGAGGGTGTAAAGGAATCCTCGACATCCAGACTTCTCTTGCTGAATTCAACTTCTTTAAGCTTCATCGGTACTTTTACATGAATTTTCTGGGTATCACAGCTGACGGGCTTTGAAGAGAAATCATAGGAGGTTGTATTTTCACCGTCGCTGTCTGTTCCCAGGTAACGGTTCATGCCATTAGCCGCCTTGTGCCCGTTAGCGATGGCTTTGATGGCAAGACCCGGACCGGTAGCGTCACCAGCGGCAAATATACCTTCCCGCGAGGTCATGTACGTCTCTTGAGAGACATCGATTAAGCCTCTGGGGGTTAGGATATCTTTGTATTTATCACCAAGGTAAGAAAGATCGACGCCCTGGCCCGTGGACATCAGGAAATTGTCGGCGTTCACGATGATTTTTTCATTTTCATCATATTGCGGATTAAACCTGCCAGTGGAATCCCACGGTGAAACGCAGCGTTTGAGCTCTATGCCCTTGGCAATGCCGTTTTCCTCGATGACCTGAGATAAACCCCAGGAGGGCATAATAATAATTCCCTCTTTGTCGGCGAGAGCGAGATCCTCGCTGCTGGCCGGCATACGGTCTTTCGGTTCGAGGCAAGCCAGTGTCACCTTTTTCGCCCCGAGGCGCTTAGCTGTGATCGCAACGTCCATCGCAACACTGCCGCCGCCCATGACGAAGACCTCAGAGCCGATCTTGCCTTCCATCCATTTACGGACATCGACGAGGAAGTCCAGACCAAACACGGTCATTGATTCACCGGAAAGGCCGAGCACCGGACGTTTCCAAGCGCCTGTTGCGAAGCAGACACTATCGTAGTTATTTTCTAAATCCTCCGGTTTTACATCCACACCGATTTTCGTGTTCAACTGGAAGATAATACCCATGCCTTCAAGGGCTTTAATGAATTTCCGTACGATATCTTTTGGGAGCCGGTAGGCGGGAATAGAGTACATGAGCATACCGCCGGCCTCAGGTTTGACATCGTAGACCGTTACCTTGTTTCCCGCTTTGCGCAGGTAAAATGCGGCGCAGAGCCCTGCGGGGCCTGACCCGACGATTGCAACTGATTTCCCTGTTTCTTTTGTCGGCGGCGTATAGAATTTAGCACTGTTTTCTAATACATAATCGCCTAATTTACGCTCGACGCTTCTGATTGAGACGCTCTCATCGGTCTGGCAGCGATTGCAGCCTTTCTGGCACGGATGCGCACAGATTCGGCCGGTAATGCACGGCATCGGGTTAACCTTCATGAAGATGCGCGCCGCTTCGTCCCAGTTGCCGCTGCGAATCTGAGCAAAGTATCCGGGAATGTCGGTTCCGGCGGGGCATTCGTCCGTGCACGGCGATGTGTGCGTTTTTGAGCCGCCGAAGATGGAGTGATAACGGTTGTCGCCGAGTATGGCGAAGCATTCCTTGCCGCCCTTGCGGTTGCAGGGGAAGCGGTTTTCCGGTTTGCGGAAATACCAGCAGCGGGGCAGCTGCGCGATGGTGCCGCTGATGGTGCCCATCTCGCGGATATGCGGCGTGGCGACGGCGCGCGCGGCCTGCGCCAGCGCGGTGAACTTTTCTTTGATGAGGGTGTTTTCGGAGATATCGCTCAAACGGGTGAGTGCTCCGATTTTAAGCATGCCGTCCTCTTCTTTAATATAGTCCAGACCTGGCACGGATTTGAGGTTGATTACCGTTGCGGGATAAACCGGTAGGATATTGTCTTTAAGCGTGCCGATCAGATCGGTACCGCCGGCGTTGAGTCTGGATTTGCCGTCGCTCATAGCCGCGGACGCGTCTTTAACGGATTTCACGTTGATATGATTAAATGATTTCATTTTTCACCTATGCCTTTCCCAGCGCTTTTAGGACCTTATCGGGCGTTGCCGCCGGGTCCACCCAGACACCGGTTGCATTGTAAATCGCGATGATGAATAAATGCGTATTGGCCATTGAATGGCTGACGCCGCTCGCACCGTAGGCTGCGTTGCCTGAGCGGGTCTCGAGGAACTTGCGGTCTACCGACGGCACATCCATCATTGTCGGTTTTCTGTAGTCGATCATGTTGTTATTGAGCTTGACGCCGGTTCTCTCGTCATAGACGTACTCTTCCGTCAGCTGGCAGCCCTGGCTGAAGAACATAACCTGATCAATCTGGCTTTCAAGGGAGGTAAGACGCAGAACCTTGCCCGGGTCGGCGACAACGCCAAGCTTGAGTATTTCTACTTCGCCAGTCTCCTCGTCAACCGCCACTTCGCACCAGCAGGTGTTCATGGTGTCGAGCATTTTGCCCATGCCCTGACTCCAGATCGCCGCGGGCGGCTTTCCGGAAAAGGTGGCGAAGATGTTTTCAGAGGTGGCCTGCGCAAGCGGAACACCCTTGCTCGGATCGGCTTTGACGACGACTTTGCCGTCGATGATGTCTAAATCCTCGGGCTTCAAGCCTTTAAGCGGACTGGGACCCTGCGGACCACCGCCTGGAGGGCCGAACATCGACGGGGCAGGCGGCGTTTCAGCCGCTTTAATCGCAGATTCCAGTATCTTTCGTTTTAGGATATTCGCGCACTCTTTCATTGCCCAGGAGGAAGCGGTAGAACCATCGGAACCGCCGCCGACAGGCGTGAAGGTTTCTCTGTAATCGAAGTCAATAGCGATATCCGCATACTCCAGACCAAGCTCCTCTGCGACGACCATGGCATTGCATTCAACCGCAAATATACCGGTGCAGGGGCCTTGTGTCGGCAGATGAACCACGCCTCTGCGCAGCTCGAGCTTGCAGTCGTAGCCTGAGAAGGCGTGACGCGGGCATATCTGGTATCTGAAGCTGGAGCCATGCAGTCTGCCGTCCGGCAGCCTTTTTGTGCCGGAGGGATGCCAGTTCCAGTTCATGAGCTTTTTGCCCTCGTCCAGGCAGGCTTCAAAGCTTGGGACTGGATTGGGGTCTGTTTGGGAGGTGGGACCATGCAGGTTCAGCTTTGCGATTTCGATGGGGTCTATCCCCAGCTTGTCTGCGATCAGATTAACAGCCATTGTGCCGGCATCCCAGTTGAAGGGGCAGTGCTGCCCGCTGAGATACATCTTGCCGCGGTTGGTATCGACGATATCCATGCTCTGCCGGATATTCAGGCATTTGAAGGAATAATAGGGGCCGTAGCCCTGGTCGTTGGCCGTACCGAAGGAAGAGCTCCCCTGGATGCCGCCGTCCGCGATGGAAAAGTCGTCAATGGCGGTGATGAGGCCGTTGTTTTTAATGCCGATTTTCAGGTGCATATAACGCTCGTTCATCAGGAAGTCGAACGTTTCCTCGCGCGTATTGACGCAGCGAACCGGCCGTCCGGTCCTCTTAGCCAGCAGTGGAGTGATCTCCTGGGATCTGCGCATACCCCAGTCGCAGTATTTACCGCCCTGGAACAAGCCTTCCTGGACTGTTTTTTCAGAAGAAGCCCCGTACATCTGGCCGATAGAGTCTTTCCTCTGGACCGCGCCTTCGATGTGCAGGCTCTTGCCCTCGCCGTGGTAAGGATCATCGAACCACCAGGCGACGGAGCCGGGAGGATTGGGAATATGGGAGGCGAAGGTGGGTATTTTTAGATCGTATTCGATGATTTGATCGGCTTCAGCAAAGCCGGCATCGATATCACCCTGTGATACGATCGAATAGGAGACGTTGCCTTTTTTAGGATGATTGGGATCGGGGCGCGGGTCGAACATGCCGCCGGCGATTTTATTGAATTCGTCCGGACGGATAACAGGAGCGTCCGGTTTCCGGCCCTCAAGGACATTGACCACATGCGGCCAGATTTCCCACTTGACATCGAGCTGGCGGAGCGCTTCTTCGCAGATGTCTTCATTCTCACAAACGACGATGCAGCCGACTTCTGCGCCTTCCTGATCGGCAATATTGTCAAGCCATGTCCTGCGGGGGCCGAAGCTAAAGGGCGAAGCGCCGAGCTTCTGAATGTCCGGGTCCTCCCATGTAACGATATCGACGACGCCGGGGATTGCCATGGCCTTCGTTGTATCGATGCTTAAAACCTTCGCGTTCGCATAGGGGCTGCGGAGGAATTTGGCGTGGAGCATGTCGGGGACCACATAGTCTATGCCGAACTTGGCGACGCCTGTCGCAAGGGCATAAGACAGCTTGCCGGGGAGATTGGGCTTCCCGACGACTCTAAAATTTTCTCTTTGTCCGTTGACACCAACTAAATCAGCCATACGATCAGACTCCTTTCGACATAATTAATGCCGCTTCCATTATCGCAGTAGAATGGCGCGGATATGTACCGCAGATGCAGATGTTGCCGGAGAGGGCTTCGCGGATTTCCTCTTCGGTCGGATTCGGGTTCTTGTCCAAAAGCGCTTTAGCAGTGACGAGAAAACCGGTTGTGCAATAGCCGCACTGCATGGCATCCCACCGGCAGTAGGCGTCAATCAGCGGTTTCCACTTGGGATCCGCCGAGATGCCTTCAACGGACAGGATGGACTGACCCTCGCATTCGACAGCGAGAGTGATGCATGACAGAACCGCCCGGCCGTCAATGATGACCGTGCAGGAGCCGCAGGCACCTTTGCCGCACATGTGCTTGGCACCTGTGAGGCCCAGTCTGAATTGGAGCGCGCGCTGCAGTGTCCAGTGGGGTTCGACAAGCAGCTCACAATCCTTGCCGTTGACATGGAGCGTGATGATTTCGGGAGCAAAGTAATCCGGGTGTTCCGCGGCATAATGCGCTTTGAGATCGGCATAGCTCGCGTGAACACTGTTGCAGAGCGGGCAGCGGAACTCGGTGAGCGTCGGGGGGATCGCTTTGATCTTTTCGGCTGCCATGGCCTGGGTGGATTCCTGCGTAAACCTGATTTCGGTTACGGACGAACTGCTTCCTGAGCTTTTGGAATTTGTTTCATTTGACATATAAAATCCTTCCTGAACGTCTGAGTGACATCAATGATATAGTGCCAAAAAATTCGACATTAAAACGGCGTGTATGGGGTACACGCATCGAATTGTCGCATTATGTCCATTATAACATCCTCAAAATATAGATAGTAGCTTGTTTACATTATAAATAAATATTATTGGATTGTAAATTATTCTATTATTACAAATGCTGGCCTATCATGCCTCCAATGGCAACATTGATATTTCACTGGTTTTCCGGGGCTCCAGCCGCTCTTTTGCGCTATGCCGGCAATGAAAGGTTTACCGTTTTCTTCAAAAAAAAGACTGAACAAAATGTCAGTCTTTTTTGATAAAAGCAAAATAAGCTGCCGTACAAAAACTTTTACGGTGTACCGTTATTACGGTGCTGATGCCTGCGGCGATGGGGTCTCCTGGGGCTCGCCGACGGCAGCGGTAGGCTCCGCTGAGGGCTGCGGCGAAACCTCGGGGGAAGCTTGATTATCAGTAACGGCGGCACTCGGTTCACTTACCGGCGTATCTGTTGCCGAAGGCGCGGCGAAGCCGTAATATTCTGCCGGTGGCTTACCGTTAATATCAGTCAGCTCAGCTCTGACAATCAGTCTGTGGCTTGAGACCATATACGGGGTGCAGGTAATCAAGGTCAGGGTATAATCTTTCCCCGCGATGGCATTTAAAACCCATACTTCGTCAGGAAGGACATTGAATTGTTCATAAACCTTATATGTATAGGTAATCTTGCCGGTCTTGATAATGACGTTGTCACCCGGAATAAGCTGGTCCAGATACCTGAAAGGAAATGGTCTGTGACCCGATATGGCGCAGTTTCCCTTTTGCCCGGGCTCTGAGGTCCCGGCGACATGGCCGACGCCGTATTTCATCTGCTTATTTGAACCTTCAAGCAGATTCTGGGAGACATTGAGGGCGGGAATTTTAAGGATACCGATAACATCAAATGTATTGTCATCCGAAGCTGAGGCAGAATCATCCTCATCTCCGGGAAGGTTGGCAATTTCAACGGACGGGGGTCCAAGGCGCGGTGACGCTTGCGTATCCACGATGGTGGAATTCGCAGCATCCGATTTATCAAGTTTAATGGCTGTAGGGTCAGGTATTGAGGCCTCGTTCTGGCTGGCGGCTCCGAAAAGCCTCTGCCAGGGATAGTGGCTGGCTTCTATCACAGATGCCGTCGCAAACATAATAATCCCTATAATTATGATTGCAGCAGGCAGCAGTTTTATTTTTTTATTACTTTTGTTTTTTTTGATTTCGTGCTTTCCTCTCATCGGACGATCCTCTGCAATTGCAAATTCGAATTTTTTGTATAAACATACCCGACAAACGCTCTGCGTAAGAGAAAAGGAAGCCGAAGGCTAACGCCCCCGACTTCCGTTTTCTTGGAATAAATCAGTGAGAGTTATTTAGTTAGCCTGATCAGCGCTCTTTTTCTTAAAGACGAACATTGTCGCGCCGACAGCAATCAGGCCCAGACCGACAAAACCGAGTATTGTTGATGTGGAGACACCGTCTGTTTTCGGAAGTGTGGTGGCAGGAGCAGCAGCTGTGGAGCCGGCAGCAACAGCAATAGCTGCTACGCCGCCGACAGCGATGATGCCGCTGGCCGGAGTTGCTACTGTGGCTTTGCCGCTTGCATCTGTTGTGCCCAGAGCTGCGCCGGTTTTACCGTCGGTAACAGCAGCGCTGGCAAGCGGAGCGGATTTATACGTGAAGGTTGTAAAATCAAGTGTCCAAGCAGTTGCTGTTATGGTTGTTTTGTCGCCGGAAACAGTAGCTGCCAGAGTAGCCGGAGCGGCAGGTGTTTTTGTGGAATCACTGGATGTGCAGATGAGGATATTGTCGCCAGCTACAACAGGAGCGGTATCAGCGGTCTTCTGAAGCATTTCATTATTCTGAGCAACATAAGGAGTGGCTTTGATGCCCCAGCAGGTGTTGATGAGGAACATGTTGTAGGTTGGGTCAATACCAGCTGCATAGCCGGCTTCTCCGCCGGAGTAAAATGCCTTGTGGGCTGCTACGATGACGCCTTGGACAGTCGCATCAGATACTGTAACAGGCTGTGCTGCGACTAAGAGTTTGCCGTCAACGCTGACACTTACATTGACAGTCACATCGGCGGCCAATGCAATCGGGGCCATTGCTACCAATAATACCAGAGCAATGACGAGTGCGAGTACTTTTTTCATTGGGTTTCCTCCTATTTATAATATTAGTTTTTTACCAAACACCCTTTGCGGGTATCATAGCTGAAGTAAAACGATAATATGGAAACGCTTTTCTTTGCGTACTCTGAAAAAAGCTGTTAACTATCATCTCCGGTTCCGGGTTGGCCGACAATCGTCCCTGCTATAACTGCCCGTTAACAGTATGCTGATAAACGAAAAATCCGCTGCTGCTTTTGTCTGCCGAAATACAATATGTAATAAGCTGATCAAAAAAGGAGAACAGGGAAATAATAATGCACTTTGACTATACTTATCTTTGGTTTTGATGCCGATTATAGAGCATTGTTACTATTTCACTATCTCTTACTAGTTATAATTAGATAATCACAATTTGTCAATAATTACTTTCAATACCAGTATGTTATTTATGTAATACCCACACAAAATAAAGCTTGCCAAACGGGATTGCAAGCGTTGACAGAATGCGAATCATGTTGTATAATATTAAGGTTTAACTAAGATGAGGCGGGGTGCTGCGCAGAAAAATAATTAACTGAGCCTTACATTGAATGAAAATAAAACTGGGCAATTACAAGGAATTTGGCACAAGAATCGGTGTCACGCTCTTTGCGTGGTATCATATGCCGTAGGACGCGGCATGGACTTAACGAGTGAATAATGGTATCATTATTATACGATTTTCATATCACAAGTAATATTTGGAGTTGTAATTTTATATGGTAGGCATCTTTTCAAACCGCATTATTGCATATAACACACTGCAATGAAAGAAGTGCTTTGATGAAAACGACGGGTTATTCAACAAATTTCAATGTTACAAAATTCGGAGCCGTTCCAGATGGTATGTCCTCCTGTACCAAAGCTTTTTGCGAGGCTGTCAGGACCTGCGGCGAAGCCGGCGGCGGAACGGTATATGTTCCTTCCGGTAAGTTCCTGACAGGACCCATCCGGCTCAAAAGCAATATGAATTTACATCTGGACTCCGGCGCGGTACTTATATTTTGTAATGATATAACCCGATACCCTGTCACTGAATCAGGGTACACCTCCTGCATATCTGCTGAAAATGAAGAGAATGTCTCAATTACCGGACGCGGAACGCTTGACGGGCAAGGTGCGTTTTGGTGGGAGAGTTCAAATAATCATGAAATTATGTATCCCAGACCAAAACTCGTCCGCTTTCAGAACTGCCGGAATGTACTTGTTGAAGGCGTTACCTTAACGAATTCACCCAGCTGGACAGTCAATCCTATTTGCTGTGAAAATGTCACTGTTGATAAAATTACGATCATCAATCCGGCTGACTCTCCGAACACGGACGGCGTGAACCCTGAATCCTGTAAAAACGTGCATATCTCCAACTGCCATATCGACGTGGGCGATGACTGTATCACACTAAAATCCGGAACGGAGGATACACTGTACCGGGTTCCCTGCGAAAACATCACGATCACCAATTGCACGATGGTACACGGCCACGGCGCGGTCGTTATCGGCAGCGAAATGAGCGGTGACGTGCGGAATGTCACGATCAGCAACTGCGTATTCGAAGGCACCGACAGAGGCATCCGGATGAAGTCAAGGCGCGGACGCGGCGGCGTTGTAGAGGATATCAGGGTCAGCGGCATTATCATGAAGAATGTTCTGTGCCCGTTTACTGTGAACCTCTATTATTATTGCGGGCCAAAAGGAAAGGACAAATATGTCTGGGATAAGCAGGCCCATCCTGTCACGGCTGAGACGCCGGTTTTCAGAAGGATTCATTTTTCAAACATAACGGCCGTAGGCGTCAGAGCCGCTGCCGGATTTATATACGGACTTGCGGAACAATATGTAGAGTCGGTTTCCTTTGACAATATCTCAATCGCCATGGCAGAGGACGCCGAGCCGGGGATGCCGGATATGCTGGCGAATTTCGAGCCCATGAAGCAAAGAGGCTTTTTCTGCTCAAATGCGTCGGATATCAGCTTTACCAATGTGACGGTCAGCAACCATATAGGACCGGCTTTTTATATTGAAAACGGGGTTAACATAGAGTTTATAAGATGCCGAGCAAAGGACGCCTGGAGCGATTGCCCGATGATGGAGCTCAAAAATGTTTTATAAGATATTTTGAATAAGCATTGATACGAAATTGTCCGCGTAATCGGGACGGGCGGATGCCTCACACGGTCCTCCGGCTTGCTTTATGGCAAAACTCGGGATATACTTTAATGAACAAAACCAAAATATGGAGGTCGGTATATGAAGTACACGAAAGAAAAGCGCCTCTCTTATACAGAAAAAGCACAGAGAATTGCAGAAAAAATGACACTGGAAGAAAAAGTGTTTTTGATGAGCGGCTCGACGTCGTTCGGCGATACGCCCTCCGGCGAAGCGCGCGTTGAAGCGGAGGCGGCGCTGCCGCAGGGACCGGACGCCATGCATTATAATTTTACGCCGTATCCCGCGGGCGGCAATGAAAAGTTCGATTTGCCGACGATGCGTTTCTGCGACGGCCCGCGCGGCGTCGTCTGCGGTACGGGGAAAAGCACGTGCTTTCCCGTTTCTATGCTGCGCGGCGCAACGTTTGACACGGCGCTTGAGGAAGAAATCGGCCACGCCATCGGCCGCGAGGTTCGCGGGCACGGCGGCAACCTGTTTGCGGGCGTGTGCATCAACCTGCCGTATAATCCCGGCTGGGGACGCAGCCAGGAGACATACGGAGAAGAGAGCTTCGCGCTCGGTCAGTTCGGCTCGGCGCTCGTACGCGGCGTTCAGGGCGAGAATGTCATGGCCTGCGTGAAGCATTACGCGTTTAACTCCATGGAATGCAGCCGCTTTAAGTGCAGCGTGGATTGCAATCGGCGCACGGAGCGGGAGGTGTTCCTGCCGCATTTTAAAGACTGCGTTGACGTGGGCGCCGCCAGTATCATGAGCTCTTATAACCTCTATAAAGGCATCAATTGCGGACACAGCGATTATTTGCTGCGGAAGGTTTTAAAGGAAGAGTGGGACTTCGACGGCTTTGTTATGAGCGACTTCGGCTGGGGCATCCGGGCCACCGTTGAACCGGCCAATAACGGACAGGATATGGAGATGTGCTCGACCGTCTTTTTCGGCGATAAGCTGGTGCAGGCTGTCAGGGACGGACTTGTTCCGGAAGAACGCATCAATGAATCGGCGGCGCGCATTATCCGGACGATTTTGCCGTTTGAAGACGCGTACAGAGCACATAAACCCATCGGCAAGGAGGCTGTGGGCTGCAAAGAACATATTGAATTAGCGCTCAAGGCCGCCCGTGAAGGCATGACGCTGCTGCAGAACGAAGACAGCGTGCTGCCGCTGAGCAAGAAATCCGTCAAAAAGCTCGCCGTATTCGGGAAGCTTGCCGACAAAGGCAACATCGGCGATTACGGCTCGAGCCGTGTTTTCCCCGCCTACATCGTCACACCGCTGCAGGGTATCAAAAAAACGTCGCCCGGCACCGAAGTCGTCTATTATGACGGGTACGACGCTGAAACTGCGAAGAGAATAGCGCGCGAGGCGGATGCCGCCGTATTTGTCGTCGGTTATGACCATAACGATGAGGGTGAATATATATCCGGCGAGCAGCTCGGTTCAATCGACGGCTCTGAGGGCGGCGACCGCAAAAACAGCCTGGGGCTGCACAAGGAGGATATTGAACTCATCAGAGCTGCCGGTCCCGAAAACGAGCAGTCTGCCGTTGTGATGATCGGCGGCAACACAATCATGATGACCGAATGGATGGACTGTGTGAGCAGCATCCTGATGGCGTATTACCCCGGTCAGGAGGGCGGCACCGCCATCGCAGAAATCTTGTTCGGCGACGTAAATCCCGGCGGTAAACTCCCTTATGTGCTGCCGTATCGAGAGAGCGACCTGCCTCAGGTGAATTGGGAGACGACAAATCAGTTCTACGATTATTATCACGGCTACACAAAGCTCGAAAAAGAAGGCGTCAAGCCCCTGCTGCCTTACGGTTTCGGTCTGTCCTACACAACCTTCAAGCTCAAGGACGCCGAGTTTAAGGCCGGTAACAAAACCGTCAGCGCGACATGCCGCGTGAAAAACACCGGTGAGGTTAAAGGCTCGGAGGTCGTACAGCTTTATATCGGCTTTAAGAATTCAAAAGTCAACCGGCCGGTCAAGCTGCTGCGCGGCTTCAAGCGCGTCGAATTAAAGCCCGGCGAAAAAGCGGAAGTCACTCTGACCTGCCCCGTCGAAAAACTGAAATGGTACAACCCAGAAACAGCTGCGTGGGAGCTTGAGCACATGGAATATGAGGTGTACATCGGGACGAGCAGCGATGACGGGGATTTGATGATGGGGGAAATCGAGTTGTAGAAACGAGAATGCAAGAGGCAGGTTTATGACGGTGAATATTCGAAACACGCTGGTGAATACCATCAAGATCGCAGATATCGTGTATAGCAGGGGTATGAAAGCACGCTCAATAATTTATCATCGGCGAAAGGAACGCCGCTGGTGTAAAACGCATCAAAGTACGTTAAGCAAAGACCAGATTGCGCAGGTAAAAAGCTATTGGAAACAGTATACAAACAATTTCACCATAGATTCGCATAGAAAGTATTCTGCCATTACAGGTAATTTTAATGTTCGATATATACCCGACGATTTATTTTACGGCGTTATTGAGCCTTATTTAAATAAACGAGATTCGATATTCGGCAATAAGTCATACTATCCGTTAATATTTCCGGAATGCAAAACGCCTGACGTTGTATTTCATAAAATGAATGGCTATTATCTTGATCGTGACTATCACTTTATTTCTGAAGATCAAGCACTTGAGCTGTGTACAGAATACAATGAAGTTTTTTTTAAGCCGTCAATAGACAGCGGCGGCGGCCGAAAAATTGCGATTGTCAAAAGCCGTGACATACGAGCATTGCGTGATGAAATTGCCAATCGGAGGTTAAACGAAATACCGTCATTGGTCGTACAGCAGCTTGTCAAACAACACCCGGCATTGAGCGCTATACATAAAGGCTCAGTAAACACAATCGGAATTACGACACTGCTGCGTGATTCAATCATAACCCTGCCGCCTGTATTAAGAATGGGTGTTCATAACAATCACGTCGACAATGTAGGAGCGGGAGGCATAGTATGCGGCATTCAGGCCAATAATCGCTTAATGCCTTACGCTTTTTCTCAGAATGGCGAAAGGCTGGAAACACACCCGGATGGATTCGTTTTTAATAATTGCTTAATCCCGTCTATGGATAAAGCACGGATTTTGGTAAAGCAGCTAGCGCAGCGTTTACCTGATTTCAGGTTAATCGGCTGGGACATTGCAATCGGCGCGGATGGTGAGCCGATAGTAATTGAAGCGAATCTGAATTCAGGCGGTTCCTTTATATTTCAATGCTGTCACGGTCCGTTCTTTGGCGACCTGACGGATGCTATGCTGAAGGAAATTTTCCGCGATAAAAAACAAAATTTGATGAATTAGCAGGCACTTTCCATGTATTTATTACTATTTGCGCAGCAAGCACAGCGGCGCGGAATGGGTGTTAATATGCAAGATATTACCGGATTCATTAAGGACGAATTACTCTGCCATGGCGCTGACCTTGTCGGTATCGGCGACCTGACTGGGCTGCCGGACGATGTCCGATGCGGCATGCCGATTGGTATCTGCGTCGCTGTGAAGTATCCGAGGGAGGTCATCAAAGGCATTGCAGAGCAGCCGACAAAGGCTTATTATGAGCAGTACAACCATTTGAATAATAAGCTGGACATGCTTGCCGTCCTCGGTGCCGACGCCCTGCGTATGCTCGGCTACGAGGCAATAGCGCAAACGCAGGCCTACGTTGAGCTGTCGGAGACCGATTACGCCACAAAATTGCCGCACAAGACGGTTGCCACCCGCGCCGGACTTGGATGGATCGGCAAAAGCGCACTGCTGGTGACAAAGCAATACGGCTCGATGATTCGCATTTCTTCGATCCTCACGAATGCGCCGCTCAAGACCGCAAAGCCGGTCAATGCGTCGAAATGCGGCACCTGTGAGGTGTGCCAAAAAGCCTGTCCCGCAGGCGCTGTCACAGGAAAACTATGGTCTGTTGATATGAACCGCGATGCGCTGTTTGACGCCCCGCGCTGCCGTCAGACGGTGCGCCAGCGTGCGCTTTCAAGCTTCGGCGTCGAAATAACGCTTTGCGGCAGATGCATTAATGCCTGCCCTTACACACAGCATTACATAAACAGTGAGGAGCATATTTAATATGCGCGATGTATATAAACACGGTATGTACGCGGAAGACAGAAAACAGGCAGACGGTGTTTGATGGTTGCTATATATAACTAACCAAACAATTACGTTACCAGCATAGCCGGGACTGGATAGTCTCGGTTTGATCGTGTATTGCAAACAAAAAGCCGTAAACAGCTGTTTTGATTTCATCAATTCCTTTTAAAAACTGGTTGCAGATTACCGATTGCTTAAGCCATTTCCATAGTCCCTCGATACGATTGATATTTGGGGCATAAGGCGGCAAAAGAGGAATTCAATACGCGCTTTATTATTTGCTTTAAATTCCTCTCGAATTTTCGCATGATGAATTTTGCTATTATCTAAAATCATGATAATATGCTTTCCTTCAAATGCAGGAAATACAGTATTTTCTAAAAAACTTTGAAATGCCTGCGCAGTATGTTCTTCATAAGCATCACATTGGACAGCTCCGTTTAGATAATCCAATACACCAAACAGTCCTACACCTTTATGTTGGCCATACGTTTTGACCTTCTTTTGCTGGCCCCTCAGAAACCAAGTAGAGCAAAGCGCCTGATAGTCCCGTATATAGCTTTCATCTTCAAACAACACGACTGTTTGCTTAGGCTTAATTTCTCGAATTAACTCGTTAAAGTGCTCCTCGAATTCAGCAATTTTTTTTATCGGCTTTCGCAAGCACGTACGTTGGGCGGGTGAATGAAAATCCCATTTTGTGAAGCATTTTTTGAATACCTACATTACACATATCTTTCCCAAACCTTTTTTGGATGAACACCCTCACCTGAGCAGACGTCCAGTTTACGCTTTCTCCACAATCCATATCTTTTGGTGTGGAAAACAGCAATGCTTCTTCCACCATCTTGCGTTCCTCTTCCGCCAAAGTGAAGGGATGTCCGGTGCTCTTACCAATTTTCAGAACTTCTTCCAAGCCGCCTTCATTAAACTGGTGAATATATTTGCTTACCGTTTTATCGCTCATATCCAACAATTTGCAAATTTCCAGAACGCCATGACCATTCACGCATTGTAGTATGACATTGATTTTACTTTCTGCTTTCGGTATCATCCTGTATTTAATTCTTGCGCTTATTAAGCTCTTTTTTGTTTCCCCGTGCATATCGGTTATGCTTGCTTTTTTCATCTTCATCACCGATATTATTATACATCATTTTACATCGGATGTCTTTAGTTATTTATATATAATAGAAAAATGTCCCTCTTAAGATAAAGAGAGACATTTTATGAAGCAGTGCCGGTGCGCGGTTCAGGCGGCGGCTTTCTGCGTACCGCTGCCGTATTTGGCGATGGCGGCAGCGATCTGGTCTTTCATCAGATCGATTGGAACGATAAAAGTGATGGAATAACTGTTTCTGCCATATATAAGCCCAACCAGCTCAAACGCGTTATTATAAACGCCGCTGCCGCTGCTGCCGGGTTCACAGAACAGATAAGCCAACAAATCGGAATTATGAAATGTGTATACGGAGCCGCGGTAACAAGAATCCTTACTGCTGCGGGGATTGCCGAAGGTGAAAAGCTCACCGGTTGTGACAAGCTTGCCGGAACTGCCTAATATCGGAACGTCCGACTGCACCGGCAGCCCCTCGACCTGGTAAATTGCGTAATCGAGCGTCGGATCCTCATAAATCATTTTATATTTTTCGTATGTATTTCCGTTTATCGTAGATTTGATCCACTCCACACCGTCAACCACGTGCTTGTTGGTCAGGACAATACCGGACGGATCAATCAGAACGCCGGTTCCCTGGCAATAATAGGTAGCGCCGTATTTGCCGTCTTCTATGTAAACACTGTATTTCTCCAGCTTGCTCTTGGCATTATCGTCGTATAAGGTATAGGCAGTTTCAGAACGGATATCGATGATTTTATCACTGGATATATAATCCACAGTGCATTTCATTGATTCACTGATGAACCGGAGCGGCACCATGGTACGCCCGCTCACAATCGTGGGTGCGGCATCCAGCGTCTTTAGGGCATCGTTGACATACGCTGAAGTGCTGCCAGTGGTTATTTTTATCGTTATATTGCCTTTTGAGGCTGTGGCTGTATTTGTTAAGCCGTCCCAGGTGACATCGGCACCAAGGGCTTCAAAAATTGCACGGAAGGGAACGAGTGTGCTGTTGTTGACGACGACCGGTTTTACGTCAAAAGTCATGAGCTTTCCGTCAAAAATGACGCTGATGGGTTTGCTCGCTCCGCTCGTGTTCTCCGTTCCGTTTCCCTTCATAATGCATATGGGGACATTGTAATTAAGACCTGCGCCGTTTCCAAGCTGGCCGTACTCATTCGTGCCCCAGGTCCATACCTCGCCATTTTGCTTTATTATAATTGCATGGTTCTCGCCGATACACATCTTTTTCACATCACCGGTGACAAGGACCGGAAGCGTGCCCTGGGCGTATGTATTATATGCCCCGATGCCTAATAAGCCGCGATAATTGGCGCCTGTTGCATACATATTGCCGTTATTCGTCAAAAAGAATGCCGTATATGAATCGAGTGCACAAATATCTTTGATATTGCCTTTTATTTCTGACGACAAGAGTATAGCAGGCTTACTGCTGCTCCAATCACAGAAAGTACCCGCGCTGTCCACATAAAAGCATGAATCACTGTTAGGTGCGACGACGCTTGCCGTATCGGCGATTTTAACAGGAGTCATCGCCCATGTGTCGTACGTGACCGGCTGATCCAATTCAAAATCAATCTTCTTTTCTTCTTTGAGTTCAGCTGATTTTTTAAGGTTGATACTCCAGCACCAGAATGAGCCGTCAGCTTTAATTATAGAAGTGCACGTGTTACTACAATATACTTCCTTGACGCCGTTCAATATCTTTACCGGCTGATTTGATGACAGCTGTCCGCCGGGCTGGATGTACCTGTAATTTACTTCACCGACTCCTGGCCATAGGCCGTAATAAGCGCTGTAACCCCAAAAATAGAGGGAACCGTCCGAGGTGACGGCATAAGCATACATTGAAGTGGCGGCGATGAATGTGACGTCTTTTAAAACTAGCTTGGGCAGAGAATATGCTATTGACCCTGTAACACCGCACTGGCCTTCGGAATTATCGCCCCATGCGTATAAATCACCGGTTTTGGTCAATGCGTAAGATGTGTAATCGCCAGCGGCGACCATATGAACATTATCCATAACTTGCAGGAGGGTGTTTTGCTGCGTCTTTGTGCCGTTGCCAATTTGCCCCTTGGTATTGTCACCGCAGACAAAAAGCCGCCCATCATCCATGGTCACCATGGAATGATATTTCCCCGAAGCGATGGATAAATTATTCGGCAGCGATTCAGCAATACCGACAACCGGTATAAAAGTAAAGAGCAGAGCCAAGACAACGAGCAGTGAAAACATTCTTTTTTTAAGCATACGAGCCTCCACAAATAATTTTAAAACTGATAAGCGCTTCCCTGAGATATCCATTAAATCCAAGATGTTATACTTCAAACAATAAATGTTTGCTTCGGCATTGTCAACTAAAATAAAAACATATGGGAACAGCCCTTGTCAGGTTCAGTCCGAGAAATGTGAGTACCGGCAAAGGCGTTCAATGACTCTCAAAAAGAGTAATTCGCAAACAGCTTTATATGGTAAATATATATTAAGTCCAGCTAAGAATTGTCAAGGTGAAATTTCGGAAAATAATAAAAAGTCAAAAAGGAAAAAGAGCACAACAAACAAGCCCTTTGCGGAACAAAAAGCTAGACAGGTACTAGCGGTGATTAGGCAGCAAGGCAACGACTATGTAAATAATTGAGTTTGTGCTGTGCCGGAGCGATAACAGCAAAGGGCTTATCATCGCGGAGAATAGCGAAAACGATGTTGCAAACCTTGTGCATGACAGCACCCAGAGCAACCATCTTGGGCTTGGATTGGCATTTAGAGAGGTAATAATCCCTTAGAACAGAATTGTTAGCAACACCTTTACGGGTAAGACCTATGCTGACAAGCGCCATTGTATGAATTACCCGTCGGGCGAGCGGAGAACCACGCTTAGACATTTTAACGTTTGTACCAACGAATTTTCCGGATTGCTTCACGGCAGGATCAAGACCGAAGTAAGCGAAAAGCTGTTTGGGAGATTTGAATACAGAGAAGTCACCAATCTCACACATCACTGTAACAGCTGAAAGAAAGCCGGCACCCTTGAATGTTTCAATCAAATGTATCTGCTTAACGAAAAGCTCGTCAGGCTGGGTATCCACTAATTCGTGCATGGCATCGAGTATACCGTCAATTTCCTCGTCGTATTTTTTGATAAAAGAAACGAAAAGCTTGATGAGTTGCCGTTGCTGGGAAGTGTGTACCCAAAACTGGTAGCAGCTTCGGCAGCGGCGACGATTGCCTGGTATTGTTTCTCAGCATAAGCCGTCCCAAAACGAGCAGTGGATGAAATTACCTTAATAACAGCATTCTTCTTAGCTGCCAGGAAAGCGGTTGGAATCGCGTATTTTTCCAATAAAGCAAGTGAGGTTACGACGGTGAGCTTTGAAAAAATGCCTAGATACTGAGGAAAAGCCACACGTAGTTCCCCTTGCAGCTTGTTGACATATGCCGAGCGGCAATCCATGAGATTGTAGTATTCACGCGTCAGCTTGCGCAAATCAAGCACAAGGTCGGACGGAATGACTGAAACTTTCAAGTCCGGTTTCAAAGCAATCAAAGCAAGCTTTTTTGAATCAAATTTATCGTTATGCACTTTACGGATATTGATGTTCGTGCTAGACTTTGTGATGATAGGATTAATGATGGATACGTTAAACCCCTTATCACGAAGATAGCAGAAGAGTGGGTAATGATAAATACCCGTGGATTCCAGAAAGATTCGAGCTTTCAAGGAATTCAACTCTTCTGCTTCTTTTATTGTCAAAATAGCTTTTTCAAGAGAAGCAGGGTTTGCGTGAGTAATCTTGAACGGCTTACCCACATAGGTTTGGTTCGGCAAGGCGATGGACATGAAACTAAAATCCGCGCCAACGTCAATACCAACCGACAGATAGAAATTATTTGACATTTTGTTAATCCTTTCTGATAGGCATCCATTCCATTTTAGTGAATACACAGCCTAGCATGTGATACAGGTATAGCCGCTTGACGGCTCCCTACCAGCCTAATCATAAATCTTCACCGAATGGACTAATTGACTTAATTGTAGGTATAAACCGATAAAAATCGGTTTCCCAAGGAGAAATACATTGTTTGTCCTATCCGTGAAAGTGTACCTTACAATCAACTTGGTGTCTACAGAAACTGTCAAGCTTTGGCAACCTGCATAGCCAGTCTTATTGGCTATGACATTATTATACTAGGAGAGATTAATATGGGTGAATATGACTGGTTGTTTTACAAGTTCCCAAGGGTGGAGACGCATATGGGCGGGATACTGCCGCCTGTAGAGGCTTATTTCCGGGGAGAGGCATGCATTCCGGGGGCACAGATATATCTGCCGTACCGCGCGTATATGGAGCCGGGCATTGTCGATGCCGAGCCGCATTTCCACCGGGATGAGGAATATCTGGCCTTTGTCGGGCATGATCTGCGCGACGCGTTTGAGTCCTTTGACGCGGAGATTGAGCTGTGGCTGGGTGAAGAAATCAGCAGCATGGAGAAGATAGTGATCAACAAGCCCACAATGGTCCGGGTGCCTGCGTTCTACTGGCATGGTCCCATCGAAATCAAGAGGCTGGGAATGCCCCTGTTCTTCCAGCCGGTGCTTTTTAACAGCAGGTATTACGCAATCAGGCGCAGAACGGATAAAAACGGCGAGACGTATTTAGAAACCGTGTGCGAGGGCATCACGCGCTGCAGGCTCGATACTTCAAAGACCTGCACCTTCTGCGGTAAATGCTGCCAAGCGGATAAGGAGGGCTGAACAATGTCAAAATACGATCATCTGGTACATACATTTGAGAAGCAGTATAACTCGTGGGGCGACTTTATGCCGCCTTATCAGGCATACTTCCGCGGCCATGACTGCATGCCGGACTCCAATTTCTATTCCTCCTACCGCTGCTACATGAAGGAAGCGTTTATCGACCGTGTGCCGACCTTCCACACGGAAGAGGAATATCTCTGCTTCATCGGATATGACATGGTTGACCCGTGGGGTTCTTTTGACGCGGAGGTTGAGTTCTGGATCGGCAGGGACATCAATAACATGGAAAAGCACATTATTACCGAGCCGACAATCGTCCGGATCCCGCCGTACACCTGGCACTGTCCGCTGAATTTCAAACGCGTCGGCATGCCTATCTATTTTCAGGTGCTGAGCCCCAGAGGCAAGTTCGGCGCGTTCCTCCAGAAAATCGATGAGGACGGTAACCCCAGCATCGTCTACAGCGCCCCCGGCGGCAATAAGCAATGTGTACTCGACAACACCAAAAAGTGCACGATTTGCGGCAAATGCTGGCGAGACAGACAAAAATAAATCATGGGACGGCTCCTGCGGTTAACCGCGGGGGCCGTTATTTTTATTTAAAATACGGCTAACTTCCTTGTGTTTACTTAGTCTCTGTGTTATATTTCAAATAATGTTGTTAAATGGCAAACAGCCAAGCGAGCCGGGAGATAGAAAAAGGCGGGGAGGCGGCGGTTATAGCTGCCTGAAACGCCTAAAAATGAAAGGATGTTATATCATGAGACGAATGAGCCGGGGGATTATTATTTTCATTATAACCGTTTTCCTGCTTACGATGTTCACCGCGGGCGCTGCGGCCGCTTTGAAGACCAAAACATACACACTTGACGAAATCGGGATGACGGTGGATGTGCCGACTGACGCATATGCCATAACACGCGATATCAAGGAGGATGACCCATTTTTAAAAAAGTTCAATACTTCGAAAGATGAAATTAACTCAACGATGCTGACCGATAATACTTTTTTAACCGTTGTTAGCAGGGATCTCAGTTATGAGATAGACATCCAGGCACAGGAGCACATAGCGTCAAACACCGGTGATTTAAGCACAACCGATCTGGCTGAATACGAAGCATTTACCGTTGAGGAATTTATGTCAAGCAACTATACGGTCAAAAGTCATGAAATATACGAAAGTCTCCATACAGTATTTATTAAGCTGCTTTGTGACTATACCGACGGGGACGAAACAAAAAGTGCGGTGTATTATTGTGCTAATTATAATGATAATCAATATTTAATCAGCTTAAGACCAACTAATAGCGGCATATCTACTGAACAAGCTGAAATTATAGAAAAGGTTATAGACAGCATACAGTTTACGGTAAGTCCTGTTGAAGCAGCTTCTGAACCAATACAGACAAAAGAATATGCCTATGCGGATAAGGATACGCAAGTTTCTTTTACCGTTCCGGCGAACTGGGAATCAATCCCGACAACTGCGGATGACCATATTAATGCGCTGTTTAATTGCAAGGGCGGCACTTATGCAACCATGGAGTACATTTTCACAAACCTATATGATATAACCTCCGAAGAGCAGCACTTTGGTCTCTCACGAGCTGATTATAACAGCTCAAATTTGACGGTCAGCGATATCGCCAAGCTTAATGATATGTCCGAATCCAACATAACGAAGGTGACATATAATGGCCTCGACTTTTTCAAGACGGTGCTGACGGAAGATTATTATAAGTCCATAGGGTTATCGGCTCTGTATTCAAACTCTATCGAATATGCTTATTTTATCGACGGGAATATGTATGAATTTACGCTGAGCGGGAAGGATTTAACACCATATATCAACGATTTTGAGGCACTCATGCAAAGCGTTAAATTCCCCGAAACGGCTATGCTGAAGGTGACTGCTTCCGCAGCGCCGACGAGCCAGTTTGCGGCGGGCGAAGTGACGCCTGCCGGAACTGCCGCGGCGGGTGAAACCGGCAGCGCGCCGGCCATTGACGTTCTCCGGTTAATCCTGACATTCATTATCGGTGTGGCCCCTATTGCGGTGTACCGGTTTACCGTCAGGCGCGCACCCGCAGCCAAGCGCAGCGCTATTCTCATCACGGCTATTTACGGCGTCGCTTTTCTGGCCGCAGATACCGCCGTCACGCTGATATTGGGCGGGAGCTTCATAACAACCGGTATAATCATCGTCTGCGGCGGCGTCAACTATCTGATGCTCAGAGCCGGCGCAAAGCGCCTTGTCAGCCAAGGGACTGAGTAAATGCTGTACGGAGGTGTCAAACATGGCGGCTCAGGATGTTTGGACGGGATTTTGCGAGAAGCTGAAAAACGACGCGTTAACCGAAGCGGACTTTACCGAGGAAATGGGACCTTATCTGATCAATTGGCTCAGGGGCGCGGACACGCTGCAAAGAAGAACAAAGTTTATTTCAGCCCCCGTGCGGTTCTTTGACACCGGCACAAAGGCCGTTGTTATGCTGGCGTGTCCGGACGATGATTACAGGTTTGATTTCGTTTGCGAAAACGATGTTTACAAGCTTGTGTTTATGGAGTGTATTACCCTGCCGGTCAACGATATAACGAAGCTTCCCTATTCCGATTTTATTCCACTCCCGAGGTTTGAAAGTTGGATCAGGCGCGAAAAGGAAATTTCGAAAACTGTTTACCTTTATAACAAATTCAAAGAGCTGCTCGGCCCTGAGAAAGCGGCGCTGATATTCTTGGACGGCTACGGCGAGGCTGTCAACGCGCGGTCCTGGGTGCCGTTTTACAGCGGCCGTCTCGCTTTTATCGCGAACGCCGCGTGGCAGGAAAACCGGATCAGCGGTGAAAGCATTGTGCTTGAGGAATTCTCTGAGGATCGTTCCGTCATACGCTTTAAAGACCATATCTGGCTCAGAATGTACCGAGAAACAGGGCATTTGAGAACGCAAATCCCTTATGATGAATATATCGGTTTGTTTGAAGCTGTCTGGCGCGACAGAGCCGAAAAAAGCGGCTGGAAAGTCGGTTTTGCATATGAGGGCGAGGATACAATTATGACATTTGAAAAGGCGACGGATTGAATGGTGAGAATAATATGCGGACTGAGCAGGAAATGTTTGATTTAATACTCGGCGTGGCAGAAGCGGACGAGCGGGTTCGGGCGGTTTATATGAACGGCTCAAGGGCGAATCCGAATGTGACGAAGGATAAATATCAGGATTATGATATCGTTTTTGTCGTTACGGAAACCGCGTCATTTTTAGCGGATAAGGGCTGGATATCCGTTTTCGGAGATATTGTTATGGTGCAGGAACCTGATGAACTGGATATCGACATTTACGGCATTGAACACGATTTTAGCCGGTCATATGTCTGGCTGATGCTTTTTAAGGACGGCACCCGGATCGATTTGGGCATTATGATTGAGGAAAAAATGCTGGAGGATTTTAATGACGACGGCCTGACAGTTATCCTTCTCGACAAAGACAACCTGCTGCCGCAGATTCCGCTCTCGAACGACCGTAATTATTGGGCAGTGCCGCCGACAAAGCCGCAATACGACGGCTGCTGCAACGAATTCTGGTGGTGCCTTAACAATGTCGGTAAGGGCATCGCACGCGATGAGCTGCCGTATGTGATGGAAATGTACAATCATTACATTCGCGATATGCTCAATAAAATGCTGGTGTGGTATATCGGTATTCAGACAGATTTTTCTGTGTCGGCGGGAAAAATGGGCAAATACTTTAAAAAGTATCTGCCTGCCGAGCTATGTTATGCGTATACCCGAACCTATTCCGACGGCAATTACGAAAATATTTGGGCGGCGGTATTCACGGCGTGCGGGCTGTTCCGAACCGCTGCGTCGGAGGTTGGCAGGCACTTTAACTATACATACAATCAAAGCGATGATGAGAACATGACAGAGTATCTCAAAAGTATCAAAGCAGAGACTTAACCGTACAAAGGAACCGTCAGGCTGTGTGCTCCAAGGGGGATGATTCTTGCGGATAAAGCCGCAGGAACCATCCTCGCCTTCGATAATTATGTAAACTAAAAAAGACAGAAGAACCGTCCCATTGTCTTTAGATTAAAGTAAAAAACTTGTCAAATAAGCAAAGTTTTTGACTTATAAATTAAAAACTTTGACTTTGAGCATGCGTTGATATATACTGCACACAGAGGTGAGTATAGTGTTTGACCGTCCGGCATATATGAATATACTTCTCGAATTTCGGGATAAAAAGGTTATTAAAATAGTAACGGGCATACGCCGCTGCGGGAAATCAACGTTGTTCCTATTATTTACCGAGCACCTCAGAAAGAGCGGTGTACCGGATAACCGTATTATTCAGATGAACTTTGAATCAATCCGTTATAGGGAAATAGCGGATTATATTGCGCTTTATAAATCGATTTCTGAAAAGATTGTGCCCGGGGGCAAGACTTACATCATACTCGATGAAGTCCAGATGGTTAAGGATTGGGCAAGAGCCGTGGATTCTTTTCTCGTCGATTTCGATGTGGATATTTACATTACCGGCTCGCACGCATATCTTATGTCCTCCGCTTTTTCGACG
>DBTM01000005.1:37567-49784 GCA_002307055.1 Clostridiales bacterium UBA1316
TCCTCCGCTTTTTCGACGATGCTGTCAGGCCGTTATGTGGAGATAAGGATGCTTCCGCTGTCATTTAAGGAGTTTTTAGTATTCAACAGTTTTGAGCCGAGTGTGCCGACAGATGAAAAATTTCAAAAATATCTCCAGTTTGGCGGTATGCCCGCGGTGTCAGAGTATAACTTTAATCGGCAGCGCATTAACGATATGCTCGAGGGTATATATGCCACGGTCATATTGAAGGATGTATTCGAACGCAATAAGATCGCAGACCAAGCGCTCCTGCAAAAAATCGTTGCTTTTCTTGCAGACAGCATCGGCAGCGTTGTTTCACCCAACAGCATAGGGAACTTTTTGGCCGGTCAAGGCGGCATCGACAAAGAAAAGGGCAAAAAGAACCCCGCGAGCAAAACCGTTGAGGCTTATATCGGGTATCTTCAGGACGCTTATGTTTTTTATGGCATTAAACGGTATGATATCAAAGGAAAGCAGCATCTGAAGACACTCGGCAAGTACTATATCGTCGACACCGGCATACGCAATATGCTGCTCGGTTACCGCGATGCTGACCGCGGGCACATTCTTGAGAACGTTGTTTATCTTGAGCTTTTGCGCCGAGACTACCGTGTATGCATCGGGAAGGTGGGCGAGCGCGAGGTTGACTTTATCGCCGAAAAACCGGAGCATAAGCTGTATATCCAAGTGACGGAAACGATGCTGGGCGAGGAAACCCGGCAGCGTGAGCTGGCTCCCCTCAGAGATATCCCTGACAACTATGAAAAAATAGTCCTGTCTTTGGACCGCAGCTTCATTAATTCTTATGACGGTATTAAAGCTATGAATATAGTAGATTTTCTGCTTGAAACATAGAAAAACCATGGGGATGGCTCTTGCGGCTTTAGCCGCGGGAACCATCCCCATGGTTTATTTGGCTTATGAGTTCAATGCAATTTCAACGGTGTACTGAGACTTGTTCTGACTCCAATATGCCGTTTCGATATCCTGCAAAGTGATTATTTTACCACCGGTTTTAGTTCCGGAGGACACTTTAATAAACAGACACGGTAAATTGTGGTATAACACATTGGATATTTGTGTTATACCGTTGCTTTTGGTTAGCTCGGTATCCTGCAACGCGGATTGCCAGCCTCCGTCCGGCGCGATGCTGAGTCCGCCGTAGGATTTTACGGTTGCGCCGACAATTGGATTGCCGCTGTTATCGGTTACTTTTATATTAATTTTAACAAGCTTGGTTATATCCGCAATTTGATCGCATGTATACTGGTGATTGGCATTGTAGTTTATAATCATTGAGTTTACAGGCGAGAATTCAAAATTCTGCATAGTGTAAGTCGGCCATTGATAGCTGCCCACCATTGGATCGAGAGGATAGGTATTATATAAATTATATGTCCCCAGATTCGGCAGTTCCGGCGTTTGATCCGTATACTTAATGTACCACTCCGGTGAACCGAGCCCAAGCGAATGCCCTAATTCATGCAATATCCTGAATAGCTCATTTTCATATTCGTTCCATCCGTATGATGTTGTCCTGTTTGCTGATCCCATTAAGATGGAATCATTCATAAACTCTGATATATATACCATGCCAAATGTCTTGCCATTTAAATATGCCGTCGTGTAGAAGGCCGTATTGTATACACCAAATACGCCCTTAAAATACTCATTCAGCTTTTCAGATGTATCAACATCGCTGTGAGCGAATACGACAGTGATACCGCCATACATTGGATTGCTGCTGAAATTATTATCGTAAAAGTACTTTTCATCACTTGAGATTGATTTCAGCTCATTATCGTCTGCATATGTACTGATTGTATTGAGAGCAAATCGTTTTTTTGTTGTTTTGGCAAAAACCGCATTAATATCGTTAATAATTGCATTTAGGTTTCTATCAAAATCCGGGTGGCGCAAAGCATATGTCTGGTCGACTAAGACGTTTATCTTCTCTGTATAGTCAGCAATGGGAATATCTGATCTATGCTCTTTATAAAACGGCAGCCCGCTTTCTTTACATGCTGTGTTTTCTGTTTCTACTAGAACAGAGGCTAGAGCACTATTTGTAAATGGATTGGAGTTTAATGCTTTTTGAAATCCTATAGATTTTGCGAAACTGATAATATTATCCCACGAAAAATCCACATTTTGTTTATACCCCAACGATTCCAGCATTACCTTGTGGATCATCTGCGCTGTTGCGGGATCGTTTGGTTTAAATGACCCATCGGGATTACCTTCCCAACCAAGGCTGGGGTTTGATTTTAGGTATGATAGTACATTTTTCCCGCCTGGCCAAGCGACGGAGCCGGTATCAGTAAAATTTTCTGTCCCGTTATAAGCTAAAGCATCGGATTCCTTACCTGTCAATCTCAGCGAAATGATGGCAACTTGGAGTCTCGTGGATGTTTTTGCCAGATATTCCGGTGTTATCCCGAAGCCCTCTCCTGAAAGCAAGTTGAGTGACTGGCAAATCTGCACATCACTTTCACCGGATATATAGGGGCCTCCGGATGCCAAAACAGTCTGCGGAAATATTGTTAAAATCATCGCAATAATGACGATACAGATGATAGGTTTATTAAATGCTGTATCTGACCGTTTCATTAGATTCTAACCTCATTTCATAAAACAGAGGGATGGTTCTTCGCGGTATAAGCCGCGGGAACCATCCCCCGTTTAATTGGTTTTAGATATGCAGCGCGGCCTGGAAGGCGCCGTTGACGGCGGCGGAGACGTTGCCGCCGATTTTTTTGGCGTCGCCGACGATGTAGCATTCGGTTTCGGGAGCGGCGCGGCGCAGCTCGGCGATGAGCGCGTGGTCGATGCGCATGCCCATGGCGAGGAGGACGGTGTCGGCTTCGATGGTAAAGGTCTGGCCGTCAGGGCCTTTTGCGATGATGCCGGTATCGGTGACTTCGACGATGGAGGTGCTGTACTGGATGGTGATGCCCTTTTCTCCGAGAATCTGGGGCAGCTCGCTCATCATGAAGGCCGGCTTCGGCATCATATCGATGAGGCCGGTGATTTCTCTGCCGTCCTCGGCGAAGTCGTGCGCGGCTTCCATGCCGACATCGCCTGCACCGACAACAACGACCTTTTTGCCGACCTTGGCGCGGTATTTTGTTTCAGCATCGGCAGCCCACATGACGCTCGGCTTGGTGATGCCGGGAATGCTGCGGGGAATGAGCGGATCGGCGCCGACGGCGATGACAATGGCGTCGTAACCCTCTACTTCGAGCATCTTGGCGGTCGCCGCCGTGTTGAACAGGATTTTGGCTTTGCCTGCTTTAATAATCTTTTGGGTTTGTCTGTTCAGCCATTTGACGTAGTCTCTCATGTCAATTTTGAGCGGGGGCGCGGCGGCGCCGTTGAGGCAGCCGGCGATACGGTCGGATTTTTCATAAACAGTGACATCGTGGCCGCGCTCGACGAGTGTGAACATTGCCTGCAGACCGGCAGGGCCGGCACCGACGACGGCAACTTTTTTCTTCTGCTTGGCAATCGGCACTTCACCGTCGCGCAGATAGCTGGTCATGCCGGAAATGGGGTTGATGGCGCAGTTGATGACCTTCGGCCCGCCCAGGCGCATGGCGCACGCGTTGCAGCGCAGGCAGGGGCGAATATCTTCCGAACGGTTCGCTGCCGCCTTCTTGGGCATTTCGGGGTCGGCCATGAGCGGACGGCACATCGCGACGAAATCGCACCAGCCCTTGGAGAGATACTCCTCGGCAAGGTCGACGCTCGTGATGGAGCCGACAGCCGTCAGGCGGATATCGCCCTGGAAGTAGTCTTTTATCTGTTCTGTCCAATGCACGTTGAAGCCGCGCTTCATGGTGGAGCCCTGGAGCCAATAACGCATATACGCCATCAGGCCTTCGGAGTGCAGTCCGGCGGAGACGTTGAACATGTCGACGCCATGATCCTTGAGGATTTTCATGAGCTTCATGGTCTCTTCGATATGCATGCCGTCGCCGATGATCTCATCGGCGGAGATGCGGTAGTCGATGACAAAGTTTTTGCCGCAGAGCTCACGGGTCTTCTCAACAACCTCAATGGCAAAACGCGCGCGGTTTTCAAGAGAGCCGCCGTATTTGTCCGTCCGCTTATTATAGTGCGGAGAGGTGAACTGGGAAATCAGATTGCCGTGGCCGCCGTGCAGCAGCGCGATATCCATGCCGGCCTTCTGCATGCGTTTGCAGGCCATGGCGTATTTCATGACGGTTTCGTCAATTTTTTTCTGGTCCATTTCGATGGGGATATAGGGTTGACGTCCAGCCATAGCGGCACGCATTTTTTCGCTGTCGCCGGGGATCGGACTGGAGGTAAAGGGCACATGGCCGACGGCTTCAAACGTTGTATCCTTGCCGTTGTGGTTGACCTCAAGCGAGGCGTGGCAGTCGAATTCCTGCGCCATCTCGGCGTACCAGGACATCGGCAGAACGCTGTGGTCACTGGCTAAATCCAGCTGGCATTCCTCATCCTTGCACTCGGAAATATCAATGGATGAGTTGCCGACGTAAAGAATGGACGCGCCGCCGCGGGCGAACATACGGAACCAGTCGACGAACTGGTGTGTCACCAGCCCGTCGGGGCTTGCCAGGTTCGGGGACGGAGGCGCCAGGATGATGCGGTTTTTAAAGTCGACGTCGTTGATTCTGATCGGGGAAAAAAGATGCGTGTAATTGGATGCCATATGTATATACTCCTTTCAATATTTAACAAGTTATGACGGCGGACGGACTGCGCGCTATGCGCGGCTGCCCCATTATCATCTATTTTAGTTATATTATCATAAAATTGAAAAGAAGCAACTGTTGTTGCCTGAAAAAAATGCTGAGAACGGTTCGCAGATTGCTTTATGGCATTGCAATTTCCAGTAATTATGCTAATGTAGAAAAAACGAGGGATTTGGAGGAAAGAATATTGGAAAAGAAACCGACAGGACGCTTAGCCGCGTCAAATAATATAAAGCCGCTCAGCGCTATGTTCACGACGGATACCGTCACAGTAGACGGCGTAGCTGACGCGGCGTATGCCAAGGCTGAAAAAAGCGTTATTGGCCATGTTAAGGACGGTGTTATTGCCGCCGATTACAGCGGCGAGACATCGACATCGGGGACGGTACAGGCGGTGTGGGACGGGTGGACGCTCTATCTGTTTGTGGATGTGACCGACAATACCCCGGCGTATAACAGCACTTACGCGTCAAAGAACAAGGCGGAGGCCATCGGCGACGGCGATACATACGATTGGGCGCTGTGGAATGCCGGAGACCGCGAAAACTGGCATAAAGCAGGTATGTATAATAACGGCGACGCGGTGGAGTTCTCAATCGATTTCTGGAACGACAAGGTGCCGAAGTTCCAGGATGATGACGGGCTCTTCAGCATCACGCGGGACGGCTGCCTCACCTATTACGCCGAGGGCATGGTGAAAAACCACAGCTCGGCGTATGCACAGACCGAAAACCGCGAGTACAACAACCGCGTTAAAGCCTGGGCCGCGCGGGAGAAGGAGGATGGTTCGGGTTATTGCGTCGAGCTCGCTCTGGCGCTGTACGCGTGGGATTGGGAATATGATGAAAACGGCTGCCTGATGGCCTATGAATATCGAATCGGCAACGGCAGCCGGTACGGTGTTGACATCATGATCGGGGACAGCCTGACTGATGACAGCAGCCGCGGCGCGCGCGTTTACTGGAGCCATAACGATAACAGCCTGCCGTTTTCCAGCAGGGACTTCAATGCCGACTGGGGCGAAATTACATTGACAGGCTGGCTCGGAGAGGACTTCGCTTATGATGACTGGAATTTGACCAACGCCATCCGCTTTACTGAATCGGCCTCCCTGCAAAAAGGCGTCTGGAGCGGCGAGACACAGCGGGAACTGGATAAGGCGCTGGAAAATGCCAAGGCCACAGCAGGTTCGTTAAAGCCAGCCAAGGGCGCATTAAAAAAGACCATCGGCTGGCTGGATCAGGCGATCTGCGATGAAGCGGCAAAACGCCTGATAAAGGCGGTCAACGCGCTGCGTTGGGCGGATACCAAATATCCCGATCCGCTCGAGCTCAAGGCGTGCTTTACCCTGCCCAACGTTTATGAATTTTTCGACGGGACCGCTGTACAATCAGCCGGGGACTGGGCAGCCCGCCGCCGGGAGATACTCGATTTGGCGCAATTCTACGAATACGGGTATAAGCCTGCCCCGCCCGACTGCCTCACGGTGGACAGCGCCGTGCTCACGCAAGAGAGCGTGTTTTCTTGGATAACCGGGAAAAACGAGGACATTTCTTATTATAAAATAACCGTGACAGTTACCTATGGAGACGCTTCGGCGTCGACCTTCTTCAAGCTCGAATTGCCGGCTCAAGAGCAAATTGCCGATTCCGGGCACACGGGGGCGCGCCCGGTGATGCTGAGCTTTGACGCCGCGGTGACCGATTATCTGGAAGCCGGTTACGCGGTTTTGACCATTCCGGCAAGCGATATCACCGACGACCGCAACGACCCGTGGTCCGGCCGCTCGGGGTTTATGCGGCACTTCTTCCCGTACGACCGCTCCTCCGTAAAGGAGATCAGCAACGAGATGGCGGCCGCGTGGGAGTGCTCCGTCGCCATCGACACGCTTGAGAAGCTTGTCGCCGACAAGGCGGAAATCGGAGAATACGGCACGGCCGACAGGCTGCTGGACACCGGCAAGCTGGCGGTAACCGGCTTTTCTATCTGCGGCAAGTACGCGTTCGTATCCGCGGTATTCGATGAACGCATCAGCGTCTGCGTTCCCGGCGCCGCCGGGTGCACCGGCCCGTCCGTATACCGCTATGTCCTCCGCGAAGGAGGTTTGGTTTGGTCCTGGGGCGTCTCGACCGGTTCGGAGGTCCTGGCGGACACCATCCGCCACAACCCGGGCCGCACCATCGAGCTCTGCCGCCGGTTTTTGACGCCGGGGCGCTTTTATAAGCTTTTTGACGGCGCCGGTAACGGTGCGCACGGCTACGGTGAACGCCTGCCCTACGACCACGAGGAGCTGGTGGCATCGCTTGCCCCGCGCGCCATTGTCTTGCAATCGACAATCGATGACTATGCCGACCAGTCCGTCGGCGACGCGCTGAGCCTGACGCTGGCAAAGACGATTTATCACTGGCTGGGCTATGATCAGGACAGACTGGTCATGCACAACTTCCGCGACGGCACCGACCACGGCTCAGCTTACCACGGGGAGGACAGCGCTCAGCGCCAACGCACAATCGAGTACATGAACTGGTACTTCTACGGCGCCCCCATCTCTGAAGCGACCCTCAGGCACCTGCAGACAGACCCGTTTTATGCGGACGTGATTGACGGCGAGGATGGCTACACCCGCAACTTCGGCGGCTTGACAGCAATGGCCCCGTGGCTGGATTAAGGATTTCCCTTGGTTTGCGCTAACGCGCGGGGGAACCACCTCGGCGCTGCGCGCCACCCCTCCACAGGAGGGGTATTGGACGACTTATCGATAACGGCGGGGAGTGCTCGCCAGTATATGTCCCCGAAAGTATAATGAATCTGCGGGTACGGCGCAAAGCCGCTCACCCGCAGATTGCTGTTTATGGGGATTTATAAATATTTATGCTATAGTATTCAAAAATCGCCTATAAAAACCGTTTTGAGAACGACTATATAGTGAGGCAAAAAAATATTGCCTGAAAGTTTCTCAGGCTCCTTTGGAAAAGGAGCTCCCGCCGCAGCGGGTGAGGATTGTATCCTGTGCCGCGTAACGCCGCATAAGTTGGGCAGACACGAGGTACGCCTACCCTCCCAACATCCAACAAACTGTTGCGGTGCCTGGATTCCTAGACGCCGCAGCCGTTTTAGCCTAGTTCCATCCGGTACGCAGGTATGGGCGATATGGGCGCCGCCTCTACGATTTGACCGAACAGCTTTACTTTTCCATGAGTACATACGGTAATGAAATACAGTCCATTTTGGCTGTAGTCGTAATTTTTGAGCCTGATGTTTTTCCTTTCAAATAAATTGCTCATCCTTCCTCATCCTTTTTACAAGCTTGGGACGCGCGGGCGATTCGTGAATCGCCCCTACACAAGTCCGCATGTGATTGGCCTGCAAATTGAATTTGTCAGCCTCGCGCCATGCTTATTAGTTGAGCATCTGCCAATCATTACGATGCATCTGGAAATAATCGAATTCACAATTTTCGCCGTTTTCATCCGGCACCATGCGGACACCTTGATTTAAGAATCCAAGTTTTTCGATCACACGGCGTGAAGCTATGTTTTCCGGCTTTACAATTGCCACTAACACATCTTGTCCGGCCTCTTCAAAAGCAAACTGCACAACAGCCTTCGCGGCTTCGGTTACATAGCCGTTATTACGGTGTTCTTCAGATATGCCATAACCGATCTCAACCTCGCCATTTAGTTCAGGTTTGCTATGGATATATACGCGACCAATGCATTGATTTGTTCTTATTAGCCAAATGTAAAAGTTAACTATCAGTCTGCCCTCTTCATTTTTGCTTTTTACCCATCGGATCCATTTAAGAGCATCTTCATCAGTTTTAAATTCATCTTTACCAAAATCTCTGACTATAGCTACGTCAGCTTCTGTAATGGTACGCAGGAACAATCGCTCTGTTTTTAGTTCCATAAACACCTCCGAAAATATAAATAATCTGAGTTCAAAAACGGCCGATAAATTTCTGTTTATCTATCCCTAACAGTATAAGAATAATATCATAATTACAAAAATATTCAAAGCGGCAGTCAGTATAAAATTGGCAAAATTAGAATTCAATCAAAATTCTATCGTAAGAAACCCACAAACCATTACAATTGAAGGAAAGAGAGCAGACACGAGGTCTGCCCCTACAAAGAAGGTGTTCGTTATGGCGCGTTCCGTACAAATTATGCGAAGAAATAACGCGGGTGAGGGCGGCGGTTGTCAGGCGCTTGAGAAGCTGATAACTGAAAATTACGCCAGGCTGTACAACTATATATATGCGCAGCTGCGCGACAGGTTTGATGCTGAAGACGCCGTTTCGGAGACGGTGCTCGCCGCGATGAACCGGTATGGGACGCTGCGCGATGAGGAAAAAGAGCTGGCTTGGCTTTTTGGGATTGCGCGCAACATTGTACACCGGTACAGGTCGAAAACACGTTTCGAGCTCCCGATGACCGAGGAATTCGACCTTGCCGACACAGAACATGTGCCGATGGCCGAATCGCTTATTCAGGCGGAGGAGTTTGAAAAATCAGGCGGGCGCTGGCTTATCTGGCAAAGGATTACCGCCGGGTAATGATTGAGCGCTATGTCCGCGAAAAGAGCTACCGCCAAATTTCGGGCGCGCTTTCGATACCGATAACGCTCGTTTCTTATCGGATCAATGAAGGAAAGAAAATGCTGAGGGAGGAATTCAACAAGATGGACAATAACATGAAGGGCTATTATGAGCCGACCGATATGCAGGTTGACATCCGATATTCCGGCAGAGGCAATTGCCACGATAAAAGCTACCGGGCGATGGACAGCCTGCTCGCTAAAAACATCGCTTTTGTCTGTTACGACGAGCCGCTGACGGTCACTGAAATCGCACACGCGCTCGGTGTTCCGGCAGACTATGTTGAGGACACAATCGCGAAAATGCTTAACGGGTACTGCCTTGAGAGGAAAGCAAACAGGTATCAGACCGCCTTCCCCATTATTACAGAGCGTATACTCGAACAGATTAAAGATATTGCCGTGAGAAGCAGCGCTCAGATGTACGAAAATATCGTCAGCAAAATGCAGGAAGCGCTGCCTGCGCTTGAAGCGTTGAAGCTCAGCCGGAAGAAAGCGCTGTTTTTTTTGTTTGATGTCAAAGGGTATATCGGCGAACTGTCACCATACGACGCGGATTTTGAATATCCCTGTCATGAAAATGAGGATAATTGGGTTATCAAAGGGTATTTACCCAATTCTGATGCGGTATGTTTCCCGCTCGACAAGTATCATGTCGGCGGGGGAATAACCGATAACGAGGGTTACGTTGGTTTTCATTTCGAATTAAGTAAGTCACCTTTATGGATGGATGCGGCGAATAATCCCGATTGCTGCAAAGCGGTATGCGATATTGCCGACGGAAAGACGCCGGTTCCCGGTCAGGCGCTCGGGCTGCTTGTCAGGGCAGGTATTGTTAATGACCTGGGTGAATTGACATGCTTGGTATTCGCTTCGGCTGATGAATTCCGGACGATTGCCGAACCTGTGAGGCAAGCGGCAGAACTCGAATATGAGCTGACTGCGCGGACAAAGGACGAGGTGACCTTAGAAGTTAAGAAACTCTTCCCAAAGCGTTTTGACAATCTCGAGCCGTATATCAACTGTGAAATCCGCAACTTCATTCTCGCTGGCTTCGAAGAATATCTGCTTGTAAGCGATTTGATTGAATCACTGCCGTATATAGTCCTTGAACGCGGGCTTGTAAAAAGCCAAGGTGACAGCAGCGAAACCATGTATTAATACGCAAAGATAAGAGTGGTGGGAAAATGGCGCTTGAAAAGCTGATAACCGAGAATTATGACAGGCTGTACAATTTTATATATGCGCAGCTCCGGGACCGGTTTGACGCCGAGGACGCTGCCTCGGAGACGGTGCTCATTGCAATCAGCCGCTTTGACACGCTGCGGGATGAGGAGAAGGCGCTGGCTTGGCTTTTCGGCATCGCACGCAATGTCGTGAGCCGGTACAGATCGAAAACGCGAAGTGAGTTTCTGCTGCCGGAGGAGGCTGAGCTGGCCGACACCGAAAGCATGCCGCTGCCTGAAGCAGCCGTACAGACAGAGGAAGCCGAAAAAATCAAGCTGGCTTTGTCCCACCTGTCAAAGAATTACCGCCGGATTATGGTTGAGCGGTACTTTGACGAAAAGAGCTACAGAGAAATTTCCGGCGCGTTCGCTATTCCGATGCCGCTTGTATCATACCGCTTGAACGAGGGCAAAAAACTGCTGAAGGAGGAGTTTATCAAAATGGACACCGCGAAAAATAACAGCTATTATAAGCCGCAGGATATGCAGCTCGACGTCCGGTATACCGGGAAGCTCAACATCGCCCGTTTAAGCTATGAGGTGATGAACAACCTGCTGGCGAAGAACATTGCGTTCGTTTGCTGCGACAAGCCGCTGACAGTGACGGAAATTGCGCATACGCTCGGCGTCGCGGCCGATTATGTCGAGGAAACGCTTGAGAAGATGCTGCGGCTGTTTCTCCTTGAACGGAAGAGCAACCGGTATCAAACGGCGTTCCCGATCATTACCGGGCAGATGCTTGATCGGATTGAGGCGCTTGCGGTACCGGAAAGCTCCGCAATGTACGCGGCGGTGACGGATGAAATGAAAAAAGCCATCCCATCGATCCTGGGGCTCGATGAAATGGCGGGCTTCAGGCTGAGCGAAAAGCAGGCGATGTATTTTATTTATATCGGTATGCGTTCTCATAACGATAACTGGATAACACCGTATGATCAGGAGGTTGAATATCCCAATCAGGGCTTCGACTGCAAATGGGTGCATAAGGCCTATATGCCGCCAGACGCGGGGAACCGGCATTACCGCATCTGGCAGTACCAGCTCGTCAGCGATGCCGAACGGGAGAGGCGCGTCCACTTTATTTTCGACCCCGGTCTGCTGGTCAATCCCGGGAGTGACCAAACGCGCGCCTGGCAGGATATCACAATGAACGAAAACGCCAAAACCATTTTTGATATAGCCGACGGTAAAACACCGGCGGCGGAGCCGCCCCTCGAGCTGCTGAAAACCGCGGGTATCCTGAACGAACGCGGCACGCTGGCCTGTCTATATTTCACATCGATTACGGCGCACGAGAAAGCTTTTGAAGCGGCAGCAGCCGCGGTAAAGCTGCGAAACGACCTGATGGCGCGCTCGAAGGACAGGCTCATCGCCGAGACGAAAAAGCTGTTTCTAAAGCGTTTTCAAACGCATGCGGTGTATATCAACTGCGAAATAAGAGACACCATTAATTACGGCTTTGAGCAATACATGCTCAAAAACAACCTGCTCGAGCCGGTGAATTATCTCATCCTCGACAGAGAGCCGCAGAAATCAAGTGACGTTCACAATTCGTATTTGTGAGAACAGGAAGCGTTGCCGGGGATGACTGCACGAGTCACCGCGCGTATCCGGCACAGGGGCAATCCTCACCCGCTGCGGCGGGAG
>DBTM01000005.1:50040-50162 GCA_002307055.1 Clostridiales bacterium UBA1316
ACCCGCTGCGGCGGGAGCTCCCTTGTAAAGGGAGCCTGAGATGAAGCGGTTATACCGCAGGGGTGAACGGTGTTCGCCTGCGGTTATGGGCGTAACACCGACAGGCTGGGCGGGCGTGGGAG
>DBTM01000005.1:50423-67304 GCA_002307055.1 Clostridiales bacterium UBA1316
GGGGGGGGAACCCCGCCACTACAAAAAGACGGAAATAATCGAATTGTTATGTTAATTGAAGAGCTTTTGGGCCTGCTCGTAGCTTTCTATGGTACCGATATCGCAGCGCAGGCCTTCAAACTTGTAGACATAGACGGGCTTTTTGGTGATGAGCCAGGGGATGAAGTTGCCGGGGGCGTCGGGGTTTTGGCCGACGGCCAGATATTGCTTTATAAGAGGCAGGGTCTCTTTCTTATAGATGTAGAACGGGGGGACGGCGAGGCTGGACTTGGGGGCCTTTGGCTTTTCTTCAAAGGACAGGACTTTATTGGCTTGATCCATCTCGATGACGCCGGTTCGTTTTAGTTCCTCGATATCATCCAGGTCGTGTGCGGTAATGCAGTCGCGGCCGGTTTTCTCATAAAAGCTGATTAAATCCCGGAGATCAAAGGAGAACAGATTATCACCGGCCATTACGAGGATATCCTCATCGATGCCTTGCTTGTCTATGACATACTGCAGGTCGGCAATAGCGCCCAGCCTGTTTTCATTCGCCACGGTCTGATCGTTGAGGACGATTATTTTTTTTGTATAGGAAAAATGTGCCGTCCAAGTCTCGAAGTCCTTGAAAAACCGATCGTTCGTCACGATATAGACGCAGTCCACAGAAGAGAGGACTTCAATTTTTCTCAGAATGTGCTCGAGTATCGTTTTGCCGCCGACCTCCAGAAGAGATTTAGGCTTGTTCTGTGTCAGCGGGTAAAGCCTGGTCGCATAGCCCGCCGCCAGCAAAATGCACTTCATAGTGAGTCCTCCTGTTCGAGAATCTCGGCGCTGTTACCGGTTTTGCAGAAATAGACGCTGTATTTATCTTTATATTCTGGATGCAGGATCGGATACGCAGAGTCAATTCTTTTCTTGATTTCGTCTTTATAGGCGGGATTGACGATACCGATGCAGCAGCCTCTGTAGCCCGCGCCGCTGAACCGAGCGCCGTAGACGCCGGGGCAGTCTTTTAATATGCCGAAAATGGAGATCAGCTCCGGACAGCCGCACTCATAGTTATGGACAGAGCTTTCGCCGGACTCGAAGATCAGCCGCCCGAAGGCTTCAATGTCTCCGTCCTTCCAGGCCTGCACACCTCTGAGCACTCTTTCGTTTTCGCTGTAAAAATGCTCGGCGCGTTTTTTGAAGCGGCCCGGCAGCAGGTTCTTGTATTTTTCATAAGACTCAGGTTTTATATCACGGAGTCTGGCCTCCTCGAGTGTGCCGACGCGCTCGCAAGCCGCTTCTTTCAATATCCAGGCGGCGACCTTGCACTCGTTGACTCTGTTGTTATAGTCCGTACCGATTAAGGCCTTGCTGAGGCCCGAGTAGACGACTACAATCTCATATTCGGGCATATTTTTTGACTTTTCAATCAGCTCATAGTGCCCAGACCGGCAGTCCATGAACATTAAACAGCCGTCTTTACTGAGTAAATTTGCGGATTGGTCAAGTATGCCGTTTTTCAGCCCGATGAAATCTGTTTCTACCCAGTGGCTATACTTAATGAGCTCCTCATTGGTAAGCCGGATGCCGTTGACATCACAAAGCGCCATCAGATACGAGGTTGTTACCGCGGCGGAGGAGCTTAAGCCCCCGATTGGGATTTTCCCGCTGATGAGGCTGTCGAGGCCTATCCGGAGCTTGAAGTCTTTACTCAGGGAGGCGACAGCCCCGCGGACATAATTCCCCCAAAAGCCCGGTATCATTTTGGGTACTTCATCGATATGAAAATATTCCTCGTCAGGGAAATCGAGGCTTTGGATGCACACATAGCCGTCCTTATTATCGCAGTAGGCCATGTGAATGCTTGCCTGCAGCGCGAACCCCGTGACCAGGCCATGCTGGTGGTCAATATGCGCCCCCAGAGGACAGACACGCAGCGGCGAATTGACGATTTTCATCTTTCGGTCAGGATACTTGGCTGCAAAAAATTTTTTTATCTCGTCCATATCATTTACCCCATATATATGATCTCAGCCGATGAGGACCTCATAATTTGTACCGTAGAATATATCGTCTCTGTGACTGATAAAGGCGCAGAATTTCTCCATCATGTCCCAGGTGCCGTCAACGTCAAATTCATAGCTGTGACCCCAGATATAGAATATTTTCGGCTCACTTGGCTGCAGCGACACGAATTCTTCGGCGAGCTTCATAAGACTGCCGTTATTATGGTGGCAGGTGGCCTTGAGCTCCAGGAGATTCACCTGCACATCGAAGCTTTCGGTATATTCGACTGTTCTGGCATATTGAATGCCGTTTGCTTCTATAACGTCAATTACCCTGCCGTCATATGTCCCGAACGGATAGGCCATACCGTGAATGTCACAGCCGAAAATACGCGCCAGATTGTTTTTGTCCTGCTTGATCTCGTTTTCTATCGTTTCGAGGCTTTGCTCCTGCAGGGGCGGGTGCGTCAGGGTGTGGACGGCGATTTCATGGCCTTCGTACAGTTCCTTCAAGCCCTGAACATTCATGCGGCTGATGGTAATACCGTTGTTCACCCAATGATTTGAACCGCTTTGAATGCCTGAATTCAGATTGAAGGTGCATTTTAAGTGGTACTTGTTCAGCAGCTGAACCAGCCGCCTGTCCTGCTCGACGCCGTCGTCATAACTGAAGGTGACGGCTTTGAGCTTATTATTTGGGAAATACATCAGAGTGCTCCTTTTACACGTTTATTGATTCATAATAATAATTGTACGGGTACGCGGGATTTATTCTTCACCTTCGGGAATGATGGAGGTGATCATCGTCAGGGTGCAGCAGGCGGCCCAGGGGGACCAGCTCCAGCCGTCGGAGGCGACAGGGCCGTAGCTGATGTTGGCCTTTTCACCGGTCAGCTTATAATATTCATAGGGTGCAAAGCCGAGGATGATGCCTTTTTCGTTGACATTATCGCACCAGCGGCGGGCGATAAGCGCCGCTTCTTTCTTTTTACCCGCGAGGTTGAGGCCGACGGTAATAGGCATATGTGGCGGAGCGACGACGCGCCCGGCGATGAAGGTGTTGGCGCTGTAATCGCAGAACGGGCTTTTCAAGCTTTCGGTGGCGAGCCCGATTTCAGTGAGAAAATTTCCTTCCTCGGTCAGCTGCTGGGCGACTTTATCGATGATATACCGCGGCAGGCGGTCGCCGAGCAGGATGGGCTGATAGCAGATTACACTCATGCTGTCCACGGGCTTGCCGTTGACCTTTGTCACGAACTTCTCACCGTCCCAGAACTCGGTTACAAGAGTATCCAGAAGCTTGTCGCTGCGGGCTTTCCAGTTGTCAGCCTCCGGTGCTTTGCCGCAGCCGCGGGCCAGACGGGCGGTCATATCCATCAGGACGATCATGAAGGCGATCAGGTCGGGGTTTTGGGCGGGGAAACCATCTCTGAAATTGGAAGCATCGTCCCAGCCGGAGTCATTCGGGTTATTGATAGCGGTGACATCGTCCCCTCTGCCGGAGGCTCTGTTTGTGAGCCAGAAATGAATCCACTTGACAAATTTCGGGTACATGCGCGCGCATTCCTCCGAGGTGAGGAAGCTGTCACCGACCCGGCGGATGAGCGTGTCCAGCGCGAAGCCCTGGAAGGGCGGCTGGATGCCGGCGTTGCCGCCGCCGACGTAATAAATGGAGCTGGGAAGCCGTCCGGTGCGTTCATCCTGATACAGGAAAAGGGTGCAAATCTGCCGCCAGGCCTCTTTGGGGTTGTTCAGCATCGTCATGCCGTGATAGCTCTGCTGCCAGGAGAAGACACCCGCGATGGAGCACTGGAACATGATGCCGGGTTCTTTATAACCGCCCGACGCCTTCACGCGGTGACTCCAGACTGTATAGACGGCGTAATTGAAGAGTTCCTCATAACCCTTCGCCGGGGCGCGGTAGTTTTTCTTGAAGTCCTCAAAGCTCGCGAGGCTCGCTTTAACCAGCGTGTCAAAAGGCGGATAAACCGCGTCGCCGATATCGAACTCAACCAGATCATCATGGACGGCTGTTTCGAATTCTCCGTTTTCATCCGGTATAAGGTCGAAAATGACGGCATCATAACCGCCCTTTTGCGCGTTCCAGGGGCAGGCGGTTTGAACCTTGCCCTTGAGCGGCTTGAACAGGAACTTGCCGTATGTGCCGAATACGGCTTCGTACGCGCCGCCTGAAAGCGGACGGACACCGTGGCAGGCGGTCATGCCTTGCTCGGGTTCAGCGGGGCTTAGCTCAATGCGCAGCGTGACGCCGCGGCCAAGAATACGCATTTGGTCCTGGTCTGTCAGCGCAAATTGGGCGAAGCCCTTGGCACTGTCCATACGGAGGGAGCCTGCGTCGGAGAAATAGGTATACGGCAGCTCGGCTCCGCCGGACAATAATTTGAGATTGAACAGGAAGGGGCTGGAGAGGACCATAGCCGACGGTTTATAGTTGGACAGGCGCAGAAGGTGGGTGGCATAATCCTCGAATATGTAAAAGGCGCAGGCACTGCGGGCGAAGGTGGCCCGCTGCAGATTGAATTTTTCTTTTGTTCCGAACATTTACAGCACCTCTTTTCTTTGCTCTGGCACGGTACCGCCGAGAGCCAACAGGGCGGCGCAGGCGGCGGGGGAGTAGAACGTGCCCGCGTTGAGGTCCTTGCCACGTGCGTCGCTCGCGCCGCCGGAGACGCAGGACGCGTTCAATTCCGCCACCGCCTTTTTGGCTTCAGCTTCCCTGCCGGAGTCCGCGAGACCTAAGATAATCAGGGCCGCCGGAATGACCGCAGGCTCATGCCACGAATGGACGATTGTTTTTACTTTTGAGGTAAGGGCGCCGCTTATTTGCTCAGGAAGACGTTTGCCAAGAATAAGCGGTATCAGGCTGAGCAGACCTTCGAAGATGCCTGACGCACCTGTAGATGCGTTGATACAGTTGAATTGATTGCCGTCCCATAAAACCTGCGTCAGTATTTCGAGCTGCTTTTTGCTGAGCGCGTTCCATGAAGCGGCTTCGGCGGATTTGCCTAATAAGGCGGCGATCTGAGATAACGATTCCGATGCCAGGATTATGTAAGAAGCGAGGTCGGGGGCAACAGACGGCAAATCACTGCCGAAGACGGCATAGCTTTGCCAGAAGCACTCATGGCGGTAAGCGTAGAAGCACTGGCCTTTGTCATTTGCCCGTTTGCTCAGCCACCAGTTTATCGTCTTCGACATTGCCGCATATAAAGCGGTAAGCTTTTCTTTAGGGATGCCGCTGATGCGTCCGTCTTCAAGCAGGCGGCTGACGGCATAAGCGTAAACCGGCGGAACAGCTTCGTTCAGATTCTGCCGCTCAGCAAACTAGGCGGGAAGCATTCCCTGCGGCGTGGCGAATTCCAGTGTGCCGGTGATGAGGTCAGCCGCATGGGACGCGTCCAGCAGCGGCAGGGTTAAGATGGGCTGCTCGACGGCATATATCGTCTGGTCACTCATTTTATTGACCGGCGCAAATGCCTTGTTCTGAAAGGATTGAAATCCCGTCCACAGAGCATAGGTGCAGAAATCGTAAAACCCGCGGTTATCAGCCGGGAGCTTTATAAGCTTTTCGGCAAAGGCTCTGTAATCCGCCTCGGACGCGGCGGCGCATTGGTCGAGACTAGCTGCGGCGGCGGGGAGCTCGTAAGCGTCGTCCGTATCATATATAACAAGCTCGAAGACGCCGGATGCGTCCGGTTCAATGGTGATGATGGGGTCTGTGCTGTGCAGCGCCTTGAGGTCCCAATGGCAGTCGAGGGAGAGGGTGCCTTTTTTTGCGGTGATCAGGTAGACACCTCCGGCCATAGTGAGCTCAACGCCGCGCGGCGTTGTAATGGCGATGCTGCCGAAGCCAAGCCTCCCGCTGAGCCTGAGACCGAGGCCGCTGCCCTCGACGCGGAGCACCTTCGCGCCGTCAAGTGCGAAACGGGCAGTGCCTTTGCCTGCTTTTAGCGTCACAAGAGAGGGCACGGCTGTATAACTGTAATCCAGCGGGTTGCCGCCGGACGTCGGCGTTATCAGCGCAAAGCCTTTAGGCCCCAGCATGGGCCCTCCGATGAAGCTGCCGCTGCTTTCGGCGGCGATAGCCAGATACAGGCCTTTTGCCCAGCCGACAGCGCGGTTATCTGTTTCTTCGTAAATCATATGCCTTGAAAGCTGTCTGCCGAAGGGTATTAATTTCAAATCAAGCTGCATTTAAAAGCGCCCTTTCGTTTTCTTGTTATACAACCTTTTCCACCGTAATGGCGGATACTTTATCATCGGTAAAGACATAAGTAATGGATACAGCCGCATTTGGTTTTCTGTATGTCACGTTGGATGCCTTATCGAACAAAATCGCATTGGTTATATATTTAACGTCTTTGGCGAAAGCCTTCGTGACGTCAATTTTCGCCATGTCAACAGTAATGCCGCGAATGGTAGACCAGTCTGCATTATCAATTGCAAAGCTTGTGGCTTTTCCGTCCGTAAACGATACCTTCAATCCGGAATTATCATATGAAAATGAACCGTCAGTGCCGGGAACACCGCCGCCCAGCTTTTCATCAATAGATTCTTTGCTCTCGCCGATACTGATGCTGAGCTCCTTTTTATGTATGGTGAATGCGGAATCTGTATTTCCGGAGCAGGCAGGTAAAATGATAATGAGCAGAAGGACTGAGAATATGATTGCTTTTTTCATAGCAGCACCTCGTCATATAGATAAATTCTGTATATACTAATTCATTCTGGTTGTCAACAGCATAACTCAATTAAACACTGGTGGTACCCGTGGCATTTATGCATACTCAGAAAATAAAATATCCGTATAATTTTCAGCACTTGGTATTAAATGTAAAATGCGCGTCTCAGGCAAAATGAGAATATTTTGATAAATGACAATTTTATTCTCACTTTTCTTAATTTTGTGTCATTATACACAAAGATGTTGACAAATTGTTGGCTATAGTGTACAATACTGATTATCGGTAGTATAAATAAATATACTAATTTGGATATATGTAGAAAAAATAATTATAGGAGGGAATACAAATGAAAAAGCAGTATGTAAGTCCGAAGCTTGAAAACACAGAATTTGTCTTAGCAGCCCGTATCGCATGCGGATCCGGACAAGAAAACAACAGTAAACCTAAAAATGCAGGATGGCAGGGTCAAGGGCAAGGCCAGGGTCAAGGTCAAGGTCAAGGTCAGGGCCAGGGCAAAGGTAAAGGTAAAGGCTGGGGTTGGGGCTGGGGCTGGGGTTGGTAGAAACCGCCGCCATTCAGAATGATAGGAATGCTTTTTTTCTGTAAATGCAGGAAAAGGCATCCCTATTTTCCAATGACATAAAATAAGAATTAAGTTTAAAGGATAATCTTTCAAACAGGGATTAATGCCTTTCATGTCTTCCGAACCGAGGTTCAGCTATGCAGCCCATACCACAATTCCCCGGAAAGGAATGGTCATATTTATGGATCAATTTCAGATTGCAAATATCACTATATCTGTGTTATGGGAGAATGAAGAGCAGAAAGACATTTATTACAGATATCACGACTGTATTATTATGCCGAGGATTCTGGAAGCATTCCGAGCTAAAGAGCTGCACGCTGAAACGGATCTCACCGTGTCGGTGCGTACCATGAAACCGTATACCGGCCCGATAATCCGTGAGCGTGTTTATAACGAGACGTTTTATCGAGAAGACGGCAAAATAATACTAACTATTTTCAATCCGTATCATTTGGAGGTTCCAGGTTATTCCCTAAGTATGTCCGAAGACTATGCAGACGTTGTTTATACACCGCATATCAAAGAATATGAAAATTATGATTTACAGTTTGTTATGATCCCCTTTGAAGGCAGAGTGCTGCAAAAAGGCGGTGTTGTACTGCACGGCGCAGCTGTGGAGCATCTTGGAAAAGGCATTATATTTACAGGCGTCAGCGGTGCCGGGAAATCGACACAGGCGCATTTATGGCAAAAATACAGGAATGCACTCATTTTAAACGGTGACTGCCCTGTTATCAGGCTGGATAAAGGTAAACCAAGGATATACGGCACACCCTGGTGCGGGACATCGGGCGAAGCTATCAACAGGAATACGGAGCTCAGCAGCGTTGTTCTTGTCAAACAAGGAGAAAAAAGCGCACTGCGCAGGCTCGAAGGCCAATCGGCATACCTTGCTGTGCTCGCGAATGTGTTTCGTTCCAATAATGATGTCAGCGCGGTTGATTTAGCGATCAGCAATTTAAAATCAATTGTTGAGCAGATACAGGTTTTTGAACTGACCTGCACAATCAGCGAAGACGCGGTAAAGCTGCTTGAGAACGAAATCACGTAATTCTGTTTTAAATATGAACCAAAATGAACCAAAAGTCCGCGAAAGCGGACTTTTGGCTTTACTCTTTAATTAATCCGTAAGGGATGGCTGTATTGGAATATCGGTTGGCGATGCTGCCGGTAACGATGAGCTTGATTTGATTCTGCCCCTTAATCAGAAAGCTGCCGATTGTAAAAGTATGCGGATTCCAGAAGCTGACGCCGGCGAAAGAGCCGTTGCAGAAGCATTCAACCATCTCCTCGGCTTCAACTGATATCGCTTCGTTTCCGGCGGCGGACTCGGCGGAATAGTCGGCCAGATATGTTTTTTTAATTGCTTTTTTATCGTGGGATTCCAGCCTGAGGTTCGCGAGCATTTCATTCATGATGTTGGGCTCGGGTGGCTGAGCGGCGGAGACAGTGCCGCTTTTATCCAGCACAATCAAGAGACTTTCGTACATTTTCAGAGCAATTGGCAGCTTCGTTCCGGCGGAGCTGCTTTCATATGCCGGACGGTAAAGCGCTCCGTTCCACAGGTCATAATAAAGCGGTATGCCTATAACAGGGACTGTTGCCGACGCGGAGATCGGGGCAGTCCCTTCATTTGTCAAGAAGTACAGATCTACGCCGTATTTGATTAAATGCGTTACCCTGAGCTGCGGGCAGCTGATATCCGTAACGAAATCACGGCTGCCGACATCCGCGATTGTCCGGACTCTTTTGAGCGGCAAGGCTGTTTCGTACGGAGACATCAGGTACGTGTATTCATATCCGCCGATACAGAGCTTGCCGCCGCGAAGCGCGGCGTTTTCCAGCATGCCGAGCGGCAGGTAATTGAATTCAATCTGGTTTTCGTAAAACGGGATGAGTTCCTTTACCGGCATGCTGCCGCTTTCACATAAGACGGCTGTTTGGGCGCAGTTTATCGAATCCGTCATGATGCAGGAGACGCGTTTTATATAGTCGGAATAACGTTTGTAATAAGGCCACCAGATGTTATTCGGTCCGACATCCGGAGGTCGCTCGTCCTTGCGCGCGCCGTCCAGGCTGTAGTAAAAGGCGTGAGGGATGAACAGGTTGACACCGCGGACGCCCAGATAATCGATGAACCATTTCATATCCCCGCCGGTCATATACCAGGGGATGCCGTCTCTGACGCAGACGCCGAAGCACTCATTGGAATTGCGCCTTTTGCCGGAATGCCTGGCGGCGTCGGACGAGCATTTGGCCTGAACGGAATCGGGGCTGTCCAGGCCGCCGCCCTCCGGCGCGAACCGCCTGTAAACGAAATCCTGACCGGGAACATGGAAATACATCTGCTCGCCGATATCCCCGCTTTCCTTCGGATGCCCCATTAGGGCGATATGATGCGCGGCGCACCAATCGGATAATTTTTTATAATAAACGTTATTCAGACGCGCCGTGACAAGACCGCGATACAGACGTGTTGTCTCGTTTTCCTCCTGCTGGAACAGCGCGCGAAGCTCCGGAAGCCTGCCGCCTGCCGCGGTAATGTCACGCTCCAGACCGTCTGTCCATTCAAAGCCTGTAACAGCGCAGCGGCCCAGTATACTGGGCTCGTCGGTAAAGAAACCGATGATGGTATTGCCGAAATAATCACCCAAGACCGCGGCATATCGCTCGTGGGTCAGTTCAATGAATTTATCGACCGCTGCGGGGTTCAGAATGTCGGCGGATTGAGGCGCACACGCTTCACCGTCATCCTCGCCGAAATGAATCCCGCGGATTGTGCCGCCGCTGGGTTTTTGCAAGATATAATAGCCGTCTTCAAACGCGGCTATCACCTTACCCTCCCGGCTGTCCTTCGTCAGCACAATACCGATGGATGCATAAGCTGGGTTAGCCTTTACCACCTCGCCGTGCGCGGAGCCCGAGGGATACATCGCCTCATCGTACAAAACAATGGACATTTGCAGAGTCTTCGCGGTTTGGACGATGTATTTCATGATTTCGAGATATGGCTCGGACAGGTATGGCAGCGTTTTTGGTATGCCGATTCTAGGATGCAAAACTACCCCGCTGACGCCTTTATCCCGGAAATCCATAAGCTGCCTTTGAAGCTCGGCTTTATCCAAAGCATCGTTTAAAAACCAAAACGGAATCGGTGTAAATTCCTCCGGCGGCTCTTTGAGCTCATTGAGCAGCCTTAAAATATCGCATTCGGCCATATGTCAGCCTCCAGATGAAGTAACTGTTTTATATGAAGTAATGAGGGACTTTAATTGAATTATTTTAGAAATAAGTATATCCATATCAAAGGGTTTCTCCAGAAACACAGATGCATCCAGACTCAACGCCTCTTTCACGATGCTGTTTTGACCTGCCGCTGAAAGAACGATGAATAATGGCTTTTTTGCAATGTCACATTTTTGAATTTTCTCCAGGACCTCAATACCATTAAGATAAGGCATAATAATATCCAGAATGACAATGTCAGGCTTTAGGGCGGTTATCATTTGAATCGATTCATAACCATTATGCGCGACGCCTAATACTTCAATAATATCACTGCTGAAAAGCCCGATATATTCACATAGAAGATCTGTTAAGTCCGCGTTATCATCCGCAATAAGAATCTGTACTTTATCATTTGACATTATAATCATCCTTATTTTTATCGTTCAGGCATCTGCAGATGAGGATATGCATCATTATATAATTTTGCATATAAAATTACCATACTTATGTTTACAAATTATTTATAATTGTGGTATAAAGTAATTATTTGGAAATGTGAAAGGATTTTTAGACTTGGAAGGAGCTTATTTATATGGTTACAGAAATCAATTTTTCGGACTATACAAAAACCCCTTATCTGTACGCTCATAACAGAGCCGTTGTCCGTATAGGGCAGGCTTTTACGGATCTGACGGGATATGAGTTATCCGAGGTTTTCCGGAAGGATATTCCGGAGGTGTTTAAGCTGCTGAGAGTCAACTGCGATTTTACGGATTTGGCTGAGGCCGGCATGAACACCGACCTGTATCTCTTTACAAAGTCCTTTGAGCCAATAGAGTTCACGGTCTCAATAAGCCGGCTGCCGGAAATAGGCGATGAAATATATATCTTAAACGAGAAGCCGGACACACGCCTGAGTGATAAAATACATTTCGTGGAAGCATTATTAAGCGACAATACTTTGGGCTGCTCTATTTACAGTGTGCCTGATCTGATTCTGCTTAAAGCCAATTTCAGACACCTTGATTTTATGGATCCTCCGTATAATGATTTTAATAAATGCATAGGAGCTTCACTGTATGAGAGTGTTCCGAATTTTAAAGGGAGTAATACCGACGAGCTTTATTCAGCCGTATTAAAAACCAGTAAACCGGGTTTTTACAATGAGTTAAAATATATGCATCATAAAAAAGGAACGACATATTGGAATGGTTCTGTATATCCGATTTATGTCAACGGAAAGATGAAATACATATTTCAAACAGCTGTTGAAATTACGGAACAAATCGTTAACAGGGATCTCCTGGTTCAGCATACCCAGCTTATGAAATATCATAATATCGAGCTGGAAGCGATTATTGAAGGCATGACCGACAACTTATTTATCTTTGACAAGGATTGCAATTATACGAGATTAAGCAAAGCGGCCAGGGAGTATTCCGAGAGGCTGTACGGGGGTTTAAGCAGGCTTGGCGATGGATTAAAAAATACGGAGCTATATGACGAAAATGATTGCATCATTCCGCTTGAAGACATTCCGGTACATAGAATTTTACGCGGTGAGCGGTTAATCGGACATCGAGTAAAGCTTAAATCCGAAGACAGCATTATTTATAACGATATCAACGGTACGCCTATTTATGACGCGGATAATAATTTTATCGCGGGGGTATTATTCAGCCGCGATGTAACCGAGAAGGTTCTCCATGAAAAAAAGATAAAGGAGCAAACCGAGCAGCTTGTCCGGCAAAATGAAGTGTTGAACAGGCAGTTAAGCTTCTTAAACCTGTCGAATGATGCGATCATAACCTTGGATATAAACAGAAAAATAACTTTCTGGAACAAGGGCGCGGAAAAGCTGTATGGCTTTACAAGCAACGAAGCTGTGGGCTGCTTTATTACAGACCTGCTGAATTCTGTTTTTATCGGGATCACAGACATTATAGAATCGGCAAGCGTATGCAATAAGCAATGGAGCAGCGAAATAGAGCATACAACAAAAGACGGGAGAAAGGTTATAGTTGATTCGAGACAGCAGCTCTTTACGGAGAATAACGGTCAGGAAATTGTGCTGAAAATCGACCGTGATATCACTGAGCGCAAAAAGGCGGCTAAAGCGCTGACCGAAAGCGAAGAGAAATACCGCTCGCTTTTTGATAGAATGAACGAAGGCTTTTTCATGGCGGATATCATCACTGATGAGACAGGAGAACCTGTTGATTACCGATATTTGGCGGCTAATTCCGCGCTGGACCACTTTATTGGCATTCAGCATGAGACGATTATCGGTAAAAGGAGGAGCGAGGTATTTCAAAAGCCGGGGCAGTGGTTAGAAACATATGGCAAGGTAGCCCTGACTGGGCAATCTATAAGCTTTGAGGACTACTCTGCTGAGTTTGAGCGCTATTTCATGTTTACAGCCTATTCACCGCGGCGGGGACAATTCGCCTGCCTTGTGCGGGATGTGACCGAACAAAAAAAGATGGAGAAGGCGCTGATTGACAATGAAGAGAAAGCACGCAAATTAACAGATGAACTCAGACAGGCCGATACCCGGAAAAATGAATTCCTCGGTATGCTGTCTCACGAGCTCCGCAATCCGCTTGCGATCATCATGATGAGCCTTTCACTGCTCCGCCGCGTCGGGCTGGGCGAAGATCAAGCGAGCAAAAGTATCGCTATTATCGAACGGCAGGCAGGCCAGCTTTCACATTTGATTGATGATCTCCTTGATATTACCCGTATAACCCGAAATAAGATTGAACTGAGAAAAGAACGCGTTGAGCTAAACAGCTTGATTGACACGGTTGTAAAAGACTTCAGTCCGCAGTTTAAGGTGAAGGACATTAAACTGGTAATCGAGAAATACCCGGCGGCGCTTTCGCTGGAAGCAGATTATACGCGCCTGACACAGGTTGTGGGGAATTTGCTGCATAACGCATTGAAGTTTACGGCAAAGGGCGGCAGAACGACCGTCAGCATAAAAAAAGATGAGGATAATCAGCAGGCGGTCATTTGTGTTGAGGATGACGGCTTGGGTATCCCGCCGGAGCTTCTGCCGCGCATGTTTGAACCGTTTATGCAGGCGAATAATTCGCTTGACCGGAGCGAAGGGGGGCTTGGCTTGGGACTGGCCATCGTTAAGGGCATGGTTGAGCTTCACGGCGGAACGGTGGAAGCCTTTAGCGGCGGACTCGAAAAAGGTACTCAATTTATCGTTCATCTTCCGCTGCCGGGAAATAACGGGTCTTATGATAAGGGAACGCCGAATGACACCGTAAAGCATTCCGATTGCCGGCGAATTTTGTTAATTGATGATAACCAAAACCTTGCCGAGACCATGCGCTTGCTGCTCGAGTTTTTCGGACATGAGGTGATAACAGCATTTGGCGGGCTTAACGGCTTGAAGAAGGCTGAGGAAATACATCCGCAGGTTATCATGTGCGATATCGGGATGCCTGATATTGACGGCTACGAAGTTGCCAGAAGGATTCGCCGCAATGGCGAGCTCGAAGGTACATACCTGATCGCATTTTCAGGCTATGCCCAGCCTGAAGATATCAGCAGGTCAGCAGACGCGGGCTTCGATATGCATATTATAAAGCCGGTCGATATTGATGAGCTGCAGCTGATATTGACAAGTATACAAGTATAGAGTTTGTAATGCATCGCCTTGCCGCACATAATTACACTCCCCCTTAAGTTTGACAGTTTAAAAACAAAACTGTCAAACTTAAGGGGGAGCATATCAATACGTCATTACAGGATTTTTATCATTTATACAATCTATAAGCCCTCGCACGAGGCTATTGTTTTCTTGATGATACTTCCGCTTTATCTGCCGGCTTGGCGCCCCGCCATTGCCATCTGATGCAGCCCCGATAAGCAAAATTACGCTCAATCTGGTGCGGGGTGCACTGGTCAATGTTCGCGCAATATTTACAGTCGTTCGCTTCGGCCAAATCCGCTATCGCCGCGTTATAAAGCTTCTGCTTTTCGCCGATAGTGGATTGCAGCGCTTCGATGGTTCCGGCGTCCTGCTCGAACGGTACATACTTATCTCCGGAATGGTCGAGCGATTTAAGCTGGTCGTCATAATTATTCATGGGGTCACTCCGCCTTTCATGTATTATAAATGTTATGTATTCTTGTAACAGATGTTCGATACGACTGGTACACCTATGTTATATCTCATTTATATTCAAATTGCAATACTGTTGCTACAAAAAAGTGCGGCATTAAGTGATAAACACCAAAAAACAGATATAATGTACATTTTGTTAAATTAAATATTTATTGTCAATTCATATTGTAAATGGCTGTAATTATATGTTAGAACATATAAAGAGATAATTTCCCGTTATTTATTATGTTGGTGCGGGGTACATCGCTTGGAGGAAGAACATTGAGAGAAAAATTGACAAAAAGCATGGCATTGGTCCTGAGCTTCATTATGGTGGTTGTTTGCGCCGTACCGTCTGCAGCAGCGGCGCCGATTGGTTATGAAAAGCTCAGCGCCCTATTCACTGCGGACACGGTCACTGTTGACGGCACTGCGGACAGTGCCTATACAAAAGCGCCGAAGGGGCTGATTGACAACGTAAAGGACGGCACAAAAGCGGCCGACTACGGAGGCAAGACAACCACAGGCGGGACGATCCAATCCGTTTGGGACGGAAGGACGCTCTATATGTTCGTTGATGTGACCGATAAGACGCCGGCATACAACAGCAATTACACGCAGCGGAGCAAGAGCACGGCTATCGGTGACGGTACTGTCAGCGGATATGCTCCGGGCACCGCCGGCGGACATAACGACTGGGTCAAGACCGGTACATACGCCAAAGGTGATGCCGTCGAGTTTTCGGTTGATTTCTGGAATGACAAGGTCGCGAAGTTTCAGGATGATGACGGTCTATTCAGCATCACACGGGACGGACATCTGACATATTTTGGCGACAGCGGAGTCTACAATCACAGCTCGGTTTACGCGCAGACGGCGAACCGCGAGTACAACAACCGCATTAAGTCCTGGGCGTCCCGAGAGAAGAAAGACGGCTCGGGTTATTGCGTCGAGCTCGCGCTTGAGTTGTATGCTCAGGATTATCAGTATGATAAAGACGGCTATTTGAAGCCCTTTGAGTGCCCGATAAAGAACGGCAACCAATACGGCATCGACGTGATGATCGGCGATTCGCTGACGAACAACAGCGCCCGCAGCGCCCGCGTTTATTGGAGCCACAGCAGCAACGTCCTGCCGTTCAGCAGCAAGGACTATAACGCCGACTGGGGTGTGATAACGCTGACCGGTTGGAATAACGAAAAATTCGCGTTTAATGACTGGAACCTGACCAACGAGATCCGCTATGTTGAATCGCCGTCCCTGCAAAAGGGCGTGTGGACCCCACAGACCCAAAAGGAGCTCGATGACGCGCTTGCCGGCGCGAAGGCAACCGTCGGTTCAAAGGATCAGACTACCGTGGACGCGTCAGCAAACCGGCTGATTAAGGCGGTTAACGCGCTGCGCTGGGCAGATACGAAATATCCCGATCCGCTTGATTTAAAGGCATCCTTTACACTGCCGGACCCGTACAAATTTTTTAACGGAACAGCTGTGAAGACCGCGGCGGATTGGACTGCACGGCGCAAGGAGATACTCGATCTGGCGCAATTTTACGAATATGGCTATAAGCCCGCCTCCCCCGATAAGCTCGCGGTCGGCAGCGTTGTTTTCACCAAAGAGAATGCCTTCTCTATGGCAACCTGGAGATATGAAAGCATTGCATATTATAAGATTCCCGTGACGGTGACATACGGCAGTAAATCGGCGTCGACATATTTTAAGCTTGAATTGCCGACGAAGGCGCAGATCGCGTCGTCGGGCCACACCGGCGCGCTCCCCGTGGTACTGAACTTTGACAGCGCCATGACCGAGTACCTCAATGCCGGGTATGCGGTGCTGACCATTCCGACGAGCGATATCACTGACGACCGCAATGACCCGTGGTCGGGGCGTACCGGGTTTATCCGAAATTTCTTCCCATACAGCCGCACATCAACCAAAGAAATCAGCAACGAAATGGCGGCAGCCTGGGAATGCTCGATTGCTGTTGACGCGCTTGAGAAAATTGTCGGCAGCAAGGCTGTCATCGGTGATTACGGTACCGCCGATAAGCTCCTTGCCCCCGATAAGCTGGCTGTGACAGGCTTTTCAATCTGCGGGAAATACGCTTTTGTGTCCGCGGTATTCGATGAGCGTATCGATGTCTGCATCCCAAGCGCGGGCGGCAGCACCGGTCCGTCGGTGTACCGATACGTCCAGAACGGCAGCCAGCCTCTGATCTGGTCCTGGGGCGCGTCGTACGGCTCGGAGGGACTCGGCGTG
>DBTM01000005.1:67551-67778 GCA_002307055.1 Clostridiales bacterium UBA1316
CGGCTCGGAGGTACTCGGCGACACAATCCGCCACAATCCAGGCCGCACCATTGAGCTGTTCCGCCGATTCCTCACACCGGGGCATTTTTATAAAGCCTTTGACGGAAGCCACGGCTACGGCGAACGCCTTCCTTTTGACCAGGAGGAGCTGGTCGCGTCGCTGGCACCGCGCGCCATTGTGCTGCAGTCGACAATCGACGATTATGCCGACCAGTCCGTCGGCGACG
>DBTM01000005.1:68026-88159 GCA_002307055.1 Clostridiales bacterium UBA1316
TATGCCGACCAGTCCGTCGGCGACGCGCTGAGCCTGACACTCGCCAAGACGGTTTATCAGTGGCTCGGCTATGATCAGAATATGCTGCTCATGTACAACTACCGCGACGGCACCAACCACGGGCAGAACTATCACGGCGAGGATGCCGGTCAGCGCAGCCGCACGGCAGAATACCTCAACTCCTATTTCTACGGCAAAAAAATGTCCGCTGCAACCCTGAAGCGGCTGCAGACAGACCCATTCTATAACGATGTCATCAACGGCCAGGACGGCTACACCCGCAACTTCGGCGGCCTCAAAGCCATGGCCCCGTGGATAAAATCATAAACAGCTTGAAAGGAGCACAGCAAATGAAAACAGCGGCGCATTTTGTCAGTTTGTCGGAGACACCGTTTTCCCGCAGGGGTTCTTATTTCGCTTTTTTTAATGATATCGAGGGGCAGGAGCTCTTTGGCATGCCGGTGCTTTATATCGGGAGTACGCGGGGCGGCGGGGCGTCGATGAGCGCGTCTGTCAGCTACCGGCAGGTGAAGGCGGAAATTATTCGGGACGGCAAGGTGCTGCCGACGGTTATTTCCACGACGAATTATGAGGTCGTGCTGCAGTCTGACTACGGCGAATTCCGTTTTTGTATCGGCGAGCGCCGCTTTGTCCGGATCAGGGGCACCGACGGACTTACCCTGCGCCTGACGCCGAGGGTGCTGCCCGGAGGCGGCACGGTCACGGACTTGCTCGACGGCACTTGGCAGTTTAATTTTCACGAAACCAACGCCTTGCTGCTGCCTTTTACAGGGACACTCAGCGTCACAAGAAGCCCAGCGAGTCTGATATTTGATATTGCGCCCGACGCGTCAGGGATTGTTGATGTGGGCATCGAGGAACATACCATCGACCCGATCTGCCGCCCGCTTGAGCAATATCCGGCGTATAGGGCGTGCGTGGCCGGGTATAAAGCGGAGTTTGACGCGTTCGCCGAAGCTGTCTGCCCGGCGCTTCCGGCACCGTATGAGCCGATGCGCCTCAAAGCCATCTGGACGACATGGTGCCTGATGGTGGAGCCCGACGGCGAAGCGATTTTCAAGCACTCCATGGTGAAGATGCTCCGGGGCATGTTTGAGCATGTTTCCGGCTGGCAGCAGGCGATGCAGATCATCTGCCTGAGCCACAATGTGAAGCTGGCCTGGGATATCCTCAGCGGCGTTTTTGATTATCAGGACCAAAACGGCAGGATAGCCGACCTGCTGGATAACAACACATGGAATAAAAATGCCATGAAACCGCCTTTCCAGGGCGTCGCGCTCCGGTGGCTCCTTGACAACTGCGATATCAGCAGCATCCCATACGAGGATAAACTGAATGTGTACAAAGGCATGGTGCGCTGGACTGACTACTTCTTCAAGTGCCGGGACATCGACAAGGACGGCATCTGGGAAAACCGCAACCCCGGAGAAACCGGCTGGGAGGACGCGCCTTACTTTACGGTTGGGTTCCCGTTAGCCTCACCGGACATGAACGCGTATCTGGCTCTTCAGCTCGAGGCTCAGGCTAAGCTCGGCCGGCTTATCGGCATTGACAGCGGCATCTGCGCCGGGTTTGAAAGCCGCGCGGCAGCTCTTGTGCAGAAAATTATCGATGCCTTCTGGGACGGCAGCCGCTGGGTCGCCTTCAACAGCGAAACAAAAGCCGTGGCTTACACAAAGAGCCTGCCGCTCTTTGCGGTGCTCATTCTCGGCAAGCGCCTGCCTCAGGAAATCATCGACAAGTCCATTGATTACATATTCAAAGAGGGCGAATTCCTCACCCCCTTCGGCCTGGCTTCCGAATCCCTGAAAAGCGACGATTTTTTCCACGGCTGGAGCAAGGGCTGCGTCAACACGCCTTCGCAGTTCATCTTCTGCCTGGCACTCGAAGCCTGCGGTAGAACCGACCTGGCAAAGGAAGTCGCCCGCCGCTATTTGGACACCCTGACGAAAACCGGCCTGTATCACATGCACAACGCTCTGACCGGCGAAGCGGAAAAGCTCCTCATCGGCAACATGACCAACGGCGAAAAATACCTCTTCTGGTCGAGCTGGACGGCTTCGTGCTATCTGTTTTTAGCGGGACGTTATTATTAGGGGACGCGAAAATATGAGCCGATGCTCTGCTTGATTTTAAGCTATCAAACAGAACACCGGCCCTTGAAACATACGACTATGAATCTCCATGCGTCAATTTCCTAATCGAAATTAATAATCCAGGGAGTTACAGTCGATATACTGGTTTTCCCCTTTTTCCTGGTCTTTATCTCTCCACTATCAGCCTGTTTTATCTGGACTATTAAGTATATGCAAAATAAAATTACGTAGATTACGATAATCTCTACTGCTATTAGCGCTTTCAATGAAATCTTCATGACAGGAATAGAGTCAAGTGCCACGATAACCGGTGTAGCTGAAAGGATAATAAATGTTATGACAATAATGTTTTCAGGCCTGAAGAAAAACCATTTTAATGTGTCCTGCGGTCGTTTAATTTTAATCTTTAATTTATGCGTAATTTCTTTTGGGCTTTCGTGTGACAACCCCTCTAACAATAAGATGCTTATTGCTCTCGCGCATGAAACATATTGTATAGACCAAGAGCGGAAATTAACTATGATAAAGCTACACAAAGCGCCGAATACCACCATTACAATGCCAAGACTGATAACTAGGAAGGTGCTTAATATAACTTTGCTGGCATATAAGCCTATATATGCTGCATAAACAGATATGTAGATGATGATGATACTGTCTCGGCGTTTCGGCTGTTCTCTTGCGTGTTCATTGCATTCGGAGTAAACCATTTTTAGAATATCAGATTTATTGTTTTCCATAATAAGCTCCAATCACGAAGTGAATAAGATATTCGCTGCGCGAAGTTTAGTTCCTATTTAAAAGGTAAACAGTTAACAAAAGAATATAGAGGGTCGCAATTGCAGTCGGCGCATACAAATAATTAGTATAAAAGTATTAGTATAAAAATTATACAATATTATATTAATATAGTCAATAATTAGGAAAAGGACTAAGCGCGGGTTTTGCTTAGCCCCTTAAAATATCGATGATACATTAAAAGCGCATAAATAGAAATAAAAGGTGAGCCTCTGTATTATAACCGTTCCTGTTGTTGATATTCAAAAGAGATTTGTATATGAATTCAGACGCGGGAACAGTACTCGCGTCTGGCTTTTTTTGACTGCTGTTTATATTTTACTTCACACTTTGAACCTTTTACGGGTTGCATAACATCATAATACATGAAATCGATTTCAAAGCTTTGAGGAGATGCGCATGACCGACGAGAAGAAGGCTGAATTTGAAGAGCTGCTTATTAAAAACAGGATTCCGATAGAGCGGTATATCAATTATAAGCTGCAAAGTGCACAGTACGCGGACGATGTGATCCAAAATACGTTTTTGGCTGCTTACCGCAGCTTTGAGACGCTCAGGGATGTATCTCTGTTTAAATGGTGGCTTTTAAAGATTGCTAAAAACGAATGCACTCTTTTCTATCGAAAGCAGAGCAAGCTCAGCACTATCAGCATCGACGATGTGAGCGAGCAGGTCTTCGCTGCCAGAGATGAATTTACCGAAAAATATTCCGGCAGTGAGATGCTTTCTAAGCTGGAAGACAGAGACGCAAAAATCCTCACCCTATTCCTGCTCGAAGAAAGAAGCCAACACGAAATCGCCGATCGTTTGCATATACCCATCGGAACCGTAAAAAGCAGGATATATTACGCCAAGCGCCGGTTTGCCGAGCTATACGGCGCAGAAAATATGAAAGGAATAAAAAAGATGAAAAATACATTAAATTTCCCGCTTATTATGCCGGAATTACAGCTGATACGAAAGGATGTACCGTTTTTTGAGGTTAGATACGAGGATGATTGCTTTATCATCCCTAAACTGGGCAATAAAAGCTCCTGGGCGTCCTATCAGTATCCACAGAGGGAACTTATCACGGTGTCAACCAGCCATGTTTCGAAAAAAGCCGTCATACACGGCGTTGAAGGTGTTAAGATTAACAGGGATACCTATAACGTCAAGAGTGATTATTTCGGCGTAAATGAAGCGATCTGGTTTACGCAGCTGACGGATGAGTATATACGGTCTCTAGGTGTTATACAAAGCGATGGAGACGACGACTATCCGACCAAGGTATACACCTTCCTTGAGGAGGAGTACGATATCGTCTGTAACGGCAATGACAGAGTGCACGGCATGCCTGTAATGATTATAGAAAACCCGCTGCAAAGAGAGGGTGAAGCGCTTCAAATCGCACTGTACAACACCCGTTATACGGACGGTGTCTATGCGGTGACAATCGGGAAGAGGACCTTTGAGACGATTAAGTTCGTTTGGGTTCAGCAGAGCACCATATTGACAGATACTTATGTGGATAGAAACGGCAGGACGATTCTCACCAGATGGTACGAGCCGACGTATTGGATGAGCCAGGAGCGGCAGGAGCGCTTCAAGCCTAATGCAACGTGTATCGTTAACGGTATGGAATTTGCCCATATCGAGGACCGCATCGGCGAATATGTATTGTAAAGCTGCATAATTAATTAGCAACAGGGATGGTTTACTCTTCTTGCAATTGAAGATTGCAATCAAAGCAAGACACTAAACCATCCCTGCTGAGCTTATTTGTTGTTTATTTCACAATCATCCACATGGCGAGCCTGGCTTGCTCGGGGTGCTCGGGCACGATGAGATCGCCGGAGGCAACTGCGTCGTTGACGGTCATCATACGGATGGCGAACATGTCCATGGTGGCGCAGAAGGACAGCTGTTCGGCGAGTGCGGAGCTGGCGGTGGCTTTCAGGATGGCGAGCACCTCGTCGAAGGCGGTTGTTATGGCGTCTGACAATTGCGGGCAGAGCGGGTGCGCGGTGACGGCGGCATCGAGCTGCTTGAGGGTATCGTCTTCGAACACAAGGACATCGGGGATGATCACATCCTGCTCTGTGTGTGCGAAGCGGCCGTCAATTTGCTGCCAGATGGTGCGCTCAGGTGCGGAGAGCGCGCTGAGTGTCCGGCGGTTTTTGATGATATCCGCCAGGAGCGAGGCTACCTCCAGTGTTAATCCATTACCGTGGTAATCATTGATCTTGTAGCTGTAGAACTCGTATTGCCAGAGCATGTTGGGATAGCGGCCGGCACCGTTGTGGCTCATGACGGTGGCTTCGTCGATATCGTTTTCCTCGTAACCGACGAAGCCCCAGTCACCGCCGTCATTGCGTTTTTGTTTATGGTCCTGCGAAAATCGCGGTGAGTTAATAAGCGCTTGATTCATAACGTAGACCAGCAGGAACCAACGGAGCGCCTCGTCACCGGCGTTATTGCGCACTGCGCCGAGCGAGCGAAGCACCGGGAGCAGGCTGTTAGTCATCTGCACGGCGAGCACTGTTCGATTCTTAGCGCCATGCCGCAGCGTGTCGTATACCTGGCGCTGATAACCTTTGTCCTCAATGAAAAAGTTTGTTATGTAACGGCTGCCGATACGCTTTAGAAGCGTCGCCTTTTCGAGCAGCTCAATCTCCTCTTCCGCGTAGGGCAGCGCAATGCCCAGGGCAATAGCGAGCTCCTCGGCGGTACTTGGGTTGTTATGCGCCTCAAGTAAAAGATTTTTTGGGATTTTTACGGCTGACAGCCGTCCATGGCAGACCGCTCGGCTGAGAGCCTGCAGCCGCAAAGGATACATTCTCCGGCTTATAGCTTTTTGTTCCGAATTCTCGTGACATCTCCATACCTTCTTTCAGTTTTTGTCGGATACGGAACAGCTTTGAAACCACCGTTCCTTTAGGCAGGTTCAGCAGCTTTGCGATATCTTCCGTTCGGCGGTCGTCGATGTAATAAGCAATCAGTATCTCCCTGTAGTCCGCGGCAACAAACGCCAGCTCGCGCCGGAGCAGCTCCAGCTGTTCGGCTCGAAGCAGCGTGTCGTCTATATTGCCGTCTGCAGCCAGCTCAAGCGCCTCAATGCCGTCATCGGATACACACGCCCGAGCTTTGCGTGCACTCAAAACCCATCTGCTGTAACGATTACGCGCAATCCGCCATACCCAAGCCTGAAAATTCCGCGGTATTGTTCCTTTGCTCAATGCTGTCACAACGTCAATACCCACATCCCCGGCGACATCCTCCGCCTCGGCGGCGCTGCCGCATTTTCGCAGGCAGAAGTAAAACACCTTTTCCATATACTCACGCACGTATTCACGAATCAGTGCATTAGCCGTATCGCTTGCCATAGCCAAACCTGCCCTTCTGCCTATATAGAGACCCGACGCCGGATTTGATTGCATGCGCATCCATAAAATCAGAAAAATGGTTTCCGCATGTCGGAATTTGGTATTCGGATTCAGAGAAAATCAAGGCGGTACTGCCAATGGCTTGTGAGTTATTTGATGAGGTGTGCGTCAGTCTCGTTGCTGTCCGTGTAACAGCATTACAAAATAATGAATTCGAGATACTTGCGGAGTTTCCCTTAAACAGTATGATATAAATGAAATGTTTAGCACATCGGACACAAACGAGCATTCTATGACGGGATAAGCTGACGGTTTTTATGCTATTATAGTCCTTGAAGAGGTGGAAAATGTGGACTGGATACAGAGCGTTCAACAATCACTGAACTATATCGAGGCGCATCTGCTTGACGAGGAGCTAGACAACGACTATGTTGCAAGGCATGCATACTCGTCGAACGCGAATTTTACATGGACGAGGTTGTGCGGATTCTAAATGAAAATTTATTATTTATCATCAGTGTTATGTTGTCACCGTCTCTTGCTGACAAGCGCTTGAATAGGTTTGCTAATTGCAGGGCAAAGTATGGCGCTCACAATAGCTTCGGGTATGCCGCTTGTCAGAATGGTAATACCTATAATTATAATCATAGACTGTCCGGCGAGAGATGAATACTGTCTGCCGAAAAATAGCCAGATACCGCCCATGACACCAATCGTATTTGTCAGACTTCCCGCGATACTTCCGATTATCATATTCAAATAATTTTTTTCAGTTTTACTTTTTGAAAGAGATTTATATAGGCTTCCTGCAACAGTTCCTACAAGAATACGCGGAATAAAGCAAATCAGCACACTTCCAAAATTGCCGTGTATATCACCAAACGAATAAAGTGGTGTAAATACAAACGCGGCAAGAGGTGACGGCGGCGTGAATGTCCATACGATAAAGCTGAATAAACCCGCGATTGCCCCCATCACTGTCCCGGCTTTTGTACCAAGCAAAAGGGCTGTTATGATAACGGGTATCATTGCGAGGGTAGCGACAATCGGGCCAAGAGCAGGCAGAGAACCAAGTGGTGTAAAGCAAAAAATCGCTTCAATCGCGGCTAAAACCGAAAATTGAACAAGGAACAAAGTTTTATTTTTCATAGCTGCACGTCCTTTTTATATGAAAATATAATGCGCTTAATAAAGTCAAGCTGCCGGTTCAGCATCTCTTCACTTATGCCGCAGGACATAGCCAGAGTACCAAGCCCTTCAATGACAAACATGATATTATCAGATAAAGCATCGATGGCAGCTTCATCGAGATAACCGCTTTTTACCCCGAAGCTTAATACCTCATATATAATGTCTTTTGTGTTATGAAAAGCGCTGAAAAAATAGTCTTTGTCATACTCGGTTTTATGAGCGAAGAAAAACTCGTATTGAGCCAGCATTAAGCTGTTGTCCATGTGCAAAAGCCGGTCCTTTTGCATTTGCAGATATCGGTCAACAAGCGCATGGAATTCTGAGCTTTCCTGAATTGTTAGCTTTACTTTTTCCAGCTTGCTTTTATTGTGTACTTTGATAACCTCGGTAAAAATTTCGTCTACAGATGAGAAATAAAGATACAGACCGCCGCGGCTGATTCCGCATTCTTCAATAATGTCCTTCATCGTGACATTATGAAAGCCGTTTTTGATGAATACTGGTTTTGATTTCTCTAAAATCAGGGCTCTTTTTATGCTTGATTTTGACATTTCGGCCTCCTGAATTAAAACTGACACGCGTGTCATAATTATTATATGACACGCGTGTCAGTTTTGTCAAGCCTATGCTATACCCCTTGCTATTTTTTACACAAGCAATGCAGCACATAGCCGTCTTTGGGGGTATATATTTCGCCGCGCTCGTAGGTGAGTACGGTGAAGCCGGCATACTGGGCAAAAGCGGATAACTCCTCCGGGAGAAACATCTCCCAATAGATTTCGGAGTTGTCATAAGGGTAGAATTTACGTCCGCGCGCGAATTTATTATAGTTTTCAATTATGTATTGGTAATCATGACCTGAAAAGCTCAAAATACCGCCGGTTTTCAGAACTCTGTAACATTCTCGAAGAAAACTGTTTTTATAATCATCGCCGTACAGCAGACCGAATGTCTGCGCCCAGATGATGACGGTGTCGAATGAAGCGGCTTCAAACGGTAAGACCTGGCCGTCATAATACAGAAACGGAAGATCATACCCGTTTTCTTTAGAAAACCGGGTAACCTGCCGGATAACCTCGCGCGAATTGTCGATGCCGGTGACGGAGAAGCCTTTATCATGCAGCGCGTAAGCCTCACGGCCCATACCGCAGCCGATATCCAGCACTTTGCCGTTTTGAAAAAACGAGCCGGTGACGGTTTCTTCCCACTTTTTGAGCTTTCCTTTGTTCCAATGAACCATTTCATCGACATTTTTCTTGTCCTCATACCAGCCGGCGGCTATTGTCTGATCCATAAATACAGGACTCCTTTATATTAACTATATTAGCGTTCGGTGATGATTTTATATTAACATCTGATTCAAAAAGTACTAGACTTATAATATTGATTATGATATGGTTATATTTAACTATAGGTAAAAAGCATCTTCGGAAACGAAGATGCTTTTTGTTTTACAACCTATGGTTGACAGTGTACAGTCTGGAAACCGGTTGATATCCGGAACGGTTAGTGTCTGCTGAAAACTCAGATTGGAATATTATGATGCAGCGCGCCTTCACTCTCTAAACCGTTAAAATCCAGCTGCCGGAAGGCTTCGAAAAGGATGATGGCGGCTGCGTTGGATAAATTAATCGACCGGGCGCCTTTGAGCATCGGTATGCGGACACAAAGATCCATATTTTCTATCAGCATATTTTCCGGTATGCCGGCGCTCTCCTTGCCGAACATAATGAAACTATTTGTTTCATACGCGATATCGCTGTACCGTTTTTTTGCTTTTGTCGTTGCCATAATGACCTTTGGAAAGCTGTTTTTTTCAATAAAATCCGGATAACTGTCATACACATGCAAATCTAGGTCATCCCAGTAATCAAGACCTGCTCTTTTTATCGATTTCTCATCCAGCTTAAAACCAAGCGGCTTTATGAGATGTAAGGACGTATTTGTTATCACGCACGTCCGCCCGATATTTCCGGTGTTGTACGGTATTTCGGGTTCCAGCAAGACGATATTCATTTGATCACCCCGTTTTTTCAGAATTTATCAGAGAGTATATTATAACACAGGCTTATACGCGCGCAAACCGGAACCAGCGGTTGACAGCCTACCGCTTTAGACTCTGTTGATATCCGCGATAATTACTATATAATGCCATTATGACATCAAGAAGGGGCGGTTGTAATGACATTACATATATGTGACAATATTAAGAGGCTGCGTGCCGAGCGCGGCATAACACAGGAGAAGCTCGCGCTGGAGATGGGCGTGACGACACGGGCGGTTTCGAAGTGGGAGTGCGGGAAGACGTATCCTGATATCACGCTGCTGCCGGGGCTTGCGAGCTTTTTCGGCGTGACGATTGACGAGCTCATACAAATGGATGCCATACGCGACAAGCAGCGCGCCGACGCGCTGAAAATGCAGGTCGTGACGGCAATGTCGCAGGGCAAGCTGGAGGAGAACATCACGCTGCTGCGCGAGACCATCAAGGAATTCCCCGGCGATTACTGGTTCCAGGTTGTATTGGCGAACCATCTGCTGATGTTTCAGGCATATCTGCGCGGTCAACCGGAAGAGCCGGAATTCTTGAAAACAAATTGCCGCGAGGCAGCGGAGATTTATGAGCATGTCCTCAAGCATTGCGCTGATGACCCGCTTCGGCTGACTGCCAGGTTAGAGGTCTTTTATGCGTACCAGTTCCTTGGTGAAACCGAGAAAGCAAAAGAAATGTATGGTAAGCTGCCGCTGCTTGAGCAAACCTCGCTGCTTGTGTTTCCTGATTATTTGACGCTGGATGAGCGAATGGCCGCCTTGCAGGGTGCCATCAAAAAGCTTGTCTCCGCTTTTCGTGCAGCGGCGGTGCTGCTGGCTGATGTGGAGAATAAGCCCCGCGGCCTCAAGCTCAGCATTGCCGAACGTATTAAAATAATTGAGAAAGCGAACAGCCTGTATGCGTTAGTGTACGAGGACGGCGATTATGGCTACGCGTCGAATGACCTGCAGGTGAATTACGCAGCCATGGCGTGGCTTGAAGCAAATGACGGTAATAAAGAACTGACGATAGACTATCTGGAAAAATCAGTGGACTTTGCGGTCATGTCCTCCACGAGGACCGAAACGCTAGATGCGAATGCATTAGCCGTCATTCCGCACACGTCGCTGCTGGTTAATAAAAGCCCTGACCTGAAAATAACGAATTGGAAAACGAACGAGCACAATGCCTGCTGGAACTTCCTGCATATTTCTCTTGAGAACGACGCCTATACCAAGCTTATCAGCCTGGTCGGCGATACCGACCGCTATAAGGCAGTCATCGCGAAGCTGGAAAAGTATGAAAACGCACAGCCGACGAGTTTAAGCGTGCTGGAGGGCTGGAAGCTCAAGGCCGAAAACGGCGACGCGGACGCGATGTTCAGCTTGGGCAACGCTTACGATGACGGGGAGAATGGCGCGCCGACCGATTATACAGAAGCAAACAAGTGGTACCGCATGGCCGCTGATAAAAATCACACTGCCGCATGCAATAATTTGGGTGTAGCCTACTTGTGGGGCAGAGGTGTTAAACAGGACTACGCCGAAGCGCTGCGGTTGTTCCAAAAGTCCGATGAGGTACCTAACCCGTACGGTGTGGGCAATCCGTGGGCGAGAGAGAACATAGGCCGCCTGTACAGAGAAGGCTTGGGCGTGGAACAGAGCTATGAAGAAGCCGTCAAGTGGTATGAGCTGGCCGCAGAACTCAAATTCCCGCTTGCGCAGTATCGCCTGGGCGAAATGTATGAAGAAGGCTTGGGTGTGGCGCGTGACCTCGCCAAGGCAGCGGTGTATTATGAAAAAGCGGCGAACCCCGACCCGGTTTTTGATGACTTTACCTATGATTTGTCGCCTGATGCCGCAAAAAAAGCACTCAAACGCGTGCGGGCAAATATAAAGCAGCAGGATAATAATGAGAATATTACCTAATAAAAGTACCGACAGCGTTGAATATGATGGAAATATTCTTTATTATAGGGACAGATATTATAAATAAATAAAAGGAGCTCTATATGAAAAATGTATTGCTGCTGGGTGATTCTATTCGAATGCTCTATCAGCCTGTGGTCAAGGAAAAACTGAAGGATAAGGCGAATGTGTACGGGCCGGAGGAAAACGGGCGCTGGGCGGGCTATACGCTGAATTCACTGAGATTCTGGCTGCCCGGCATGCCGAAGCCCGATATTGTGCACTGGAACAACGGTTTGTGGGATATGGGCGATGATTACGGTCTCGGCCGTCCGTTTTCGCTCCCGGAGGAATATATTTCCGCCCTCGAGCGCACGATCATCGTGCTCAGAAAGCTGTGCGGTGAGGCGGTAAAAATTATTATGGCGACGACGACACCCACCGTGGACACCGACCCGAAAGCACCGCATCCATATAACGCACTGATTAAACAGACAGCGGCGAAATACAGCCTTGAGGTCAATGACCTGTTTACGGCAATCAGCGCGGATATTCCCAATAATATTTGTCCGAACCGCATCCATCTCACCGGCGAAGGGACGGAGCTTGCCGCGTCGATGGTAGCCGCCTGCATTGAAAAATACTTATAATAACCTTGTAACAAAAGAGACGATTCTGCCGGTCTGCATATTTTGCGGAAACCGGGTGAATCGTCCCTTTAAACACTCTTTTATTTTCATTATTTTATACATATTGTTAACAAAATATGAATTAAAGGCCGCGTTTTTATTTATTGTTAACAAAATGTGAATTAATATGAGTTCGCTTGAAAACGCAAAAACAATAGTGTACTATCCATATTATAGAGAATAATTACAGCAACAGCCAATAAATCATTCCCTCTTGGCCGAGCAGGTGATTTATTGGCTGGTACCACCAAGTACTGAAAGTAAACTTTAAGTACCTAGCTTTGCTATACCATAATAAGCTTTTCAGCTTAAAACAGTTGACGGAAGAAAGGGTTGTTCCCAAAATGGAAATGATGGTAATGGATGAAGTAATCAAGCTCAAATCGTATCAATTGGACGGATATACGAAGCACTACTTTGACGTCGCGCTTAACGAGATCGATGACCTCAGTAAAATCGAAAAAATCTGCGCAGACCTTTATGACTTCATTTTAAAGCATAACATCATGATTATTTATGAAAAGGTATTTGGTTCTGTCAGCAATAAGCGCGCGCTGTTAAAGTTAAGGAAAAATAAGCTTGACAGCCTTGGCATGAAGGAAGCACCGTTAACCTTTATCGAATGCAAAAGTGCCAAAGGCGGTATGTTTTCAAATATTACTGTTTTTGGAATATTTGTTCAAAACCCAAAAGATTTTATGATAACTTATTACCAAGACGATAAACTGCCCGAAACAGCCGGTACGGTCATCAAATGCGCTGATTGGACGGCGTTTTACCTATGCAATATTTCTGCTTCAGGACGGCAAAACGATGATGACAAAAACTACGGCAGTTATTTAAGCTGCCTCAACAGTATCCCCCGGTATTTACGCAATAACGGCTTAAAAACGACGGATATTGTAAGGACCTGGGTTTACTTAAAGGATATCGTAACAAATTACGCGGCGTTCAATTCCGCCAGGAATGATTTTTATCAGCAGGAAGGCATAACCAGCCCGGAGAATGCCGACTATTTACCCGCCAGTACCGGTATTGAAGGGATTAGCTCTGAAGATTCTTTAATAACAGTGGATCTTATTTGTTATGATAAAAGAAAAAAACTGCCTCACTTAAAAAGGGTACATAACAGACTGCAGAATGAAGCCGACGGCAGCCATTATTTATTTAAACCGTCCTTTTCCCGAGGCATGCTGCTGAATTTTAACGATCATTGCGAATTCCAGATTTCCGGAACAGCAAGCATTGATGAAGCCGGAAAGACCGTTTATACAGACGATTCTTATAATCAAATCAAGAAGAGCATCGTCGTCATAAAAACCATGCTCGAAGATAACGGGCTGTCGTATAACGATATTTGCCAGTCAACGTATTTTTTTAAAAAACAGCCGGATCATCAGCTGCTGGCAGAAATACTGGGTGAACTCAATATAAACATGTCCGCAACTGCTTTAACTGTAACCAACGTCTGCAGAGATGACCTTTTGTTTGAGCAGGACGGCATTGCAATCAAAGTTTATATGAAAGATTGAAGGATAAGATGATGGTAACAAAAGCAGTAATGTCAATTATGAGTAAACCTGAGCAGGTTATGTTAACGTCAAAAACCTCAAAGCCGGAAAAGACAAGAATTCCTGTCGGCGATTGCGCCTTCGGGGGAGATAAGCTCGTTATTATTGCCGGTCCCTGCGCTGTAGAAAATCCCGAAGAATATATCGAAATGGCCGTTAAAATCAAACAGCTCGGCGCACATGTGCTGCGCGGCTGCATTTATAAGCCGAGAACCTCGCCCTATAGCTTCCAAGGGATGGGCGACAGCGGGCTGGATTTGCTCAGGCACGTGAAAAAAACCGTCAATATTCCGATCATAACCGAGGCGATGGAAATCAGCCAGCTGGAAAAGCTCGCACCTGTCGTCGATGTGATTCAGATAGGGACCAGAAACATGCAGAATTTCGATTTGCTGAAGGCTGCGGGACAGTTGAGCAAACCTATCTTGTTAAAAAGGGGCATGTCTTCAACGATAAAAGAGTGGCTGCTCGCTGCCGAATATATCATGGCTGAAGGGAATATGCAAGTGATTTTGTGCGAAAGAGGTATCCGGACGTTTGAAACCGCGACAAGAAATACCCTGGATTTGAGCGTTATTCCTTTGCTGAGATCCATGACGCATTTGCCGATTGTCATTGATCCGAGCCATGCGACCGGAGTGAGAGCGCTTGTGGCGCCGATGGCTAAAGCCGCGGCGTTTATGGGGGCTGACGGCTTATTGGTTGAAGTACATCAGTCGCCGGAAACCGCACTTTGCGACGGGGAACAGAGCCTGCATATACCGGAGTTTAAACAGCTCATCAATGAGCTTGAGCCCATTACGCAGCTTTATAACAATAAGTAAAACCTTCGATAGGAGACGGTTCTCTGCCTGATTTTGTGTGATCGGGCAGAGGACCGCCTTTTATTATTATGATTTATATTTCGATGATATTACATTTGCATGAAGCGCACTGGATATACATGCAATAGTTGTCAACGGCCAGCTCCGTCGTTTTTGAACCGCAATACCGGCAAGGCGTTTCCGATTTGATACTGGGGATGTCGGCTAGGGCACTTTTATCATCATCGGTAAGCTCTTTTTTATACTGTTTAATTTTTAGGATAAGCCGCTGTGCCTGTTCCTGGGAGATGTCAATGTGCTCCTCCTGCGCATAAGCCATAAGATCGTTTGTACTTCTGAGCAGCAGTATTGCTCTTTTTTGCGTCGGTGTTATCGAAAGCAAAAGGTCCGGGTAGTTCATGAATAATCCCCTTTCAGTCTGTGTAAGTTTTCGAATGATATTATATTATAAATTATCCTGTCTGAAAAGTCATCTTTTTGATTTAAATTAAAATATATAGATTATTTTCCATAAAAGCCTGCATTTTCATGCCCTTTATCCCGGCTCCGAAAAAAGCGGCGGTTTTTGCTGTTGCGAAAATGTACCCGCGGCTGTATTATATCTCCGAGCTTTGCGCTCAGATGCCCAATAAATTGAACGCTCGGCACTCTGCATAGTGTATGTTATTACTGTTGAATTGAAGGTATCCGCGAAATGGAAATAGGCAAAAACGGCGCAGCAGTAAACAGCGCTGCTGTGAAGGAGAAGATTTGGTCAAAAGCCTTTGTCAATATATTTATTGTGAGCTTTGTCATGAGCATGGGCCAATTTATGATGAATACGCTGATCCCCAAGTACGTTTATGCACTTGGCGGCGCGGTCACCGTTGTGGGGATGGTTACGGGTGTTTTTGCGGTGACAGCTCTCGGCATTCGCCCAATTGCAGGTCCGGCTATGGACTATTTCAAGAAAAGTAGGCTTTTATCGGTTGCATTCGGTGCGATTACCATAGCGTTCGTATGCTACGGATTTTCACATAATATCGCCATGCTGATCGCAGCGCGCCTGATTCATGGAATCGGCATCGGCTTGGCCGCGCCGCTGAGCCTGGCGTTGGCGAGCAATACGCTGCCGAACGCTAAAATGGCGTCGGGTCTCGGCATATTCTCGTTGGGCTCGGCTATTGCCACAGCCATAGGGCCGACGCTGGGGCTTAAATTATCGGTTACTATCGGGTATAACAATACGTTTTTTATCTGCGCCGCCGTCATGGCCTCCTGCCTGGTGCTGTCCCTCTTTCTTAAGGCTGAGGCGCCTGCTAAAACAAGGCACTTTGTCGTCCGTATAAATCAGGTTATAACGCCGGAGGTCATTCTTCCGACCTTGGTCGTTTTTTTCCAGATCATCGCTTTTTCGGGCATTAACTCCTTTATCGCCATTTACGGCGGGCTGTGCGGTGTTGAAGACATCGGCCTGTATTTCACGGCAAATGCGCTTTGCCTTATCTTTATCAGGCCGCTCAGCGGCAGAATTGCCGATAAATACGGCCTTGATAAAACGATCATCCCCGGTTTGCTCATATTTATCTGCGCACTGATGGTAATCAGCATCAGCCGAACCCTGCCGATGTTTATGCTGTCCGGTGTTATATGTGCCGTCGGTTATGGCATCAGCGAGCCTGTTTTGCAGTCGATGAACATGCAGCTCGTCCCAAAGGAGCGGCGCGGTGCGGCGGGAAACACGAATTTTATGGGCATAGACGTGGGCTTCTTGATTGGGCCGACGATTGCGGGCGCGATCATATCCGCTGTTCAGACCAGCACGGGCAGCCAGGTGCAGGGAATCGCCGTGATGTACAGAGTCATGGCTTTACCGGTTGTTGTATCCATCATCATTTTTGCCGTCAGCAGGAAAAAGCTCCTCGCCAATATTAAAGCGCTCAAGGAAGCGCAGGAAGCCGCCGATGCCGAGACACAAAATCTTTCAGATTAACGAAACCGGGTAATTACATATAACTGCAAAAATAAAAACGAGATGACCGAGCAGTAAGCGGATCGTCTCGTTTTTTTTGGCGCGCTGAGCCTGGGCGCAGCCGAGTGTGTGGAATTAAAAGCCTGCGCGGTCATGCTCGAGCATAGCTCCGTAATAGGCGTATTTTGGGGTGAGCGCGCTGTCAAACAAAACGGCGCTGCGGTTGCTGATCCACGATAAACTGTCCGCGAATCCCCAGAAAGTAATTGCCGATACTTTTGCGGTCCCCGCTATATTTTCCGTGGCAATCCGGCTGAGCAGCGTGTAATAAAACTGACCTTGCTGCTTTAAATACGCCTCAGTGGCATTCAGGGGATTCTTCCTGGAGCCGATGGCGACATCAAGCTCTGTAATCTGCAAATCCAAGCCGAGCGCACTGTAAGCTCTCAAGGCGTCAATATAGCTGTCAATGGAATCATCAATGTTTAAATGAGCCTGGCATCCGATACCGTCGATCAGAGATCGGCCGTCTTTATCCACCAGGGATTTGGCGAGCTTAATGATGGACGCCGATTTAATCTGTTCGTTGAAGTCGTTATAAAACAGCTTAACGCTTTCAGACGCGTATTTATCCGCATAGCTGAAAGCGTACCAGATATAGTCCGCCCCGATAACCTGATACCAAAGGGAATTCCGGTATGTGCCGTCATCCATAATCGCCTCGTTTACAACGTCGTAGGCATAAAACATATCCAGATAACCTGATTTGTTCAGCTGGCTGAACACCTGTCTGATAATGCTTTCCATGCGGGCCAGCATCGTATCGCGGTCAACCAGAGGCTTATTCATGTCAAAATCCTGATGGAAAATCCATTCGGGCGTCTGACTGTACCAGATCAGAGTATGGCCGCGTACGGGTATGCCATTGCGCTTGGCCCAGTCCAGGAGTGCCGTCGTCCTCGGCGTTATTTCAACGACGATGTCACCTGAAGCAATGCTCTTAACCCGGCTGAGAATATAGTCCGGTTTAAGATAATTTTCCAGTGTGATACTGTTAAAGTTCTTTGTAATAATATTCGTATACTTACTTTGCGCGAGCATAGCGTCTGACAGGCAGGTGCCGGCTTTAATACCATACGCCGCGTAAATATCCTTGATGCCGCCAGTTCCCTGAGCGGAATTGGTATTCAGCGCAGAATCGGTGCTCTGCGCAGCTGCGGATTTTTCCTCAGCCGCGCAGCCTGCCGTAACAGCCAAGACCGGCATCAGCAGCATGAGTAATGCAAGCTTTAATAATTTCCTTTTCAAATAAACCCTCCGTCCGGATATTTGTTGAGTATGCTTTTATATCGCCGTCTCGGTATCCCGCTCTGTGTGGTTATGGGGCTGCATGTCTTCTACAATATCCACAAAATGAGGCTTTGTTATTTAGCCTATGTATGCACTTGAAAGGCTTGAGAAACTGCTGTATTCGTATATAATAATGTACGTACAAGTTCAGCCCAGATTCATACATTTTAGTACATATTAATACATATGAATGAAAATGTCATCAGCAGGTTTACTAAAAGAAACAAAATATTCTAAATATAGGAGGTTTATCATGCTGCGCATTGCTCAAACAGAGACGGGAACGGTCCGGGGGCTTCCCGCTGCCGATCCAAGAATCACGTCGTTTAAGGGTATTCCCTTTGCCGCTCCGCCGGTCGGCGCGCTGCGCTGGAAAGCGCCGCAGCCGGCACTGAAGTGGAAAGGTGTCATGAATTGCAGCGAGTTCGGCCCGATTGCCATGCAGCATATCCCAGGCCTCAATCCTGACAATATCTACACCCGCGAATGGAACGTCGATCCGGACATAAAAATGGATGAGGACTGCTTGTATCTCAATATTTGGACGCCGGCGAAATCCGATGACGAGAAGCTGCCGGTTTTTGTCTGGTATTTTGGAGGCGGTCTTCAGGAGGGCAATCCGACGGAGATGGAATTTGACGGGGAGCGTCTTGCGCGCCGCGGTATCATCGTCGTTTCGGTCAACTACCGCGTCAATGTATTCGGCTTTCTGGCGCATCCGATTTTGACAAAGGAACAGCCCGACGCGCCGTCTAACTTTGGCCATCTCGACCAGCAGGCCGGTACCCGCTGGGTCAAGCGCAACATTGCCGCCTTCGGCGGCGATCCGGACAACATCACCATCGGCGGGCAGTCCGCCGGCGGCATGAGCGTGTCCGCGCAACTCACCTCGCCCCAGAACGACGGCCTTTTTCAAAGAGCGATTATTCAAAGCGGTATGATGGCGGGCGTATACGGGGGCTCGCTGTTTCCGGCCAGAACCTTTGCCGACGCCGAGCAGGCGGGCGTCCGGTTTTTCGACCTGCTGGGCGTCAAGACGCTGGAGGAAGCGCGGGCACTCAAGGCGGAGTTTATCCGCGATAAAAACGAAGAAGCTCACACCTTTTTCGGCACAGCGGACGATGGTGTATTCCAGATTGGTGATGCGCAGGAGAACCTCCTGAAGGGCAAACGTTACCGGGTGCCGCTGATAATCACCCGCACCGAATCAGAATTCAAGACAGGCATGCCCGCGCGGGACATGGAGGAATTCGAAAAGCAGGCGGAGCAGGTATTCGGCAGCGATGCCGAGGCATTTCTTAAAATCTGCGGCACCAGTTTTGAAGAGGCTGTCAAGAAGACCTCCATCAGCGGGATTGAGCTGTCAGCCCGCGCGCTGCAAAAGCGTGACGAGGAGCTCGGCATTAAGGAGCCGATTTATTACGCCGTTTTTGACGCGGAGATTCCCGGCTGGGATAATCCCGGCACATTCCACTCCGTTGATCTGTGGTTTTACTTTGAGACATTGGCGAAGTGCTGGCGTCCCTTCGTCGGCAAGCATTACGACCTGGCACGGCAGATGTGCACTTATTGGGCCAACTTTATTAAAAACGGCGACCCGAACGGCAGCGATGCCGACGGGACGGTGATGCCCAGTTGGAAACCGCTGACCGACAGCATTCCCAATGCCATGCTTTGGGGCGATAAAGCCACCCCAATCATCGACAAACCGGATGCCCTGATGAAGCTGCTTGTTAAAACATACCTGGCACAAAACTGAAGAATAAATCGATGAATGATGGAGGTAACAGCATATGCCAAAAAAAGCGACCATAACGGTCCATCCCGCGTATAGAATAGGTGATATTTCGCCCCGGCTTTACGGCTCATTCCTTGAGCCCATCGGAACGATGGTCAATGGGACGATGTATAATCCCAAACATCCCACCGCGGATGACAAGGGCTTTCGCCGCGATTATATAGACGCGCTCAGAGAGACTCCAATCCCGGCAGTCCGGCTTCCCGGCGGCAACTTTGTTTCCGGCTGGGACTGGAAGGATTCCATTGGGCCGATAGCCGAGCGCCGGGCGCACCTGGATCTGGCGTGGCATCAGTACGTTCCGAACGATGTCGGCCATGACGAATATCTGCAGTGGGCCGAGCGCGTCGGCACCGAGCCGCTGTATACCATCAACCTCGGCACCGGCGATATCAATGACGCTGTTTATATTACCGAATATACAAACCACGAGGGCGGTACCTACTGGTCTGATCTGCGCCGGAAAAACGGACATGAGGCGCCCTACGGCGTCAAGCTGTGGTACCTTGGCAACGAGATGGACGGCCCCTGGCAGGTCGG
>DBTM01000005.1:88396-110505 GCA_002307055.1 Clostridiales bacterium UBA1316
AACGAGATGGACGGCCCCTGGCAGATTGCTTCCTGGGAGCGGGATCCCCGCGGCTACGGCATCCGCGCCAATGAGGTCTCCAAGGCTATGAAATGGGTCGACGGGTCCATTGAGACTGCTGTCTGCGGGTCGTCTTCTCCGTTTCTCGCGCATTTCCCGCAGTGGGACCTGGAGGTTTTGCAGGAATGCTACGAGTCTGTTGACTATATATCGCTGCACCATTATCATTCGGCGCCCGAGGGCGACTTCGCCGCGCTCCTCGGCGGCTCCATCTATTATGAAGACTATATTAACACGGAGATTGCCCTGTGCGACTTTGTGCAGTCTAAGTGCCGCTCACCCCGTAAGATGATGCTCTCTTTTGACGAATACGGCACCATGGCCCGGCCGAACCGTCCGCTGCGCCACGGCTACGGCCCGCACAACCTCTATATGGATCATTTCTCCTTCAATGCGGATCGAAAATATGTCCGGCATGATCCGGACAATATGACGATGGCGGGAATGCCGCCCATGGGTCGCCGCGGCGACATGGTGGACGCGCTTGGCAACGCCGCCGTTATTCTGGCGTTTCTGCGTCACGCTGACCGTGTCAAGGTCGGCTGTATGACCGGCGGCCTGATGACGCTGGCTGCGTCAACCCACGATCACATCTGGCGGAGCGGCAGCTATTATCCCTTCACGCAGCTGATGACCTATGGCCGCGGTGTTTCAATGCAGACCGCCGTCGACTGCGATACCTTTGATATCCCCGGCTACGCCGTGGATGACAACTCGCAATACTGCACGCACGACGGTCTGCCCTTTATCGATTCCGCCGCCGCGCTCGACGAGGACAAGGGCGAGCTCAATATTTTTGTGATCAACCGCAGCTGGGAGTCTGACAATGCCGCCGAGTTCGATGTCTCCGGCTTCGAGGGCTGGTCGTTTGTGGAGCATATCCAGATGTATTCCGAGGACTTAAACGCCGCCAACACATACGAAAACCCAAACGCGGTCATTCCGTCCGTCAACAAGGACGCAAAGTTCGAAAACGGCAAGGTTACAGCCAATCTGAAGAAACTGTCGTGGAACATTTTCCGCTTCAGGAAATAGCGCGTTTTCCCGGCTGTTATGAGAATATCCTCTGCCTGAAAACACATCATAAAACGAAAAAACGACGGCTTCTTTATAAGAAATCGTCGTTTTTTTATCTCTATGAGACAATAAGGCCGTGTTACTGCTTATCGAACGCGCCGAACCATATAAGCGCTTTTTCTATGTACTCATCCCAGAATGCCCAGCTGTGTATCCCGGGACTCTCCAGATAGGTGTGCGGATATCCAATCAGCGTCAGGTGCTTGTCAAGATCCCGGTTTTCATTGAGCAAAAAATCCTCCGTACCGCAGGCCATAAAGAGCTTCGGGCGCACCGCGCCGGTATCGATGAGCTTTTTAGCCAGCGTTTTCGGGTCGGCGTCGCTGCCGACAATTTTGCCCGGTTCTCCGAAGGTGTGCGTATAATAGCTGGCTGAAGCCATGGGGTTGCCTTCTATCCCCCTGGCGACACTGTCGGATATCAGCGCGGAGGATAAGGCAATAATGCTGCCGAAAACCTCGTTGTACTTAAGCCCGTTGCGGATTGCGCCATACCCGCCCATGGACAAGCCGCCGATCGCCGTGTCCGCTCGTTCGTGAGACAGCGGGAAAACGCGGCGTGTGAAGTCAATCAGTTCCTGCCCGATGAGCTGCCCATACATGGCGTCCCGAACCGTATCATCGAGAAAAAAGCTGTTTTCACCGGAGGGACAGAAAACCGCGACACGGTGCATCGAGGCCAACTGCTCGATACGCGAGCTGCGAAGCCAATCGACATGGGAGCCCGAGAAGCCGTGCAGAAGATAGATGGATTTATAGGGTTTGTTTTGATCGACAGGAGCCATGCCCGGAAACATCATCGGCGTCTCGGCCGGGATAATCGCTGTAACCTCTGTTGTGCGCCTCAGGGAATTGGAGAAAAAGGTAAATTCAAAGACTGCCATTTATATCATCCTTCCAAATAAATGATTAACGATTACATTATTTATACCTCAAGTATGAAGTATCTGTCAATAATCACAGAGCAGATCAGGTATCAGCTTAATAAAATAAAAGTAATGCCTGCGATCAGCCGCTTTGATATTTATTTAAATTATGTGTTATCGTTTGACACAAAAAGAGCGTTATGTTATAGTTTTTGCAAACGAAGATACGTTATTGACCCAATTTTGAAAGGAGCTTAACAAAATGGCAGTATTTGAAATCAGCTTTTTTTCCGACGCTCTCGGCCGCATTGCCCCGATGACAGCAGTTATTCCCATCGAGCGCCCGCATCATTACGGCGGCAACGGCAAGCCCGACCGTGAGCCCTTCCGTTCGCTCTATCTGCTCCATGGCTATTCCGGCACCAACACCGACTGGCTCCGTGGGTCAAGAATCGAGCAGTTGGCTATGGTACATAATATCGCCGTATTTATGCCGTCCGGTGAGAACGGATTTTATCTCGACGACCCCATCCGCGGTGCAAATTACGCCAAGCTCCTGAGTGAGGACATAATTGACTTTACTCGCGCTGCGTTCCCGCTGTCCAAGCGGCGCGAGGATACGACAATAGGCGGCTTCTCCATGGGCGGTTACGGCGCGCTCCGCAACGGTTTATACCGCAGCGATGTATTCGGCAATATCATCGCGTTCTCGTCGGCTATGATGACCGATGAGCTGTCACATATGCGGAAGGATGTCCCGAATCCCATAGCGCCTTACAGCTATTATGTTCACACCTTTGGTCCGCTTGACGAATTTGCCGGCAGCGATAAGGACCCGAAGGCGCTGGCTCAGGCAATCCTCACCGAAGGCAAATTGCTGCCGAACACCTACATCGCTTGCGGCAGCGAGGACATCGGTATCGCGCAGAATCGGGCTTATGACCGTTATCTGACTGAAATCGGGTTCAAACATATCTATATGGAAAGCCCCGGCGAGCACAACTGGACGTTCTGGGATGCTTACATTGAAAAAGCGCTGATATGGCTTGACGGTATGAAATAACATGGATAATAAGGTTTATGTAGAATCCCCGAATACACTCTCTGTCTACGATGAATGCGACATTCTGGTCGTCGGCGGCGGGTGCGCCGGGCACAGTGCCGCAATCGCGGCGGCACGTGCCGGTGCAAAAAATATCATCTTAATGGAACGGTATGGCTATATGGGTGGTGACGTAACGGGCGGTTATGTCATCATGGTGCCGAAGCTGTCCTGGTATGATAAAACCTTTGTACGCGGGCTGCAGGAGGAATGGTTCACCCGGCTCGACCAAATTCCGGAAGCGACCCTGGGTCCGAGGCTTGACGAGGCCGGCAAAACAGACGCGGCGCTGCTGCATACCTGGAAAGCAATCCACGGCTGTGTCAGCGAAAGTGATCCGAAACGGCTCGTCCGCGCGGTCTACTACGAACCGAACCAGCTCAAGATTGAAATGGACAAAATGCTGCTTGAGGAAAAAGACAGCATTCGCGTTCAATATCACAGCTGGGGTACAAAACCGATCATGGAGGGCAAAAGCGTCAAGGGCGTTATCTTTGAGAGCAAGGAAGGGCGTAAAGCCATCTATGCCAAGCAGGTTATTGACGCCACCGGGGACGGCGATATTTTCCGCCAGACGGGGACCCCCTTCCGCGCCCTGGCCGACAGCAATACGCGCTCAAGCACAACGGCTCTTGTCTGGCGCATCGGCGGAATTAACTGGGACTTATACAACGACTGGACGAGAAGGTATCCCGAGGTCAGCATGGCAATTTACGGCCGCCTCAGCGAGATTACCGGGTTCAGCTGCGCCCCTCTGCCGTCCAGCAGGAACGACGTCTGTTGGATCAACAACTGGCACGCGAATAAAGACTGCGCCAATGTCGCCGACATCACCAAAACGGAAATTGAAACGCGCGATACGATGCGGGATGTGCTGGAATACCTCCGCGAGGCCTGCCCAATCGGTTTTCGGAACGCATATCTTTACGACATCGCGCCGCAGCTTGGTTCACGCTGCAGCTACAGGCTGCAGGGCGAGTACATCATGACACCGAAGGATTTTGCCCTCGCACCGCAATTTGACGATGTTATCGCCTGGCATTCAACGATTTGTATGATTAACGACTGCGGGCCGGTAGAAATCCCTTACCGGGCAATCCTGCCGCGCCAGGTCGATAACCTGCTCTGCCCGGGACGCCATATCTCCGCGGACGATGTGGCTATCGACTGGCTGACACTCATTCCGCAGTGCGTCGGAACAGGTCAGGCGGCGGGTGTGGCGGCAGCTGTTGCCGTTGCTGACGGGACCACGGCGCGGAATGTCAATATCAAAAAGGTTCAGGATATTCTCGTCGGGCAAAATGTGCCGCTGCCCAGAAATCCGGGTACAGACCCGTCGTATACGCAATGCTGCCAGGAGCATGAATACGGGCTGTATACGGAGCTGGCCAAAAAAGCGAAAGCCGAGGCTGACGGCCTCAAGGAATACCGCCAATGGTAGCCTGACTGCCCGGAGCACATCACAACAAACCTCCGTGCGAAAGCACGGAGGTTTGCATATCAGGTTCCGAGCGGAAACACGTCTTGACGGTATCCCGCGGCGCGAGGCATAATAAGTGTAATGATGTAAAAAGGAGACAAGCACAATGAAAGTTGCGGTTATGGTCAATAAAGCGAACTTTGAACGCTACACGGCGCCCGGAGCGATCCCAGCCGATTGGGAGCTTATCCATCTTGGAAACAGCGCACCGTATGAGGAGAAAATTATCGCCACGGATGCCGATGCGATTCTGGCGGACCCGATGTGCCCGGTTTCGGCAAATGTCATCAATGGCTTAAAGCATCTCAAGCTGATCCAATCCCAAGGGGTCGGCTATAATCTGTTCGATTTGGAGGCCGCTCGGAAGGCGGGCGTTTTTACAGCCAATTGCGCCGGTGCGAACGCCTCGGCTGTGGCCGAGCAGGCTATCCTGCTGATGCTGGCGCTGCTGAAAAAATTCAGAGAGAATGAGGATATGGTTTTTGACGCCAGACAAATTGAGGCGAAGACGCGCTGCTTTGAAAACGGCCTCACCGAGCTGGGTGACTGCCATGTCGGCCTCATCGGCATGGGGGCTATCGGCCGCGCGACAGCCGCGCGGCTGAAAGCTTTCGGCAGCCAGGTGAGCTATTATGGCCGGCACGAGGCGGAGGGCTGTGAATTTCCCCGGCTTTCGCTTGACGCGCTATACGCACAGAGCGACATCATCTCCCTGCACGTTCCGGTCAACCCGGAAACAGTCGGGATGATCAGCGACTCGGCGATCAATAAAATGAAACGCGGTGCGATTTTGATCAATACAGCCAGAGGCGAGGTTGTCGATCAGGAGGCTGTCCGCCGGGCGCTGCTCGACGGGCGGCTCGGCGGTATTGGCCTGGATACATTTTCACCCGAACCGGTCACGCGCGATAATCCGCTGCTGGCGCTGCCGCTTGAAGCCCGTAAAAAAGTCGCCCTTTCTCCGCATATCGGCGGTATCACAGCGGGCAGCTTCTACCGTTATTTCGGCATCATATGGCAGAACATGATACGTGTGAGCGAAGGCAGGCGTCCGGTGAATATCGTGAACGGGCTGTGAGGACCGCGACGGCACATAAATTTTGTTCAAATGTCTATTGAGCAGTTCCGTATACGCAGCAGTCGGAATGCCGCATATTTAGCGTATGCTATTGAACCGCCGTATACCGAACGGTACGTACTTTAGCGTGGGAAGTCGGCTGATTCACTAAGGAACAGCCGCCTACTCGATCGAGAACCGGTGAGGTTCTTGGGTATTCCGGAATTGCTGACGATTTAATGCAATTCCTTGATGTTTCTGGCAAACAGGCGGTTTGCGGCGTGTTTGTGCGGAACACCGGCTGAGTTGCAGTCAAAGACATACTCGGAGCAATTTTCAATGTACCAGTCGTGGAAGTACGTGAACAGCTCGCCCGACTTCCACGGGTAGGCATTCGTCTCTTTTTCAGGCGCACGCTCGATAAACGGCTTTTGCACAAAGGTTTGAAATGCCACCAACCCGCCGTCATTGACGTGTGTCTTGTAGTTTTCCATAATCTCAGCGCGTATGTCGGGCTTGATGTAAGCAAAAACCCCGCTGGAATGCAGAATGTCGTAGTTCTCGGTCAGCAGGTAATGCCACAAGTTGGCGCTGAACGTGTTAACCGTTACCCGCGCTTTTTCCGCAAGCAGCCGGGTTTTCTCAAGCCCCGCTTCCGACAGATCAAACGCACTCACAATGTACCCGCATCGGGCAAAGAAAACAGCGTCCTTACCCTCGCCGCAGCCGATGTCGAGCAGCCTGAGCGGTCTCGTGGGCGGTAAGCAGTGCAGTACCTCATAACACATGGTGGACGGCTCAACGCCCCAGTAATACTGGTCAGTATCGTAGACTTTGTTATAAAATACGCTTTCCGCTGTCTGGTCGATTCCGAATAGCTTGTCCGTGGATATACCTAAAAACGCGGCAAGCTTTGGCACAAGTGTGATGTCGGGCCGCGCTTCGCCGCGCTCCCACTTGCTGACAGCCGGCGCGGAAATGTTCAGCTGCTCGGCAAGCCGCTCCTGCGTGATTCCACGCTCCGAACGCAGGATTTTTATGGTGTCACCTATTGCATTACTCATAAGGCGCCTCCAAGTCAATTTGTTTCGTTCCAGAACACACTAAAAATACCACGAAACAGGCAGCTTATCAATGGACCGCTACGCCAGCTAGACTTAACCGTGGGTTAAGTAAAATGGGGTATAGTTTGAGAAATTTGCTTCACTGATATTGCCCCGACGCTGGTTCTGATCCTGATAAGTGTCACAAAAAACGATGGCTCATATATGACAAGCCACCGCTTTTTTATTTTGGTTAATCTGATTCTGCGTGTTTTTCCAGGTTGGCTATAACGGCTTTAAAACGCGCGTTTTCTCTTATTGACTCAAATCCGCCATGCCCTAAACCATAATCATGCAGTAATCTGTAACATTCGTTATACCGATAGCTTCTTAAAAATAGCATATTTTTTCCCAAACCTTCCACCGCAATACTTGTGTGGTGTTCTAAGTCGGTTGTATCGAAATCGATAGCGTACTGCGCCGTTTTTTCTAAACAAAGGAGTGCATTATCCATATCATTTGCTTTATAATAATTACAGGCAAGGTGGTAATGTAAGTCAAACATAAAAAAATTTTCGGTCCCAAAGTCTCCGTTTTCGTAAATAAGGTCGAGAATGCCGAGGGCTTTATTAATCAGTTTTATTCTTTCGTGTGAACCTAAATCATACTTAGAATGTGCAAGCGTCTTGATGTCATATACCAGCGTATTGGAACAGGTCGAAATATTGCTTTTTAAATGCTTGTGCAGCTCGTTACCTTCATAAATTTGTGATAGGACAACATCGCTTGAATTTGCAGCGCTAGACAATTTTTTCGCTGTCTTAACGGCTTTCTCTTTATCTCCCGCTTTTTTATAATTTTGTGAAAGACCAAACAACGCATTATTTCTTGTGAAATCATCTGTGCTGTTTTCCAATACGCGCTCTCTGATGGCAATCGCTTCTAAAAGATTCTTTTGAGCTTTTTCTTTGTCTGGTTCCGGTTGTTGTGTTAAGGTCAAGGCAAGCTCATTTTGAAGTGAATACTCATGAGGAAATTCACGCACAGCGTTTCTTAAAATTTCCAACGCGTCATCCAAATGACCGCTATTGAATTTGTCAGACACTTCTTTATTTATTTTTTCTATTCTCTCCTTGTCTTTTATTTTGTCCACGCCAAGCAGTTCATCTACCGTAATCTTAAAGTAGGCAGCGATTGAAGGCAAAATTTCAATATCAGGGTACGTCGCGCCGTTTTCCCAACGGCTGACCGCCTGCGGCGATACATGAAAAATATCGGCAAGCTGTTCTTGCGTCAGGTCTTTTGCCTTGCGATTTTGCTTAAATTTTTCACTGAAATAAATAGCCATTTCACACGCACACACCTTTTAATTTTTATTTTTGCTGATAAAAAAATTATACTTGTGCGGCGTCTTAATAACAAGCAATCAAATTGTGAGTTTTTGTAAACTAAACTGAGAATTATTTATCTAAAATAGGGAAGGTTTGAAACCAATGAAAAACTGCCAACCGTGTCATTCTGAGCGCAGCGAAGAATCTTTAAATGCCTCAAATACAATGTTTCAAAGATCCCTCTCTACGCTCGGGATGACATTTCGGGGGTTAATCAGCAATTTCGGATGGTTCCGCGTCCTAATCTACTCCTTCTTCGCCGTATTTAACGAGGCGATGAGCACTCTCTCCAGTTCTTTACATTGCTCTATGTAATCATGAACATCGGGCTCGGAAACGTATTCTGCTTTATATAAAAGCTTTAGTCAATATTCGCTTTCTGCGGCTTCTTTAAGAGCAATTTGCATTTTGGATATAAAATCTGCGCGGCTTTGGCCATAATTTGCTTCACTGATGTTTGCCCCGACGCTGGTGCTGCTTCTGATCAGCTGCTCTGTGATGATGGCTTCTTTATCTTTCAGCTTTGCATAAAATTTGACGACGGAGGCGGCCAAATCGAGGGACTTTTCGGATAATAGGCTTTCCTTATAAATAATGATCAACCATTTCGAATGAATGAATAGTGAACAATAAAAAATGAACACTGAACAGTGAACAGTACAAATATGCGGCGGCGGTTTCCATCGGCATAAATTGATCATTGTTCAATGTTCCGTGTTCATTGTTCACTGCGGCGTCAGCCGCATATTTAGTGGAGCTGGAGCGCAGTTTTTGTTACCCATTTTGATTTTGTTGATCAAATTGCTATAGAGGTAGCTTATTTATGCTTAAAAACTCAACTTATTCGGTATGTGTTTATTATCTATATTCTTCAATCGGAACATCGCTCCATAATTGAGCTTCGATATAACATGGCATACTCCAATTCCAATCATCGTCTTTTATTATCCAACCATGTTCCTTGATAATTTCTAAAATTTCATCATAAGTGTAAATTTGATTCTTATATGGTTTATCACTAAAAGTCCCTGGATCTCTATTTTGCATTGAATCACCGTAAGTGAATGAAACAACACTCATATCAAATTCTTCAACCGGAATTTTAATAAAATCCCCATCGTAAAAAATTGCACCATCAGACATATCATCATTTCTTAGTATCATGTAATACGGGTGATTCCTTAGTGTTTTCCCGCCTTTTGCAATAAATTTTTGGTGAATTTCATTTTCTGCATAGCGGCGGCCTGCCCACCCACAATAATCATATTCATTTTCATCGTATTCCCGACCTTCTTTTTCCGCCCATAATCTATTGTGGTTTTCTCTAATTTTATTAGCTTCTTCTTCAGATAAATCTGTCAAACTAAGAAAGGGTCCTCTTTCCTTATCAAAATAGTGATATAAATACATCATTAATGCCATCTCCTTTCGTTTTCATATTTTGACATAATATTCCGAAATGTGCAATATATTAGTATGAAAAATAAATATGCAACAAAATGGCACTCAGGTTGATATCTGAATGCCATTTTGTGTACACATCAGAGTGTGTACGATTGGTGGAGCTGGGGGGAGTTGAACCCCCGTCCGAAAGCACTTTGACGCGAACTTCTCCGGGCGCAGACGGTTATTTTGGTCTTAGCCTCAAGCTAAGACCGGTTCCCTCGCCATGGTGCAAGCCGTCACGCGGCATGGTTCGGTAGCTTCATTGTTCATGGTGCGGGCAAAGCTTACCGCACGCACGGGCTCCACTAAGTCACGCCCAGATCCGGTTCGTGGACCTCCCAGACAGGACGGGTAGCACTAAGCGGCTACCGGTAAAGATTCGTTGTTGTTCTTTAATTTATAAAGATGCCGTTTTAAGGAGGGCGACGCCTCCGCCCGCTATTCCCGCCTCCACACCCCCGTCGAAACCGGTACAGCCCCAGATGAGAGATGAGGAAAAAGAAAGAAGAAATAAAAAAATTACGAAATTGTGATAGGTTCCGGGTAGTCGATGCCGAAGGTGTCAACTGTCACTTTCGCCATACGCTGATCTTTTCTGGGCTTGTCGTTGCCGTCTGTATCGGCGTCTGCAATCGCATCCACAACATCAAGGCCGGAGGTGACACAACCGAAGGCGGCGTACGACCCGTCGAGATGGGGGGAATTCTGATGCATAATGAAGAATTGGCTGCCTGCCGAATCGGGGGCAGACGACCGCGCCATTGAAAGAACGCCGCGCGAATGCTTCAAATCGTTTTTAAAGCCGTTTTTCTTGAATTCGCCTTTAATGCTGTAACCGGGGTCGCCGAAGCCTTTGCCGAGCGGACAGCCGCCCTGCAGCATAAAGCCGGGGATGACGCGGTGGAAGATGAGGCCGTCATAGAAACCCTTTTTTATCAGTGAAATGAAGTTATTGACGGTATTCGGAGCGATTTCGGGATAAAGCTCGGCTTTGATGACACTGCCGTTTTCCATGGTTATTGTTACGATTGGGTTTGCCATAGATTATAAATTCCTTTCTTTGATGGATCTGTCCATTTCGCGTCCGGCATCTCTTTCGGCTTCGGAATCGCGTTTGTCATGCAGCCGCTTTCCCTTGCATAAGCCGAGTTCCAGCTTGACAATGGAATCCTTAAAGTAAACCGAAATGGGAATGAGCGTCAGGCCTTCCTGCTTCATTTTGCCGTACAGCTTGAGTATTTCGCGCTTGTGCATCAGAAGCCGCCTAGAACGCATCGGGTCGCGGTTAAAAATATTGCCCTTCTCATAAGGGCTCACGTGCATGCCTCGGACAAATAATTCTCCGTCCTTGACGGAGCAGAAGGCATCCTTTAAGTTGATACCGCCGCTGCGGATGGATTTAACCTCTGTCCCGTAGAGTTCGATACCTGCTTCAAACTTTTCGAGGATAAAGTAGTCATGATATGCTTTTCTGTTTTGCGCAATCTGCTTGACGCCGAGTGCTTTAGGAGACATATCAAACCCACCTTTCCGGGAAACGCTCGAGTTAAAAGTATATTATTAGTATAGCATAAATGTCAAGATATTAAAAGGCGTGTTACTGAAACGCCGTCCTAAGCTCATCGAGTGCGGTCGGACCGCAAATGACTTTACTGTGTTCGGACAGGTGGAGCGAAAAAAGCGCGGGTCTGTCGAGCTCGTCGCCGTATTCGAAAAGCACATGGGGCGGACATTCGCCGTTCCACGGATAGACTATAAGGATATAAGTATCATTTATGTATGTCAGATAAGTGATGAGTCCGGCCTGGCAGGCTTTGGCTGCCGATATCAGCGGTTCGATACTGTTAAATGTAAAAAAGGACGGGCTGCCGGAATGCCGCAGCGCAAAGAGCAGCAGAGAATCTCGGCCCGGGAATAACTCGAAATAGGCGCTTTCCCAGCTTTGGTCGTATGTAGAGCCGAGCGCCAGGCGCAAAATCTCCGAGGCTTCAGTCGTTGTTATTTCATAGGGCGGAGCCGGCAGTGTCTTTATTTCTTCGCCTTTTAAGTATATAACGAGTTTCCCGGTGCCGATGAGCTGTATTTCCATGCAAAAACCTCCGTATTCGCGTAAAATGAGTTATATCAATAATAGCGTGCCCGGCGTTTTGATACCAGTTAAAATTATTGGTAACGAAAGCAAGGGGACGGTTCTCCTGCTTTGCTCATAACGAAAAAGCAGGAGAACCGTCCCCTTGCTTTCTTGACTTGGGGGCGCTGCGGTGATATAATACGTTGATTTATTGTGATTTATAGGAGACTGCTATCATGTGGCTTTCCGACAAGTGGGCGGATTACGAACTCCTCGACTGCTCAGGCGGCGAAAAGCTGGAGCGATGGGGTCAATATATACTGGTAAGACCGGACCCTCAGGCGATTTGGAACACACCTAAAACGCATCCCGGCTGGTTTAACCCCCATGCGCGTTATACGCGGTCGTCAAGCGGCGGGGGGCAGTGGGGAAAAAATAACCTGCCGGAGAGCTGGCAGGTCCAATACGGGAACCTGCAATTTAACGTTAAGCCGATGAACTTCAAGCATACGGGGCTGTTTCCGGAGCAAGCGGCCAATTGGGACTTTTTGAAAGAGAAAGTACTCAAAGCGGAAAAGCAGATAAACGTGCTGAATCTGTTTGCCTATACCGGCGGCGCGACTGTCGCCGCGGCGGAAGCGGGAGCCGCTGTCTGCCATGTCGATGCCTCGCGGGGTATGGTAGCCTGGGCAAGAGAGAATGCGCGTGCCTCCGGGCTTGAGGATAAACCGGTCCGCTGGATCATCGACGACTGCGCCAAGTTCCTGGACAGGGAAATCAGGCGCGGGAAGAAATATGACGCGCTCATCATGGACCCGCCGTCTTACGGCAGAGGACCGTCGGGCGAGGTGTGGAAGCTTGAGGACGATCTTTATTCATTTGTAAAGCTTTGCGCCGACGTGCTCAGTGAGCACGCGCTTTTTGTCATCATCAATTCGTATACGACGGGACTTTCTCCCGCCACACTGACCTATATCGCGGAAACGGTTTTTTCAAAACGTTTCGGCGGCAGTTCTCAAAGCAGTGAGCTTGGCCTGCCCGTTACGGAAAGCGGATTAATACTGCCCTGCGGTGCGGCATGCCGGTGGGAAGGTAATTGGTGAATAATAAACGATGAAAACGGAATATTCGGAAAATATAATAAAAACGGAAAATCTGAGCTATGCCTACAGAGCGGCAAACGGCGAGGAACCGGGCGAGCTGCCGAAAATTGTTTTGGACGGCATTGATCTCGAAATTGAAAAAGGGACATTTGTTGCGATATTGGGGCATAATGGGTCCGGGAAAACAACGCTGGCCAAGCACTTCAACGCGATTTTGCTGCCGACGGGCGGCCGTGTGCTCGTCGCGGGAATGGACACATCGGACGAGAACCTGACGATCGATATCCGCAGACGCGTCGGCATGGTGTTCCAGAATCCCGACAACCAAATAGTCGCCAATGTCGTTGAAGAGGATGTCGCCTTTGCGCCTGAGAATCTGGGCTATTTGCCCGAGGATATACGGCGGCGCGTTGATGAAGCCTTAAAAACCGTCGGCATGTACGAATACCGCGAGCACGCGCCGCATCTTCTGTCCGGCGGGCAGAAGCAGCGGATTGCCATTGCCGGTGTACTCGCGATGGAGCCGGAATGCATCGTTTTCGATGAACCGACCGCGATGCTCGATCCCAGGGGACGGGAGAGTATCATCAATATCATTCGCAAGCTCAGAGCCACGGGAAAAGTCACCGTGATCCTCATCACGCACCATATGGAAGAGACAATCGATGCCGACAGGCTGATTGTCATGTCCGACGGCGGCATCATGATGGATGGCAAGCCGCACGATGTTTTTAAAAACGTTGAAACTTTGCGCGGAACAGGATTGGATGTGCCGGAAACCGTCAGCTTAATATACGAGCTGAACCACTGCGGATTCCATTTAAGACTTGACGCACTCTCCGTGGAGGAATGCGCGCAGGAGATTTATTCGGCTCTCAGATGATTGAACTGCTTTTATCGGGCGTCATCCTTATATGATGAGGAGATGCACCACTGACAAAGGATGGTAATACCTTGGCTCCACAGTTGAAGACGGAAAATCTGACGCATATATACAGTATAGATACACCCTTTGAGCATGTTGCGATCCGGGATATTAATTTTGAAGTAAACAGAGGCGAATATCTCGGCATCATCGGACAGACAGGCTCGGGTAAATCGACATTTATACAGCATTTAAACGGCCTATTAAAGCCAACGTCCGGCAAAGTATTTTTTGACGGGCGCGATATCTTTGAGACGAAAGAAATGACGCGGAACATTCGGTTTAAGGTCGGTCTTGTTTTTCAATATCCGGAATATCAGCTGTTTGAAGAAACCGTATATAAGGATATTGCTTTCGGGCCGAAAAATATGAGGCTTACCGAAAGTGAAATCGATGAGCGTGTGCGCGAGGCGGCGGGCTTCGTCGGTCTGCCGGAAACGATATTGGAAAAATCGCCGTTTGAGCTGTCCGGCGGGCAGAAACGGCGCGCTGCGATCGCAGGTGTTATTGCCATGCTGCCCGAAGTTCTTATTTTAGACGAACCGACAGCCGGGCTTGACCCCAAAGGGCGCGACGAGATCATCCTGAACATCAGGCAGTATCAGCGCTCGACGAATTCGACGGTTATAATGGTCACGCACAGCATGGAGGATATCGCACGCACCGTTGACAGGCTGCTTGTCTTTAATGACGGCAGAATCCTTACGCGGGGGACGCCTGCTGAGGTGTTCTCCGAGAGCGAGGAGCTCACGAACATCGGACTGACCGTACCGAAGGTCACGATGGTGGCCAACAGGCTCCGCGCGCTTGGGCTGGCTGTTCCGAAGGATATCTACACCGTTGAGCAGCTGAAAAGTGCGCTTATCGAGCTCAAAGGGGGCCGTGAGTATGCTTAAAGACATCACGCTCGGTCAGTTCTTCCCGGGGGACTCGGTTGTGCACCGGCTCGACCCGCGGACCAAGCTCATTTTAACGTTTGTTTATATTGTGGCGCTTTTCTTGGCTGTAACCTATACCTACGGCATTATGTTTGTCGTGCTCGTCGTGAGTATATTGCTGTCAAAAATCAAGATTAAGACAATACTCCGGAGCATAAAGCCGCTCGTTATAATTATTCTGTTTACATTTATTCTGAATATGCTGTTTACACAAGGAACACCCGTTGTCAAGCTTTGGTTCATCACGATCACTGTTGAGGGAATCAAAATGGCTGTGAACATGATTATCCGCCTCATTATGCTGATCGTCGGGACGTTTCTTTTGACATACACCACCTCACCGATTGCCCTGACAGACGGCCTTGAGAACCTCATGAACCCGCTTAAGAAGATTAAGGTGCCTGTACACGAGCTGTCGATGATGATGAGCATTGCGCTCCGCATGATTCCGACGCTCATCGAGGAGACGGATAAAATTATCAGCGCGCAGAAAGCGCGCGGCGCGGATTTTGATTCCGGAAACCTGATTCGCAGAGCGAAGGCGATGCTGCCGATTCTGGTGCCGCTGTTCATCAGCGCGTTCCGCAGAGCCGATGAGCTGGCGGTTGCCATGGAGAGCCGCTGCTACCATGGCGGCGAAGGCCGGACACGGATGAAACGGCTGAAGATGATGGGCAGAGACGTGACGGCATTAATACTGGGCGCCGTCATTTTCGCGGCTGTCATCGTTATGAGTTCATACGGCTTATAGCCGGATTACCGGGAGAGGCGCTGAAATATGAGGAATATTGCACTTCGCCTTATGTATGACGGGACGAATTACCACGGCTGGCAGGAGCAGAAAAAAGACGTCACCGTCGCGGCGACGGTGCAGAACGCGCTGACTAAAATCTGCGGTCATCCGGTCAAGCTTGTCGGCTGCGGCAGAACGGACGCCGGTGTGCATGCCGCGCGGTATTGCGCAAATTTTAAAACAGACTCAAAAATTCCGGCAGAAAGGCTGCCTCTGGCGCTCACCGCGCTGCTGCCGCCCGATATCGCGGCTGTTCAGGCAATAGACGCCGACAGTGAATTTAATGCCATTTTGTCGTGTATCAAAAAGGAATATACTTATCGTATATACAACACGCGCATGCGCGACCCATTTTACTCGAACCGGGCTTATTTTTATCCTGTCAGGCTGAATCTTGACGCGATGGCGGAAGCAGCCTCCTGTTTTATCGGAACACACGACTTCAGCGCCGTCCGCTCTGTCGGAACCCAAACGAAGACGACGGTGCGTACTGTTCACTGGTATGAGGTCGAGCAAAACGGCGCCATCATCGATCTGCGTGTCTGCGCCGACGGCTTTTTATATAATATGGCGCGGGCAATGGCGGGGACGCTCCTCTATGTCTCTGAGGGGAAAATCGCGGCAAAGGATATCCCTGGGCTGCTCTTGACGCAGGACAGGCGGCTTTTCGGCCCTACAGTTCCCCCCTGCGGCCTTTATCTTACCCGCATTTGGTATAACGGACCAGTCGGCGACATGATGCACGCCGCTCTGCCGTGGTAATGTGCGGCGCGGGACACTCTTTATTTGTTATATTTTGTAATACAATGATGTATCTTTTTATCATAATAAATGATAAACTTATAATATAAGATAAGCAGCCATTGTTATTTGCGGTGAATCACCTTCTTAAGGCGGGTTATATGGCGACTGTCTATGAGCTGAAAAAGACGAACAAAAACAGAAATAAAAAAAAGAAACACAGGCTGCTTAAGGTAACGGCTTCGGTTGTGATGCTTGCCGTCATTTCCGTCACGGCGGCAGTCCTGATTACAAACGGCGGCAAAATTAATGCCGAGGGGTTTACGCATCTGTTCAGCGGTACAATCAATATAACCCAGGCGGCTGAATTTTCGTTCGACGGCGGTACCGGCAGCGTTTTTGCGGATATGGACGGCGGCCTTGCTGTTTGTTCAGGCGGCGGCATTCAGGTTTATGATGTCAGCGCCCGCAGGATGTTTATTGAAGCCTTTGAAATGACCTGCCCGGCGGTCTGCTCAAACGGAAGTGTCAGCGCCGCGTATGACCTGGGCGGCAAATTGCTCAAGGTCTTCGATTTGTACGGCGTGACAAAGAGCATATCGGCGGAAGGCAAGATCATCTCCGCGTCGATTAATAAAAGCAGCTGGCTGGCGCTGTGCTCTCAGGGAAGCGGCGGCGTCAAGGGCCGGGTCACAGTTTATGACGCAAACGGCGAAACACGCTATTATTGGGATTCGGCTGAAGGATATATCCTCTCGGCGGCGGTATCGGCGGATAATAAAAGCTTAGCGGTACTGACACTCACGGAAAAGGGCAGCAGGATCGTGTTTTTCTCACTCAGCAGTCCCGATGAAAAGGGCTCGTGCACGCTGACGGGAGCGCTTGTTCTGGAAATCAGATATTTAAGCGACGGCAGAGTCCTGGCGGTGAGTAAGGACGCACTTCGCGTCGTGAAACCGGACGGCAGCGCTGATGTGATTAAAAATTATACCGATAAATATCTTGTGTGCTACACCATCGGCAGCGAAAACTTTACGGCGCTTGCATTAAATGATTATTTGGTCGGAGATCAGGGGAGCATCGTGACGGTTGACCGGGGCGGCAAGGTACTCGGAACGCTTCAGACCAGCCGTAAAATACTTTCCATATCTTCAAGCGGAGATAATGCGGCTGTCCTTTACAATGACGGCCTCGTGATATATGACAGGACGCTTAAGGAAATCGCCCGCTTTAATAATACAGTCGGAGCGGAACAGACGATAATGCGGTCTGACGGTAAGGCATTATTAATTTCGCCGCACTCTGCGGCTGTCTGCAATACAAAGTCTTCAGCCTGAAACGAAAGGAGCGTGGAATCATTGAGTATCGCTATAGATATTGTTTTGGTTTTAATTGTTGCTTTCAGTGCCTGGCGAGGCTGTAAAAACGGATTTATCCGCGGGGTCTTCGGTGTTGTGGCAATTATCCTTGCGATTATCGGAGCAGGCTTTATCGCTAAGACATATTCCAGCCATTTTACCGGAATACTGGAACCGTTCGTCAGCGGCATTGTCGATAAAGCCGTGACAGACGTGCGGAATATCGGCAGTGAGCCGGAAAAGCAGACCGGCACACAGAATAATGATAATACAAAGAGCGTGTATGATATCAGTTACTCAGCGCTTCGGAATATCGGTATTTCAGACGGCGCATCTCAGCTCATCGCGGAAAAGGTCGGCGGCACAATCGACACAGCCGGGCAGCAGATGTCTGCAAATCTGACAAGTACACTGAGCAGCGCGCTGGCATATATTGCCGTATTTGCGGTGGCGTTTATCCTGATTGCTATTATTTTAGCGGTTATAGGGAATTTATTAAAACTGGCATTTTCGATTCCGGTGATTGATAAATCAGATAAATTAATCGGGTTGATCCTGGGAATAATTAAGGGATTGCTTATAATTTTGACCCTGGCGGTCGTAATCAGATATGTTGGGCTTATACCAGCCGAAACTGTTGAGAAGACGACAATTTTAAAGTATATACTTAATATAAACCCGCTGGCAAATATTCTTGGGATATGATCAGTATGGTGCAGTAGGTGATATCGTTGAAAAATGTTCCGAATATTCTGTCGACAATTCGAATATTCCTCGTTCCCGTCTTCGTCATAACATATTTTTGTGATTCAAACAGTGCCAAGCTTTATGCGGCGGCGGTGTATGCGTTGGCATCGGCAACCGATTTTCTGGACGGGTATATCGCAAGGAAATACAACCTTATTTCGGATTTGGGGAAAATACTCGATCCCCTAGGCGATAAGCTGATGACGCTGGCTGTGCTCGCGTGCATCACGATTGATCATGTCATCCCCGTATGGGCTGTATTAATTGCACTCGTCAAAGAAATACTCATGCTGATGGGCGGCGCGGTTATCCGAAAAAGAGAAGGCGGGGAGATTCCGTCGTCGAATATTATTGGGAAGACTTCTACTGTTGTTTTTTTTATAGTATGTGTTACACTGATGATATTCCATAGAAATATACCCGATAAAACCGCGACGCTCATGATATCCTCCGCTTTACTGCTGATGCTGGTGGCGCTTGTGAGTTATATTATTACATTTGCTAATATAATGAAGAAGACCAACGGATTTAAGAGAAAAATATAACACCTGATGATGCTTCCGGGGTAATGCTCGGATGAGTGAGGTAATCGGAGTGCAGCCAGAGTTATGTTCAAAATGTAAAAATAAATCCGCCGTTATTTTTATCACAAAGGTTGAAAACGGGGGATCGACGAATGAGGGCCTTTGCCTTAAATGCGCCAAGGATCTTAATATAAAGCCGGTTGAAGATATTATCAGAAAGATGGGACTGACCGACGAGGACCTGGACAGTCTCACCGATGAAATGCTGACAGAAATAAGCAGTACCGAGAACCAGACCGAGGCAGCGAGCAAATGGAGGGAGGGCAAAACAGCCGACTTTCCATTTCTGAAAAGACTTTTTGACGAGGCAGATGAACCGCCCTGCCAGCTTGAACTCCCGCGTTTGAGTCGGGAGCCTGAGGATAAAGCAAGCAGCATAGGGCCTAAGGACGCGGTAATAAGCGTCCACCCGGCGCGGTGCGCCGAATGCGAAAAAAATCTGGCTGTTATTTTTATCACGAAGATTGAAAACGGGGAATCGACGAATGAGGGTCTTTGCCTCCGATGCGCCAGGACCATGAATATAAAGCCGGTTGAAGATATTATCAAAAAGATGGGGCTGACTGACGAGGATATCGACAAGCTTACAATAGAAATGCAGGAAGCTATGAACAACGCTGAACAAGCAAAGACGGCAAACAACGAAAATGATGTCAGATCAGCCGCCTTCCCATTTCTGAAAAAGCTTTTCGACGAACCCGAGGAGCCACCCAAAAACTGACAGATTCGTAAGAAAAATATTACCGGGAATGGTTATCCGGTATAACAAGCTGATTAAAGAGGTAATCTGAATGCCATTAACGTTATGTGCAAGATGTCAAAAAAATGCTGCTGTGATATTTATCACAAAAATTGAAAACGGGGAATCGACGAATGAGGGCCTTTGCCTTAAATGCGCCAAGGATCTTAATATTAAGCCGGTTGAAGATATTATCAGAAAGATGGGACTGACCGACGAGGACCTGGACAGTCTCACCGATGAAATGATGGAAACCTTAGGCGGCGTTGAGAGCCTGACCGAGACGGAAAACACGGAAGATGAAGGGAAAACAGCAACCTTCCCGTTCCTGAACAGACTTTTCGGCGGGACGGATGAGCCGCCCGCCCAGGGTGAATTTCCGCGTGCCGGCCGGGAACCAAAGGAAAAAGAACAAAACGGGACGAACAGCAAGAAACGCAAGTATCTTGAGAGCTATTGCCTTTCACTGACGCAGCGCGCCCGTGAGGGAAAGCTCGACCGCATGATCGGCAGAGCCACTGAGACCGAACGTGTGATACAGATACTCAACAGAAGACAAAAAAACAATCCCTGCCTGATCGGGGAGCCCGGCGTCGGTAAAACAGCCATTGCTGAAGGACTGGCACAGCGCATTGTCGACGGGACGGTGCCTTACAAGCTGCGTGAAAAAGAGGTTTTTCTGCTCGATTTGACATCGCTTGTTGCCGGTACACAGTTCAGAGGACAGTTTGAAAGCCGCATGAAGGGGCTTATTGAAGAAATTAAAGCGCAGCAAAATATTATATTGGTCATAGACGAGGTGCATAATCTTGTCGGTGCCGGAGACGCCGAGGGCTCCATGAATGCCGCGAACATCCTTAAGCCCGCGCTTTCCCGCGGCGAGATTCAGGTTATCGGAGCGACAACATTCACGGAATACAGAAAGCATATTGAAAAGGATTCAGCCTTAGAGCGCCGGTTCCAGCCTGTCACTGTCAACGAGCCGTCAATTACGGAATCCGTTGAGATTATCAAGGGTGTCAAGCACTATTACGAAAAATTCCACGGTGTCAGGATATCGGATGAAATGGCGCGTCAAGCTGTCCTCTTGTCCGAAAGATATATAACAGACAGATTTTTACCGGATAAAGCCATTGACCTCATTGATGAGGCCTGCTCCGATATGAATTTAAAAAGCGAAAAAATCGCCCATATGGATATAATCCGCAAGGAAAAGGCCGACTTGATGAAGGAACGCGAGCTGCTGCTCTCAACAGCTGTCAGCGGCGATGATTATGCGCGTCTTGCCTCCATCAGAAGCCGTGACATGCAGGTAACGGATGAACTGCAGCGGTTGGAGCTCGAGGGTGCGCCGGAGCTCACCATGGACAATCTGGCCCGGGTGATTGAGCTGTGGACAAAAATCCCCGCGTCAAGTATACGGGAAGATGAATACAAGCGTTTAAACGAGCTTGATAAACGCTTGAAAACGCGTCTCATCGGGCAGGATGAGGCGGTTGACACGGTCTGCGCTGCCATCAGGCGTAACCGCGTTGGCATCTCGGCGAAGCATAAACCGGTCTCCTTCATATTTATAGGATCAACCGGTGTCGGCAAAACAGAGCTCGTCAAGCGCCTTGCTGAGGACCTTTTCGATTCCCCTGAGGCGCTTATCCGGCTGGATATGTCGGAATTTATGGAGAAGCACACGGTATCCCGCATTATCGGCTCGCCCCGGGGTTACGTGGGCTACGAGGAAGCCGGCCAGCTGACGGAGAAGATCCGCCGTAAGCCTTACAGCGTGATTTTATTTGATGAGATCGAAAAGGCACATCCTGATGTTATGAATATCCTCCTGCAGATCCTCGACGACGGGCGTATTACGGACGCACACGGCCGTACCGTCAACTTTGAAAATACCGTCATCATTATGACAACAAACGCGGGGTCCGACAAAAAAGACGGTGCCGTCGGGTTCAACCGGTCAATAAATGAACAGGGGAAGGAAAAAGCCGTCAAGGCGCTCAACGACTTCCTGAGGCCTGAATTCATTAACCGTGTCGATGAGATTGTCTATTTCAATCACCTTTCAGAAGACGATTTTAAAAAAATCGCACGGCTCATGCTCGCAGAACTGAGTACCTCCATGGCTGACAAAGAATTGGAACTCAAATATGATGACAGCCTGATTGATTATCTGACAAAAAAATCTTTCTCCATCACGTACGGCGCCAGAAATCTGCGCAGGCTTATTCAGAGAGAGGTTGAAGACAGAATAGCCTCAGAAATCATCGCGAATTATATCCGCCCGACGAAGCGCATCGGTCTGACAGCTGTCAATGGTGAGATACAGATACTGGCAGCCTAAAACCCTGTAATATGATAATAATGAATTGTGTCATGTGTCCAGATTGGTTCGTATTCATATGAATCGCTTAGGCAGATGACACGATTTCTTTCCGGCAGAGAGTAGCGGCGCTGGATTGCCTATCACTTTCGGGCGGCCTGACCGTATAATTTTGTTAATTATGTACAAAAATGAGACGAAGGTTCAGACACATAACGTCGCTTTAACGTCAAGTTTTATGATTGCCAAGATGTTTTGTCAAC
>DBTM01000054.1:0-7787 GCA_002307055.1 Clostridiales bacterium UBA1316
CGCTTGCCCCATTTGTCCGTGAGCGCCTTTTGAGGCTGCAGGAGGAGCAGAAGAAAAACAAAAAGCTTTGCGGACGCTCTTACAACAAGGACTATCTTGAGTATATCTGCGTCGATGAAATCGGCGGGCTGATCAAGCCGGATTACGTTACGGACGGCTTCAGGAACTTTTTGCGGGAAAACGGTTTCCGGGCGATCCGCTTCCATGACCTCCGTCACACCTGCGCAAGTCTGATGCTTGCCAACAATGTTCCGATGAAGCAGATTCAGGAGTGGCTGGGACACAGCGACTTTTCGACTACGGCAAATATTTACGCGCATCTGGATTATAGCTCCAAGATTTCTTCGGCCGACGCGCTGCTTGCAGGACTCGATTTAGAAGAAAAGCCCTGATCTGCAGGGCAGGACATTTCGGGAGAAAAATCAAAGGCGCAATTATGAACTTGTAGCTTTTGGTTTTCAAAAAGAAAAAGCCCGCAAACCCTTAGGTTACCGCTGATAAAGAAGTTCAGAAAAACGAGTAATATCAGCAGTTTCCCCGGTTCAGGGCAAGTATGACAAAACTAAATACGCAGAAAAAAGGCACTATCATTCGTGATGGTGTCTTTTTTCATTTCCCCAAGGAGGTGCTTATATATCTGAAAATAGATATCAGTTCTGCTATCAATGTATTTGCCGTTAATACCCTGTAATAAAGTAATAGGTCGTCCTAATAACCGGGGTCGACCATTGTAAACTTGTATACCATTCAAGCGCTCTCCCGAGCCAGCCTATTACGATAACCAAGTTATTGTGATAGGTTGATGTGCCACTACAAGATAGGGTTAACGGGATGTCGCGTTTACTTAATTCTTACGACTTACATCCAAGGAGTATTCGTTGTTAAGCGATTTTATCCAGATTTCAGATCCTTTGCAGCCATTCAGTTTTTGCTTACTAATAATTATTCTTTCAGTTTTAATTTTGTCCTCATTTTCAATCTCACATTGAAAGAAACGATATCCCACTATTTCCAAAACTATATTTATACTAAAGTAATTATGTCTAATGCACAAGAAAGCTAGAGTAACAAAAAAAATTAAAAAGAGCACAACTTGCTCCCATAATGTAAAATTAAAAACAAAAAGTGGCAAAATGTATGATAACAAATACTCTGCGGTTATCGCTTTTTCTTCTCTAACACCTATGAGGGTATGCTCTTGAGAGCCCTCCCGCCCTTGGCTTTTTAGCTGAGAAAACAATACAATTGCACTAATAAAGGAGGCGATTATGATACATGCTATGCTGATGTACTCAGTGCACAACGAGTTGCTTCCCGCCAAAATACTTTTTACATCAACAAAGGTAATAGAAATCCACAGCGGTGCAAAAGAGAGAAAAAACAGACTATATTTAAATAGAATAGCCACTATCTATCCCCCATCATTATTGCCACTTTTTTGCACCAGCGACTTCGACAGGTGAATCCTCAAAAGGATCAAGCATTCCCTTGTTGCATAATAACTTAACTATTTTTTCCGAAGCTCCCGCTATAGAGGTATCAAACTTATCATCATTTAGTGGGATTGAGAATTTTGAAGCTATCATTACGCGCCTATATTTATCTTTCAAGTAGTTTAATCGACTTTCATTAAATGCTATAAACTTTCGTGGATTATGTCCTGTGCTCGCAATGTCCTTAAACGCATCACAATCAGAAATAATACCGCTGTCTTCAATCTCGACTACTTTATCTGCACAAATTGCCTTGTAAGCACGCTCCATATTGAAAAGCGCTTCTCCGGCCAAAGTTAGTAAATAAACCGTATTCCCCAAGATGACTATATCGATTGTTGGCCTTAAAGAGAGTACTTTGTCTGAGATCTCTTTAAAAGTTCCTTGATCCATCATATATTTGTGCTTTAATATGGTAATCGGTTTTTGCATGGAAAATAATTTAATGCCAACCTCATCGCCATCAACTGTTATAACACCTTGCATTAAATATGCCTGAGGTGAAAATGCAAATGGATCGGCTTCTGTATCTGGAGCAGCAACCGCTTCAATTAATGCTTTGTACTCATCTTGAATCAATTGATTATCTATACTAAGTTTATATATTGTTGTTCCAACAGCAGACCCATCGTAATTACTAACACTGGAAAAAGTATTTAACTGACATTTATCTCCTTTGGCATACCTATCCGAGAGTTCGCTAATTAATTCTAATAGTTTTCCTGGTGGAGAAAGCGATATTTCTCTACTGGCATATCTCGTCCCAATCTTCTTTGATGTAGTGATTCGCAAGAGTTGAATAGACCATGCTTGACACGAGTTTAGGCCACCGAAGGCTGCTTTTAGCTTGTCCAACGACATTATAGCGATCCTCCCACATTCTTAAGTTTCCAAGTATTAGAATTTTATTACAATGATAATACTATTACAGGAAAAAGTCACCAAATATCAATTTTAAAACCCTAAAAACGCTGTTGACTTGCTATAGAAGTGGGATTAAATAATTAGATGGATTGAACAATTAATATTATAGAAAAAACAAACACCGAAAACCCCATCAGCATAAAGAAAAAATAGAAGAGATTATATAATTGTGATGTACTAAGTTGGCGAGCACAATATAACTTGCTTTTTTCTTTATCTCTTAAGGCATTTGTGCTTTTTTCTTCCATTAAAAAGACTTTATAAATATCATTCTCATAAGATTTTTCAATATTCTTAATTATACTCTCAGTATGCTTGATGAGAAACTTATTACGAATATCAATTTTGTGAAAGATGAAGCATAAAAATACTTGGAAAAAGCTTAATGTACAAGCAATAATATTTCCTCTTAAATCAGTATGTACGCTAACTACTAAAGCTGCCGTAATGGCCCCAATAAACACGATAAATAGATTAAAATGCGTTACTCGCTGCTGTGCTAATAATTTAAAATAGTCCCACGTCATATCTAAAGCTTTACTTTTATCTTTATCGTTTTCCATTATATAATAACCTATTTAATCAAACAAGTTGGTTGACTATCTCTGTTATGCCATCCATATATGATTGGACATACTTTCGCTTGTAAACATAAATATATGATGGGTGATGAATAGGAACATAATAAGTTCCATTGAACTCCGTATATGCATACCGAAAACCATCCCAGTTATTAAACTTGATGTTTAATTGCTTATTTACTGCGGTGGCAACTTTGTCTCCAAGTAAAAAGACAATCCGGGGCGTTATTTCATTTATTTCTTCTTTGAGATTTGGGAAGCAGGATTCTATTTCTTTTTTATTTGGATATCTCAATTTTTGCTTTTCATCTAGTGGAACACACTTCACTAAATTAGTTTTGTAAGTTGACATGCCGCAGAAATTTTCTTCGACCTCACTTATCAGCCTCCCTGAATTTGTAGTTGGCGAAAGAGGCCCCTCGTCAGCGTTTTTGACCATCTTTGCAGAAAGACCGACCCAACAAATCTGGCAACTTTTCATATTATCAAGTAACGGTTGCTGATTTTTACATAAATTGCACCTAGCACACATTTTCATTTTTCCGAACATAATTGTTCCTCCGTTAATTGCTGCGTTTTTATGATAAAATTGTTAAGCTCATTATCTGATACTACGCTATAATTACCTGACTGAAAGTTAAACTGGGTACGACCTTGCGTACTATTAATTGATGGATTGCTAACAATTGAATCAATTTTTTGCCCGCTTGCGATAATATCTCTATACAGCCGTGTTCCTTGATAAGGTCGAAATTGAAATACACTACTTCGAAATGCACCTTGTGTTTTAAGGGAAATCTTCTTTAAATCCATAGCCAGCTTATATGTAGCTTGACAATCATCTTGAGTTTCACTTGGAAATCCATATATGAAATACCCTTTTACATCAATACCAGCCTTCAAAATAGCTGTAACAACATTAAAAATTTGATCAACGGTTCCTGCCTTGTTTATATATTTTCTAATTCTCTCCGACCCAGATTCAATACCAATAAAAAGTTCACGACAACCGCTGCTCTTGAGAGAATCTAACAAATATAGCGATTTTTCAAAAGAGAGTATATGTGCCATACCTCTCCAATAAAGTTTCTTGAAGCCATTAAAGATTGCAGTAGCATCAATAATGGTTTCTTCATTTCTAAGGAAAAGGTCATCTAACACTCTGATAGAAGATACTTCAGGATATAAAGTTGTTATCTCATTAATCTCATTAATTATATCTTCTGATTTACGTCTACGAACTGATACATCACGATTTAACTCTCGCGCTCCACCACAGAAAGCACAATTATATATACAACCTCTGGAAGCAATAATTGCAGCCTCTTGTTGTCCATAATGGTTTGTGATCATTTCATTCTGTAGAAAGGATCGATCTAGATGTATTGATGATAAGTCAATGGGATAATATTTGGAATTCATATTTACAGCGTAAACAGAGATGTTCTTATTACTAAATAGTGGAGATTCTTCGCATTTCCCCAAAACTATTGATGGAAGTATTAATTCTCCTTCACCAATAATTAGAATCAATCTGTTATTTACATTCCATTGAATAATTTCTTTGTAAATACTTTTTACAACTTGTCCACCAATGATAATTGTACCTGAGATTGGACAATTTTCTACGATATTTCTTACAATATCGTAATTCTGGGTAAAAATATTTAGCCCAACATAATCTGGATTTTTTTCCTTTAATAAATTGTGTATTTCTTCTACTCCATAACGTGATTTTACGCAATCAACTATTTCTACACTAACGCGAGACTTTTTTAATTGCGTTGCGATATATCCAAGTCCAAGAGGAGGGAGATATGTTTCTTCAGCTTCCGACCGTTCACTATAAATCGGTGAGTTTAATAATAAACAATACATATACTTATCTCCCCAAGAATTTTTCAATTTCTTCGGTCATGTATAAGATGTTTCTTTCTAAATTGTTGTTATTGTTGAACTTTATTATATTAATTCCTAGCCTTGTTAGGCAATTTATACCTTCATCAAGATATTGAAGCTCTATAATCGTTTTATTTCCTCGTTCAAATCGAGTTAGTATATTACGTTCCTGTAAACGATGTTGAATCACATCCGAATCCGCAGTGATAGCGAATTGTAGGTCCGGCTTTAGAATATTATTATTAATGGCAAGTATAAAGTCTACATCTACAGAATCCATTCGTTGCAATATTAAAGAGGACAGAACATATCTATCCATTATAACAATGTAGCCTCTCTCTAAATGAGGGATAATCTCATTTTGCAGATGATAATAACGATCTGAAGCAACGAGGCAAGCTAAACTATTTCCATCAATATTTTCTGCGTTATTTCGAGTAAATTCACCTAGTGGTGTTGAGGAAGGTTCTTTTGTGACCAAAACTTGTTCTTTATTTTGCATGAGGATATTTTGAACACCGCTTATTAGGGCGCTTTTTCCGACTCCGTTAGGCCCATCTATTGCAACAAGCATACCTCCGTATTTGTTTATATACATTACCAATCCGCCCTTCTTAAAAACTTGAAGTTTAGATAATTGCATGAATTTAAATATGACTACTCTTAAACCGTGATCACTTTAAGTAGCTACACTAATGCTCATTTATATCGATTCCATCCTTAAGCAATCGCTCATAACGAGCATTAGACATTACTACCACTATTGGCTTCCCATTTTTTTGAATAAAGGCTGTTTTATCTTCGTTTGATATACGTGTAAGTATCCTTGATGACTGTCCGCGTAGGAAATCAGCCATATTGTGATGCTCCATTGGAACCTTTGGCTTTATCTTCTTCTCCGCCAACAGTCATCCTCCTCTCAAACTTATAGCATAAATTATAGAGTAAAATAATTACAATTGCAACATAAATTTATATGGTATTTATAATTTTAATTGTAATTACTTTTTCAATTACTCATTCAGTATTCTTAATGCTACGGGATAACTCAATTTACAACATAGTAGTCAAAATCCACTATCTTCAGATGGTGGGTTTTTTATTCTCAAGGAGGTGACGCGCATGAACGATGATATGGCGTTTGATTATTATTACGGCGATGAATCCGAGCAGTTTGCTTTTTACCGTATCCCCCGGCAGTTGGTCACAGGTGAGCGGTTCAGAAAGCTGTCTACAGACGCCAAGCTCCTGTACGGCCTCCTGCTTGACCGCATGGGCCTGTCCGCGAAAAACGGCTGGTATGACGAACGGGGCCGCGTGTATATTTTCTACACTCTGAGCGAGATACAGGAGGACATGAACTGCGGGCATGAAAAGGCAGTCAAGCTGTTGGCCGAGTTGGACACCGGGCATAAGGGCATCGGCCTGATCGAACGCATCAAGCAGGGCCAGGGACGCCCGACCCGAATCTATGTCAAGCGGTTTTCCACGCGGGCAATACCGCCCAAACCCGTTGCGCCGGAGCAGGTTCTCAGACTTCCGATTTTCGGAAGTCAAGACTTCGGAAAATCAGAAGTCAAGAGTTCCGGATTTCAGAAGTGCAGACTTCGGAAATTCGGACGCAAGTTATATTAAATCTAATGAGACTGATTTCAGGCAGCTTAATCCATCTATCCATCCATCACCTTCCCCGCCGCAGCGATTGATGGATGGATACGATTTTCGAGCAGAGATCAGAGAAAAAATTGAGTACGACCTGTTGTGTACCCGGTACAACCGTGAAGACGTGAACGAAATCGTGGAGCTGATAGCCGATACCCTCTGCACGATCCGCCCCAGCATCCGCATCGGCGGCGACGATATTCCTACGGATCAGGTAAGAGACCGGCTCCTTCGTCTGGATAGTTCGCACTTGGAGTATGTCTTTGACTGCCTGCGAAAAAACACCACGCAGATACGCAACATACGCGCCTATTTACTGACCGCCCTGTATAACGCTCCCGCGACCATAAACCATTTTTATCAGGCCGCGGTACAGCATGATTTCCCCGGAATATGAACATTGGGTGCCAATGTGTCTCAATTCGAGACCCATTTCGCCATAAATTAACACATTAGGAGGTATTCAACATGGCAGAAGAAAAGAAAAATCCCCTGTTTGGTGCGTTCCGTACACCCGCACCGGGGACAGCACCGCCCACCGCTGCTTTGTCCGGCAAGCCTACCGACGAGAAAAAACCTGTTGAACCGGGCAAGGCTCCTGCCGACAGCAAGGCAGCACCGACTACCGCGACCACCGGCCCCGGCAAACCTGCCGACGAGCAGAAACCCACCGAACCGGGCAAAACTCCCGCTGATGGTAATGCGGCGCAGGCCACCGGCATTACCACCCCCGCGAAGCCCGCCGACGAGAAAGAGCCCGAAGCACCCGACAAAGCCCCCGCCGACAATAAGACGGCGCAGACCACCGGCACCGTCGCCCCCGAGAAATCTGCCGACGAGAAAAAGTCCGTTGAACCGGACAAGGCTCCTGCCGACAGCAAGGCGGTACCGCCCACCGGCACCACCGTCCCCGGCAAGCCCGCCGATGAAAAGAAGCCTGCCGAGCCAGGTAAAGCTCCCGCCGACAGAAAGGCAGCGCAGGCCCTCGGCACTGCCGCACCTGTCAAGCCCGCCGATGAAAAGAAGCCTGCCGAGCCGGGTAAAGCTCCCGCCGACAGTAAGGCAGCGCAGGCCCTCGGCACTGCCGCCCCTGTCAAGCCCGTGGACGAAAAGAAGCCTGCCGATCCGGGCAAAGCTCCCGCCGACGGTAAGGTAGTGCAGACCACCGGCACCACTGTCCCCGTGAAGTCCGTCGATGAAAAGAAGCCCGACGAGCCGGGTAAAGCTC
>DBTM01000054.1:8113-31890 GCA_002307055.1 Clostridiales bacterium UBA1316
CCCGACGAGCCGGGTAAAGCTCCCGCTGACAGCAAGGCGGCACCGACCACCGGCACCGTCGCCCCCGGCAAGCCTGCCGACGAAAAGAAACCCGCCGATCCGGGCAAGGAAACCGAGGATGCTGTACCGAAGAACCTGAAAGTCCCCATTGCCCCGGAGGACGGGAAGGAAAGCGTTACCGCTGTGAAACTGTCCGAAATTCACCCGTTTGAGGGCCATCCCTATTCGGTCAGGGACGATAAAGACATGTGGGACTTAGTGGAGAGCGTCAAACGTTCCGGCGTGATCGAGCCGATCATGGTCATTCAGGATGAAAAACGGGGCGGCTATGAAATGGTCTCCGGCCACCGCCGTCACCGTGCCAGCCAGCTTGCCGGGCTCGATTCCATTCCCGTGCTGGTTCGCAGCATCGACCGGGATTCCGCAATCATCGCTATGGTGGACGCCAACCTGAAACGCGAAAATATTTCCCCGATGGAAAAAGCCCGCGCCTACGCGATGAAGCTGGATGCTCTGAAACGCAAGGCGGGCCGTCCCTCCAAGAGCGACATTTTGAACGGCGTTGTGCCGAAACGCGCCGACGAGCAGGTTGCGGAGGAAATGGGCGAGAGCCGCGCCACCATACAGCGTACCGCACGGCTTACCAAGCTGGTGCCAGAATTGCAGGACATGGTGGATGAAAAGAAGCTCCCGGTCAACACCGGCGCGGACATTTCCTACCTCAAGCCGGACGAGCAGAAAAAGCTGGCCGACAGTATCAGGCGCGAAGATAAGGTTCCGTCCGGCACACAGGCAGCAAAGCTGAAAGAGGAAAGCAAGGCCGGGACGCTGACCCCTGAAAAAATTGAGAAAACTGTCGCGCCTACGAAACGGGAGGAATCCCCGCAGTTGAAGGTTACATTCAATGATGAGGAATTGCGCTCCTATTTCCCAGATAAAGGTACTACCGTGGGCGAGGTCAAGCGCACGGTGTTTGAGGCATTGGAGCTCCGGCAAAAGGCGCTGGCACGGGAAAAGCTCAAGGCCGATAAGGAAAAAAAGCCTTCCTTTCTGACAAGGTAAGGCAAAACCGCGCGTCCGTTGAGCGTCCCGAGGGGGCGCTTTTTTTGTGCCCATGGGGGCTTCAAAATAGGTCTCAATTTGAGACGGATTAAGGAGTTGAACCAACGTGAAAGTATTGGTAGTAGAACCCGGCTACGCGCCCTACGAGAAGGAAATCAACGGCCTGCATGAGATGCAGGCCGTTGTGGGTGGGCTAATCCAGCCAATTTATCCCTATGAAAAAGAGTCAGTATCCGTTGTCTGCAACGAGGAGGGCCTTATCAACGGTCTGCCCTTCAACCGCAGCGTCGAGGGCGGCTATGGCGGCGTGTTCGGGACATTTTTCGTCTGCGGATTGACGGAGGAAAATTTTCGTTCCCTGACCCCGGAGCAGATGGAACGCTTCAAAAAGGAATTCCATAACGCTGAAATCCTGATCGGCGCAAAGGGAAATGAGCCGATTACGCTCAAGGTCTCCCCGAAGGAGCGTTCCCGTCCCACAAAGGACAAAGGCCGGGATACCCCGCCCGGCAGGGAGTAGGCCATGTCGGAGCAGACGCCCACCGAACGGCTGAAAGAACTAACCGACAAGCTGGAAGCCGGAATCAGCGACCTGTATGAGAGCGACCGCTATGCCGCCTATCTTCAATGCCTGTCCAAATTTCATCATTACAGCTACGGAAACGTGATTTTGATACTTTTACAATGCCCTGGCGCATCCCGTGTCACGGGCTTCAACACATGGAAAAAGGAGTTTGGCCGCACGGTGAAGAAGGGCGAAAGGGGTATCAAAATTCTGGCGCCCTGCCCTTATCGCAGACTGGAGGAAACGGAAAAACTTGACCCGAATACCCATCGCTCGGTTTTGGACGCAAACGGAAAGCCAGTCATGGAAACGGCTTTGGTGCAAAAGCAGGGATTCAAGATCGTCAGCGTTTTTGACGTGTCGCAAACGGAGGGGCGGGAGTTGCCCCTCCCCGGCGTTTCGGAGCTGACCGGCTCCGTGGAGGGTTACGCGGCGCTGACCGCCGCCCTGCGGGAGTTGTCCCCCGTCCCAGTGGAGACGGCCCCCGTTTCCGGCAGCGCGAAGGGCTATTTCAGCCATACGGAGCAGCGGATTGTCCTGCGGCCCGGTATGAGCGAGACGCAGACCGTCAAGACCCTGATTCATGAAATCACCCACGCCAAACTCCATGCCAGACCCACAGCAGTCAGCGCACAGCTCGAAAAGCCGGTAAAGGGGCGTCCCGTCCGTGAGGTGGAGGCCGAGAGCGTGGCCTTTGTCGTATCTCAGCATTTCGGGATTGATACCTCAGACTATTCTTTTGCATATATCGCCGGATGGAGCAAGGGCCGGGAGCTTAATGAACTGAAAGCATCCCTCGACTGCATCCGCGAGACCGCTGCCGAGCTGATCGAGGGCGTGGAAAAGCTGTGCCAAAAGCAGGAGCCAGATAAAACTCATGCCCCGGAAGTACGGCGGCGCAAAGCCGCCGCACGTTCCGCATACGCCCGTTGAATGCCCGCAGGGGCGCTATTTTTATCCCCGCCATCGGGCATCAAAATTGATCTCGATTTGAGACGCATTTCAGGAAAGGAGCTTGCCCATGAAACGCGCAAAGCAATCTCTGTCAGAGAGAGTGAGGTAACTGCTATGGCAGAGGAAAACGGATTCTATAATGTCTACAGCTATTCAGATAAACTCCAGCCGGGTAATGAAATCACGATCAAGCACAGCGTTTCTTTCAACGAGAGCCTCGCGAATCTGTCTCCGCTCGTTTCTTTGTCACCCGACGAACTGAAAGATATGCAGCTCGTCAGCGAGGAAAAAGAAAAGGCTATTTTTGAGAGGTTATGCGCCTCCGTTGAGGAATGGGAGGAACAGGCGGCGCAGACGCTCCTGTTCGGTAAGGCTCTGGAATATGTCAAGACCCCGGCGGTCAGGCACACATCAAATCAATGGCAAAAGGGCGAGTATAACGATCTTGAGATCAGCAACATGTTCTATAAAATGTCATACCGCATCCGGGAGGAAACACAGTATAACCGTGCTTTGCAGAAATCCGTGCCCTGTGCATGGTCTGTGTGGTGGAGCGTTGTCTTCAACGCGCCGCAAAAACGCGATTATTACAGCGGTTCCTCCTGCAAAATCGCCGGACAGGAGCAGAAACGCTACACGGATAAGGCCGCAGCCGAAAAATATGTGCAGGGCCGGATCGACGCTTATGCCAATCTGTTTACCGAATTGTCGCCGCCAATCCCGGAAGAAAGCAAAATTATTTTCAGCGTCAACGGGCACCTTTTGCCCGGTTATTCCTTAAAGCCGCATGAACCGACGGTGCTGGAGCTGCTGTTCTTTGTGCAGGAGCAGGATATATCTGAGGCTTGCGCTCCCCCCGTGGAAGACCGCGAGGTCAGGCAAAGCGCAGACGCGGAGAAACGACCGGCGAAGAAAAAGTCTCCCGATAAGAGCAAGCGGAACAGAATGACCCGATAGACAGGAGGTTTTGGCATGAAGCAGGAACAGTACAAATATTATTCCACCCAACGGCCCATAGATTTAGGCACCTTTCCCAAGCCTGCGGACAACCCGCCGCTTACCTTCACCAATTATGATGAGCGCATTCCCGTGGAACACGGCGCGTTTTTATCATGGGGCGAGCTGATCTATGCAAAACCGCTGACCGCCCAGCAGGCGTCAGATTATGAACTTCGGCCCGCCCCCGACAACCCCGACATTCGCCGTACAATGGACGAGCAGGCGCAGGCCGTTGGAAAATGGGAAACACGGAAGCGTGTCCCCGATACGAAGCGCCTGACATGGTGGTATCCTGATTTCGGCTCCTATGTTCCAAAGGAGCATGTGACCCCGGAGCAGCTTGCCGAACGGCATCGGCAGATATCCGAGCTGTCGGCCCGTTCCAAAAAGCAAAAAAATCCATATTATCACGAAAGTAGGTAGTCTCTTTAAGCAAAGGTAATCATGTCCCATTTTTGATTTATCCATCAATGTACAATTCAGAACACACTTTGTTTCTTTGGTATTTAAGTCTGGGCGAAGTATTAGCAAAAGTGAAAGAACAAAGTGCATCAAATTATAAAGTCAGCAAGGGGCTATCAGCAAAAAATGAAGAATATTATAATTCTCGAAATCGCTTGGCCAATTGCAAAAATGAAGAATTCGGCATTACCTGTTTTGAAGGAATAAATAGATATTGCCAGTCCTTGTATCCGTTTGCCTTGCCCCAGCGCGAAGCAACCTCACAATACTGAATACCACGCTTTTTCTTTGCAATGACATCCGGGTCTTTTAGTTTATCCTCACCCTTGACCTCAACAAGATATATGGCACACTTGGTCTCAACCACAAAGTCCGGCTCATAATTACGTCCGTGGTTATATGTGATATTAAACTCCCTCGCCGCCGGACGCAGCCAATTCTGGACGTCGGCATCAACTTCCAGTACCCGAGCAAGCAGTAATTCGGGGTGGCTGTCAAACTTAGCTGTGCTGAATACGCCCTTTTTAACACCATCAAAGAGAACAGACTGGATTTTTTCGGTGTAGTTCTCATAAAGGCCAACACGCTCAACATAACCGTAGGACTGCTGAAGGTTATAATTGCGAGTACCGATAACTTCCTCCTGCAAGAACCCATTCTCACAGTAGAAGTGCTGCATCATCTGTGCATATATTTTGTTGCCAATATCACGCTTGAACATCATAACGACATTCTGCATCCCGTTTATGCCATATGCGCGCTCATAGTGGTCGCAGAGTTGAGTAATCAGCTTAAACAGCAGTGCAGAACATTTTTCATAATCTATTTCCGGTTTTTTTCGCAGTTCGTCAAGAACGACTTTTTTCGGATTATAACCCTCAAAGTCAATCGCGTCGCCTTTGATGCGTTGGCGATCCTGCATATCCTCCAAATTCTGAACAAGCAGTTCGTTCTTTATCGGCACATGAGTGAAGTCCGTCATATCGAGGTCAAAGTCAACAAACGCATATTCCTCAACACCGGCATCCGTTATCTTGATGCGCGGGATAGGAATGAACTTTGCTTGGGCGGCGCGATGGGTTTCTTCCGTTTTGTCACGCATCCAAGCGGTCAGTGGCATCTCGTTATCCTTAAAGGTGTCGCCCAAATCTTTATCTGCAACAATCTGTTCTTTGACCGTTTCCACAATCTGCTGCGCCTGCGCGGGCGTTACTGTGTGCGTTGGAGCAGATTGGATGTGCTGCGTTACCTGCTGGTTGATAAGTTCACTGGCCATCTGGAACAGCTCATCGGCGGCGTCCGATTTTTCAATACTTGTCTGGATATATGCGGCTTCCAAATCTTTGTTCGGCTCGAGGTCTAATGTCAACTGCGTTTGCACGATCTGTTCCGGCACGATTTCCTCAGCCTTGATGATGTTTCCGGCCTTAAAGATGGAGTCGCCTTTCTGGGCTTCGGTAAGGATGTCGTTGAATTTATCGTGCGCCGTGAGCATAACAGCATCGACATCTTTGTCGTCAGTGCGCTCACCATACGGCAGACGCAAGCCACGCCCTACCATCTGCTCACGCAGGATTTTGGATGCGGCGGTACGGAGTGGGACGATGGTAAAGAGATTATTGACGTCCCAACCTTCCTTGAGCATATTTACATGAATGACGATCTCCACAGGGTTTTCGGTTTTTTCTACATCAAGCAGCAGGCGGGTGTTCGCATCGCTTTCTGCACCTTTTTGCTTGGAATGAACAATGATGGTTTTATTGCGGTATGCGCCGCCCCGAAATTCATCCGACTTCACAAAACGTTCTACCCACACGGCATGGTCGGTGTCCTTGCAGACAACGAGCATAAACGGCTTTACGACCGGCTTGTCATGATTGTTGGCATATACCTCAAGTTTGCGTTTTGCATTTTCATGACAGGAGATTCCGTCCAGCAGCATCATTTTATCAAGCTGCTCTTCGCCAAAATTATAAAAATCAATGTCAGAGCGCGTTACGGCAAAAGGTGTGCGGGTATAACCGTCCTCAATCGCCTTTGACAGTGGATATTCATATACCACGTTTTTGAACGGAACCTGCTTTGTACCACTGGAAACAAGCGGCGTAGCCGTCAGTTCCAAGCCTAGCAGTGGGTGCAGGTCATTTAACGCCTGAGCGCCTTTTTCGGCACGGTAATGGTGCGATTCATCCATGATAAGCACCAAGTCCGGTAGATTGGATAGAAATTGATAGAAAGAATCGCCAATTAGTTCATTGACTTTCTTCATATTTGCGTCCTCTTTATTGAACTTATCAATATTGAAAACAAAAATATGGACATCAGACTCAAACAACGACAGTGGTTTCTCCCTGTAATCCTCGTCTGCGATAATTTGCGGCGCAGTACTGAAACAACCTAGCCCCTTAAACACATACTTTGGATTGCCCGGGTCGCTGAGGTCACGTTTTAGCTTGTCATAGATCGTCGTGTTTGGTGCAACGACAAAGAAATTTTTGATGTTTTGTTGTGTATACAAATAGGTAATAAAAGCGCCCATCAAGCGTGTTTTTCCTACGCCGGTGGCAAGAGCAAAGGTCAGCGATACAAATTCACGCTCAAAATCTGTACAGATCGGATACATAGCATGAATTGCACCCAGTGCTGCTTTTAGATTGATGCCTTTGCGAAGAGAAATGCTTGTGGTGACTTCCTCCAGTATTTTCAGCGATTCCGTCTGCGGCTTTCGGAGAGACATAACACCGCTGATGTAGTGGGTGGTATATTGAGGAAAATAGTTACTCATCGCAGTCTGCCTCCTCTTCGTCATCCTTGTACATGGGCGGATGCACGATATTCAGGTTATAATCGGATTTCCCAAACTCGCATCGATTAAGAAGCATTTGCGGTAGCTTTTTCACCGTAATATGCTCATACGACTTATCCAGACCGGCATCAAATGAGCAACAGGCAATGATAAGGTACTCGTCATCCTCCATAGTGTCCTTGATGGAATCGAGATAGGTGCTGTTCAAGTGACGCGTGGTGACAAACAGATAGGATTTTTCATTGCCGAAGGACTGTTTCCAAAACAAACAGTTGTCTGGCTGATAGGTGAACCCCTCATGTAGAGCCGTTGCTGCCGCCAGCATTTCTGCGCTATATTCTGCGTTGATAACAGGTTCACCGAAAGGGTCTGTATTGATAAGGGTTGGCGCGAGTTCAAAGAAGCGATAACCACCGCCGCCCTGCCAGTTAACGGCTTTTGTGATGCCGCCTTTATCCTCACCGGAAATCACCTTATCCAAACGCACCTTGCAGTGGGTGTAGGCATGGTCGCCCATCTCAATACCAATCCATTTGCGCCTCATTTTGTGGGCCACAGCAGCGGTCGTGCCGGAACCAAGGAAAGAGTCAAGGACGAGATCGCCAGGATTGGACGCAATATGGATAATACGATGTATCAAACGTTCTGGCTTTGGGGTATCGAAAACATTTGATGCGCCAAATAGAGAAATAACCTCTTTTTTTGCCTCTTGGTTGTGTCCAACTTCCTTATTTGTCCACCATGTCCAAGGAATAACGCCCTCATGTTCGCTCAGAAATGTCTTTCGCCGTGGCATCCCACAACCGTCTGTTCCAAACCATATTCTATTCTCAGCGACTTGCTGCGAAAAAATGGACTCGATGTTCTTCCAACACTTGCCTTCGGGGGGAGTAAAAACAGCACCCCCGGGGGTGGTAATTTCATACATCTGGTTGGGTCGAAAACCTTGTGCGGTATAATCGGCCGAAGTCCATGGCCCACGAGAATCATTGTCTGGATTTTTATAATTTTGAGCTTGATCCTCACTTAATTGTAATTTGTTTCTGGTATCTTTAAATCTTTCGCGATTTTTGGCGTATGTAAGGATAAAATCATGCCCGTCGCTTATTACAGCACGCATATCTGGTGAGGTGCGCTTTTGCCAGACCATTGACGCAACGAACGAGTTCCGTCCAAAAACTTCATCACATAGGACTTTTAGATATGCTTGCTCATCGTCATCAATACTAATCCATATACTACCGTCATCAGACAATAGATTCCATAGGATTGACAATCTCGGCCGCATCAAATTCAACCATTCGCTATGCTCAAGGTTATCATCATACTGACTAAAAGCATAACCAGTATTATACGGAGGATCTATGTAAACACATTTGACCTGCCCAGCAAATTTTCTTTCCAGTGCTTTGAGCGCCAGCAGATTATCCCCGTGGATAAGGATGTTTTCAGTATCCGAATCGGCTTCACAGTTGGACAGAATGGTGTTTTCAATGAGCAGGCGTGGCTCTATTATGATAGGTTCGTCTTTCCCGTACCATGTTAACTCTAATTTATTTGACATTATCATTTTTCCGCCTTTTTAAATTCTTTTGCTTACCATTATCACCATTACCGTGATAACACTTACTCGGTTTCGTCGGCCTTAGCACGTTCCCATTATGGCATGACAGGCTTGTCTTCGGTTTAATAAACATTAAGCAAAGCTAGGGAACCGGCCTTTCTACGGATAATGAAAAGTTATAATTTATTAATCCTTACTTATGCTTTTTCTTTTTTCGCTTACACTTTCTTGAGTTCTTATTGCTCTTTTTGGGGGATATGTATTTCTCGATTTCCGCTCTATAAGGGTCTTTTACTACTATTTGATCAACAAAAGCAATTGGATAATCATCTTCTAATCGCTCGACAAACTTTAAACAAGCTTCAAGGCAATCATTAAATGGCGACGTTGTGACTGGATCATCTAAATAAGTTAGGAAGTCTTTTACCGTTGGAAATAAACCATTCCATATTCTTTTTTTGAATATAGTTTTTCTGTCTCTAACATTATTGATTTCAAGAATTGGACTCGAAAAAAAGCGCAAAATTGTAGATTCGTCTACAACTATAATTCCATTGTATTTTATAGAAGTAAAATCAAAAATATTAGTGACTACCAACCTAATTATTTTATCTTCTCGAACTGGATTTCCTGGCAAATTGATATTACATAACTTTTTGATTTTCTCCCAGTCATGCTTAATTATCTCACTTCTTCTTTCTATTTGACAAATTCCTTCGCCAATGGTTTTTTTACATTCGTAAAGTCTTTTATCGCTATATGGAGTTGTAACTGCTTTAAATTCCCACAGCAACAGGTGATCCTCAAACATACCAATAAAGTCATATTCTACATCTTTCTCATCGTAAGCCTTGAATTCCACTTTATTAGTGTTCACTTGAATAAAGGGAACTAAAGAAAGTAATGATCTTAGCTTATTTTCAAATTCTTTCCCTATCGGAGATATATTGATTTTATACTGAAGGAATAACATTTCGATTATTCTCTCAAGATTCATCTGCTGAATAAGCACTGGGCAAAATAATGTCGCATCACTTCCTATTGATAATAAAGGACGCAAAAAGATATCACTATTTCCTATGTTAGAATCAAACAAAAAACAACTTAGTATTTTATTCGAATCACTTTCCTGATAATTATAGAAGTTGGCAAACATATGTGACAATTCTGACATTGAAAGTATTGGACATAAATACTTGTAGAGAGCTTCGTTGTCTTGATCAAACACATTATAGACGGCTAATTTATAGATTTCTGATATGGTTTGCAAAAATTCAAATGCATTAAATATATCTTGCGTTTTTATACCATTAAAAGAGGTAATAAAATAGAAATCAGGGATATTTGATTTACATCCACATATCACTTCATATTGGGTTCCTTTTGCGACGTTATATTCAACTTGATTGAGTAAATAAATAGTTTCTGGATTACAAATATCTATTTTATCTGATAATTTTATGATTCCTTCATATGCCTCTTTAAAAGAATCGAAATTCTGATGAGAGTAAATATGTGATAACATTATGTATCTTCGCCTTGCAGCTGCAATTATATGTTGTCGGAATTCATCTAAGAATTTCGGCTCGAACACATACACATCCTCATCATTGCCTTTCAGTAATTTTAATTTCCATTGAGAATACTTGAATTTTTCCCACATTTCAGTGTATATAACTCGTTGCGCAGAAAGATGTACAATAAATTCAAATGATGGGATATGTAAATGCGAAATATCTCCATGTTCCGGAAGACTACCAAGTTGTAGTTCCTCTGGCTTTAGATAATATAGATATCTAATTAGAGTATCAAAATCGTCAAGTAACCCTTCAAAATTATCAATAATCGACAATTTCATTGAAGGATTATTATCTACTACTCTGTTAGCTACTGAAGCTTCCATACCTGTAACAAAATCTTGTTTTGATAAATCTTGGTTTCTTAATTCTTCTTCTAATCTATTTTGGTCTTGCAAAAATAAACAACTAATTCTTATTTGTTCAGATAACGAGTATTTAAAAAACTCACTTTGTTCTATTCCGTCGGTATTATTAGAACCATTCTTGTGAAAGACCTTTAAAGCTAGAAATATTTGTCTAAGTTCATTTATAAGATCATCAGAATAATTTCGGTTTTTTGCTAACTTAAATGCTCTATTTAGTATTGAAATGCAAAATTCGTGCACTTCATTTGTGTATTTGTAACTTAAAGGATCTGGAAAGCAATCGCTAAGCATTACAGCTTTTCTAAAACTGCTTTTATGTTCATCATAGATTTTTAGCAATATCTCGCTACATAATATAGGTTTTCTTTCTTTATAACTCTTTTTGAATGCGTCGATGTTATTATCATAATCTCGATCATCAAAATTGAATTCCATTAATTCTTTATATTCATAATCTGTAAGTTTACCATTTGAATGCATTTCGTTTATTTTATCGGTTACACTTTCCATTATTTCTTTATCTTTGCTGGTTTCATTATCCATATAATTGCCTCTTTATTTCTCTCTAGTAGTTCATTCCGTAATTATCTTAATCCACCGCAGGCCGAGCTGCCTATTATGGTACGAACCGACAGTTTGCAAACTGCGTGTTATTTGCTATTCGACGAATTATATGTAAACCTTTGAGTATGGCTTTATAAAAACATAATTTTTTCGACTTCTGTTTGTTGTTATCATATCACAGAATGTAAGCTTTTCCCACTATTTTTTATGCAAGTTCCCGTACCGGGACAGTAGCGCCGCAGGCGCTGCTGTCCGCGCAAGCACGGCATTTGGTAGCACAAATGCCCACTTGTTAGGGGATACCCCTAAGACCCCGCGCCACACGAAAACGCGTCTCAATTTGAGACGCGATATTTTTTGCCTAGAAAGGAGAGAAACCGCCATGCGCAAGCGCAACCATCACGTCAGTATCTGGCTGTCGGACAGAGAACATGACCACCTGAAAGAGCAGGCGGAGTTGGCCGGGCTACCTGTCAACCCCTTTGTGCGGACGCTCATTCAGGGCGTCAATCTGCGGCCCCGTCCGCCGGACACCTACCCCACGCTGCTTTGGGAGCTATCGGCCATCGGCAATAATGTGAATCAAATCGCTCACGTTGCCAACGGCAGGAAGGACATTTCCCCGGAGGAAGTGGCCGAAGCCGTCCGGCTGATCCGGCAGGCGTGGCGGCTGGTGAAGGACGCGTTCTGAATGGCCTACACCAAGATTTTAGTCATTCATAACCGTCTGGACAAGTGCCTGAACTACGCCATGAATGAGGAAAAGACCTCTCTGGCCGCAGCCATTGACTATGCGCTCAACCGGGATAAGACCGAAACCACCTGTTTTGAAACCGCCATCAACTGCGAGCTGGACGCCGCCTACTATGACATGCTGGAGACCAAACGCCGCTGGGGAAAAGACTTAAAGCCGCGTATACAGGGCTATCACATAATCCAGTCCTTCGCTCCCGGCGAGGTAACGCCGGAGCAGGCTCACGCGGTAGGCGTCGAGTTTGCATCGCGGCTGCTGGGCAGCAGGTATGAGGTCATCGTTGCGACCCATCTGAACAAGGCGCACCTGCACTGCCACATGGTTTTCAACTCCGTCTCCTTTATGGACGGCAAGATGTACCGCAACAATTTCCGGGACTATTTCGGCGGGGACGGCGTAGGCATCCGCGGCACCTCCGACGCCGTGTGCCGTGAACATGATTTGTCTGTCATTGAGCCTTCCGGAAAAGGAAAGCAATACAGTGAATGGCAGGCAGAAAAGCGCGGCAAGCCCACCATGCGGGATCTCATTCGCCGGGATATCGACATGGTGTTGGCGCAGTCCTTTACATATAAATCATTTCTGGAGGGACTGGAACGGCTGGGCTATTCCGTGAAGTCCGGCCCCAACGTCAAGTACACCGCCGTCCGTCCCCAGTGGGGAGAAAGGAACATCCGTCTGGACAGCCTCGGAGACGGCTATACCACGGAGGGCATCAAGGCCCGGCTGGCCTCCGCCCGTTCCGGCGAAGCGTCGTCCGCAGCCCCAACGCCAACCGAGCAACAGCCGTATCCGTGGCGCGTTCTCCCCGGTAAGCGGTATACCGTCCAAAGCGGTACGACCCGCCATCCCCAAAAGCTCAAAGGCTTCTGCGCCCTGTATTTCAAGTACCTGTATCTACTGGGTACTGTCCGAAACAGCCGTCCGCAAACACGGGCGGCTTTTGTATTGCGGCAAGACCTGATTCAGTTTGACCGATACCAACAGCAATTCCTGTACTTGATGAAAAACCGCATCGAGACGGCAGGACAACTCTCCATGCAATACGACGCCTTGCAGGCTGAAATCGACGCGCTAACCGATCACCGTGCCGACCTGTATAAACAACAGCGGCGTTATGGACGCAACGATGATGTTGCCGCAGAAATCGCCGGTATCACCGAACGTCTGCGAGACCTGCGCCGGGAGCTGAAGCTGTGCGTCCGCATCGAGGGGGATATCCCCAAGGTGCAAAGCCGCGTTCAGGCCGTGCGTGATATGGAAGAACGGGACAGGCAAAAGACACCTGAAAAAACGAAACAACGTTCCGCGCCGGAGCACAGCGCACGATAATTTACGGAAAGAAAACGCCGCCATGAAGAAACTCACACCGCCTTCAAAAAGCCCCCCCGGAAATGCGTCTCAGTTTGAGACCCATTTCCACTCGACATCTTTTCATTTGTAGAGCTTTACGGCAAAACAAATCCATATTGCAAATCAGAATGGGCGAAGAGTTTCTTCGCCCTATTTTTATTGCCCGATGACCGGGAGAAAGGAAACCATATGAAACGACCTCTCGCATACATCACCGCGCCCTGGGGCGCGAACGACATCGAGAACACCGAGGACGCGGCGGAGTTTTGCCGTAAGGTGTACGACGCCGGTTTTACCCCGGTTTGCCCGATTCTGTTCCTGCCGCTTTTTCTGAACGACGCCATTCCGCAAGAGCACAAAGACGGCATTGACATTGGCCGCGACTTCTTGCGCCGCGCTCACGTTCTGGTGGTCTGCGGGAAAACCGTGGACGAAGCTGTGAAAAATGACATTGCTATCGCGGAACGGCTCAGAATCACGGCGACCACGCTGGACGGCATTCTCACAGTCAAGGGACAGGGGCGGGAGAATGCGAACCGAAAGGGGCGCAGATAACATGCCGGATTATCAGAAAATGTACCACTCCCTGTTTAACGACGTGACCGACGCCATCACGAAGCTCCAGCAGGCGCAGCAGAAAACGGAGGAAATGTATATGGACAGCAAGGAACCAGTCCTAACCCCACTGCTTGGCGGCGTTGAGAAAAAGGAACCCGATAAGCCACCGGATGCAAAATCACCAAGGCACAAGAAAAAGTCGCCGTTCCGGGACGAACGGTGAGAAATCGAGGTAAATCAGAAGTGTTGAAACTTTTAAGAAACAAGCTCTTTATAGGTGCGATGTGCCTGTTGCTGGCCGGGGCGCTTGCGTTCGGGCTGCTGCCCCGGCTGTACAGCGCCAAGTCCTCCACGACGGAAATTGTAAAACTTAATAAGACCGTTGAGTACGGCACTACGATTACCGACGAAATGCTGACCGCCACGGAGGTTGGCTCCTACGGTCTGCCGGACAACGTTGTCAGGAGCAAGTCGGATATTATCGGACTTGTCGCCGGGGAGACGATCCACGCCGGAGAATTCCTCTGGCGCGACAGCTTTATAGGCAAGGACGATTACGAAAAGGCCACATCCAAAACCGGATATGGATTATCCGAAGGGACGTATCTGCTTACCATCGCCCTGCCGACCGAATCTTCCGGCCTTGCCGGTATTCTCCGGGCAGGAGACACCGTGGACGTTTACGGCTGTGCGAGTGATAGCGGCTCCGCCGCAATCAGCGAAGTCCTGACAGGCGTAAAGGTTTACAAGGTGCTGAACAGCAAGCTGGCATCGCTGGATGATCTGGATGCAAAGCTGGCGGCGGACTCCAGCAAGGATTCCTCGAACTATGACTTTGCCCCCGTATATGTCGTGTTTACCGTGAATGAGCAACAGGCCAAGGTGCTGATCGGGCTGGAAAAGGACAAGTCCCTGCATCTGACCCTGCGGGAAACGGGGGCGCAGCCATGAGCATTTGTGCGATATGGGGCGCGCCGCAGTCAGGGAAAACAACCCTTGCGGTCAACTTTGCTTACGCCGTCAGCCGGGGTGACAAATCCGTCTGCCTCATTTCTCCCGAAGCCTACAGCGAACTGTCCGCGTTTCTGGGTATACGAATCCCGGAGGAACACAGCTTACGGGCGGCGCTCCAGGGCAGTGCGGGCATCAAGCAGAGCGTGTACCGGATAGATGAACTTTTCTACATACTTGCCGCTCCGGCAGAAACCGACGCCATTGACAGCGATTGTACCGACGAACAGGTCAAGACGCTTCTGGAGCTGGCCCGGCTCACCTTCGACGTGGTGATTGTGGACTGCCCCTCTGAAACGAACAACCTCCTTGCCGCATGGTCGTTGAACAAAGCGGATATCGTCCTCCTTTGCCTGGGCGGGCATGTCTCCTGCGCTCTTTGGTACATGGCGAACACGCGGGCCATGCAGACAGTACGGAGCCGGGCCGTCTGCGTTAGTTCGGAAGTCACATCCGACTTTGACTACGACGCCATGTGCAGGCTTTTGAACGTGGCCCCGAACATTAAAATTCCGTATATTCAGGAAGCGCCATTCCTGCAAAATGAGGAACGGCTGCTGTATCAACTGCCCGGCAAAAAGGGCCGGGCATATGTCAACGCAATCAATCAACTGTACGAGGCGGTGAAACCATGAGCATCACGGCATATGAATATCTTTCCATTCTGCAAGCGACGCAGTCCACGTCGGAGTGTACGAAGGAGGACGGCGGCTTTGATTATTCAAAACTTCTTGAAACGGTACGCTCCGTCATTGCTGAAAAGCATTCGACGGAGCTTTCTTCTGCCCTCGGCAGCGCTGACGCCGCCAAAACTCTGAAAACGCTCATTCTCAAATACTGCGTGGAGGCCCTTGCGGGGAAAGAATTTGACCAGGCGGGGCTTGTCGAAAAAATCTATCAGGACATGGCCGGGCTGGGCGTCCTCACGGATTACCTCTATGACCCCAACGTGGAGGAAATCAACATCAATGGATACAACGTCATTGAAATTGATTACCCCGACCACATCAAGTATTTGTATGACAAAGAAGCGTTCCCGACGCCAACGGCGGCGCTGGATATTGTCAAACGCATGGTCCGCATGGGCGGGATGATTTTGGATGCGCAGACGCCCCGCGTGGACAGCTACACTGGGGACGGCACCCGCATTTCGGCCATGATCCCTCCGGTTGTCCCGCAGGAGCGCGGCGTAATCGCCTCCATAAGAAAACAGATTAAAAGCAGTATCACCCGTGAGCAGCTTTTGGCTTCCGGTTCCGCATCGGCGGATATGCTGGATTTTCTCGCGCTCTGCCTGTGCAACGGTATTTCGTTAGGGCTGGCGGGAAGCACCGGTTCCGGTAAGACAACCGACGAGGCATACCTTTTAAATGAATATATCCGCAGGAACGACGATTACAACAATCGCGTGTTCATCATTGAGGACAGCCGGGAGTTAAACCTTACCGAATACGACGAGGAAAACGACCGCCCGGCGCGGGTGCTCTATACCGTAACGAAAGACCCGCCGAACCCTATTACCATGCTTGACCTGATCGTCAGCTCCCTTCGCTTCCATCCATCCCTGATCGTCCCCGCCGAGGTGCGGGATGCCGCCGCGTATCAGGCGGCAGTGGCCGGGCAGACCGGACACACCATTCTCACAGCGTTCCATGCCGACGGTGCGCACGACGCATACAGGCGGCTGGTATCCATGTGCCATCTGGCGCAGACCGGCCTTTCCGACGAGCTCCTATTGGAAATGTGCGTAAGCGCATGGCCGATCATGGTTTTCAAAAAGCAGCTCAAAGACAACAGTCGCAAGTACATGGAAATATTTGAGGCGACAGGGGCAGAAGCCGGAAGGCTCAAAGGCCGGATGCTATATCGGTTCGTTGTCAGCAAAACGGAACGCGACGGTCGCGGTCGTGTTGTGAAGGTTCACGGCTCCCACAAAAAAATGGGAAGCATTTCGCCGGAGCTGTTCCGCCGCCTGCGCGACAACGGCGCACCGGAAGCTGAACTGCACCGCCTGTTCCCAAACGCGAATGACAAGGAGGCACAGAATCCATCATGATTGAAACAACGTGTTTTGCCGTGTTCCTGCTTGTGAGCGCGGCAATTTTTCTTTTCAGCGGTCTCGATGAGCAAATTGCCGCCGAGCGTAGGCGCGGTAAAAAAGCCGGAGCAATCCGGCTTCGAAAACGGACAGTGTTTAGCAAACTCGCACGGCTGGAGGAAAGACGACGCATTCTGATTGCGGACGTGAAAATACCGAAGCCTGTTTATTGGCTGCTTACCGTACTCGGCGCTGTCGGCGGCGCGCTCTGCGGGAAGCTTTTCTTTTCCAATGCGCTTTTCACCGTTTCCGTCGGTATCTTGGGAGCGCTCAGTCCTCTCCTGTATCTGAGCTACAAGCGCACACAATCCAAAAGCCGGCGCGTGGAAAAGCTGCAAGCCTCCATGATGCTCCTGTCCAACTCCTACATCGTAACGGAAGACTTTTTGAAGTCCGTACAGGACAACATCGCCGTGCTGGAGTACCCCACTCCGTTCCGAAACTTTCTTATCTATGTCAGCATGATCGACGGCAGCGTGAAAACCGGCCTGCGCCGCATGGAGCTACAGGTGGATAACCCGTATTTCTCGCAGTGGATTGACGCGCTGGTGCTGGCCCAGGACGACCGGGGCCTGAAAACCGTCGCCATATCCGTAGTGGACGCAATGAACGACGTGCATCAGGCGCAGATGGAAGCAGACACAGCCATGTATGCCATCTGGAGAGAGTATTTCACGGTGTTGGCTTTGATCTTTGCCGCCCCTGTCATTTTCCGCATCCTGATGAAAAGTGCCTATACGATTCTCGTCGCCACGTTTCCGGGACAAGCTCTGATTGTGCTCCTGCTGGCGGCTGTTGTGTATTCGCTTGTTCAGGCGGTCAAACTCAACAGGCCGGTTCTGACGTAAGGAGGAAAACAACCGTGATTGCACTCATTTTATTTATAGTGGCACTGCTGCTGTTCCTCGGCCTGAAAGCAATCTTCGGCGCGTCTCAGGGGCGCTCATTCGCCGGGAGCCGGACGCTCAAAAAAATGTCTGGGTGGCAGGACAAACGGCGCGATATCTGGGCGTCCACGCCGCTGAAGCAACTGACCGCCCTTGCCGCCCGTGCGGTTCTTATGGACGAGACCACTGCGTCCAGACTGGAACGGAATCTGGAAAAAGCCGGATTCTCGATTACGCCGCAGGAATACACAGCCAGAAAATATCTCATTATGACTTTCGGCATTATTCTGACAGCGCTTTTCTCTTTTCTGCATTTCTATTTTGGCAGCGTCATTTGCCTTTTATTGATGGTCTTTGCCCTGATGAAGCAGCGTGACGCGCTGGATATGAGAATCCGAAAAAAGGAACGCGTTATTTCAGAGGAAATGCCACAGTTTGTCCGCTCTATCTGCCGCAGCCTGCAAAGCAGCCGCGACCTTGAAACAGTAATCGGCGCGTACCGGAAAGTGGCGGGTCCGGAGTTGGGCGGCGAGCTGGATATCCTGCTGGCCGAAATGCGCTCGGGCAATGTCCAAACGGCCCTGCTCCATTTTGAATATCGGCTGGGAACGCCGGAAGCCTCTCGGCTCTGCGCCGCTCTCCGCAGCATGAGTATGGGCATCGACCAGACGGCGACGCTGAATTATCTGGCCGACGATATGGCGCGGCAAGCTAAAGAAAATATCCGAAAAGAACTCTCACTCAGGCCGGGGAAGATGCGCAGGACGTATTACCCGGCCATCGGCGTTTGTATCGCCATGATTCTGTATGTCCTCGTCGTGTACGTTATCAATAACTTAAATTCTATTGTTTAAAAAAAGGAGAGTATCAACATGAAAAAACTCGTTCAGTCCATCCATGAAAAAATCAGAAACATCGGCGTCAAAGCAGCGGTTGCCTTCACCGGCAACAGGGGCGAAATTGCAACCTCCACCATAGGCGGCATCATCGTGGGCGTGGTCATTGTCGGCCTGCTCATTGTGGCGGTCAATCAGTTTTTCCCGAGCTTCTTCTCAGACATGTTCAGCAAAATGGCCACCAAACTGAACGGCAACTGGTAAGGAGGGAGCGGCATGGCGGTTGTTAAAAAGCTGAGAAGCCTGCTGCGGGAGAAAAAGGGCGATGAAGCGGTTTCTTTTCTGATGACCACCGCCATGCTCGTCTTGATCTTTGCAACGCTGGTGTCGGCCATGATCTACATCACGCAATACTACAACGCAAGTTATATGTGCCGCCGCGTGGTACGCAGCATCGAAATTTCAGGGCAATACGACGAGACAGAAACCGCAAACATGGTAAATCAGATGAAAAACTCTGATCTGAAGGACACCCATGTTCAGATTGCCGCTGTGTACTTTAGCGGCAAAAAAATTCAGCTCAGGCAGACATTCAACGTAACTATGACAGCCAGCTACAGAATTACAATACTGGAGCTTGGCAGGAACCCCATAACGGTGGACTTGCCGATCCGGGTAAAGGTGTCCGGTATGTCGGAGGTGTATTGGCGACCATGAAAAGACTAATTAAAGACAGAAACGGCGGTATTTCCATCATCTTTATCGGTCTTGTGTTTTTTCTCCTGCTCATATCGTTCCTGATAATGGAGATGGGCGCGGCCTACGAGAACTACTACGACGCGGAAACCATTTTGCTCCGGTGCTGCAATAGCGCCGTGGAGAAGGACATATCCGACGCCTACCGCGCCGACAACATTCAATATCTGGACGTGTCGGCGGCAACAGCCGATTTTAAAAGCTACCTTCAATCTGATATACCGGACAAATACACCGTAAAAATCAAATCCATCACCGGCACCGCAACGCCTCCAACACTGACCGTCACAGGGACGGTCACGTTTTCCACACTCTTTCACCAGTACGGCTTTGCCGACTTAAGCTTTAACTTCACGGTGAAGTCCACGAATTACCAGACGGAGTAACAGCTATGAATTACATGCCCATCCTGATAAACGCAGCCGTTTTGACCTACGGCGGCGTTGTTGATTTTAGACGGCGGGAAATTCCAAATATCGTTCCCATTACACTGCTTCTGACCGGATTATTTTGTGGCTTTTCCATGTTTTGGCGTATAATGGGGTTAATTATCCCCGCTGTACTGCTGTTCGCGGCGTCGAAGCTCGCAAAAAGCGAAGTCCCTGGAGGCGATTTCAAGCTGCTGTGTAGTCTTGGCTTTACGTGCGGCTTACAGGAACTGGCGGCAGTCATTTTCCTTGCCGGTATCGGCGCTGTGGTCTATGGGCTTATCCGCCGCCTGCCTGTAAAACGTCATGTTCCCCTGTGCTCTTACGTCGCCCCGGCCTATATCGCCCTCCAGATTATCGTGCTTGTGCTGGAAGGAGGGTGAGAACATGTCATAACATCATAAGCGATATCCCATAACACCACACAAAATTTAACAGGAGGTTCACACTATGAAGAAAAAAATATCATTGCTGCTGGCCGTGGTGATCATTGTCAGCGCCTTTTGCATGACTGGCGCGGCAGCGGCAGATAAGAACAGCACGACAACGGCGGTAACACCCAGCATCGGTTCTAACATCCTGACCGTAAAATACAACGGAGAAGCGGTTACGTTCCCCGACGCGCAGCCTTTTGTGGACAGCAACAGTCGGACACTCATTCCTGTGCGTTTCGTTGCGGAGACGATGGGCGCGGACGTGAGCTGGGATTCGGACGCGCAGGCCGCGGTCATTGAGCAAAGCGGCATTACCATAACGGTACCGATCGGCAGCGACACGATCACGGTTACTAAGAACGGCAGTACCCGCACTGTCAAGATGGATACGCAGGCTGTCCTTGCAAACGACCGTACCTATGTGCCGATCCGCTATGTGGCGGAATCCTTGGGCGCATGGGTGGGATACTCCGACCTTTACAGCACAGTCCAAATTTACAAGGACAAACTGACCCCAACAGAGATTGATAGGCTCCACAACTACTACGATATGACATGGGAAGAGCACATCAAGTCGGAAGGAAAAATGTCCACATTAACTGACGTAAGAATGTTGGAAATCTACCCTGAAATAGCATATTGCACTGGCACTTATGGGTTTGAGAATGCAAATGAATGGAAGCTGAGAACGCCGAATGGGGCAACTGGTGCATACGTAAGTTCGGCAAGCTATAAAGGGAAGATCTCCGGGGATACATTCACTTATGGCACTCAGCCCGATATCGATTTTGCTAAAATGATGCTTGACGAAGCTTATGGCGCGGCCAGCGATCTAAACGCTCAGGGTAAGGCGACTATATCACTGAGAACAGACCTGTCGTGTATTTACTGGTCGAGGCACAGCAGTCCAGCGGGAACCTATGTGCGCGGCGTGCTTACAGTCACTATCCCTGCGAATGCCGATATCAATTGGATCAAGAGCAATTACGATTTCATATCCAACCCCAAAGCGGGAGAAACCCGTGACATCGACGTTGAGATATATGTTAACACCTTTACGTCCGATGTCCATTGGAGCTCATTAGTAGCTTTAAAGTAAAGAAAGAAGGTACTCAAATGAAAAATAAATATCGTATTGTACTGTCATCATTATTGATGGCAGTTCTTTTTATCGTGTCTTGTGTGCCTGCCCTGGCTGTTGTTTCCAATTATGACTCTCAATATTTATCATCCGATCAACAGAGCGAAATTGCATCTTATACAAACGCCTGGAACACGGCAAACGCGGCCGGGAATACGGCGGCGGCAGAAGCTGCCCACGAAGCAGCCGAAACAGTGCGCTCCACAGCTAACTACTCAGGTGGGCAAGATGGTTCTCAGTACATCCCTCTCGGCGGCGGCAATTCCGGCTCCGGCTACTCCGGTGGCGGCTATTATTATCCGCTAGCACCCACGACCTACACTATAACGGCAACTGCCGGAACGGGCGGAAGCATCAGCCCCAGCGGTTCAACTTCCGTCACATCAGGCAACAGTCAGAGCTACAGCATGGCGGCAAACCCCGGTTATACAATTGCAGATGTTAAAGTGGACGGTTCGTCAGTCGGCGTACCGTCCACTTATTCGTTCAGCGACGTTACGGCGTCCCATACCATCAGCGTCACCTTCGCCTCCGCCGCTTCTCTGAACGCCGGAAGCGCGATCATTGGTGACAATGGTTCCGGCACACTGAAAAACGGCACAACCAAGAGCGGATACGGCATTACGGTAAGCCTGCCTGTCACGGCGTCCTACGTCAGCGGCACCACGGTAACGGCAAGCTACAATTTTACGTCCGCTAAAACCGTTTCTTTGGAGTATGTGAACGGAACATGGCAGTTCCCCGTCAACAGCTCCAGCGCGACGAACGCGCGGAAAATCTACATCCCAGTGGAAACCCCGGACGGCACATATACGATTACCTTCACAGTAAAGGCGCTTGACCCGCAGGCCACGGCGCTTACAGGCTCGAACGTCTATCTGACCACAACGCAAAACGTTTCCGTCACGGTAAAGGGCACCATGTATAGCGACGATTTTACTGGCAATTCCTGAATAATCCGCAGTTTTAAAGAGTGTAGGCGACGGGACAATCCCGCCGCCTTTCTCTTACCCGCAAAACCATTTTTGCAAAGGAAGTGATTTTTATGGAAGGCAGCGACGCCGCCGAAATGATGATGCGTGGAGGCATTCAGCTTACCGAAGCATCCATTAAGCTGCTGGCCGCAGGGAGCAAAAACCTTGCGGCCTTTCTGCTGGCCCTTGCCCGAGATAATAAAAAGCTCATGGGCAAAACCAGTATGGCACGTCTGCTCAAAGAGCACCGGGAACTCAAGCTGTTCCACATCAAGACGGAAGACTTTGGGCAGTTTTCCGAATATGCAAAAAAGTTCGGCATTCTGTATGCCGCCGTTAAGGAAAAAAACAATGACAGCGGCATCATTGACCTTGTGACCAACGTGGACTATGTTTCCCAGGTCAACCGCGTCATGGAGAAAATGGGGTATGTCGCCCCTGCCAAAGGCCGGGAGGACGACGCGTCAAAAAAAGCAGACCCCCGCGCTCAACCCGGGAACTCCTTACCCGAGCGCGGGAGTGGCTTGAATCCACTGAAGACGGAGACGAGGACGACCGATGAAAAGCCGTCTGTCAGGGGCCGTTTAGCAGCTCTGCGGGCCGCATCTGAGGATATGCGTTCCAAAGGAAAAACTCCCCAGCGCAACCGAACACAAGCACCAAAAACAAGATAGGAGGATTTTTAACAATGGCTAATCTGGAGGAAATCGTAAGTCAAAAGACCCAAAGCGATACCCAATGGAAACTGGAACGGCAGGCCGAACGCGAGAACGTATCGTCCATGCAGGACGCGAGCATCACGGAAATTACAAGCAATTCCGAAGCCTACGCCCGTTATCTGGATATGCAGGGAGATAACCCGACATACAGCGCGGGCAATATTGCCCTTGTCATGCTTCAGGACCCGGAGGCCACTCAGTTCGGCACCCGCGACCGCTGGAATACTCTGGGCCGTTCCGTGCCGGACGCAGAAGTCGGGAAAGGCGTAAAAATCTTTGCCCGTACCGCTTTTAGCAAAGGCACAATTCTTACGGACGCCTATGATATCCGGCAGACGCAGGGACGTTCAGTAAAAGAAAATCAGCTTCAAAATGGGAGTAAAGAGATGGAAGACGCGCTGACAACGTTGCTCAACTATTCTGTTGCTCCCGTCACCATTGACAAGGAGCTGGACGGCCCCGCGCTGTACGACGAAGCGCAGATAGAGCTTGTGATTAACCCAAACTATGATGACAATGTCAGCTTTGCCCATATTGCCGCGGAAGTTGCCCATTCGCGGTTCCATGCCAAAGGCGCAAACCGGAATTACGACAGGGCCGAATGCGAGCTTGACGCGCAGAGCGTATCGTATATTCTGTGTCGCCGGTTTGGGATTGACCGGGAGCTGCCCGACGTGTCCGGTGTTGCCGCACTGTATGACGGCTGGGAGCCGCAGGAACGGCGGCAGGCCCTCGACTGCGTGCAGGATATGAGCAAGCAGATTGGCGGTTCCATTGAACGGGATATTACGCCCCAACAGCGCAGCCGCGCTCCTATGCGCAGAGCAACACGGTAACAGGTGTTTTCCCCTGCGGAGAGAATATTCCGCCGCCCGTCCCCCCTCAAGGCTGGACGATTGCTGGCGCA
>DBTM01000054.1:32136-33036 GCA_002307055.1 Clostridiales bacterium UBA1316
CAAGGCTGGACGATTGCTGGCGCAATCGTCCACGAGCCGGCCAGTCTGCGGACTGGCCGGGCCTTGACCGGGGCCGTTCGCCGGAATGTCGGTAATTAAGGGGAAAACACCCTCAAAGCCCGCTGACGCGGGCTTTGGCTATCATGGGAGGTACGGCGCTCGTTTGGGGCGCTCTACTTCCCGCAGACTGTAGCCGCCCCGCCTTGCCGGGCGGGGTGGCAGGCCCGGAAATAGGTCTCAATTTGAGACGCTTTTTTAAGCTGTCAGAGGAGGCGACCATGAAACAACAAAAAAGCTTCCGCAGCGCCGCGCTGGTGTGGGCGCTGCTGGCTGTGCCGGTACTCGGGGCGGCGGCGGTTTTCGCCTGCGCCTATGAGGACGGCATGACCCTCATTGATTTGCTGGGACGCTTCTCTGCGGAGCGTCCCTTTTCCATCGGATGGACAGCGCACACGCCGGCTTTTCTGCTGGGGGCGCTGGTTCTCTATGCGTTTGCCGTCGCGTTGTATTACTCTGCCCGCGAAAACCGTAGGCCCGGCGAGGAACACGGCTCCGCTAAGTGGGGCGATCCCCGCCAGCTTGGGAAGAAGTACCGTGACAAGGACGAACCGGAGGCCAATATCATCCTGACGCAAAATGTCCAGATGGGGCTGGATGGGCGCAAGCACCGGCGCAACTTGAACATCCTTGTCGTCGGCGGCAGCGGCGCGGGCAAAACGAGATTTTTCGTGAAGCCCAACATCATGCAGGCCAGCGGCAAGCCGGGCGTCGGCACATCCTATTTGGTCACGGACCCCAAGGGAGAGGTCGTTCGGGCGCTGGCCCCTTTCTTGATTCAGCAGGGCTACGACGTGCAGGTGTTCGACCTGATTGACCCGGCCCGTTCGGATTTTTACAATC
>DBTM01000071.1:0-4774 GCA_002307055.1 Clostridiales bacterium UBA1316
TGCGCCCTGTTATTTGACGCTTACGTATATTCTTGCGGCAGCGGATGATATAATAAGCAAAACACAGTAGGAAGTGACTTTATATGCTAACATATTCTAAAGAAACCGCCGGTTTGATAAAACGATATAACGACTTGAAAGCGAAGGTTATAGACAGGGAAACCGAGTTTAAGGCATTATGCGAGTTTATTGAAAATAAAACTGAATGGATGCTCGCTCCGGCAAGCACGCGGTTCCATCTATCAAAGGAATGCGGTCTGCTGGAGCATTCCTGCAATGTTGCCGAGACCATGCTGAAGATTAAGACGGTTCTGGCACCCGATATCTCCGATGAAAGCTGCGTCATTGTATCGCTGCTGCATGATCTCGGAAAAGTTGGAATGCCGGGCAACCCGCAGTATCTCGTTAATGAACCGACTGAACGGCAGAAGCAATACGGCCATTCGGCCTGGACACCTTTCAAATTCAATAATGACCTGACTTATCTGAGCGTGCCGGTGCGCAGCCTGTATCTGGCACTACCCTACCTGCCGCTGACGGAAGAGGAGACACAGGCGATTGTGTATCACGACGGTCAATACGTCGATGATAATCACAGCGTGGCGAAAAACGAATGCCCGCTCACGCTGCTTTTACAATACGCCGATAACTGGTGCGGATTTGTATTAGAGGGTTAAGTGCATCTTTTTTCGCCGCTGCTCAAAACCTGCCGATGTCGCGGGCGGCGGTCCAGGCGTTTTTTGTTGCGCTCATGATGTTGCCGACACCGGTGCAGTCGCCGACGGCATAAAAGCGGGGCGCAAGGCTCGAGAGCTTAAGCACGGCGTCGGTCTGCGGCTTCTGGCCGGTAGCATAAATCACTGTGTCGGCTTCGAGCGTTCCCTGCGAAGACACGACGGAGACCGGGGTAACGCGTGTGACCAGAGTACCCAAGCGCGGCGTTATGCCGAGCTTGCGGAATTCCGCAGCGATTGCCATGCCATGAATGCTGTTGCCTTCGGCGTTGAGCGCCGAAGCCTGCTCCACAAGCGCGACGTCACGGCCCAGGCGTTTTAAATATATCGCAAGCTCCATGCCGACGAGCCCGGCGCCGATGATGACGACGCGTTTCCCGGCAAGCTGCGGGTTTGCGTAGATATCGTTTGCGCACAGCGCATTTTCGATACCCCCGATCGGCGGCACGAGCGGCTTTGAGCCGACCGCAGCGATGATGACGTCCGGGCGCAGCGCCGACGCCAGCTCCGGCGTGACCTCGGTGTTCAGCCTGAGGACAATCGGGGCTTTATGTATCAGCTTTTCCTGCAGGGCAATATAATCGGCAACATGCTTTTTGAATGGAACGTTCTCTTCACATCGGATGCCGCCGCCGAGTCTGGCGGTCTTTTCGCAGAGCGTGACATCATGGCCGTTTGCGCTGGCTGTGAGCGCGGCCTGCATACCGGCGATGCCGCCGCCGGCGACCAGCACGCGCTTTTTTTCGGCGGGCGGCAGCGCGTGAAGCGTCTCGGTTTCGCGGCCCGTTTCGGGGTTCAGCGCGCAGTAGAAGCCGCCGCTCATCATTTTTGACCAGCAGCTCATACAGCGCAGGCATTGGCGGATTTCGCCGCTTCTCCCATCGCGGGCTTTGTTGGGCATATCGGGGTCGCAGAGCAGCTCGCGCGCTAAAGCGACGAAGTCCGCTTTTCCGTTTGCGATAATTTCTTCCATCATCATCGGGTCGGAAAGCGAACCGACTGCCGTAATCAGCGCGCTCTTTACGTGCTTTTTAATCTCTGCCGCGTATTTGACGTTGATGCCGTCTTCTTTAAACAGCGTCGGGCAGGTGGCGAGCCAGTGGTCGTTTGACAGGCTCCCGTGAACGCCGACCGACACGTGGATGATATCGGCGTGGCCATCTAAAAACCGCGCGTATTCAATCCCGCCGTCGAGGTCGTAGCCGTCCTCGAGCTCGGTGCCGCTGATACGGATCTCAACCGGGAAATTTTTGCCGCAGGCGTCATGAATCGCGTCGCAGACGGCAACGGCAAAGCGCGCGCGGTTTTCAGCGCTGCCGCCCCAGCGGTCCCGGCGGAAATTGTAATATGGGCTGAAAAATTGCTGCGGCAGCCAGCCATGTCCGCCATGGACGGTAACCATGCCGAAACCGCAGGCTTGGGCAAAGCGCGCGGCCTTGGCATACGCGGCGATTGTGCTCAGAATTTTTTCCTCGCTCATCGCGTGGCAGAGCTTACCGGGATCAACCGTGCCGTCTGAAGGGCCGTAGCCGGTGACGGAATACCGCCCGGCGTGGCACAACTCGCTGGAAGCAACAGCGCCGTGGCGTGAAATTCCGTCGGAAAGGCGGCTCAGCCACTGCATGCTGTTAAAGTCCGATAAATCGACACACACACCGCCGCGCGATCCGCCGCCGGGATGGTCGACCTGGCACTCGCCGACCGTCACCTGCGCCGCGCCGCCCATTGCCTTGCGCGCGTAATAAAGCAGCGCACTGTCAGGCAGCGACTTGTCCGAACGGATATCGGCGGCACCGGTCGCCGAGGCGAATATCCGATTGCGGAACAGCGTATTGCCGATACGTATCGGCGCAAAGAGGCTTGGATAGTCATTCATATGAATCATATCCCTTCATTGTCCGTAACAGTTTAGGCTTATTATAGCCTGACAGGTTTTTTTGTCAATCGAATTGACTTCACTGAAGCGGCATAAATTTTAATTATATTGCAAAATTTAGTTGGGAATTTTATAATAATATTATTAAAATTGCCAAACAGAAAGTGAGGTATCGCGATGAATAGACGTATTCCATATGTACCCAATGAGCTGCGGGTTATTGATACGCTGACCGGTTTTTTCGGCCCCGGTCAGCCACTCAGGAACACTCCTGTCACGCCGCGAGAGAACATCTCCGCACTATACTTCGACAAGCACCCGTATTGGCTGCCCCTGCCCGGAGAATCCAGCATGATTTTGCCCGGGATATACAACGACCAGCTTGGGCGCGGCGGTCCTGCCGGTATTCGTGATGTGTTCGGTATCGAGTGGGAGTGGGTGCAGTCCGCCGGAGGCTCAATCGTGCGCCCGGGCGTGCCATTTCTGCAAAACGCGAACGAATGGAAAGACAAAATCAAAATTCCGGATATCGACGCGTGGGATTGGGCGGCTGAAGCGGCGAAAACAAAGTGCGACTGCCGCGTATCCACTGTGGTGACGCTCGTCAACGGTTTTTGGTTTGAGCGCCTGGTGTCTTTTATGGACTTCGCGCCGGCTGCCATGGCGCTCATTGACGACGACCAGAAGGACGCGGTGAAAGAGCTGTTCGCCGAAATGACGAATCTCGCATGCAGGCTCGTTGACAAGTTCTGTGAATACTGGCCGTCGCTCGACGGATTCAACATTCACGACGACTGGGCCGCGCAGCGCGCGCCGTTTTTCTCACAGGCGGTCGGGTATGAGCTGTTCGTCCCCTATATGAAAGCGCTGAACGACCACATCCATTCAAAGGGCCGCTATGCGACGCTGCATTCCTGCGGGCGCGGAGAAACACGCGTTCAATGCTTTATTGACAGCGGCTTTGACGGCTGGGATCCGCAGGCAATGAATGACACACATAAGCTTTTTGATACGGTCGGCGACAAGATATGTCTGTCCGTTGTGCCGGAGCCGTATGACCCGCTGTCGGCAAACGAGAAGGAACAGCGCCGGCGCGGGCGCGAATTCGCCGAACGCTTCAGCATACCTGGGAAGCCCGCGCAGCTCGGCTATTACGGCGGCGCGGCGCTGACACCGGCATTCACCGAAGAAGCCTACATACAGTCACGTAAGATTTTCAGTAAATAACGCAGGGGACGATTAACCTCATCCGAAGCGTACCGTTACCTCAGAAACAGTCGCGCAGCCCAATTCGATTTTAGTGCCCCATTGGCTTAGGGTGGAGTGCTTTTCGATTGATGTGCTGACGAGAAGCTCTCCCAGCGCGCCGCGTGCCCGGGCTTCCTTCAAAGCCGCCTCTTCGGACGCGGCTTTTGCTGCGGATATCGCCTCATCGCGGCTGTCAAACCGGCTGCTGCCGCGCGGGGCGTGGACGATGTAATAGATATGGCCCGACGACGACAGGCCCTGGTAAATCTCCACCCGTGCGACGGCGTTAATGTCCGCTTTCAAGGCGCCGAGCGCATTGGCGACCTCGGCATTTTCGGGATGAATATATTCTGTCCCAAGGGCTTTTGCCACAGCGGGGAGGAAAACATGCGTCGGAGCGCCGATGCCGACAAGCGCCGCCTTCGTCCCAAGGGCATAGTTAAAGATCGGGCCTTCATCCGTGCCGCGATTTGCCCAGCCCTGCCGGACGAGAAATTCCGTCTGCGGGTCGAGGCCGCGTGCAAACTTCGCTGGGTATTGCTGGGCAAGCAGGATACGGAGCAGATTGACATATAAATGCTCCTCCACCAGGCCATAAGCCTCATCGGCCAGGGCGCGGAGCGCGTCCGGCGTGTCTTTGCGTCCAAGCCTGTGCAGCAGGCACCTGGCGGCAAGCACCGACGCTTCCCGGTCGTATTCGGAATAGTCACCGGCGATGTGCATGAAATCCGTGGGTGTCAAGCCGCAGCGCATGACAATGCCTTCGGCTTCGAGTCTTTCGCTGCTCAGGTGGTAGAGGTCGATACCCGCCGTCTTCTGAAGGCTGCCCAGGATGCAGGGACCTTTCCTGAGCGCCTTAATGAGGGTAAGCTCGTCCGCATCGTAGCGCTTCGGCTCCGCAGGGTCCCCGACAAGG
>DBTM01000071.1:5021-21386 GCA_002307055.1 Clostridiales bacterium UBA1316
GGCTCGGCAGGCTCCCGGACAAGGTAAAGAAATTCATGAAGCGGGAATTGGGAATTGCGCGTGTCGGAAAGCAGCTCTGTCAGCAGCGGCTTGATCTCCGGCCAGCGCCGTGACGCCGCACAAATCGGCATCACGCGGCGGGCGAAAATTTGCAGCTTTTCATCTGCTATGCGCACCGCGCTGTCGCCGCCGAGAGCGAAGGTGTCGACAAAGACACCCTTGACGTACGTCCGCCAGCCGCCGATTTGTACGCCGCTGTCGGCCATGACAGGCTTATGGCCGCGGACGACCGATACATCCGTCGTGGTCCCGCCCATATCGATAATGAGATAATCCGCTTCACCCGTGAAGCTCCGTCCGGCGAGGACGCTTGCCGCGGGGCCGGATAAAATAGTCTCCACAGGCCGCGAGAGCGCAAGCTGAGCGGACATCAGGCTGCCGTCACTCCGGACAACCATAACGGGCGCCTTGCATTGCCGGGCCGCAACATCCGAAAGTGCCGCCTCAACGAACTCCCGAACGATCGGGAGCAGTCTTGCGTTGAGAAGCGCCGTCGCGCCGCGCGCGAGAACATCAAGGTCCTTCGTGAGCTCACTGGCGCATACCAGGGGCCGCCCGTAGAGCTTCTCCGTTAATTCCTTGGCATGCTTTTCGCAGGGGGCCCCGTTATTGATGGCGTAGACCTCCGCCGCGGAGAAGGCATCGGCGTCTTCGAGCCAATCCCCAAGCTCCGGCATGACGGTATCCCAGTCCGGCTCGTCCGCGATCAGCCCGTCGGCACTCCCATGCGTGTCAATACAGCGGACACTGTCATAGCTGAAGCCATAATTGGCTTCGGCGTTGAAACGCCGAATAAATTCGTCTGTGAGGCCGAAGATCAGCAGCTTTGCTCTGCAGCCCTTATTTTCGACGCACGCGTTTGTCGCGAGCGTCGTTGAAAGCGAGATGAGCGAAGCCCCGCGGATGAGCTCAGGCGGCAGCATATCAAGCGCCCTGCCGATTCCGACGGAAAGATTCTCCCGTGTCGTCAGCGCTTTTCCCTTTGCCAGGAGAATTCCCGACTCAAAATCATATGCAACCGCATCCGTACAAGTACCGCCGGTATCGATTCCAATGCCAAGCTTCATGTGTGCGTCCCCTCAGTCTTTATATTTTGCGGTATTATATTATTCTATCTCATTAACATAATCAACAGGCTTTGCATGCCATGCAGGAAAGGTCAGGAAAACAGCAAGACTCTGTTTTCCTGACCTCTTTATTATGGCTCCGTTCAGATAAAATAGAAACCCGAGCAGTCTAAATCAGCTTAATCACATGGTGTACACTGAGAATTTTTCTTCAAGCTCTCTATTGATCTGCTTGGTGAGGTTCCTGAGATTGCGGCTCTCGAGCCGCGCTTTTGCCAAACGATTATCCGACATCTCCCAGGCGCACTGAAGCGGCGTTTTATCGCTCGAAGCCAACATCGCGCACATTTCGGAAATGTTTCTGGCGATGCGTTTTTCAACCGAATTTCTGACGCGCTCCCATTTTTCTTTGATCGGCATTGAAATCAGGTCTTCATGCTCAAGCAGCCACTCTTCATAGCTGGATATAACGCCGCCGGAATTGGCTATGATGCCCGGAATGGAGATAATACCCAACCGATGGACAGCCTGCCGCAGGGCGTTGTCCGTGTAAGCGATATTTGCCCCTTCGGCAATCAGCTGAACTTTTAAATTCTGGCTGACATCAGGCGTTATGCTCCTGCCCGGACCGGCAAGAACGAGAATATCGGCGTCCTTGCCCAAAAGCAGCGACGGATTTGGATCACTCCAGGGGGTGTTAAAGTGGCACAGGCATTTTTCAATGGTCGATTTTGAGTCTATCAAATTGCGGAGCGCCGCCGGATCCAGCCCCGCCTCGTTGTACATGGCTCCGCTGATATCGCTGACACCCACGATCGCCGCACCTTTTTCAAGCAGGATTTTAACGGCGTTGCCGCCGACTTCACCGATCCCTTCAACAATAACGCGCGCGCCTTTAATACATAAAGCCAGGTCCAAATTCTTTATTGTCTGTTCAATAGCGAACACGACCCCGTAAGCGGTACTGCCAAGCTCATGCGGAATTCCGGTGCTTTTCCCCGTCGCAGCCAGCCTCGCTTTGCGCCAGCCCTTGACGGAAGCGCAGCCGGCGATAAAAGCGTCGATGTTCTTACAATCGGTGTTGACATCAGGAGCCGCGCACCATTTGTAAGGCAGGACCTCAATTTTTGACAGCTCCCGGCCAAACGCGTACATGGCCTCCTCGACCTTTGTCATATCTTTGAGCCTGATGCCGCCCTTCGCCCCGCCGAATGGCAAGTCCGCGAGAATGCATTTTTTTGTCATCTCTGAGGCAAGCGCCGAAATTTCTTCTTCCGTTACTTTCGGATGTACCCGGATGCCGCCCTTGGCCGGGGCTGTTTTATCGACGGTGTCAATCACAAGGATCGCTTCGCCGTCAAGCCTGTATTTATCCAGATTAATTTTAATAATGGTTTCCGACATATGTTATCCCCCTTATAAATCGGTAAAGGCGTTCCAGTTATCCGAAACGCCCTTAACCTTATTCAGTATACGAGCCGATAATACCGTCCAGCTCTATTTCCACAAGCTGCGTCGGGCGGTTTAACGCGGGTGTCCCGACGACAGTGCACAGCGGTTTGATCTCCTTGAAAAGCTCCGAGTACGCGCGCGTAATATCCGGCGTCAGCTTCATGTCGGTGGCGTAGACCTTGACGCGGATAACCTCTTCTTTTTTTGAGCCCGCTTCATTTAAGAGCTTAATCAGCTTTTCCAGGACATACTTCGTCTGCAGATACGCATCCCCTTCTCCAAAGACGGTGCCGTCCGGCTGAACCGATGTCGTGCCGCCCGCGTAGATGAAGGGCCCTACCTTGACAATGCGGCTGTAGCCGACTTTCTCCTCCAGCGGCGCGCCGGAGGAATAGTTCGTTCTTTTTAAATCCATGTCCATTCTCCTTCCAATATTATTAATTATGCTTTCGCCCGGAATCTGTCGTAGCGCAGGTCATCGAGTGAAATGTGCGGCTTGCCTGTTAAAATAAGCTCTGATGCCAGAACGCCGACTGCCGGGGAGATGCCGAAACCGTGGCCTGAAAAGCCGCAGGCGGCAACGAGACCGGGCACTTCGTCAATCTCGTCAATAACCGGCACACCGTCAGCCATCTTATCGATGAAGCCCGCCCATGTCCGGACGATGCCCACATCCTTCAAACACGGAAAATAGCCCAGTATGGCGCGGCAAAGGTAGGGAGCCGTGAGAGACGATGTCTCTGAGGCCGTGCTGTCGGATATATACTCCTCCAGCCCCGTGGTACCGCCGAAAACAAAAGAGCCGTGATCTGTCTGATGGCCGTAATAATCGGCGGCGGCGGTGCCGAGCATCTGCTCAAACATGGGCGGCAGCGCTTCGGTAACAAGAGCCTCATCCACCAGATTGAACATCGGCATATCGATACCCGCCGTACTGAGAATCGCACGGGAGGCATAACCGGCCGCCACAATAACTTTATCCGCTTCATATGTATTGGTTTTTGTTTTAACGCCGACTGCTCTGCCTTTTCTCAGGACAATTGACTGGGCGGTCTCACCGGAAATAAAGTGAACGCCGAGTTCTCTGGCTCTCTTATAAAAAGCAAGCGTCGTTTTCATCGGATTGGCATGCCCGTCCGTTGTACACCAGCTGGCCGCGGCGACCTGCTCCGAAACATAAGGGTTGATAGCCTTTATTTCGTCATACGAAATCAGGGTCTGCTCCAGCCCCTGGCTTTGGCCCTGGGCGACAAGCTTTTCGAGAACCCTGACATGCTCCGGCGTTTTTCCGAGGCGGAGATTGCCTTTTTTGTGATACTCCACATCAACCCCGAGCTCCTCCGACAGCGTCGGCCAGAGCTGCCTCACGCCGTACATGACAATCGGCAGCTCCCGAGGATCGCGGCCGGACTGGCGGACACCGCCGCCGTTGCGGCTGGAGCCGCCCATGCCGATCTCGCCCTTTTCAAGCAAGAGCACTTTCGCCTTCTGCTTTGCCAGATTATAGGCGATGGCACAGCCGATAACCCCGCCGCCGACAATAATATAGTCTTGTTTCGTACCCATCCTGTTCACCACACATCCCTGCTATAAATCTCCATGGAAACCGGTCTTGCCGGGGAACGGGCTGTCTGCAGCTCGAGCTCGTAAGGGCTGACCCCCAGCTCCGCCGCGATGATGCTCCGAACCAGCCGGGCGCAATTCTGCCCCTGGCACAGCCCCATACCGGCGCGCAGATAGCGCTTGACCTCGTTCATGGTATACATACCGTCGTAAACCGCCCGGCGGATCTCCCCTTTTGTGATTTCCTCGCAGCGGCAGATGATCAGATTGTCATCCGCTTTTGCCGTAAAGGGCGCTTGGAGCAGTGTTCTGTCAATGATTTTGTCCATATGCATTCAACGCCTTTCCGTTCATGCCCGAAAGAAACGGGCCTTCATTGACCATGCGCGCGGCACCCTGATTTTCAGGACAGCCGTCTCATCCATCGCCTTGGCTGTTTTGACCGAGACGACTTCCGCCCGGCCAAGCGCCGCGCCGCTGCGTTCTAAGGCTGTACCGATCTGACCAGCCTGCGGCAGCGGCAAAAATTCGTAGGGAATTGAGACTGTCGCGTAATCACCGTCACCGCTCTCGTCCACCAGGAAGATGGCCTGACCCGGGCATACCGCCACACACTGGCCGCAGGCTGAGCAGGTCACCGCCGCGTCGACCGCCGGGAGGTTTGTAATCGTCGTACCCACCTTGATGCAGCCTTTCGGGCAGACAGTCTGGCATGGATTGCAGGGGATATTCTGTGTGCATTCAATCACCGGTGTGATTCCGGCTCTTCTTTTGACGGCGGCGGGTACGCCGGGATAGGCGCCGAGCTCCGCTTCGGCTAAATAGCCTTTTTTGAGAAGGCATGCCGATATGGCAAAGCCCTCATCCGTCTTCTCCAGCGGTTTGCCCTTGTTTTTCGGGGCAAACATGCCCTCGTGCAGCATGGAGAGCGACCGTCTGTAATCACCGGTAACGGCATCAAAGCGTTCTTTTTCAAGATATCCGCTTTTATAGGCCGCCGCGGCACCGGCGATTCGCCCGCCGATCATGGCGGAGCTGGCTTCTTCAATGCCGGAGACGTCCCCGGCGGCATATATCCCCTCGACTGAGGTTTCTTTATTGTCGTCAACTACCGGCACGAGGCCGCCTTTTCCGGCGGTGTCAATCATCTCACAGCCCGCCATTCTGGCGAGATTCGACATGGGAGACAAGCCGACGGCGAGACATATGGTATCGATTTTCAGATCCTTTTCACTGCCGGGCACGATGTTCCAATTCTGATCCACCTCGGCAATCACGGCGCCTTCCACCTGTCCGTCACCGTACGCTTCCTTGATGGTATGAGACATATACATCGGTACACCCGTACGGGCTACCTTGGCCGCGTGGACGCCGTAGCCGCCGACGCGCGGCGCGGCATCGATGATGGCCTCCAGCCGGCAGCCTGCCTGCAGCAGCTGATAACCGACCACAAGCCCGACATTGCCGGACCCGACCATCAGGATTTTTTCGCCGGGCTTGACGCCGTGCAGGTTCATCATTGTCTGGGCCGCACCCGCCCCGATAACACCGGGCAGCGTCCAGCCCTTAAAGGGCAGCATATTTTCGCTGGCGCCTGTGGCAATAACGATGTTCGTGCCTTTGACGTGCTCCACCTGGCCATCCCGCATAACCGTGAGCTCTCTGTTCCTGAAAACTCCCATAACCGTGGCATTGAGCACCACCTCAACACCGAGCGCTTCAGCTTCCCGCAGGAGCAGCTCGCCGATGCGGAAGCCGCGGATTTTTGCCCGGTGCTCTTCGGAGCCGAAAAATTTATGGATCTGCTTGAACAGCTGCCCGCCGGGCCGACTGTTCTCGTCAAAGACAACTGTTTTCATGCCGTGGGACGCCGCCTCAATAGCCGCCGATAAACCGGCTGGGCCCGCGCCGATGACAATGAGCTCATATCGTTTCATGCCTTACGCCTCCCCCATTGCCTGAACGCCGTTCTGCGTCTGTATAATCATCCCTTCGGTCAGCGCAGTGACGCAGGTACGCACGTTGGGCCTGCCGTTGACTATCATGACACAGTCTGTACAGCGGCCGATGGCGCAGAACATGCCGCGCGGCTCATGGTTTTTTGTCGTGTATCGATGGATCATCACGCCGTTTGCTCTCAAGGCCATCGCAATCGGTTCCCCTTCACAGCCCCGCAGCGTTTTGCCGTCATATGTAAATTCAACGAGCGCGCCTTTATCATAGCTCCTGAGAATCGGATGCTCTGAAATTCTGTTCATTGTACGTTTCCTCCTGGTATAAGATCGACGAGCCGCCGGTTATCCGCCGAAGCCAAACCGCTGTCCAAATACGAAGTCGCTGCCGACGAGCGGTATGCCCGTCATCGCGCAGGCTTCCAGGGTCATCGACCGCAGATCCTCACGCTCTAAGCTGCTGAGTTTTGATTTGCCTGCGGCTTTAGCCAGCAGCACAGCCTCGCAGGTCATGCCTTTGATATAATTGGCAACCTTCTCCGCGGCGGTATCAATATCGAGATTTTTACGGAATTCGGGGTCCTGCGTGCCGATACCGAAGGCGCATTTCCCGGTGTGGCACCGCAGGCAGACACGGCAGCCCATGGCGACCATCGCCCCGGTACCGATGGCGACGGCGTTGGCTCCGATGGCCAGCGCTTTTGCCATGTCCGCGCCATCCTTGATGCCGCCGGAGACGATCAGGCTGATCTCATCCTTCACGCCCATTTCCTCAAGCGTCCGGACAGCCGCTACGAGTGCCGGCATCGTCGGGATTCCGAGATGCGCGGATGCCATAACGGGGGCCGCGCCGGTGCCGCCCTGAGCACCGTCGAGAATAATGCCGTCCACACCGATTTTTACGGCGATTTTGACATCGTCGCGGACACGTCCGGCGGCAATCTTGGCAAAGATAGGCGTCTCCCATTTTGTAATCTCGCGCAGCTGCTCCATTTTGACCATCATATCGTCCGCGCCGAAGGCATCTCCGGGGCGAGGCATACTGTGCAGGTCAATGCCGACGGGCAGCTGGCGCATCGCCGCAATTTCTTCGGTGATCTTCTCACCCATCAGATGGCCCGATAAGCCGGGCTTGGCGCCGATACCGATGAGCCACTCGAGCATGTCGGCGCTGTCAAAGCTGCGCTTTGTGAACCCAAAGCGGCTCGGCAGAATCTGTATCGACTGGCGGTACGAATTCTCCCGCTCTTCCGGCAGCAGACCGCCCTCGCCGTTTGAAATCACGGTACCGACCAGCTGCGTCGCCTTGGCAAGCGCTATTTTAGCCTCTTTACTCAGCGCGCCGTAAGACATGCCGGCAATCATAACCGGCGTCTCGATGACCAGCGGGTTCTTGGCAAACCGCGCGCCGAGTACCACACGCGTCTGGCAGTCCTCCCGATAAGTATCCAGAGACATGCGCGAGAGCTGGGACGGCAGGATCATGAGATCGTCAAAGGTCGGCATTGCCTTCGTCGAGCCGCAGCCCCGAATCCGATGGCTTCCGCTTGAGGCCTTATAGTCGATCTCGGAGAGAACTTCCGGACTCCATATACCGCGCTGGACATCCTTGGCTTCTGTTACTTTATTCTTATTAGCATTATTAGCTTCCATATCGGCAGCTCCTTTACGATGATTTGCTCACATCCGGCGGCTTATTTCTTCGCCAGCTCAGGATGGAGCTCCGGCTTAAATAACACATAGGAGTGTCTCCCTGTCAGGGAGGGGCGAATCGCCCGGAGCTTTTTTGCCTCAGCCGTGATGCGGTATTTTGCAAACACGGTATCCAATTCCTCGGCTTCCTCCGATGTAATGTCATCCATGAACACGTTGCCGCCCAGATTATTCTCCGCTTCAGGGTCGGCCACGAATATTGAGCCCTTATACATCGACTCGCCGATCTGCTTTCCGGTCTTGCCCAGCAGCACCAGCTTTCCGCCGAGCGTCATCTGCCCGGCCCATCTGCCCGCGGAACCGCAGACGATAATGGTGCCGCCCTTCATGCCATATCCCACACGGCTGCCGGTGCCGCCGTAAATAACCATGGTGCCGCCGTAAAAGTACACACCGGCATTTGATCCGGTATTTTTCGTGACGAGCAGCTCTCCGCCCATCATATTGTCTCCGACATACCAGCCGGCGTTGCCGTCTATGGTGATGCTCGGTCCCTCCATAAAGCCGCCGGTGTAAAAGCCTGTGCTTCCTTTTATAATGATTTTGCCTTTTGCTTCAAGACCCGCGCCGATGTTGTGCATTGAATGCGGGTTTTCAATCGTGACTTCTCCCGACTTCTCCAGCGCCTTCACAAGAAGCGCGTTGAGGTTTGCGCTCTCACAGCCTTGTGCGTCTAAATATTCCATACTTTTACCTCCCCGGGCTCCACTTCGTCGGCATAGACATCCGGATATACGGCCGTAAACTCAATTTGCTCTGAACCGATGAGCGTGATATCGTCATTCTGCAGGAGAAGCAGCGGCTTAATACCGAGCTTATCCTTGACGAAACCAAACTGCTTTGAGGTGGAAGCGATGATGCAGAAGATGCCGTCAAGTTCACGCAGGGCGTAATTGAGCGCGTCTTCCAGGTCGCCGCCGTTTTTTGACATCGCCCACGCAATCAGGTGGCTGGCTACCTCGGAATCATTCAAGGTCTTAAACTGCGCGCCCTTGCTCTCAAGCCGGCGGCGGATGTTGAAGTAATTTGTAAACTGCCCGTTATGAACAATACTGAGCTCAGGAAAAAACGGCGATACAAAGGGGTGCGCGGCATTGACATCCTCAGCGCTTTCGGTCGCCATGCGCACATGGCCGATACCGTGAGTCGCCGTTTTCCTGTCGATATTATGCATTCCGGTCAGATTGCTGATCAGCCCGTTTTCTTTGTATACGTTCATGCCGCGGCCAAGCGAATGTATGTACAGTCCATCGACGCCGTTGACAGCCTTATGAAGTGCGGGGATCGCAGTATCGTCGATTTTTAGCGCCATTTCCGAGTAGCTCACACGGCCGCCGGGTTCGGACATCTGCTCACTGAGCACGCCCGCGTAGTTTTTGACAATATTGAGCAGCGGCTCGTGGAGATTGGGCTTGGAAATTGCCACACGCAGCGTGGCTTTATCCCCTGAGCCGTAAACCGCAATCCCGCTCGCGTCCATGCCGCGGTGCTGAATCAGCGAGAGCATATCGATGAGTTTTCCCGACACATCCATGCCTTTTTCATTAATAATACCTGCTATGCCGCACATGTTTTCGCCTCCTGTTTTCAGATGTGATAAGAATAGGTATCCCATTCCCACTCGGTGACCGTATTCGTATAGGTCTCAACCTCATAGGCTTTCAGCGCGATAAAGTTGTTGATCAGATCCTCACCGGCGCACTCCTTCAGCCACTGGTCCGTTTTAAGCTCCTCAAGAGCCCGGAAAAGACTGCGCGGCACATAGTTGCTCTGGACGCTCGTGTCGTGGTACAGATCGGTTGTGATAATGGCGGGCGGCTCGAGCTTATTTGTAATGCCGTCGAGTCCAGCCGCCAGTATACCTGCAATGGCAAGATACGGGTTGGCTGCCGCGCTGCCGGCACGCACTTCGACACGGGTAGCCTTTCCGCGCTCAGCCGGAATACGGACAAAGGTTGTTCTGTTGTCATAACCCCAGCCGATATAGCAGGGGGCGAACGAATCGATAATGTATCGCTTATAGCAATTGATGGTCGGGGCAAGCAAAGCCGTCAGGGCACGCGCATGCTTGAGTATACCGGCGACGAAGTATTTCATCAGCTGAGATATCCCGATAGGGTCCGTCGGGTCGTCACACAGGTTGGCGCCTGTCGCCAGATCACTCAGCGATATGTGGAAGTGGCAGCCGCTCCCGCCCACATCGTTGCCCGGTTTTGCCATGAAGGTGACTAACAGATTGTTCTGCTCGGCAATATCCTTCGAAATTCCTTTGAAATTGAAGGTTTCGTCGCAGTTGCGCAGAGCCGGTCCGTGGCTCCAGTTGTATTCATACTGGCCCGGGTAATACTCGGTATTCATGTAGAGGATATCAAAATTCATATCCTTGAGTGTCCGCGTCAGCTGATAGAGAAAGCCGTTTGGATCAATGCGCGTATTGGCTGTATAGCAATTTCCTGTTTTGTTCGTATAATGCTCGTATTTGTTGTCGCCGACACGCTTGTACAGGTAAAACTCCAGCTCGCTGGCACAAATCGGATTCATGCCCAGCGCGTTATATTTTTGAATCATGTTTTTCAGAAACAGGCGGGGTGACTGTTTCATCGGCTCACCGTGATAATAAAGATCGCCGAGGATAAGCGCCGTCTTTTCAATATGCGTCAGAATAATGAATGTGGACGGATCAGCTTTTACAAGCAGATCGTCGTAGTTGTTTTTGGCCAGGTTGTCGACAGTTGCGACATTGTTGTCAAAGCACATGGCCAGGATGGACGCGCAGAAGGCGATACCGTGCTCGAGCACCTCATCAATCATGTTCGCCGGCAGCAGCTTCCCGCGGTTGATACCGTGCAAATCGGCAAACTCAAACCGGATCATTTCAATGCCGTTTTCCGTTATCAGCCTTTTGACGTCTTCCTTCGTCAGGCATGAATAACCTGTTGTTTTCTCAACTGCATTTTTCACGTAAGTCACCTCATTTTAATAAATTTTCAGGGGAGCGAGCGTTTGCTCTCCATTTTGTTTTTTAGTTTTATAATTGATAAGCGTTTTATAAGAGTGTCTGCTTGAGCAGTGCCGTCATCTGCTCGATCATATCCGCCGTTGTCACCGTACCGCCATTCTTTGAAAAAAAGGAGTCAAACCGGGTCTTCTGGTAGTCTGAAACCATGGAATAGGAGAAAACTGTGATCAGTGTGTCAATGAGATAAGCGGCCTTTTCCGTTTCGATCGTCTTCTTTATTTCGCCGCGCTCTTTGCTGGACTGCACCATTTTTACCGTATACGCGCTGGAGGCCTTTCTGAATTTTTCAGCTGTGTCGGCCGCAAAGCGGTTCATTGAGCTTGAGCCGAGATCGGAGTAGATACGCGAATACAGCTTGTATTCTTCTGAAAAGTCAGCCAGGTCCATCAGGAAATTCCCTATGGCGGTATAGACGGCGCTGACATTCAGGAAATGCTTTTTGTAGAGTTCCTCAACCTTCGCCGTGCAGTAATCAATTACCGTCAGGAAGAGCATCTCCTTGTTTTTGAAATACTTGTAGAGCGCGCCGTTAGATATTCCGGCCTCCGCGCAAATGTTGGCGACACTTGCGTAGTGATAGCCCTCCTCCGCGAAAACCTTAGCCGCTGCGTCAATAATGTGCCGCTGCGTCTCTATCGGCAATTTCCCAAATGCTGTAAGAATTGTTTCCGCCCACTTTCTTATCACAGATGCAAATGCGCAAATGTCGTATTGAGGTAATCCAACGTATTGAGCATCAGTTTTTCAAAAAGGCTGTAAGTATCCTTCATTTGAGCAACCGCCCGGGCGAACTCGCCGATTTGCAGCGGCGCATTGTTTATCTTCCATACTTCGTTTGGATTGGCGGCTGTATATTCAATGATAATTTTCTTTGTGTATTCCGGGTGAAACTGAAATCCGACCGCAGGAATCTGCGGATTTGCGATAATCTGGTTCGCGGCCTTCTCCGAATAAGCCAGAGCGGTGAAGCCTTCCGGCAAGGTATAATGATCTGAATGCCACTCGAATACCGAGAAGCCGGTATCAAGTCCTCTGAGGATCAGGTGTTCCGAAGCGGCTGGATACGGTGAAACATCATAGAAGCCTGTTTCATTCTCAGCGCTTTGGAACACCTTACCCCCGAAGGCTTCAGCTATTATTTGACTGCCCAGGCAAAACCCGACCACAGGTATCCCCTGAGTAATTGCTTTTCGGACAAATTCAATTTCATTGCTGAGCCAGGGATGGTCTTCCTTAAACCACAGATGCTGTGAACCGCCATGGACGATGACCAAATCAAAATCAGCCGGTACCGGGAAACGGGGTTCTTTGTACGCGTAATGTCTCCGCGTACTCCAGCCTGATTTCTCAACCCAGATATCTACATTTGACGGGACATCCGGATGGTCATAGTCATGAATAAGCTCTATTATCTTCAATATGCAACGCGCCCATTTCTATAATTTCTCGTATCCCGGGACAACGGAATCGCTGAACACCTCATCCTTATTTCTGCGGCTGTTGGCAACCATATACCATACGGCGGAAAGGACAAGCCAGGCCAGGAATATGAACGGGAAGAGATTGAACGGGTATGGCGGGAGGGGATAAACGCTGCCGACAAACGGTATCATGAGAATAGCGAAGGTCACGATTGCCAGAATGACGTGCTTAGCTTTCAGCTCACCTCTTTTATGGAGATAAATCGGTGCTGAAACAACCATAAGAATATAGTTGAACAAGAAGCCGAGCGTCGCGACGGTTCCGACATAGCTGAAGATCATAATCGGCTCGATTCCGAACATCAGCAGTATGGTCGGGATGATAAATGTCAGGGCAGCCAGCAGGATTATAGCAATATGCGGGGTCTCATTCTTATCATGTACCTTGCCAAAGACGCTTGGCACGAGCTTCTGATTGCCCATGCTGTGCATGATTCTGGCGCCCGCTGTGATGCAGGCAACCGCGCAGGACCAGAAGCTGATCAACGCGCCGACGGAGATGAAAATACCGAGCAGGCTCACGCCGTTTTGGGCAGCAAGGTCATTGAGCGGGGCTGTTGTCTGGGACAGATCCGATCCGGCTGTCGCGAATCCAACGATTTCCAGAACTGAGAATATCGTAAAAAGGACACCGACAAATGCACCGCTGATGAGAATTGCTTTTGGTATTGACTTAAATGGATTTTTTGCTTCATGCCCCAAGGCCGTCGCACTCTCAAATCCGACAAAGCTGAAGAACGCCAATACTAAACCGAGACGGATGCTGTCGAGCGAGACACCCTCAAGCGTGAAGAGGTGCGTATATAATGTGAAATTGCTTTTTACAAAAACGATAATACCCAGGGCAATAATCATGAACAATGAAATACCTTCGCAAATAAGCATGAGCTTGGCTGAAATAACAACGTCTTTATATACGACAAAGAATGCAGCCACTATTCCGACGATGCAGAATACAATGTTTGGAACTGCGGGAGCACCCAAAGCGCCCAGCACCACATTGGTAAAGCTCGCAAAGCACGGCAGTACTGCGGCGCCGGTCAGCAGGTAGGCCAAGACGAGTCCGCTGCCTGAAATAAACCCGGTCGCGGGTCCCGCCGCATCGGAAATGTAAGTATACAGCGCGCCGGGCGACGCTGATCTTTTTGAAAAATAGCTTATGTGCAAACCAACGAGCAGAACCGCGACAGTTGCAAACAGATAGGCCAGCCAGGTGCCGTTGCCGGCCAGAATAAATACAGCGGGAATTGTAAACGCCGGAGTCGCGCTGGGGGCGATGTTTGAAATGGACTGTCCCAGGACTTCCGTGAAGGATAGGCACTCCGAGCGAAGGCCCACTCTCTCCGCACATTCATTTGTTTTTGACATCATTAACATCTCCTTTAAATATTCGCTGTGAGAACTAAGGATTTGAGTACGTCCAATTCTCTTTGCATGCTCAAAAGAAAAAGACGTTCTCGATTTATAGTCAAAAACGCCATTGTTTTAGCTATCAGATGAGGTTTTCCGTCTGCCGGGTCCGCCATGAAAATTACTGTTTAAAAATGCACAGGGCGCTTTAAGTGTGTCTTAAAACGCCCTTGTTTTTATTGCTTTAATTTATAATCATTTAATCAAAGCGGCGCATTGAATAATCAATGCGCCGTTGCAAAATAATTGATGTCATTAATATAACGAAATAACTGCGTCATGTCTATACATCGAATCGTCATATTTAACGCTTTATTTTTAAAATAATTCGTGAATTCAAATAAACACAAATCCTGCGGAGTTATTAACAAGAATTGATATGACAATGATATATCAGCCATATTCCGAATGAACATTTTTACAGGATATGCAAGTTATATTGAGATCAAAATATCATGGTGAACCGCCTGTGCTAGATGCAAAGTAAAAAGTATCGTGATATAATACTTAAAGTATGTACATAATTGACGTATATTTTGTCATTCCTGACAGTAGTCAGGTGCTGACAGTGGTTATAACGATGCGGAGGGGATAAAGCATGGCTTTCAAGCTGAAAGACGGCATGGTTTTGGGCGCGGCTTCCGCGGCGACACAGATAGAGGGCGGTGACTGCGGCCACAACTGGATCGACTGGTACCGCCGCGGCAAAATTCCGGACGGCTCCGACCCCGCCCGCGCGACAAGCCATTACAGCCTCTGGCGCGAGGATGCCGAGCTGATGACCGAAATGGGTATAAAGACCTACCGTCTCGGTATTGAATGGGCAAGGATCTGCCCCACCCAAAGCAGCGTCAATCTGGACGCCGTCGCGCACTACCGCGAGGAACTGACATATCTGCGTGATCATGGCATATCGGTCCTTCTGACAATACACCATTTTACTAATCCGATGTGGTTTGAGAAAAAGGGCGGCTTTACAAAAGCGGAGAACCTCGTGGATTTTCTCGATTATGTCAGGCTCACGGTGCGGTCCTTCGGGGATCTTGTCTCGGAATATATCACAATAAACGAACCGAACGTCTATGCCGCCAACTCGTTTTATTTTGGGTTATGGCCGCCGGGGAAAAAATCCATGGGGCAGACAATCACCGTTATGACGAATATGGCGGTGTGCCATATTCAGGCATACGCGCTGATACACAAGCTGCGCCGGGAGATGGGGCTTGATAATACCCGGGTGAGCTTTGCGCTCCATATGCGGGTGTTTGACCCCGAGAATCAGCGAAATCCGTATCATCGCCTCTGCGCACACATGCTGGAACGGTTTTTCCAGGACGCCGTCACACAGGCCATGTGTTTCGGCGTATTCAAATGGCCGCTTCATCCGGCACCCGCCATAAAGCGCGGTGAATACTGTGATTTTATTGCCTTGAACTATTACACAAGGACGACCGTTTCGGGCTTTGCGGACGGGACGCGCAAAGGTGCCCCGAAAAACGACCTTGGTTGGGAAATATACCCTGAGGGCATCGTCCGCTGCTGTAAAAAGCTCTGTCAGCTGATAAAGTGCCCTGTTTATATCACCGAAAACGGCACCTGCGACAATGCTGACGCATTCCGCTGCCGTTATATATATGAGCACCTGAAAGCCCTCGCGGAGTCCGGGCTGCCCGTTGAGCGCTATTACCATTGGTGCTTCTGCGACAACTTTGAGTGGCTTGAGGGTGAGAGCGCGCGGTTCGGGCTTGTGTATGTGGATTACCAAACGCAGAAGCGCACCGTTAAAAAAACGGGGAATTTCTACGCGGAGGTCATCCGCGCGGGCGGTGTGACCGATGAAATTTTTGATAAATATGTAAAGGCACAGACATACCATTATTAGCGCGGGGAGGGTTTTATTTGGTAACCGTCGGCGGTAATGTATTCAGACTTGATACGGCCAGCACGACCTATATGTTCCGGATCACACCCTTCGGCCATTTAGAGCATTTATACTACGGTGCTCGGCTTAATGCGGAGGATACAGCGGATGTCCTGGCACAGAAACGGACGATTATGATGGGCAGCAGCATTGTCTACGACCCATCTGACGACCGCTATTGCCTGGGCACCATGTATCTCGAATGGTCGGACAACGGCCGCGGCGATTACCGCCAGAGTCCGACGGAGCTGAAGATGCCGGATGGGTCATATGTCAGCGATTTTGTGTATGCATCGTACAGCGAGGAAACCGGCAGCCCTGCCATGGATACGCTGCCGTCAGCGTACGGCGCCGACCAGACACTCGTTGTCGTCATGAAGGACACCACTTGCCAGGTCAAGCTTTCTCTTTACTTCTCCGTATACGAGAAAACCGATATTATAACCCGGCGTGCTGTTTTATATAATGAAAGCCAGGCACCGCTTTTTATACGCCGAATGATGAGCATGATGCTCGACCTGCCGGATGAGCGCTTCCGCATGCTGACGCTTGACGGCGGCTGGATCAAGGAGGCCAATCTCCACGAGCGCCCCGTCGAATACGGCATTACGGTCAACTCCTCGACGACAGGTGCCAGCAGCAACCGGCACAACCCCGGCTTCATGCTGGCTGAGCGTGACGCCGCGCAGGATACGGGCGTCGTTTTCGGCTTTAATCTGATATACAG
>DBTM01000055.1 GCA_002307055.1 Clostridiales bacterium UBA1316
ACCGAGATGAAGGAAAAGAAGCTCCGCATTGAGGACGCCCTCAACGCGACAAGAGCCGCTGTTGAAGAAGGCATCGTCGCAGGCGGCGGAACGATTTACGTCGTTGCTTCCAAAGCCGTTGAGCTCCTTGTTAAAACAGCCACAGGCGATGAGAAAACCGGTATTGCTCTGATTGCGAAGGCATTAGAGGCCCCCATCAAGCAAATTGCCACAAACGCCGGTCTCGAAGGCGCCGTCATCCTCGATAAAGTCAAGGCCAGCAAGTCCGCTTCCTACGGCTTCGATGCCGCCAAGGAAGAGTATTGCGACCTCATCAAGTCCGGTATCGTTGACCCGACAAAGGTCTGCCGCTCCGCCCTTGAGAACGCAGCCTCCGTCGCCTCCATGGTCCTCACCACCGAAGCCCTCGTCTCCGACATCCCAGAACCAGCCGCAGCTCCCGTCGGCGGCGGCGGCGACATGGGCGGCATGGGCGGTATGTACTAGAAGATAGTAAAACACAGCCAATAATCATAAGGTGCACAGGTTATTTCCTGTGCACCTTATTTTTTACATATAAATTTTATTGTTCACTTACTGTCAGAATCAGCTTGTTAAACCGAAGTGTTTTGCGAGAATTCCAAGCGTTTCAAGCTTTGTGTCGGTTAATGTATCCTTTCTTATTATTGTAAAATATCCACTATTAGCCAATTCATCATAATGCTCTTTACTGTTTATCCTTGCAATACCTGCACAGTAATTTTCCATCGTCTTTTTTGGATTGTCTGCTTTTAATATTTGTTGGTATAGAAATGCTTTATCAGGATCGTCACGGTCAAAAAAATGTTCAACCGACATTGACTGAGGAGATAGCATGACCGCTACTTTGTTGTAATCAGATATCTCGTGAAGTATATCGAGTGGAATGTTCGTATCGACAATGACTTTTTGTGATTTGGAAATGTGAATAAGGAATGCTATTTCAAACTCTGCAATTTCTTGCATATTGGCAAAAATCCATTTTTCATATTCTTCAGGAGACCGATTCACAAATTCTTGCCAGTCTTTCATGGTCTGGAAATAACACAGGTTTGGGTATTGTTCTGGAGTCAGTATTCCATCGGGAATACAATCATAATTTTCACCGCAATGGACTAACCCGTACTTGTCAGCAAGCATTTTTACCATAGTTGATTTTCCCGCATATGCTGTTCCGGTTATAAACATAACATTCTTGAGATAGTACTTTATGATAAGATTATTTATATTCATTTCAGCTCTCCTTATAGGTATTATTTTTGCGTACAACAAACTAAGCCCACAAATTATGGGCCTTCAAATAAAGTTTGTTATTAGCGAATTCTATTCGTACCTACAAAGATGCAACTAAACATTTTCTTTTCTCTTTTCCGAACTATATATTATATTTTACATAAAAAAAATAGAATTGCCAATATATATTTTTTATCTATGAAAATCTATTATTCCACACCTGCATTAACCCCCTCTCACAACATTTTCATTTTACATTCCTCTTACATTGTGCTATGATAAATTAGTTGGTTTTATATATCTTATTTGATACAAAGGAAAAGCTATGCTGCATAAAAACGACCATGACAACCGCGAATATTACATATACATTGTCATTTCGGAGACGCCGACGGAATTCGGGCGATTGATACGGAAATTTGCGAAGATACAGTACAATCACGCTTCCATCGCGTTTGACGCGGAGCTGAAGCAGTTGTATTCATTCGGGCGGCGGCAGTACAAGAATCCGCTGAACGCGGGGCTTATTAAGGAATATCCGGAGAGATTCACGCTGCAGCGGTTCCCGCGCATTAATGTGAGTATTTACAAGATACCTGTCACAAAAGAACAATATACGTTGGGCAAAAGCAGGCTTCTTGAGATTAAACATGATGCGGACGGATACATATATAATCTGTTTTCCGTGCTCTCTTACCCTTTCCTCAAAGGGATTCATACGTACAAAGCGTATACCTGCGCCGAATTTGTAGTGCACATGGTCAGACTTATGGGCATCAATTTAGATCCCGCAAAGCTAAACTGTAAGTTTACGCCGGATGAAATAGGCAGGTATGTCAAGGATTGGCTGATCTTTGAGGGGAATCTGCTCGAATATTGTTCACCGGTTCCGAACGCGACGGGCAATTTCTTCGACAATCCCGGCTATCGGCAGACAGCCAGAACGAGCTGTGCTATTCCTGTTCGGTTGCTGTATCGAAAGATCAGATTCAGGAATAAATTCGCGGCGGTCATGTAGCTCTATTACATAATAAAAATCAAGAAAATAATACCGGTAATTGACAGCGGCTCTTCGGTGCGGCATCAACTACCGGTATTTCATTTTGTATTGGAACATTCCAAGTATCCATTCGTCTTATAAACAGAAATCGAAATAAATACTAAATAGTGAGGCGATATCATGAAAAGGCTCAAATTATTACCTTTTTCGCTCTGTGTCTTCCTGATAACCGGGCTTTTAACCGGCTGCAGTACGGCAAAGGCCAACGGCGGTTCAGGCGATACATCCCCCGGCTCTACCGCTTCGGTTAATCTGTCTGCTCAGGATACCGGCAGCAGGAAGCTGACACATGCCGCGTCCTATTCCGATGTGTACAAAGCGCTCAGTGCCGCCGCGGCAAGAGCAAATACCGCAAATTTTTATGGGGCAGCAGCGGACTCGGCTGCAGGAAATAAAGTTACAGCCAGTGCTGCCGCTGCACCTGGGGCTGAAACCGGGTCGGCTGCGGTCGGAAGTTCGGCGGCTGCGCCCGATGAGAATAACGGTGTCACCGCGCAGAGCCCTGATTACTCGCAGACAAATGTGCAGGTCAATGGCGTCGATGAAGGCGATATCGTCAAAACCGATGGGCAATACATTTATGTCCTCCGGCAGAACGAGCTGATCATCTTCAAAGCGGACGGCATCTCGACAAAACGAATTTCATCCGTCAAAATCGGTACCGATAGCACAGTTAATCAGCCTGCTCCCGGTTATGGTGTCAAAGCGCCGGACCGCATTGGCTACGGCAGCGAATACGCCACCGATATTTATATAACGGGCAATACCGCCGTCATCGTTTCTTCCTACTCCAACTATGGCCCGTACATTGCTGACAGCACCGTCAAGTCCGGCAGCACCAGCGGCGCCGAATCCGGCAGCAGCAGCGATTCGGTGATTCCGCCCGCGGAGAGCAATACCATTGCCATTAAGCCCAGCATTGCGCCGATAAACAATAAGCAAATTACAAAGCTCTATATCTTTGATATTGCCGACCGCTCAAACCCTGTTCAAAAAGCCGAGCTCGGTCAGGACGGGTACCTTCTGACGACGCGCCTGATCGGCAGCACGCTCTTTATGCTCTCGAATTATACCTCCTATTCGGCGGTTGAGAGCGACAGCAGCTCCTATATCCCCAACCTGTACACAGCCGGTACTGCCAAGCTCGTCAACCCCGACTCCATTTCAATCATGCCCTATTCCAATTCGACCGGTTACACAGTCATCTGCGCGTATGATTTGCCGAGCGCGGCGCTCAGCTTGAGCCAATCGATTCTAGGTGGCGGCTCCACCGTCTACATGAATGAAAAAACGCTCTACCTTGCCAATTCCACGAGCAGTCAGACGGTCTCGGCACCCTATACCGACAGTGTGTATACCGTCCTCGACTATTCAATAAACAATGTCACCGACATCACGAGCTTTGATATTAGCGGCGGTCAGCTCGCGCTGAAAGCCTCCGGCACTGTACCGGGCAGCCTGAACAGCCAATTTGCGCTGGATGAGTACAACGGCAGCCTCAGAGTCGTAACGACAACGAACAGCCAGAGCTGGTCAGAGTACACAGACAAGGCAAAGGGCTTCGTCAACTATAAATATAAAGACCCGACCTCCGCCAACGCGCTCTATGTGCTTGACGGGAGCTTGAAGACAATCGGCGGCGTCGAAAACCTGGCCAAAGGCGAACAGGTGTACTCGGTCCGCTTTGACGGTGCCATCGGCTATTTCGTTACCTTCCGCCAGGTCGACCCGCTCTTTGCAGTTGATCTCACCGATCCGGCGAAGCCGGTTGTGCTGAGCAGCCTGAAGATACCTGGCTTCTCAGAATATCTCCATGTCTACAGCTCCGGCCGTCTGTTTGGTCTCGGTATGAGTGCCGATGCGAATGGCCGGACGGACGGCATGAAGCTCACCATGTTTGATACCACAAATCCTGCCGATGTATCAGTGAAAAATTTTCTCAAGCTCGATTCCAGCTACAGCAGCGCGCTCAATAACCACAAAGCCATTCTGATATCCGCCGATAAAAACATCATCGCTTTCCCCGCCGACAACGGCTATGGCATCTACAGCTATTCCGATGCGCAGGGCTTCATTAAAAAGGCAAGCATCTCCTCCATTGAGTGGAACGGCGACAGCCGCGGGTTGTACATCGGCGACCTCGCCTACATCGTCGACACCCAATCCATTTCAGTCCTCGATATGGCCGGGTTTACACTGCTGGGTAGGATCTCTTACTAATCCATAAGAGGAAAACTGCTTAAACTGTAAAAAGATTCTTCGGGGCTATACCCCTCAGAATGACACTTCCCTGTCAATCTGAGCCGATCGGCGAAGAATCTTTTTATATTTATACGCTGAAATATAAAATTTCCTCATACATTTCTGCCAAACATTATGATATAATACCTGTCAAAGCATGTACTTTATCAAGCTTTACATTAAAACGCGATGATTTTTCAAATTATCTTTTCAAAAGAATGGTAACATGATGAAGAATCTTAAAAAAGCGGAATGGATTGTCATTGCCTTGACGCTCTCCTGCCTTCTTTTTACGGCAGGTTATTTCGTCGGCAGAGGGGCGGCTGTTCAGGTCATATCATTTGCGCCGTCATCACCTACCGTGTCGGCATCACCTGCCGCGTCGGCTAGCTCTGCCGTTTTGAAGACTGCCGAGACTCCCGATGCCACTGTGAGTGCGGTGCATACGCCCGACGCTGCGGCGCGTGTTACGACAAGTCCGGTCTCCAAACCGTCCGGATCGTCCGGCAAGGCTGCTCCTGAAGCTGCGGTTAAGATCAACATCAATACGGCTTCCGCGGCAAAGCTCGATGAATTGCCCGGTATTGGGCCTGTACTCGCCCGGAGCATTGTGGATTACAGAACGAAAATAGGCGGCTTTAAAAATATTGAGCAAATTATGGATGTCGACGGAATCGGCGAAAAGAAATACGATGCGATCAAAGACCTGATAACGATTGGATAAGGGTGAAATGATGAAAATTTTAGTCGTTGACGATGAAAAGCTCCTGGTTAAAGGCATAAAATTCAATCTTGAAACGGAAGGCTATCAGGTTGAAGTCGCTTATGACGGCGAAGAAGCTGTTGAGCTCGCCCGATGCGGAAATTTTGATTTAATCATACTCGATGTGATGATGCCGAAGCTTGACGGGCTGGAAGCCTGCACGCGCATCCGCGAATTTTCCACAGTCCCCGTGATCATGCTCACAGCACGGAGTGAGGACATGGATAAAATCATCGGGTTTGAGTACGGGGCCGATGACTATGTAACAAAGCCGTTCAACATCGTCGAACTCAAGGCGCGCGTCCGCGCGCTCCTCAGGCGCTCTGCGCATATGGGCCAGAATACGGGAGAATCCTGCATAACCATTGGGCATATTGTCATTGATACCGAAAAGCGGACGGCGAAAAATGACGGTACACCAGTCGAGCTGACGGCGAAAGAATTCGATGTCATCGAGCTGCTCGCAAAAAACCCGGACCGGGTGTACAGCCGGGAAAACCTCCTCAATATCATCTGGGGCTACGAATATCAGGGAGATATCCGCACCGTTGACGTTCACGTCCGGCGTCTTCGTGAGAAGCTGGAAAAGAATCCTGCGGAACCCGAACGGATCATGACAAAGTGGGGAGTTGGATACTATATTAAAGGATAGTGTCAGAAAATTAAAGCCTTTCAGCAGTATCAGAACAAAATTCGCATTGATGTACTTTTCGATCATCGCGATAGTGCTGATACTGATGAATACCTATTTCCTGATAGCGTCCCGCGATATGATTTTTGCTTCAAAAGAGGGATTTATTAAAAATCAGGCGATCACCATTGCCACAAACCTGGCTCCCATCGACAATCTGACTGATGAGGGTGTCAAATCGATTATGAATCGACTTGACGTGACAGGTCTGACGCATATCACCGTCTTCGGTATAGACGGAAACGCTTACTACGACACAAATATCGGAGATGACAGCTCTGACGGCGGATTCGTCAAAGAAAATGTTAATAGGACAATGAGCGGCTATGATGTGTTTTATTCAAGCTTTTCCGGAGGCGCATTTTCCAGCAGTGCTTTTACACCTGTGATAAATAATGGCGGCGCAGTCATCGGTGTCGTCTATGTGCATGAATACGATACGGCGCAGGGTGCAATACTGCTTGGCCTTCAAAGTAAAATAAAGAGCATATCCTTCGTCGTTACGTTTCTCTCGGTCATTATGGTCGCATTCTTTATATGGACAATTATGCGCAGAATTACCTCCATATTAAATGCCATCGTCTCTGTACGCGAAGGGGAATACAACTACCGCATCCAGATACGCGGCAATGATGAAATGGCGATGCTCGGCGATGAATTCAACAGCCTGACAAACAGGCTGCGCGAGACGGAGGAAATCAGGCGCCGTTTCGTTGCCGACGCCTCGCACGAGCTCAAAACACCGTTGGCGTCCATCCGCCTTTTATCAGACAGCATTCTGCAGAACGAAGAAATGGATGTCGACACCGTCCATGAATTCGTTCATGACATCGGCACGGAAGCCGAGCGTCTGTCCAGAACAACCGAAAAGCTCATGAGCCTGACAAGGCTTGATGCCAAGGTTGACAAACAGCGGACAAGCGTTGACATACGCACAGTGATTACCAGCACATTGCGGATGCTGAATCCTCTTGCGGATAATTGCCAGATCAGCCTTAATTCCAAGCTCGACGGCGGTTGTTTCGTCTATTCTACGGAAGACGATATTTATCAGGTCGTATTTAACCTTGTTGAAAATGCCATCAAGTACAACATGCCGCACGGCAGCGTCACCATTACTTTGATCCACGCGGGGAAAAATATTGAGCTGACCGTTGACGACACCGGCATTGGCGTACCCGAGCTTGATTTGCCCTATATTTTCGACCGGTTTTACCGCGTCGATAAAGCGCGCTCGCGTGAAGCAGGCGGCAGCGGCCTCGGCTTGTCAATTGTGCGGGCGACCGTCCGCGAAAATAACGGTACAATTACCGCCATTCGGCGTGAGAGCGGCGGCATGCGGTTTCAGGTTACTTTCCCACTTTATATGCCGCCTCAGGCGGATATTTAACATGCTGTCAAATAATGCTCAGAAGGGTGAACAGAAATGGAATATAAACAGGATACAAATTGCGTACAAGCGGGGTATTCACCGAAAAACGGAGAGCCGCGCATCCTCCCTATCATACAGAGCACGACCTTTAAGTATGAGACGAGCGAGGATATGGCAAAGCTGTTTGACTTGACGGGCGACGGTTATCTCTATACCCGCATCGCCAATCCGACAAATGATGCTGTCGCAAAAAAAATCTGCGCGCTTGAAGGCGGCACAGCGGCGCTTCTGCTGGCCTCGGGTCAAGCCGCTGTCTTTTATTCAATATTCAACATCGCTTCGTGTGGTGATCACATTGTCTGCTGCTCCACCATCTACGGCGGCTCCTTCAATCTCTTTTCCGTAACAATGAAACGCATGGGAATTGAGTTCACCTTCGTACCACCGGACGCCTCCGTATCAGAGCTCCACGCTGCTTTCCGCCCGAACACAAAGGCCATGTACGGTGAAGTCATCGCAAACCCGGCTTTAACGGTGCTCGATATTGAGCTGTACGCTAAGATCGCACATGTACACGGTGTGCCGCTGATTGTCGACAACACCTTCCCGACGCCGATTAACTGCCGCCCCTTTGAATGGGGTGCCGATATCGTCGTCCATTCCACCACCAAATATATGGACGGCCATGCCTCTGTTATCGGAGGCGCTATTGTTGACAGCGGCAATTTCAACTGGGACAGCTATGCTGACAGATACCCCGGATTAACGACACCCGACCAAAGCTATCACGGTGTTATATACACTAAGGACTTCGGTCAGGGCCGGGCATACATAACAAAAGCGACGATGCAGCTCATGCGGGACCTGGGCGCTGTCCCCTCTCCGCAAAATTCGTTTATCCTCAATCTGGGCCTCGAATCGCTCCATGTGCGCGTACCCAGGCATTGTTCCAACGCCTTAAAAATCGCAGAATACCTTAAAGCGCATGAAAAAGTCGCCTGGGTGCAGTACTGTTCCCTGCCCGGCGATAAATATTACACGCTGGCCAAAAAATATCTGCCTAACGGCTCCTGCGGTGTCATCTCCTTCGGTTTGACCGGCGGCAGAGCCGCCGCCGAAGCCTTTATGAAGGAACTCAAGCTTGCCGCCATCGTCACCCACGTCGCGGATGCACGGACGAGCATCCTCCATCCGGCGAGCGCCACACACCGCCAGATGAACGACGAGCAGCTCGCCGCAGCCGGTGTATCCTCTGATTTAATGCGCTTATCCGTCGGCATCGAAGACGTTTCAGACATCATTGCCGACCTGGAAAACGCCCTTTCAACTATCCGCTGACGCATAAAAGCTTCGTCAAACATCTTGACAATAAGGGTGAAAGACGTTATAATTCAGTTCTGCCGGACACTTTGCCTCAGAAAGTGTTGGCTTCACCCTTAATAAAGCGGGATTGTGTAAAGGTAGCACCACAGACTCTGACTCTGTTTGTGAGGGTTCGAATCCTTCTCCCGCTGCCAAAAATAAATACCCTGAAACCCTATTTTACTATCGGGTTAAGGGTTTTTATTTATTTTTAACGTGATTATTCGGTACCGGTATTCGGTTGGCAAGGCGGGCTAATTCTGCTCTTTTTCATTGCTTCATTATATTTCTATGGTTTATGCATAAACTAATCTCAACAGAAACGGCCTCGGAACAGGCTGAATTTTTACAGATTTCTCTGTGCAGCGCAAATACCGCTCACTATTTAAGTGTCGTAAGGAGATATACGATGAACCGTGATAAATTAATCGCTCAAGTGAAAAACGAATATACCCGTCTTGCGGGCGATGAGAGTCAGCAGCATTTTAGCCAGACGACAAACAGCATTACGGCGGATGATTATTACGGAAATCTTCTGAGTATGGTTGAAAATGAAATTTCCAGAGGAACGTTTGACGACTTTCATTCGGGGCTGGATATTGTTGAAGCTGTTAAAAATGATAAGCAAAAATGGCTGTCACAATGGATGACAGTTTAAAAGGTATCGGAACTGCTATTTAAAATTCCTGGTTGCATTATGGCAATTTTTTAGTATAATAAGTTAAACTAAAGTGGAGCGTGACATACATGAAAAAACTATTTGTTCCGATGATGATTTTATGCGCGGCAATTTTTGCGCTGGCACTTGCCGGCTGCAGCCAGCCGCAGCTTGCCAGTCCAACCGTCATGCCGTCGCCGACAACCGGGACCGTCATAAAAACTTTTACAGGCAAAGTGACTGCAATTAAAGGGAATGACTTTACAATCGATATGCTTAATTCGACGATGGTATTTTCAACAGTAGGACCTGAAGCTTCTGATAGTTCAAGCAATACCGGCACATCCGAACCGTCTCCGTCACCATCAGTTTTTGGGACTACTAAAGATCTTACGGTGGTCGTCCCGACCAATGTTGCTGTAACATTAGCTGATGGAAAATCAGGCACTATAGCAGATATAAAGGTCGGCAACACTGTCACATTTAAAATAATTTCCTATATTGTTACAGCGGTGACGGTTACCGCCGTAAAATAAACACATATCTGATAATAAAAAGCCGACAGAATCAGCGACGAACTGACCCTGCGGCTTTTTTGCTTTTTCTTAAATTGTATGGCTGATTATCTCGGTTACCATATCCGATAGCGTCCGCTGAGGGCGAGGAGGGTGAAGAAATAGAGGCAGTTGTCGTAATAGCGGCGCTTGTCTGTCCTGAGGGGCATTTCCCAGAACTGCTTGACGGCTTGCTTTGAAAACTTGCCGTCCGCTGCAAGGGACGCGCACGCCCATGTAGCTTTCATGCCGACGGGATGCATGATGGGTTCCTTATCAAAGACAGTTCCATCGGAATACAGAACAAAGTTTGAGGCTTTATCATCTGAAAAAACAAAGTTCTGAAGCGCGTTCAGGATTTCAACCTGCCAGAGGTCCGCGGCGAACCATTGCCAGTCGAGCGCCAGATTCATTGCGGTGCGGTAGGCATCGCTGAAGTAAGTGCGGTGTATGACACCCCAGGGACCTTTACTCTCGTCACCGGGCATAAGTGAGCCGTCGAAATTCGTCATATTCGAGACAAGACCGGTTTGAGGGTTGATGGCTTTATGCAGGTATTCGCGGCTCGCCTTAGCGGCTTCAAGCCAGAACGGGCGGTCTTCCTCGTCAGCATGAAGCGCGAAGAGCGTATAAAAATGCGGGATGTGATAGGAGGGATCTGTAAAAGGCGTCTCAGGGACGAATTTTATCAGCTTCGTTTCAGTGTCCCACATCGGGTCGCCCTCAATGCCATTGCTGCCCTTGTGGACGCAAGCGCGCAGTATCTTTCGCGCCTGAACACTGTAGTCAAGCGGCTCTTCCCCGTCGCCCCAGCGGCCGGATGCGAAAAACAATGCCATGGCATAATACTCCTCGCCGTCAGGGGCCGGCCCCTCGGCGTTTCTCGTGCCGTCGAGCTTGCAGGACCAGGCAAAGTAATCCTGATATCTGCCGCTTGTGTGCAGCATATAGCGTACACTCCACCGCCATATCCGGTCAAAGATATCCTTGCGGTCCATCTGCACCGCCATCATCATCCCGTACGACATGCCCTCAGTTCTGGCGTCGTCATTGCCCGTGTCCACCATATACCCCATATCGATTCCAGCCTCCTGATAAATTCTGTCCGGACCAATAAAAAGCGTATTAAAAGCCTCTCCCACGCGCCGATCTATTTCATCCTGCGCATATCCATTCTCCAGTAAAACGTTCTTGTATGTACCGTCAATGCCGGGCATAAGGTCATCCTCCTAAAAAGATTGTCTTGTTTTATAAATTCAATCCACATGACAACAGATACTTAAATACTGCGTTTTTTTCAGCTGTTTCTTCGTCGCGTAATTCTGACAGTCTAGCAGCGGCGATAACCATCAGCCATTCGGCGAGGCTTTCTCTGCTGACGCCCATTTCCGAAAGATAAATATCGGTTGCGTGTTTTTTCATAGAAAGTAAGCGTTCTGCATCGTTCGTGTCAGGTGGAACCGGTGTCATTTCAAGGAGATAGACGGTTCTGGCAATGTCTCCGAATTTGTGACCGCGACAGACGTTCATGTAGTCGATGACATAGTATGTCCCTTGATTTGCAATGACATTGCCGAAATGAAAATCACCGTGGCAAAAACAATAACCATCCGGCAGCCCATCGAGCGTTTTAAGAAACTCTGTTTTACTTAGCTTGCTCAAGCTATCCGAACGCTTGATATTTGTCTTTAAAATGGATTTTAAATTAACAGCGCGCTGCAATTTTTGAGACAGTATTTTTTTGTGTAATACAGCTAAAGCCGCCGCGTACTGTTCTAAATCCCCTGTTTTGAATATCAGATCCAACATAGACACGCCGTCGAGTTTATCATAAACAATGCCATGTCTTCCGCCGTACGTCGCAAGCTCATAGCTTTTTATGATCGGAATGTCCAAAGCATTGAGTAATTTGGAATTTTTGATTTCATAACGTACACTCTGAAGCGGATAACCGGCGTTAAACAGCTTGACGACACGGTTATTGCCCACATCATAAACATCGGCAGTATTTCCTCTGCCAAGCAACGGGCCTAACACTTTTTCACGCATCAGCATTTATACTAACCCGTAAAACTCATCGGGATCAAAGCCGAGATAGGTGTCGGTCTGGTCGTTAACCGGCAGGATTTCAACCATGCACAGGTGATTGCACGGGATTGTCAGTTCTATTTCATACATACCGTCCCGCTCAAACAGCTTTGTATCCGTCTGGCAAGGCTCGGCGGAGGCTTGCAAAATTTTAAGCTGCTCTTTATTGAGGTTGCGCGGCTTACCCAGGTCGCTCCAGGTCTGTACGGGGTTCGCATGCGCGCCGCCCACATCCTTTTTAACGGCAATGGCTTGCTGCCCGAGCGCGGGCAGTGAAAGAGTGTAGCAATCATCCGGGGTTGGCTGATGATCGCGCATATCATGGGCATTCCAGCCGATAATAACATACTTACCGGCATCCTTGGTTACGATGAGGTTATCGTCGCGGTAGAGCAGTTCCCTGCCCGCCTTCGAGAAAAACTCAAAGGTATAAAATGTGGGTTTTTTGATGCTGCCCAACGCAACGAGGCCGAAGCCTCCGTGGAAAATCGATTTTGGCACATCCGATTCTTCAAACACATCGCTGAAGGTCCAATAGGAATAGGAGTCGGCATAATCCCCCGCTTCGCTGAGGATGCGTGCAATAAAAGCCGCGTTAAAATCCGTATCGTGAATCGGGCATGTCGGCGAATAGGAGCTGTTGAATTCCGTGATATGAAGCGGCATATCGGCTATTTCAGGATAGTCGGACATGTACTTTCGGGTTTCCTTCAGTTCATCAATCATGATGGCCGGATCTCTCATGGTGTGATATGTATAATGCCCGCGTGTCGTCGGGGTGTTGGCTGTATAACAGTGGCGGGTAATAAAATCCAGCGGCGAATTATTCTTAATGCAATGCTCAAAGAACCCGCGCAGCCATTTTTCGGTTTCAACGCCGCAGATAGCCGGACCGCCGACCTGAATGCGTACGTCGACCGCTTTAACAGCTTTTGCGGAATAATCGTAAAGCTTGAAGTATTCCTCCATCGTACCTGCCCAGAACGGGATGTTCGGCTCATTCCAAACCTCGATGGGCCAGGTGATGACCTCTTCTATGCCGTACCGCTCAACAAGATGCGTCAAGGTGTTTTTAATCAAATCCGCCCATTTTTCATAAGAGACAGGCGGCGTTACGTTACCCTTCCAGTAGAACACCGTCTGTTCGCCGGTTTTCAGCCTTTCAGGCATAAAACCAAGCTCGAGGAACGGACGAATTCCGCAGGCAAGATAGGCATCCATAATACGGTCAAGATAGGTGAAATTATAAAAGGGATACTTTTTACCGTCCATCTCGGTTTCACGGCAGATACCGACATCATCGCAAAACAGTCCGTGACCGCGGATATACCGAAAATGGATGGCATCCTGCACCATTTCCATATGGTCGATGTATTCCTTCTGAAGCGCCAGACCCATTCTCCCCGTTCCGACACAATAGGCCGCGTTGTTCTTAAAAGGCTTTCCTGTGCCCGGCACCTTGATTTGCTTTGCCATTTCATAATCCTCCCGACAGTTATGTGTTTTATATTGAATAAGTCATAACAAGTTATAAACAAAATTCTGACATTAATCAATACCTATTTTACCACTTTTAGCATTTGATGTTAACCTTCATCAAACGTTCTTCTATAGGATGTCGGTGTCATACCAACAATCTTTTTGAATAATTTAGTAAAATATTCTTCACAGTATCCGAGCTTTGCCGCAATTTCATAATTTTTCATACTGAGATCAGCAAGTAGTTTTTTTGCTCTTTCTATTTTAACAAATGTGATATAATCGATCACATTCTGTCCGGTCTTTTCTTTAAACAGCATACTTAAATAGGATCTGGAGATAAAAAGCTTTTTTGCGATTTTATTCAGAGATATTTCTGTATCAACGTTTTCGAGGATAATTTTACAGGCATTCTTGATCATCATATTGTTGTCAATTTCAAGCTCAAATTTACCGATGGTTGACGTGATTTCGCTGACAACCCAAACAAGCCTCGATTTTATATCTGAAAGCTCAGCGCAGTCCGACAGATCAATTCTGCAGGTTTCCGAAATTTCCGAAAGCTTTTGAAGCCACGGATAATCATGGACAATTGTGTCAATGAGTTTACTGATAACATTGTTGAAGATATACGCCGTTTTCAGGCAGTCATAATTGACAGCCGCCCAGGTCGATTCCAGCATTTTAGCTGCGATTGCAGCAGACTTGCCGCCGCCGTCTGCGATACTCGAAACGAGATTCCGAAGTTCACCCGCAGGGAAATGCTCCTGTGCATTTTCTTCGAGAATATTCTTCATATACTCGATACTGGTCTGTTCCAGATTTTTTTGTTTGATATAAGCAGCGGCTTGATGCAGCATTTTTAAAAAATCTTCAGAATTAACCGGTTTCAGCAGGTATTCAATAGCGCCGTTGGTAAAGCCTTGCCTGGCATATTCAAAGTCGCTGAACTGGCTCATAAGCACAACGCATTTACAAAGCTTGTCTTCCAGAACCTTTTTAGTCAATTCGATTCCATCGATAACAGGCATTCTAATATCTGTTATCATGATATCGACCGGATTATCATAGAGTATTTTCAATGCGTCGCGTCCATTTGCCGCTTCAGCCGTAATTTGGAAGCCGGAAATATCCCCCCAAACATTCATCGCGCTGATTTCAAGTAAATTCAGTTTAACGTCATCAACGAGCATGACACTATACATCCTACGTTCCTCATTCCCTGCTTCAGTGCATTTCTTAAAATATAATATTTCAATTAATACTAACATAAATCATTATATTGTTAAAAGGAAATTTTTCGATTTGGTATAATTTATATTGTCATTACCCCTATTATTTGAAATACATTAATGTTTCCGGGTATCCCTGTCATATTTCAGCATAAGATAACCATCTGATATGGGCTGTTAAAATAAAACTCTTTATGCTAATATAGTCGATAAGGTTAATTTTAGTCTCGTGAAGGAGGTGCGCTATGTATGAAATTTGCTATATCATCGGAGCTGCTCCAATTGAAGCCATAACGCTCCATACGACCGCATCCGATTTTGTCATTACCGCCGATGCGGGATATTTGCATTTAGCAGGGCTCTCCGTCGCCGCCGACCTTGTTGTCGGTGATTTTGACTCACTCGGCTTCATACCAAGTCATCCCAATGTTATAACATACCCCCGGGAGAAGGACAAGACCGATATGCTGCTCGCCATCGATGAAGGTCTGCGGCGCAATTATAAAACATTCGTCCTTCTTGGGGGCTTAGGCGGAAGGCTGGATCATACGTACGCAAATATCCAAACCCTTTCCTATATCGCCCAAAATAACGCGCGCGGATTCCTGCTCGGCGGCGGAACCGCTGTCACCGTCATCAAAAACGATGTTATTAGTTTCAAGCGCGGGAATACCGGCATCCTCTCCGTTTTTTGCTGTGATACAACAGCACGGGGCGTTATGATTCATGGCTTGAAATATGAGCTGAATAACGCTGTTGTGACAGGAACTTATCCCATCGGCGTCAGCAATGAATTCACCGGCGTAAAAAGCGAAATTTCAGTTAAAAGCGGCAGTCTGATGATCATGTGGGAAGATAATGCCGCAGCAATTATAGACAATATCAAGCAGACATGCTATCGAGCGGAGGACCTAAATGATTAATTTTAAAGGCGCAATTTTTGACCTTGACGGTACTCTGTTAAACTCCATGCCCATATGGGAAACTGTCGCATCCGACTTTTTGGTTAAGCAAGGGATTACGCCGGGTGCCGAGGTGAACGAAGCTGTCCGCTCGATGAGCATCCAGCAGGTCTGCGCGCTTTTTTGCTCCGAATACGGACTGCCGCTCAGCAATGAGGACATCATTGACGGTATCAACAAAATGGTTGAAGATTTTTACTTTCATCAGGTGCCGCTCAAATCCGGCGTTGCGGAAGCACTTGCGCGTCTCAAAAACCGGGGCGTTAAAATGTGCGTTGCGACGGCAACAGACAGATATCTTGTTGAAGCCGCACTGCGCCGCAATAAGGTTCTGCAATATTTCGACCGCATATTTACCTGTACAGAGGTCGGTGCCGGGAAGGACCAACCCGATATTTATTTGCGGGCGCTTGACGCTCTGGGCACTGATTTAGCTGATACCGTTGTTTTCGAGGACGCGCTTTATGCCATCAGGACAGCTAAAGAAACCGGATTTATTGTTGCCGCTCTTTATGACACATCCGCTGACGAGAAACAAAACGCAATCAAAAAGCTGGCGGATTATTACTTTACATCCTTTGTTGAATGGAATAAACGCGATGCTTAAAAGTGTTGACGATTGCCGGATCAGACTGCGGCGGCGGCGCCCTGCCGATAATTTTACCTTAATATCATGAAAATATAACAAAATACTTCAAATTCAAGTTAAAGTTGGTAAGATATGTTCATACTGTTTACGTAGTAATGTGTTATACTTTTTATATCGATGCCAGATCGATGTTAGGAAGTGAGAAGAATTATAAAAAACAGAGAAGTAGAAAAGCAATGCAAAAGCCTCGCTGAGCAAAAGAACGTCGTAATTAGGAAATATCATTTAAACAGCATTGTATGTTTTTATGAAGCCGAAGATAAATGGGCAAGTAAAGATTTTCCCTCTTGGGAAGCAGTCCTCGCTTTTTTAAACAGCAATGATAAACTCGCAACGGCTTAAACTTTCCTTTTACGAAAAACAGCAGAGAGTATCAACACGATACTCTCTGCTGTTTTTATTACCGCAGTCTATTGAACTCTCGCGAATTAAATAGTAATATGACTATCGTGATGAATCAGCATTTGAGCATCTACGCTTTTCATTCCCGCGCAGGCGGGAATCCAGGTTTCCGCGTCGTGTTTATGCTGGAACGAGATATAAAAATATCAGTATATTTCAAATGTAATGAAGAGACTGGGGATGTGGATTCCCGCCTTCGCGGGAATTACAGACGCGTAACACGGTAATGCTGAGTTAACGCGATAGCCATAAACAAGTATTATAGTCACTTATAATAAACACAGCGGGGAGCAAAAATTACACATGAATAAGAAAGATTTTTCAGCATTAAGAAGGCAGTTCAAAACCGATAATTATCAGCTTGAGCTTAAGCTGCTTTATACGGTTTATATGAAGAAGGACAACCAGAATCTCCTGCACGCCGAATTCTCCTCTTTTAATATGAAAAGTGAAGCAGAACAAGAAATTTACTTTGGCAATTTCAAAAAGCTTTTAACCGGCAGCCTCAATTCCAAAATATTCGAGTTGTCCTTTGAGACTGATGCGCCAACCGGCGAGGGACAGGACTTATGCCGCGAGCTGCTGGACGCAAAGCACGATGATTTTGTCGAGTGCTGCAACAAATACATAGCAAAATTTTCTCTCAATTACACCTATGATTCAGATATTGTTATTTCCTTTGTCAGCGGCAAGTACAACAAACCGACTGGCCGGAAAAGCAGAAAGGGCGAGGAAGAATCCCTTGGCGGCTTTGACGACGCATCCTATGGCTTCGAGTTTGTCATGTGCAGCGTGAGCAAGGCGGATGCAGCCAAGTGTGGCATTTTTTATAACGCCGCAACCGAGAGATTTGATCTGAACTCCCCTCTTGATCAGTCCATTAATTTCTCTGCGCCGATTGACGGCTTCATGTTCCCAGCCCTCAGCGATAATTGTTCGGACATCAACAAGCTCATCTATTATACGGCAAAGCCTAATGTGCTAAACGAAGCCCTTCTGGCTAACGTCCTCTATTGCACAAGCGAACCGACAGCCAAAGAGGAGCGTGAAAAATTTGAAGAAATCATTCGCCTGGTCAACGGCGAAAAGATCAACACCGAAATTATTAAAAATATTTATGACGCCGTTAATGAAAAACTCGAAGCCTATGACGATGCCAGTGAACCCGTCACCCTCGATGCCGCAGAGCTCAGGGACATCTTTGAAGAAAGCGGCATGAAGGACCTCAGCGGCTTCGAGGACGCCTTCAGCCACACCGCTGAACAAGGCTTTGAGTTTAAAGCCGCCAGTCTCGTCTCCGGCATCTCCCGTTCCCTGAAGATCAGCAGCGGCATCGCCGACATCCTCGTCAGCCTGGAAAGCCTCGGCTCCGTCAAGCAAGTCATCAACGCCAAAGGCAGAAAGTGCCTCCAGATCGAACTCGACGAGGACGCCGAGTTCAACGGCATGGCCCTCGAAACCGAGGATAACTAAAATTTGTTCTGCTAATTATAAATGCTCGTAGATTGTGAAGGCGAAAGCCTATATATTGAAAGCCGGAGGGTTTCCCCTCCGGTTTTCAATATTGTGTCGACGCTTAAATAAACAGGTTCACGTTGGATTCTTCGGCGTCGCCTAAATAGGTACCCACCCCGGCGTATTCGATGCCGTCGATGAGCTCTTCGGTTTTGATGCCCATGATGTCCATGCTCATGGTGCAAGCGATGATTTTGACGCCGTTTTTCAGGGCTTTTTGGATGAGGACCTCGAGGGAATCGACGTTTTTCTTTTTCATGATGCCGCGCATCATGGCGGTGCCCATACCCAGCATGTTCATTTTCGAGAGCTTGAGCTTATTGACACCGCGGGGCATCATGCCGCCGAACATAGATTCGATAAAGGACTTCTCTACTTTTATTTTGCTTGACTTGCGCAGGACGTTGAGGCCCCAGAAGGTGAAGAACATGGTGACCTTGCGTCCCATAGCCGCCGCACCGTTGGCGATGATAAAGGACGCCAGGACTTTATCGAGGTCGCCGGAGAAGACGATGATCGTTTTTCCGTCGTAATCGCTCTTGATTTTGACGGGTGCTGAGGCTTCACCGCCCTTTTTGACAAGGGCGACATAGTCGCTGCCGCGCTTTTCGTTTGATACAAGGGTGTTCCCTGTTCGGCGCGTCCAAGCACCGATATCGCGGGCAAAACCGGGATCTGAGGCGCTGACCTCCATGAGGTCGCCGTCCTTCATTGTCTTCATGGTGTCAAAGACCTTCATGATCGGGCCGGGGCATTGCAGTCCGCTGCAGTCGACCTTGATACTGACCGCCGCTGCCGGTTTAACAACATTCCCGCTGTCCGACACGGCTTCCGGTTTATTCATGATTGTCACTTCACCTTCCTTATAGTGCATTGACTGGTAAAATCGTGTACCCGAGGGGTATAGCCTGACGTTTGTAAAACCGTTCTCCATGAGGATGCGCGCGGCGTTATAAGAACGGACGCCGATGGCGCAGAAGGTTATAATCGCACTGCTTTTATCCAGCTCGTCCAGCCTTTTTCTGAGCTGACCGAGCGGTATCTGCTTATAGACCGGTAAAGCGAAGGCAGTCAGCTCAGCGTCCTCTCTGACGTCGAGCGCGACGATGCTCTTATCTTCAAGATTCACGTCCCATTCGGCGAATTTTACCTTGCCTGTCAGGACGTTTTCAGCCACAAAGCCTGCCATGTTGACGGGGTCTTTTGCCGACGAATACGGTGGTGCGTATGCCAGCTCCAGCGATTTGAGATCATGTATAGAGCCGCCGAGCCGGATTGCAACGGCAATGGTGTCGATACGTTTATCAACACTGTCGCTGCCGACAATCTGCGCACCGAATATTTTCATGCCATCAATTGAAAAGATGAGCTTAATATTCAATGGAACGGAGCCTGGATAATAAGACGCATGTGAATTCTGTGTAATGATCACCGTCTCATAATCTTTGCCTTTGACAAGGCCATTTTTAATCAGTGTTTTCTCATTCGTACCGGTGCTCGCCGCTGTCAGGTCGAATACCTTGGCGATAGCCGTACCCTGCGTGCCCTCATACCGCTCATTGCCGCCTGCGATGTTATCTGCCGCGATGCGGCCCTGCTTATTGGCAGGCCCTGCCAGAGGGATCATTGTGCGGCCTTTTTCGATGAAGTCCTCTACCTCAATAACATCACCGACGGCGTAGATGTCAGGGTCAGACGTCCGCATCGTGTCGCTGACGATGATACCGCCTCGGGCGTTCATATCCAGTCCGGCGGCTTTAGCGAGCTCACCGTTCGGCCGGACGCCGATAGAGAGGATAACAAGCTCCGCCGATATTTTTTTACCGCTCTTGAGCGTCACCGTCACATCTTTATCCGTATCTTCAAACGACGAGACGCCGTCGTCAAACGACGAGACACCGTCGTTAAGATTCAAATCCACACCCTTTTGCTCGAGATGCTCATGCAATAGCTGCGCCATCTCAAAATCGAGCGGTGCCATCACCTGCGGGAGCATTTCGGCGATAGCGACCTTAATTCCGGTATTATGCAGATTTTCAGCCATTTCAAGTCCGATGAAGCCGCCGCCGACAACAACCGCGCTTTTGACATTCTTCTCTTTAATGACGCTGCGTATATGGTCGGTATCCGGTATTGTCCAAAGCGTCATAATGCGGCGTGACTCAATCCCGGGAATCGGCGGTTTGAGCGGTGACGAGCCGGTTGATAAAACAAGGGTATCATAACTCTCGGTATAAGTTTCTCCTGTATCTGTTTTCCTGACTGTGACTGTTTTAGCCGATTTATCGATCGCAGTGACTTCCTGCTTGATCCGGACATCGGTATTATATTTCGCGCGCATGGCTTCGGGCGTCTGGAGGATCAGCGCGGTTCTGGCTTTGATCACATCGCCGACATGGTACGGTAAGCCGCAATTGGCGTAAGAAATGTATTCGCCGCGTTCAAAAATAATGATTTCCGCATTTTCGTCCAGCCTGCGGAGTCTAGCCGCACAGCTCGCGCCGCCCGCGACACCGCCGACGATTAATACCTTTTTACCCATTTGTGAAGCCCCCTGTTTTTTATTTAACGATGTTTTTATTGTATTATCTTTTCTCAAAATAACAGTGACTATATCACATTGATTTCATTGCTTAAATATGGCACTCGATGGTTGTGCAGCCGTCACTTTCAAACTGGATCACTGTGTGGTTGATGTTAAATTCTTCGTTCATGAGCTGCATGATGGCATTATTAATTATCTTGGTTTCGCTGACCTTCATATCGTCGAGCATCACATGGCCTTCCAGCAGGGTATTCTTCTCGTCCAGGCGCCAGATGTGGATATGGTGCGATTCCTTTATTCCGTCGATACCGAGCAGCTTACGACTGATTGCTTCGACATTGATGTTCAGCGGTACACCCTGCATCAGAATATCGATGCTCTCCTTGAGCACGCCGAAGCTCGCTCTGAAGATGACGATATTGATAAGTATCGTAAATACCGGATCGACCCAGTAAGCCGACGCGAATTTTATAATGATACCCGAAATGATGACCGCCACAGACGATAAGGTGTCGCTGATGAGATGCAGATAAGAGGACTTGATGTTCATGCTTTCCTTCGAGCTTTTTCGGAGGACAAGCACGCTGAACAAATTCCCCAGCAGCCCCACGACGGCAACGATAATGACGATATCGCCCGTCACCTGTGACGGATGAAAGAATTTATTGACAGCTTCGATGACGAGATACACGGATATACCGATCAGCGCGGCGGAGTTAATAAAAGCCGTTAAGATATTGGCCCTGTTATAACCGTACGTCTTTGTCTTGCTTTTCGGCTTTTCAGAAATTCTGATCGATAAATAACTGAAAATAATCGATATCGAATCACTGAGGTTGTGTATGGCATCAGATACAAGTGATAAGCTTCCGGATATAAGCCCGCCGACAATCTCCGCCGCCGAAATGATCAGATTAAAAAATATAACGAGCAGCAGCTTGCCTTTACTCAGATGAGACACATCATGGTTGTGATCATGATGATTATGGATATTATTTTCTTCTTCGGTATGCTGATGGTTGTTTATCGCCATTGTGCTCTCTCCTTCATCGTATCTGCCATAGTATGTGTATACCGATATGTTATTATATGTGAATGGTTGTTCATATGTTCCATTATAACTATATCCGTGTTGTTGTCAATCCATAAACAGATAAAATAACCGGCTTCAATCCGGATTTTTTCGGTAAAAGCAATAAACCCGCCGATGGCGGGTTTATTGCTTTATGGGATGCACCGCTGCGTTTGGGCGGCGCATTCTTTCAGTTATTTACGACGCCTGCTCGAACTGGCTGTTGTACAGGTCGGCGTAGAAGCCACCCATAGCCAGCAGCTCCTCGTGGCTGCCGCTTTCGATAATGTCGCCGTCACGCATGACGAGGATAACATCGGCGTTCCGGATGGTTGACAGACGATGCGCGATGACGAACGAGGTGCGGCCCTTCATCAGCTTATCCATTGCTTCCTGAACAAGGACTTCGGTTCTTGTATCGACAGAGCTTGTCGCTTCATCCAGGATGAGCAGCGGCGAGTTTTCGATCATTGCCCTTGCAATCGTCAGAAGCTGCTTCTGTCCGGCTGACAGGCTTGCGTTGTCGCCCAGAACCGTATCATAGCCTTCCGGAAGTGTCTTTACAAAATGGTGCAGGCCGACAGCCTTGCAGGCATTCTTGACCTCCTCGTCGGTTACGCCCTTTTTGCTGTAGATAATATTCTCCTTGATTGTTCCTTCAAAGAGCCATGTATCCTGCAGCACCATGCAGAACAGGTCGTGAACATTGTCGCGTGTAATGTCCCTGAGCGGTACGCCATCGACAGAAATTTCACCGCCGTCGACCTCGTAAAACCGCATAAGCAGGTTCACAATCGTTGTTTTACCGGCGCCTGTCGGGCCGACAATGGCAACCTTCTGCCCAGCTTTGACATCTGCGGAGAAGCCTTTGATAATCGTCTTGTCGGGGTTATACCCGAAGGTTATGTGATCAAATTTGACCTCGCCCTTAATGTCGGACAACGTTTTTGTTTTTGCGGATTCGTCCTCAAGCTCTTTTTCATCAAGGAATTCAAACACACGCTCGCTCGCTGCTGCCGTGGACTGCAAGCTTGTCGCCGCCTGTGCCATTTGCTGAAGCGGCTGTGTGAACATGCGGACATAGACGATAAACGCGACGATAATGCCAAAGTCGATAGTCCCGTTTTTAGCAAGAACGGCGCCGACGATACAGACGGCTACATAGCCGAAGTTGCCGATAAAGTTCATCAGCGGCATCATCAAGCCGGATAAGAACTGTGACCTCCAGTTTGAGTTGTAGAGACTCTCGTTAATCTGGTCGAATTGCTCTCTTGCGGCTTTTTCACCGTTAAACGCTTTGACGATGTTGTGACCGGCGTAAATTTCTTCAATATGTCCGTTGATTTCGCCGAGTAGTCTTTGGTTGCTCTTAAAATATTTCTGAGAGGTCTTTAAAATCAACCGTACAAAGATGAAACCGAAAACTGTCGAGAAAATGGCTGTAAGCGCCAGTATCCAGTTCGTTACAAACATCATCACAATAGCGCCGACAAAGGTCACAGCGGCTGTGACAAGCTGACCGAGGCTCTGGTTGAGCGATGACGAAAGTGTGTCGACATCGTTCGTCACGCGGCTTAAGGTATTGCCGGTGGAAGAATTATCAAAGTAGCGCAGCGGCAGCCGGTTAATCTTTTCCGATATGGCCCGGCGGAGGCTGTTTGCCAGTCTCTGGGTGACGACAGCCATCATGTAACCCTGGCCAAAACCCAGTACAGCGCCGAGGACATAGAGTCCGCCAAGCATCGTCGCAAATCTGACAACCTGATTGATATCGATATGAACGCCTTCGCGAAGCCCAGCCGTCATCACATTTGTCATATCCTTGAGGACGGTTGGTCCTGCAAGCGTCGTGAGTACGCCGGCTATCGCAAACACAGACGCGATGATCATAATAGGGACATATTTTTTTGCGTATTTAAAGATTTTTGACCATCCGACTTTAAAATCTTTTGGTTTTTCGCCCATCATCATACCCGGAGGGCCGCCGCCCGGACCTGGTCCGTGACCTCTGTTTTGAAATTTTGTCTGGCCGATTTCGTATTCGTTCTTACTCATGCTCCCAGTTCCTCCTTTGACAGCTGCGAATAGGCGATCTGTTGGTATACCTCGCAGCTCTTCATCAGCTCATCATGTGAGCCGATACCGACCATCTTTCCTTCGTCCAGAACAACGATTTTGTCGGCGTCCATAATTGTCCCGATCCGCTGGGCGACAATCAGGCTCGTGACACCCTTCTCCTTTTTCAAGGCGGATCTCAGCACTCTATCGGTCTTGTAATCAAGAGCCGAGAAGGAATCGTCGAATATGTATATTTCCGGTTTTCTGCAGATGGCACGCGCAATTGCCAAGCGCTGCTTCTGACCGCCGGACACGTTTGTACCGCCCTGCGAAATATGGGCGTTATACTTCCCTTCCATGTCCTCAACAAATTCCGTCCCCTGTGCGACGGCAATTGCCGCTATGACGTCATCTTCTGTCGGCGGCTGCCTTCCGTTATCGCCGTAACTGACATTTGAGGCGACTGTTCCTGAAAAGAGCATTGCGCGCTGCGGTACATAGCCGAGTTTATTGTGCAGGGCTTCGTGCGTGTAGTCGCGTACATCGACACCATCAACAAGGACCTGGCCTTCCGTAATGTCATAAAAACGCGGCACAAGGTTAATAAGCGTCGACTTCCCGCTGCCCGTCGAGCCGACAAAGGCAACCGTCTCACCGCGAGCTACTTTGAAATTGATATCCTGCAGCACATAAGCCTCGGCGTCAGGATATTTAAAGCTGACGTTTTTAAACTCCACCTCACCGACAAGCTCTTCAGGTGACTGTGTGACGCTGCCGTTGGCAATTTTCGGAACGGTGTCAAGCACCTCGTTAATACGTTTAGCCGATACCATGACACGCGGGAGCTGGATAAAGAGCATGGTGAGCATCATGAACGCCATAATGACCATCATAACATACGAGGAAAAAGCAATCATGTTGGCAAACGTAGCGATTTTCGCTGTTGTTGAACCTGCCTCGTCGATCAAAAATGCACCGAGCCAATAGATGCCCAGCGTCAAGCCGCTGTTGATCAGGCTCATACCGGGTGAAAAAATGGACATTGCGCGCATCGTATCAAGATTGTTCTTTGTGATATCGTTGTTGGCGGTTTCGAATTTTGCTTCCTGATATTCTTCGGCATTATAAGCCCTCACGACGCGTATACCGGACAGGTTCTCACGCGTGACCTCGTTGAGCCGGTCTGTAAGTTTTTGAATTATTCTAAATCTTGGCAGGACATAACTCATGATGCAAATAATCATGAGCACCAGCAGAACAACAGCGCCGCCTGTCAGCGCTGTCCACTTCCAGCTCGCACTGGCGATTTTTCCGAGTGCCATAGCTGCCATAATCGGCGCCCGCATAATCATCGATATACCCATCACAACAAACATCTGCATCTGCGTGATGTCGTTGGTTGAACGCGTGATGAGGCTAGCTGTTGAAAAGCCGTTAATTTCCTCCATGGAAAAATCCTCGACACGGTTAAAAATCGCTTTGCGCAGACGCTGTGAGAAGCGCGCGGCGATGCGTGCGCTCAGAAAACCTAAAGCAATCGTCGCAACGGCACTGCCCAGCGTACACAGAAGCATCATAATACCGGCATTCCAGATGACGGATATATCGCTTCCGGGCGTTTGAATATTTGTGGTGATATTCATCATATATTCCGGCAGCTTAAGGTCAAGCTGTGTTTGGGTAATGATGAAGGCGAGGCTTAATGCGATCATCAGCCATTCTCTTAATCTAAGGTATTTCATTATTTTGAACATGCCTGTAACTCCTAACTGGTATAATAATAGAGTTGTTAATATGTCGTTTCATCAGGATTCGGTAGTGCGCTTGAAGGTCTTTTCATTGATCTCTGCGATACGGGTGATAATCCGCAGGTACTCCTGCGCATCGCGCTCGCCCAGCTCTGTGAGTATTCCTGTCATTTGGCAGCGCATGACTTCCCGCTCGCAGATAACCAGTTCTTTGCCCGGCCCAGTAATGGACACAATAATTTTACGGCGGTCCTCCTGGTCGATTCTGCGCTCAATATACCCTTTTGATTCGAGACTTTTAAGCGCCATAGCGACACGTGCCGAGCTGGCATTCATCGCATTTGACAGCTCGCTTGGCATGGCGTCTCCCTGCAGATTCATCAGATAATCGAGAATAAACATCTCACCGTGCAGAAAATTGTTATACTTTTTTGGCCAGACACTTGATTTCATCATTCTCCCGTTTGCCGCCATTACTTCAAGTGCCAACTGCGAATAATCCATTTTTAGTATTTTCCCCCCTCGCTTCTTTCATTAATATCAATTATTTAGCTAATGATATTAATATCTAACATTTTTACATATCATAACACGATAATGCAAATACGTCTATATGGAAATTGTAGAATGACCGGTAAGTAAGCATCGTTATTTTGTATATATTTCTAAAACTTGCCATCGCCGCCGCCCATGGTTCCGCCGCATCGGCGATAAAAAACGGATAGGCTCATACCATTTTGCTTGCTTGTCCCGGCTGATTCTGATAAAATAAATATGAAAGGACGTGATGTTCCGTGAATGAGAACCCGAAAAACGAAAAATCGGAAAAAACCTCAGCCCCGTTCGATAAATATGAAGCACTGACGATTCTTTATCTTCAGAAACAGGATCTGGACGGTTGTTCTCCGGAAGAAATCGTTGGACGATACATCGAAGCGCAGGACAGAATCATGAAAGAATTCGCACGTCAGAACGAAATACGCAAACGCAGGCTTAACCCTCTGCCTTTATAGTCCGAATAAACACCTGACTGCTGTTTGTGCCGCTATAGTGCGGTGCGGAATGGATGGTTATTATGTCTGTTGAAATAACAGGTCTGGGCATCAATACCAGTACCGGCGCGGTAAAAGCGAGCACCGCAAGCGCTGCTTCTGATTTTTCTGATGTTTTAAAAAAGGCTTCTGTGAGTTCCGGTACAAATCTTGATGACATCTTCACCGCCGCATCGGAAAAGTACAATGTACCGGTCAATCTTTTAAAAGCCGTCGCCAAAGCCGAATCGAATTTTGATCCCAACGCGAAGTCGTCCTGCGGGGCTGTGGGTATTATGCAGCTCATGCCCGGTACGGCAAAAGCTCTGGGCGTCACGGATAGCTATGACCCTGAGCAGAACATTATGGGCGGGGCGAAATATCTCAGCCAGCTCTTAACGCAGTTTAACGGAAACACAAAATTGGCCGTTGCCGCTTATAATGCCGGTCCGAATAATGTGCTTAAATACGATGGAATCCCGCCGTTTGATGAAACGCAGAATTATGTGAGCAAGGTCATGAGCTATCTGGGTGAATCAATCACAGCCGGTTCCGTTGCCTCCGGCACTGTCAGCGCCATACTGCCAAGCACTTACGGGTCGACCGATTCCTCCAGTCTCGGAAGTCTTCTGGAAGGCTCCCTCCTGTCCGGCGGACTTGACGGTGATTTAACAAGCCTGTTAAGCTCCCTGAATAGTTCCGACCCGAAAGACGCGTCCAGTAAAATCATGGCATCCGTCTACCAGCTCCAGCTCAAGATGATGCAGGGCGATGATTCTTCAGACGGCACGAGTATTATCGTATAAAAAATCCGGAGAGGGCTGAGCCTCTCCGGATTTTTCTATTCGAGCGCCTTCTCCAGGTCGTCGATTCTGTGGTTGATGATCTTAATATCGTTTTCTGCCATAGCGATACGTTCAACAAAGTTGTTATGCTTTTCTACTTTTTTTTCCAGTTGTTCGAGCCGGTAATTCACCAGCTTGTTTGCCACCAAAATCCCGGTAAAGGAGCCCGTAAGCGTTCCTGCAAGAGCAAACAGCGCTACCCACAATTCGGTTGACAACCAGTGCCCCTCCATATTCCGCCATATCGGCTTTTTAACACATTGGTCTGTGCTCTCCATCATATGCTGCGATACATCAAAATGTATTTAATTAATCAAATTTGTCCCGCATGAAAAATATGGCGCAAACTATCAAAAAAACCATTGCCCATGACAGAGCGATGGTTTTTTCATTATTATTATAACGGTATGCTTCTAAATTTCGCTTTTTCGCTTGAGATTTCGGATAAAGATTACCGTATTCACGAATTGAAGAATCATCGTCACGGCAAAAATCATCTTGATCGGTAATATGACATTATCCGCCAGAACGACCGCGCAGAAAAATATAGTCACAAGAAAGCTGAACAGGGCTCTTCCCGTCACTGATTTATTGTAGACGAAGCCGGCGCTGAAATAATAGCTCAAGGCAGCCGCAGCGATTGCGATACATTGGAAGCAATAGCTGAGCAAAATGGGATTAGCCGCATTGTTCTTATACAAAATGATCAGCCAGTAACAGAAAAAAATTGAAGGGACAATAGAAAACAGAAGCATTTCATTTCCGCCCCGCCCCTTATACGCCCCGCGCGCAAGCACAATGACAGCCAACGCGGCCACAGCCGATAAAAAGATAAAGACGATATCGATAAACGATAAAGCCGTGCCGCTTTTGTTCAATAAATAAAGCGCGTCGGCGACGATCCAGCCTAAACCCAAGAGAAAAGAGACGCCGATATAAAGATAGCCCTTCGGCGCGAACACCTTTGAATAATCATTCTCCGCCTTGTATTTCGATCCCGCAATAATGGCAAATACCGCTGCCAATACAATAACGGCAACGGATAGCCCAATGAGTATCAGAGTTGGCTGAGCATTTCGTTTGGCAAGCCCTGTCACACTCTCAAATGCGGTGTTAAGCTCCGTTTGTCTGATAAAAAATCCGAATGCTCCGGCAATCAGAGCAATAATCGGTATAGCGACAGCACTTTTACGCATATTTATCGTCCTGTTCAAATAAAGATAGTAATAACAAGAATAAGACAAGCCATGTATCTTGGCTGTTGTGGTTAATCTTGGGCGTCATTATTCTGCTGAGCCATTGTACATCAGAACATTCCATCCGTCAACTTTACTTGGAGGACAATATGAAGAAAGTTCTTATCGTGTCGCTGGTGCTCTCTGTTTTCACATTGACTTTTTCAATTCTCATGTCGATAGCCGCTCCGCTGAAGCCGGATAGTAAGACCGCGGAATCGCCCGCTCCCGCGTCCGGGAGCAGCAGCCCCGCGGTCAGCACAGTGCCTGACGCCGAATATGCCTTCGAGGATGATCATGTGACGGTACGCGTTTTAACGGATGGTAAAGTGACGCCTATGACAATGGGTCAGTATCTCATCGGTGTCGTCGCCGCGGAAATGCCGGCTACTTTCAATATTGAAGCTTTAGAGGCTCAAGCCGTCGCCGCCAGAACCGAAACCTTGTACCATGTCCTTCTTTATAAATCCACTGTTCATCCCGACGCCGATGTATGTTCGGATCCCTCGGACTGCCAGGCTTACACCGATGACAACGGGCTGCATGAAAAATGGGGAAACGCATACAGTTCATACATAGAAAAAATAACAAAAGCCGTTCAGAATACCGACGGTGTATGCCTGACGTATCAAAACGCCCCCATACAGGCGGTATTTCATTCATCGTCAGCCGGTATGACGGCAAACAGCGGAGAGGTCTGGGCAAACAGTCTCCCATACCTCGTCAGCGTCAAAAGCCCCGAATCTTCTGCCGACGTGCCGAACTATGTTTCTTCCGTCACTGTATCACTGTCGGACTTTAAAGCGACTGTTTTACAGCATTATCCGAACGCCGTTTTCCCTAAAGACAGGAATAAATGGATCACAGCCATCACGCATACCGACAGCGGACGGATCGACACGCTCAAGCTCGGCGGCGTGTCCGTTACAGGACCGATTCTGCGCGGTATGTTCGGCCTCCGTTCGACTGCCGCCTCCATTGCCATTGACAGCAAGAATGTCACCTTCACGACAACAGGCTACGGTCACGGTGTCGGAATGAGTCAATACGGCGCGAACGCCTTGGCTCTGGAGGGAAAAAACTATAAAGAAATACTCACCTGGTATTATACCGGTATAAGCTTTTCAAGCGAGAAAGATCTGATTAAAAGTTGATTTCTGCTTGTAATTTCTCCTCCTCTGATGTAAAATTAACCAGTTATTTATTGGTTGGAGGAACATTTATGGATTACGCTGCGGAGTCACTCCGGCTGCATTACGAATGGGCCGGCAAAATTGATTATGTCCCAAGAATGGCGATTAAAGACAAGCTTTCCTTGTCACTCGCCTATACGCCCGGCGTCGCGCAGCCCTGCCTTGAGATAGAAAAGGATATCAATAAGAGCTACGAGCTCACCGGGCGGCATAATCTCGTCGCCGTCGTCACAGACGGCACAGCGGTGCTCGGTCTCGGTGATATCGGCCCGGAAGCCGGTATGCCGGTCATGGAGGGCAAATGTGTGCTCTTCAAAGCCTTTGGCGGTGTTGACGCCATCCCTCTCTGCATTCGTTCAAAGGACGTCGACGTCATTGTTAATACAGTCGCGCTGCTCGCCGGCAGCTTCGGCGGAATCAACCTCGAAGATATATCGGCGCCGCGATGCTTTGAAATAGAGCGTAAGCTCAAAAAGCGCTGCGATATCCCGATTTTTCATGACGATCAGCACGGTACGGCTGTCGTCGTACTCGCCGCCCTGCTCAACGCGCTGAAACTGACGGACAAGCGTATAGAAGATATCAGGGTCGTCACCTCGGGTGCCGGCGCCGCGGGGATTGCCATCATTAAGCTGCTTGTCTCACTGGGTCTTCAAAATGTAATTATGTGCGACAGAGAAGGGGCTATATATGAAAGCCGTGCTAATCTCAACGCCGCAAAAAAAGAAATCGCCAAAATCACCAACCATGAAAAATCGACCGGGAGCCTCGCCGATGTCATCAAGGGTTCCGACGTTTTCATCGGCGTATCCGCTCCCGGAACGCTGACAAAAGACATGGTGCGTTCCATGGCAAAGGACCCCATCCTCTTCCCTATGGCCAATCCGATACCGGAGATCATGCCGGATGACGCGTATGCCGCTGGCGCCGCCATTGTCGGCACAGGCCGCAGCGATTACCCGAACCAAATCAACAATGTGCTTGCCTTCCCCGGTATATTCCGCGGTGCGCTCGATGTCCGCGCCTCCGATATCAACGATGAAATGAAGCTCGCCGCCGCCAGAGCGCTCGCCGCCCTCGTCGGCGATGACCTCACCAAAGACAAAATCATCCCCGAGCCCTTCGACCCCCGCGTCGGCCCCGCCGTCGCCGAAGCCGTGAGGCAAGCCGCCCGCGCGTCGGGTGTGGCGAGGATATAAAGCCAGGCGGCGTCAGCATCCATACCATTTAAATATTTATTTCAAAGGCAGCCTGCGTTCATCCGCAGGCTGCCTTTGTTACAGTAGTCTTACAATAACGGTATTAAGCTTGACTTGTAAAATACGCATAACGTATACTTGCGAGAATGTGAAAATAATGACAATTTATGTATCCAATGGAGGCGTCACCGTGAAAAACAGACTCAAAAGACTCACCCTGAAAATTATGCTCGATACGCCTGTTGTCTCGCTCGGTCTGATAATTCTTGTTTTTGCCGCGGCTTGGATGATTGCATCAAACGCGTATGTTTATAAGTATATAAACGTCAGCGGGACACTGTCATCCGGCGAAATATCTGTATCCATCGCCGCCGATATCCCGTTTGACGGTAATTTCAAAAACGCTAAATGGTCATTCAAGAACAGCAATGCGGTCTATGACGGCAAGTATGAATCGGATGCCGTTTCAAACGGTACGCGTGAAATAAAATATGCCGCGTCCTCTGAGACCGCCAGCACCGAAAAATCTGTCGAAATAGAGATTGCGACACAAAAGATGACCTTGGCCCAGCATATTGTGAGGAGTTTTGTTAGTTATGGAAATTAATATCAACCGGACATTCAGGGATCGTATGGCTTTTATCTGGCGGTTTGCCAAGCCGCATAAAATGACGATACTGTCCAATGAAATCTGCAATATCACCAGATACATATTCGATATATTCAAGCCGCTCATACTGGCGGCTATTATTGACGAAGGCTTTCTGCATTCGAACAAGACTCTTTTTTTGCAGGGAATTCTAGTGTATACCGTGTTCTTTCTCGGCGGAGCCCTGGTGTCTCTGCTCAGCAGCTATACCTGGCTGCGGATACTGCTGAAATTCGTGCATGATATCCGCGTGAAACTCTTTGATAACATTATGCACGCGAAAGCGGGCTATCTGAGTAATTTAAAGACGGGCGATATCATCGCGCGGATCAATGATAACGCCAACGAACTCCAGTTTGTACTGATCAGGAATATCCTCAACACCTTCAATCAGGTCGTATCCTTTGTTTTAACGCTGTATGTCCTCTTCTCCATCAACGTGTTTTTAGGGCTGTTCAATCTAGTCATGATCCCGCTCACAACTTTCTTAACGACGCTGCTGAGTAAAAAAGTCAAAGAAATTTCACGGGAGAGCGCGACAAGCCAGGGCATCCTGACAAGCAGGATCTATGAGTATATGAAGGGCATGCGCGAAATCCGGATATTTCAGGCCGGCAAGTATATTGAGCGGCAGGTTATCCACGGGCTGGCTAAGCTCCTGCGGCTGGATGTCAAGGCGTCCGTCATCGAGCTGAGCGTCAATAAGGGCAACGGCTTTGTCAACCTGATCGGCAATCTCGGCCTCTTCGGGCTGTGTACCTATTTGGTTTTTAACGGCAGCCTGACCGTCGGCCTTTTCCTGGCGGCATATCAGTATTTCAACACCAGCCAGGGGAATCTGAACTGGATGGCTAACAACTATGTGCAATGGCAAAAAAGGAAAATTTATATCGACAGAGCCGAAGAAATCATTACAATGGCAACTGAAAAGGATGACAGCCGCGAGGAGGTCCTCACCGTACCCGACGGGCGCCTTGAATTTGAAAACGTGAGCTTCTGCTACGATCAGCGCCAGCAGGTTCTGGAGGATATCTCCTTTACCGCCGAAAAGGGCGAGAAGGTTGCGATTGTCGGTGCCAGCGGTGCCGGCAAATCGACGATTGCAAGCCTGATGCTGGGGCTTTACGCACCGCAATCCGGCAGAATCATGATCGACGGTATGGATATTTCAGCGTGTACTTACAAATCGCTGCGCCGCAGCTTAGGCGTCGTCCAGCAGGATATTCAGCTGTTCAGCAATACAATACGCTACAATCTTCGGATAGGCAGCCGCAAGGCCTCCGACGCGGACATGTGGAATGCGCTGCATAAGGCGGGTATCGCTGATTATGTGGAGAATCTCCCCGGGCAGCTCGATACCGTCATCGGGAAAAATGGCGTCGGCTTGTCCGGCGGGCAGATGCAGCGGCTGATGATCGCCCGCATATTCCTCAAGGATCCAAAAATCCTCATCATGGACGAAGCGACCTCGTCGCTTGATTATGAGTCCGAGCAGCTCATCCGTGAGTCCTTTGAAAGCCTCAGCTCCGGCAGGACAACCCTGGTCATCGCGCACAGGCTGTCGACGATATTCAGCTGTGACAAAGTCGTCGTTATCGCGGACGGAAAGGTCGCCTCAATCGGAAAGCACGCCGACTTGCTGGAGAATTCAGACTCCTACAGGCTCTTGTTTGAGGGGCAGTATCTTATAAAGGATAAAATTGAGGCATAAAAAACTCGAAACCGAAATATTCGAGTTGTGAAGAAACGGAGGTCAGGAGATAATAATGAAATTTGGTCTTAAAGAGCGAAACACACTGCTCAGGCAGCTCAAGCCATACATGCGCAAGATACGCCTGAGCATCGTCCTTTCGTTCATATTAAAATTTCTGAGCATGGGACTGGGACTGGTGGCGCCTTTTCTTTTCAAGCTGGCAATCGACGGGGTGCTCATAAAGCGGAACGCCGGGCTTTTGCTCCCTATATTCGCGGGCTACATCGGCGTATTTCTGGCAGGTCTGCTGTTTGATTTTCTCGCTTTAAAGCACAGCAATATCATAAAAAACCGTTTATCCTTTCACATCAGGAAGGACATGCTCGAGAAGCTTTTTAAAACACCGATCGGAGAATTCGAAAAGATGGCGGTCGGTGATATTGAGCTGAGGATCAATTCCGATGTCAGCAATGTCGCCGGTATCATCAACAGCCAGCTAATCGATTATTATATCAGTCTGCTGTTTCTGGTCATTTATTTTGTTGTTATTTTTATCGTAGACTGGCGGCTGACGCTCTGCCTGTTTCTGACGATACCCTTAACTTATTTCATCGGCTTTCTCGTCGGCAAGGGCTTCAAATCCGCCAACGAAAAGCTCCATTTGGCTGAGGAAGAGTATCGAAGCTGGCAGAGTGAGATTCTCGGCGCGTGGAAGGAAATAAAGGCGCAGAATCTTGAGCGGCATGAGCTGAAAACACATATCAAGTACCGGCATAAAATCGGCTATCTGCAAATCCGGTGGATTACCATGAGCTTCTCGGACGACTTGATGTATTTTATTAAGGAGGATATCTTCACCCGGTTGCTCTCCTACCTGATCGGCGGCTTCTTCCTACTAGCCGGAACCCTCACGCTGGGTACGCTTTTAATGTTCGTCCAGTATTTCACAACGCTTTTTGACAATATCGTCAATATGAATGAATATAATATCAATCTTATCGGCGCGACGCCTTCCTCCTCGCGTATTTATGAAATATTGAACAAAACCGACGAAGCGGCCGGCGATCAGGATGCCGGTGACTTCAAATCCCTGACACTGTCCGATGTCTCCTTTACCTATGAGCATGCCGACGCAAAAGCCATCGACAGCCTGAGTCTTACCATAGAAAAGGGCGAGACTGTCGCCATCGTCGGCAGAAGCGGCTGCGGCAAATCCACCCTGGCTTCTCTCATGCTTGGGCTGATCAAGGCGCAGGAGGGCAGCGTCGCAATCAACGGCATCAATATCAATGACATTAAAGAAGCAGGCATCTATTCTCAGCTCGGCGCCGTCATGCAGAGCTTCGGCCTTTTCAACCTGAGTATCAGAGACAACCTTCTGGTGGCAAAACCCGGCGCAACAGACGCCGACCTGATCAACGCAGCCAAAAGAGCCGATATGTATGACTTCATCACCTCTCTGCCGGAGAGCTTTGATACGATCATCGGCGAAAAGGGCATCAAGCTGTCGGGCGGCCAGCGGCAGCGCATGGCCATTGCCCAGATACTGCTCAAAAATCCGCCGCTGATCATACTCGACGAATCCACCTCATCGCTCGATTTCAATTCCGAGCAGCTGATCAACAAATCGATAGAAGCGCTGTCTGCGGACAGGACGGTCATCATTATCGCCCACAGGCTGTCCTCCATTACCTATGCCAATAAGGTCATCGTGATGGACGCCGGCAAAATCGTCGATGTCGGCACGCACAGCGCGCTGCTTAGCCGGTGTGAGGTATACAACGCCCTGTATAAAGTCCAGCACAATCTGGGAGAATTATCTTATGCGTAACATATAAGACCTCATGGCGGTTCAAGGCCGCTGAAAGACCCTATTGAGGTTTTTCAGCGGCTTTTGAACATCCCGTGTTTTTGTGTTTTTAATTGACTAAGCGTATAATGTAATTTATACTTTAATTACATAAATCGGAATAACGTCCGGTTGCCCCGTATTCTCAGATGGCTTGAAGTGAGTGATAAAATATGTCATTTGAAAAGCTGGTTACAGTTGGAAACGTGAATGATGTCATTGCTCAAATCAAAAACAAAACATCTAAACCGCCCTTCAGTCCGGTATTTGCCGATATATATATTGACGAAAGCATCGATAACAAAAAGGATGCTCAAACCGGTGAGCGCATTAAGCCCGCTGAGAAAATAGATGCTGCCCGCCCTGCTGATCCAGTTCAGGAGTTATTTTCGCAGATGCGGCAATTATCCAGAGAGATATCCAGGGCCTCCTTTTCCGAGGAACGGTATCGCGAACGTTTATTCTTTAAGCAGGCGCAGTTCATAGCCGGTTTTGAGGATGATTATCAGGACACAGCGCCATTCTCCATGTATTTTCCTTATTACCAACTGATGAATTACGAGCAGCTCCGAACGTATTTTACCTGGCGGAGCAAGGTCCGCGCGGGCAATATCACAGAAACAGACCTATCCTATGTTTTCCTGTACGTTTATGAGCTGATCAATAACATCGGCGTTTTAAACAGCGAGGACGGCATCGATAAGCTCCTGTCCTTCTGGAACGCCTATCGCCCGTACAGCAAAAAACCGGACAAATATATGGCGGCTTGGATCAGGGATTATTTTATTCTCAACCCATGCCCCTATACATTCAATGAGCTGCTGCAAAGAGAACCTCTTTTGCAAAAATACTATCCGATGAATACCGATAAATATTCTATGGATTTTTACGAAGCCATATCCGTATATAAAATTAAACAGTCCATTTTTTATACCATTGAGAACAAAAAGCTGATTACCGAATGCTTTGACTATATTATTCAAAAGCTCAATGAATTGATGAGTAAAGAAAACAGGAAATTCAATGACTTGATTTTTGACAGAGGCGTCGAATGCCGCTGGGAGCCATTCAGCAACGCCATATTTTATATGAAGCCAGAGTACTGGCCAAAAGGCAGCAAAACCGTCAAAATATCGGACGAACACGAATACCGGTACAAAAACGGCAAATGGACCTACACCATTGGCGGCATTTACTCCGCGGGCAGCCGGCATTTAATCGGATATATCTTCAAGCGCATGGAGCTGTTGCTGCGCCGGGTTACTAAATTCAAGTATAAGCTCAATGTTAATGACAAGCTAATAGATAAGCGTCACCTGGACAAGCTGCTGCCCGGAATCGGCAGCGCCGGATTTCTGTCCGCCATCGACCAGGCGGTAAAGGAATACTATATCAACTCGCGCAAAACAGTCGTTAAGGTGGATGAAAACAATCTGATAAAAATCAGGCAGAACGCCCTGATCACGCAGGAAAAGCTGATTATCTCCGAGGACACCGGAGATGGCGAAGCGCCGGATACCAGTACTGAGCCGACTGATATTCCGACTACAGAAGCATTGCCGCCTCCCGCTGCCGCCTTGCCTGCGGAGAAGTCCCCTGCTGTCGAGGCGGAGCAAAAGCGCTCTGCCGCACCGGTACTGGGCGATATATGGGGCAGCTTCGCGCAGTCACTGGAACCCGCCGAAATAACCGCGCTGAAAAACATACACGACGGCATTTCTGTTAAAGCACTGGCCGCGTTTGCCAAAGACAGCGGCTTGATGCTGGAGGTGCTTTTAGACGGCATCAACCAAAAGGCTTTGGATGCCATGGGCGATACGATTCTGGAACTCTCAGATGAAATTGTTGTATATGACGAGTATAAGGCTCTCTGGGGAAAGGCTGTTTATAGTGAATAACATCAATCCGCCCAAACGCATCACAAACACCATCATCAACGCGCTCAAAGGCGGCGTGGTTCCGAGAATCGGGCTGGAATATATCACCGTCGGGCGTGATGCCGAAATCAGCGCGATACTGCATGATATCGACATTATCTCGGACGGCGGTGCGGCCTTTCGCTTTATTGTGGGCAAATACGGCAGCGGCAAAAGCTTTTTGCTGCAGACCATACGCAATTACGCAACTGAAAAAGGCTTTGTGGTAGTCGACTGCGACCTCTCTCCCGAAAGGCGCTTTGTCGGTACGAAGGGTCAGGGCCTCGCGACCTATAAAGAGCTGATCAACAACATGTCTACTAAAACCAAGCCTGACGGCGGCGCGCTGCCGCTCATCCTGGAAAAGTGGATTTCTAATATTCAGACGCGCGTGATGCTCGAAAGCAACGGTGCGCTCCCCCAGGAAGAGTTAGAGCGCCTGGTTGAACGGGAAATTTTCGCCGTGATCAACAGCCTGGAGGGGATGGTCAACGGTTTTGAGTTCGCCAAAGCCGTCATGCTCTATTACCGGGCCTATAACCAAGCCGACGATCGGATGATGTCCAACATCACCCGATGGTTCAGAGGCGAATACCCCACCAAGACGGAGGCAAAGAATGAGCTGGGCATCAACTTTGTCGTGAATGATGACAACTGGTACGACTTTATAAAAATATTCGCCATGTTCATGGTGCACGCGGGCTATAAAGGCATGCTGATCATCGTCGATGAGCTGGTGAACATTTTTAAAATCGCCCACACCATGTCCCGGCAGAGTAACTACGAAAAAATACTCACGATGTATAACGACGTCCTGCAGGGTAAGGCCAAGCACATCGGCTTCCTGCTCGGCGGCACACCCCAGTGCATTGAGGATAAATATAAGGGCGTCTTCAGCTACGAGGCGCTCCGTTCCAGGTTATCGGCGGGGCGTTTTGCCGCCGATGATGCCAAGGATATGCTTGCGCCGATTATCCGCCTCAACATGCTCACGCAGGAAGAAATGTATGTCCTGATCGAGAAGCTCTCGAACATGCACGGGCAGCTGTTTGATTACGAGCCGCGGCTCACGCACGGGGACCTGGTCTCCTTTCTCACCGAGGAATACAACAGAGTCGGCGCGAAAACGCATATAACCCCCAGAGAAATTATCCGTGATTTCATAGAACTCCTGAACATTCTCTACCAAAACCCCGACAAAGAGCCGTCCTCCATTTTAGGCAGCGGCGATTATGTCATCACCGCCAAAACCGCCGATGATTTTCTTGAGTTTGAGCTTTGATTATTATATCGCTGTGAAAAGGAATGGCTGCTTCAATGAATGAATTTGACCGTTTGGCGCCGTATATACAGGATTTTATTTACGCCAGCAAATGGACGGAGCTCCGGGATATCCAGGTTTCGGCCTGCAAGGTGATCTTTGACAGTGACGATAATCTGCTGCTCTCCTCCGGCACCGCTTCGGGTAAAACCGAAGCCGCTTTTCTGCCCGTACTGACCGAGCTCTATAACAACCCCTCCAAATCGGTGGGCGTGCTGTACATCAGTCCGCTGAAGGCGCTGATTAACGACCAGTTCAAGCGCCTGGATTATCTGCTGCTCGAATCCGATCTGCCGGTAACAAAATGGCATGGGGACGCCTCGGTATCCGAAAAGAACCGTCTGGTCAAGAACCCGAAGGGCATATTGCAAATTACGCCTGAGTCTCTGGAAAGCCTGCTCATCCGTAAACGCGGCGCCGTTATCAAGCTGTTCGGCGATCTCCGGTTTGTCATCATTGATGAGGTCCATCATTTTATGCGCGACTCCAGAGGCGTTCAGGTGCTATGTCTGCTCGAGCGCATGCAGAAGCTGACGGCGCATGTCCCCCGCCGCATCGGCTTGTCCGCCACCCTGGGCGATATTGACATCGCCAAGGACTGGCTGAATTCCGGCACAAACCGCTCGTGCGCCGCGCCGATATCCGACGAAGGCAAACGCAAAATCAAGCTCTTTATGGAGCGTTTTCAAAAGTCTGTCACGAAGGAAGACAGCTCGATCGTCGACAACGGCGCCGCCGAGCACTTTGAGTATCTCTATCGCATGACGCTGGATCAAAAAACCATCATCTTCACAGGTTCCCGGGAGGAAACAGAATTCGTCCTGGCCAATCTGCGCCAGCTCGCCGTAAAATACAAGACACCCGACGTCTATCGGGTGCACCACGGCAATATATCCGCCGTTCTGCGCGAGCAGGCGGAGGACGAAATGAAGGAATCGGAGGAGAAAATCGTCACCGGCGCGACGGTGACGCTGGAGCTGGGCATCGATATCGGCTCCCTCGATCAGGTCGTCCAAATCGGTTCACCGGCGACTGTCTCGAGCTTTGCTCAGCGCCTCGGCCGCTGCGGCCGCCGCGGTCAGGTTCCGCAGCTGCTCTTCACCTTTGTTGACGATGTCCACGCCACCGCGTCGGATACGCTCGGCCCGATCAACTGGGGCTTCATCCGCGCCATTGCCATCATCGAGCTGTATACCAAGCAGAAATGGATTGAGCCGCTGTCCCCCAGCCGCTATCCCTATGCCCTGCTGTATCATCAAACCATGAGCCACCTGCTGAGCGTCGCCGAAGCCACGCCCCAAAAGCTCGCCCAGGATGTGCTCGGCCTGAAAAGCTTTGCGCATATTCCCCCGGACGATTACAGATTACTGCTGAACCACCTGATTGAGATTGAGCACATCCAGGAAACCGAAAGCGGCGGCTTGATCATCGGCCGGAAAGGCGAAGGCGTCGTCAATGATTTTCATTTTCTCGCCGTTTTCGAGGTCTCTGAATATTACCTCGTCAAGGATGAAAACAGCGCCATCGGCACTGTCGACAAGCTCTATCCCCCTCAAACCCGCTTCTCCCTCGCCGGACGCACCTGGGAGACCATCGAAATCAACGAAAAAGCCAAGGTAATTTTCGTCAAGTCCGTCCCCGGCATCTCCACCGTCGACTGGGACATTGACTTCAAAGCCGAGCTCCACACCGTTCTGGTGCAAAAAATGCGCAGCATTTTAGACAGCGCCGAAGCGTATCCCTATCTCAGCGAAAGCTGCCGCGAACGCCTCGGCGAAATCCGCTTCCTCTCCAAGAATTCCGGCATCCTGAACAATGTCATCACCAAGCTCTCCGAAAATAAGTTCGCCATCTTCCCCTGGATGGGCACCCGCCAGCTCTACACCCTGCACTTCCTCTTCCTAAAGCACGGCCTCCGAAGCAAAATCCTCTGGCGCACCTCCGTCTACCTCGAAGTCGAATTCAAAACCGGCACCGACCCCATCACCTTATTAAACGCCGCCTTCCGCCAAGTCCTCTCCACCACCGACCCCGAAGCCCTCCCCCTCCCCGACGGCATCCAAATCGACAACAAATACAACGAATACATCCCGCCGAGTTTGCTGAAAAAGCAGTTCATCTATGATTTCCTCGATTTAGAAGGAATGAAAGATATTATCAGGCAGTATTTTGTTTAAGAGCATAAGACTGTTTGGGCTACACCACCTTATACTTAAACCCGTATAACGAACTATAAATTATAAATTATTATGACTATCGTGATGAATCAGCATTCGAGCATCTCCGCTTGTCATTCCCGCGCAGGCGGGAATCCAGGCTTCCGTGTCGTGTTTATGCTGGAATGCGATATTAATATTATCAGCATATTTCAAATGTAAGGAAGATACTGGGGACGTGGATTCCCGCCTCCGCGGGAATGACAGACGCGTAACGCGGTTATGCTGAGTTAACGCGATAGCCATATAAATTATATCAAGTCTCAATAAAAATATCTTCAATAGATAAGGTGATATTTTGGAATATAAAGACCTAATGGATTTACAGTATATTAATTTACTTAGAATTACAGAACCAGAGATCAATTCATTAACATTGTATTTTTCTCGGTCAAAGGTGAGTAATGTAACTGAAGACCTGAATATGAATGGATATATTCTAAAAAGCACCCGAGCAATTATACCGGACAATAATTATTCTGATATAATAATTGATTTTGATACATATATTACCTATTCAGTAAGAAATGAATCATTTACTTCGTGGGACGATTATGAAATTTTCGATGGGAATATGGCATTTAGAATCTATAAAAAATCAAGATTTTTAGATTTCATCAAATCTAGCACAACTGCTTTAGAAGTATGTGGCGATGTTTATCCTCCATTATTTCATTATGGAATAGTATGTTTAAATCACATAATTGATATTGCGTCCTATTCGAAACCTACTGTAACGGAAATAGCAAAGTAAAAGGAAGGTTTTCCTGCTGTATAGTATCAGAATCAGACAGTAAAAACACATAGCGACGGTTCCAATATACTCCCATGGAACCGTCGCTTCTTTGTTTTTTCATCACGCCCTATAAACCAATCCCCGCATAAGCCCATCCATTCCCTGCGTCTCCTCTATGTGCTCGAGAATCTGGGTTATGATTTCTATTTGGATGGATAGCTGGCGTTTGGTTTGGTTTTCTTTGCAGAATTTGCGCAGGAGTTTGGGGATGTCGGTGGGTTGGTGAAAGTGCAGGACGCTGAAGTCTCGGGAGAGGCCGTATTCGGAATGGCGGAGGCTGCGGAAAACATTCTCCGAGTCATCGTCTATGTAGCTCACGCCGAAATAATCTGGCTTGCCGCCGCGCTCTAAAAGTCTGGCGTAGCCGATGAGCTGCGTGCGGAGCAGCGTGAACCCTTTTTCAAGAGGATAGTTGCACTCCTCGCAGAATTCACGAATCATCGCGGTTATCAGGACATCCTGAAAAGTTATATCAGCGCTGTTTTCGAGACGTTTTTTTGTCTTTTTGATATCCGCATAGACCGCAGAGCCGGAACCGGACGGTGCGTACCGGCCCGGATTTGCTTTGGATAAGGCGCCCTGTCTGCCGATGATTATTTTATGGTCTCTGGTGAACACCATCGTCGACGCGCCGATAAAATTCGCGCAGGAGCTGTAGTTTAACGGGAAGCAAAAATTATCGTCGTCCATGAGCAAGCGTTTGCCATCGAAGGCCATGCCGATTTCACTGACGGACTTAAACTGCTTATAAACGATTTCGTGCGTACACTGCCCGTCAAAATACCGGGTCTTCTGCACATCAACCCTTGAAGTCCCCGGATAAAGGTCGGTTATTTGGCGCAGCAGCTTGCCGTTATAGGAGATCTGCAGCTTTTGCAAGGTCAATTCCATAACGGCAGGTACGTATTTTTTCACCTCTTCGACTAAAGTGAATGCGCGCTTCATGTCCTTTATTACAATCGGTTTATTTTCGAGCAGGAAATCATTGACCTGTGTGCTCATAATGAAATGCTCAACTTCGCTGCCGTTAAAAAAGGTGCGGATTTGATATTCCGCTTTTTTCTGTTCTTTTCTTAATTTGAGCAGCTTTAAATTTTCGCTCTTTTTTCTGGGGTCGGCGAAAATCAAGTATTTGCTCGTCGCTTTCATATAAGTCGACATCGCCGATAATGCGGTGATAAGCGCGAAAATGACAGGCGCAAGCATGATTCCCCACGTTATCAAATTAAACTGAAGCGTTTTACTTTGCGTCACATCATAAATAACCTTTAATAATGCCGCCAATGCCACAAGCACAGATGCAACATATGATTTTTTAATGCCGAACGTCATTAAATTGCTCTGGCTCTTGCCTTTTGCCCTGTGCCAGATAATATTTGTCCTCATGAGCAGGTTGTTTTTCAGCTGCTCCCGCTTTTCCTGATCGCTGACGATTAATACGGCTGTCGCGTCGTCCGAAATTTTAAACCGCGTGAATTTGTTTAATAATGCGTCGGCATTCTCAGCCTTACGTATTTTTTTAAGCATCGATTTAAAGGAATTTTTCACCAGATCATTCATAAACTGCTCTGCTGTACCGTTATTCTGATAAAAATAGCTTGTATAGGCATAAAAGCCGTCGCTGCATATAAAAATCCGATTCCAGCTGTCCATCGGCAGCTGTTTGTATAAAGCATGAGGCACCGCTTCGGTATCCAGGCCTAATATCCAATAGCCGCTCTCCGTGTTTTTCTTCATGCGGTTGAGCTTGAGAAGCTCCTGAATCTGCGGTAATTGGACGGCTTCCAGCACACTTATGGCATCATTTTGGCTCTCATTTACTATTTGGTCAAATATCTGCTTGTCCAAATCCGATACTGTTTTATCCTTTAATTCCTCAACAGATCCATCCTCCTGCTGGATGAGTACCGTTAAGTCACCGAGCATAAATATTTCAACGATATCCTTTGTCTTCTTGATAAGCGCCATCGACGCGGACGGCTGATTTATGCTATCGGTATCGTCCGGTACAAGCCTGTGATACATTGCGGTTAATTCTGTAATGCATTCGCTCACAAGGTCTTTAATCGGTATAAAATTATCCATATGCCACTTGACCAGCGAACTGAAGGTCTGCACGAACCATTGGGCATCGGTGCTCCAAGCATCCTGCGCACCCGGTATAATACGATTATCGCAAAGCCCGGTCGACCCATCAAGCACCAAGATATAGCTGTCGTTGTTGTAAATGAAGCAGTCCTCATTATTCACTTTCCCCGGCATGCAGATTTCCTTTTTGACCTTCATGAATATGACCACACCTTCCTCACGGAAATCAGCTGATAATCATAGGATTTTATCATAATTGCGAATGAAAATCTACAGCCTTCCTCGCCCGCCGAAATGCTCTTTCGTCAGCTTCACCACGACGCCGGACAGCGCGAGCACTGCGATTAAATTCGGTATCGCCATAAACCCGTTGAGCGAATCGGCGATTTGCCAGATGAGGTCGAGGTTCATCGTGGCTCCGGCGACGACGGCGAGGACGTAGAGAAGCTGGTAGGGTTTGACGCTTTTGGGGCCGAGGAGGTATTCGGCGCAGCGCGTGCCATAGAGAGCCCAGCCGAGGATGGTGGCGAGGGCGAAAAGGGACATGCCGACGGAGATGATGATGGCGGCGGCTTTATTGCCAAAGACAGTGGCGAAGGCTGAGATGTTGAGGGCGATGGAGCCGTGCGTGCCGTACTGGAGGCTGATGCCGCTCATGAGGAGGGTGAGGCCGGTAATAGTACAGATAACGATGGTGTCGAGAAAGACTTCAAAAATGCCATACATGCCCTGCTTGACAGGGTTCGTTTCGCTGGTGGTGGCGTGGGCAATCGGAGCTGAGCCGAGACCGGCTTCGTTGGAGAACACGCCGCGCCGGACACCCCAGCTGACGGCTGTCTTGACAGAGATACCCGCCACGCCGCCAACGGCGCTATTCGGCGTAAAAGCATCGCGGAAAATTTTCATAAAAACAGCGCCGAGACTGTCAATATTGACAACGATGACGGCGAGTGACGCGAGAATATAAACCGCTGCCATAAACGGCACGATGAGCTCCGTCACCCTGCCGATGCGTTTGATGCCGCCGAACAGCGTCAGTGCCGTTAAAACAGCGACGATGATGCCGATGATAAGACTGATGACGCCTTTGTACTGCGCCGCAGACGGCTGAAAGGCCTGAACAGCGCTGTTAATAGAGCCTGTCATATTGCCGACCTGGACGGCGTTGCCGACACCGAACGCGGCGACAGCTCCAAAAACGCAAAAAACGGCGGCAAGCCATCTGAAGTTCTTACCAAGACCGTTTTTTATGTAATACATGGGACCTCCGGCCCACTCCCCCGCCTTGTTCCGCTCCCGGAATTTAACCGCCAGCACAACCTCGGCGTATTTTGTGCACATACCGATAACAGCCGATACCCACAGCCAAAAGATGGAGCCGGCACCGCCAAGCGTCACCGCGGAGGTGATGCCCGCGATGTTCCCCGTACCGACTGTCGCCGCGAGCGCCGTTGTCAGCGCCTGAAAGGGCGTCACGGACCCCTTGGACGATTTCTGCTTCTTAAACGCTTTGCCGATTGTGTTTTTCATCGCGTAGCGGAACTCGAATATTTGGACAAACCCTGTGCGAATGCTTAAGTAAAGCCCCGCACCTATAATAAGCACCAGCATGGGTATACCCCACACGATACTGTTGACAGCCTCATTGAGTTCTTTCAGCCACTCCATCGATTTTCTCCGTTCTGCTTTATGCTGTTTTTGGACAGCTTTGATAAAGCATATTAACCGGCAAAAAATAACAGAACCGCCGAGCCTGTCGAAATGTAAAGCCTTTGACAATCGTCGTTTTCCCGTAGGGGCGAACTGCGTTCGCCTGGCTGGTTCGGCGCAGCGCGGGGGACAATCCTCAGTCCCTTCGATGACAGCTCCCTTTGCCAAAGGAGCCTAAGGAGGCCATTCTGCGCTGTCATATAGAAATACAAAGAAAATTGCCCGCTTTAAAGGGCGAAACAGTTGAATTGCATACGCACAAATGATAAGATAAGTTTGTATGGAATACATATTTGCATATTTATCCGGAGGAATTCCGGTGAAGGAGTGCCATATGAAAATCACTTGTTTTGATGATTTGGCTGTTCAGGCGCGGAAAATGCCTGTAAAAGCCGTCATCGCCGTCGTTGAGGCGCAGGACGAGCACACGCTCGAGTCCGTTATAAAGGCGACAAACGATGGCATTATGATCCCCGTACTGATCGGTCATGCCGAAAAAATCAAAGAGCTGCTGACGCATTTCGGCGCGGACGCGTCAAAATACGATATTATCCCTTCCACAGGCGCGGACGAGTCCCTCGCCAAGGCGATAACGCTCATCAACACGGGTAAAGCGACAGCCATCATGAAGGGCATGCTGGAGTCCGGCCAGTTCATGAAAGCGATTGTCTCAAAGGAAAGCGGCCTTCTCAAGGGCGGTCGGCTCTCCCTCGCCGGTTTATTCGAGACCCCCAAATATCATAAGCTTTTCGCTGTCAGCGACATGTCCCTGAACACTTATCCCGATCTTGAGGGTAAAAAAGCCATCCTTGAGAACGCCGTCAAAATGCTGCGCGCTCTCGGTTTGGACAATCCAAAGGTCGCCGTCCTCTCGGCTGTCGAGAAGCTTAATCCGAAAATGCCGGACTCCGTCGACGGGGACGCACTCAAAAAGATGAATCTCAGCGGTGAAATCACCGGCTGCGTTGTTGAAGGCCCGATTTCCTTCGACCTGGCCACAAGCAAGGAAGCCGCCGAAATCAAGGGCTATCACAGCCCCGTAGCAGGCGATGCCGATCTCCTCATCGTCCCTGATATCGCCGCGGGGAATATCCTGGTCAAATGCCTCACCGGTTTTGGCTCTGCGCAGACCGCCGGAATTGTACTCGGCGCGAAAATACCCATTATCCTCACCTCCCGCTCCGCCGAAGCTTCGGACAAATATTACTCCATCGCTCTGGCGGCTCTGCAGCGCGTGTGAAGGGTCATATATATGAAGGAGGCAATGCTGATGCATATGCCGATGGATAAAAAAATCAGGATTTTAGCCGTCAATCCCGGTTCTACTTCCACAAAAATCGCCCTCTTTGACGATAATGCCGATGTTTTCACCGAGTCAATCTATCACGCGCCCGAGGTCTTAAAGACCTTTCCGGAGATTCAGGATCAGCTCTCCTACCGCCGTGATATGGTTGAAAAAACGATAGAACTCAAAGGCTTCGCCTTAACCGACGTCGATGTTTACGTCGGGCGCGGCGGCGGGGTGCTCTCCGTCACCGGCGGCATCTACGAGATTACAGATCTGCTCGCCGATCACGCGAGCCGCGGTATGAACGGTCAGCATCCGGCGCAGCTTGCCTCTCAAATCTGCAAACAGTTCGCCGATAAATACGGCAAGCGCTCCTTTATCATCAACCCGCCCGATGTGGATGAGTTTGAGGATGTCTCGCGCGTCACCGGTATCAAGGGCATCTACCGGGAGAGTCATATCCACGCGCTCAACCAAAAGGAAATCGCTCTGCGCTTCTGCCATTCGCGCGGCTTGAAATATGAAGAGGCTAATCTCATCATCTGCCATCTCGGTGGCGGCATTTCCATTACAGCGCACAAAAAAGGCCGCATGGTCGACTCAAATGATATCATCAAGGGCTCCGGCCCCATGTCACCCACCCGAGCCGGTGATATGGCCTATATGAAAATTGTCGACATGGCTTTCAGCGGCGCCTACACAAAAAAGCAGCTCACCGATAAGCTGAACAAGGACGGCGGCCTGATGGATCATTTCGGTACAGCCGACGCCCGCGATGTCCGCAAGCTCCGGCAAAGCGGTGACAAATATGCCGACATCATCTTCCGCGGCATGGTTTATCAAAACGCCAAATATGTCGGCGCGATGGCCGTCGCCCTAAAGGGCGAGGTGGACGCTATTATTCTCACAGGCGGACTGTCCAACGGTAAAGACTTAACAGACTTAATGACGGAGTATATTAGCTGGATTGCCGAAATCGTCGTCATGCCCGGTGAATTCGAGCTTGAAGCGCTCGCCGCCGGTGCCCTCCGCGTTATGCGCGGCGAAGAGCAGCCTAAAACCTATACCGGTGTCCCCGTCTGGAACGGTTTCGAATTCTAATAAACACTCCATCATCACTGCCGGCACTCCAAAAGAGCGCCGGTTTTTTTATGCCCGCCCCGCCTGTCATTCCCGCTCAGGCGGGAATCCAGACTCTCGTCTCGCGCGGATTTCTCCCGCACAGGTTTAACAGACCTGTTGGCATTTAATTATTTTAATATAATTAGCTTATCGGCTTAAGACAGTAGCTGACACCTGTTAATTACATGAGACGCCGTAGGGACGCCCAATGGGCATCCCTACAGTTACATTCATTGAACACGCGCTGTGTAAAGCCGATAAGCAAATAATATAATACTCGCACTAAGCGGCAAAACACGCGTTTTTATCGTCCTTTTTACCTATAAATATCCAACTAATTGTTACAATTCAATAAAATGTCCGGCTATTGATTACAATTGGTTGACAATTTGCACCTTATATATTACAATGTGTTACAATCTCCTTACAAAGTGGAATCACATATACTATTCACAGTACATAAATTCTGTTTTCTGTCTCAGTCTTCAAAACCTCCCTTCAATAAAAAGCGTAAAGAAAAGGAAAGTTTTATGAACTCTGCTAAAAAACCCATCATTACAGCCCTGTCGTTCCTGATTATTCTATCAACGCTCTTTTCTACAGCCCTGGCTGATGGAATAGATAATAACAGCTCTGCGCTCAATGCCTCTGTCAGCGGCACCGCTGATACAGTGCCGGTGAAATCAAGCACTGATACTGCGCAAGCTGCAGCAGAGACCGCAAGTACACCGGCTGTTGACGCCTCGGTACTGGCTGCTTCCGAAAAAAGCGCTGATGCCGTTTCGGCTCCGAGCGCGGAGAGCACACCGGCTATCGTCTTATCAGCCGGCGAGCAAGTCGCAGCTTTTGCGTTAAAATTCAACGGCTATAAGTACGTTTACGGCGCGGCGTCGCCTTCTGTCGGATTTGACTGCTCGGGCTTTGCTAACTATGTATACAAGCAATTTGGCTATGCACTCCCCAGAACGGCGCATTTGCAATACCGCACCGGCACTGCCGTCAAAAAAGCGGACCTGCAGCCCGGAGATCTTGTTTTTTTCCACACACAGGGCGGCCATTCCGTCACGCATGTCGGCATATACATCGGCAATAATCAGTTCATCAACGCTTCAACAACCGGAAAAGGCGTTATCATCTGCAGTCTGGACAACTCCTATTGGTCCCATGCCTGGGTCGGCGCAAAGCGGATTATCGATAATACGGTTTCTATAGCGCTGGCATGACGCTCAGCCTTCCGTGCCTCATAAACACTCCGTCATCGGAGTGTTTTTTGCGTTCATAATTATTGCTTTATTAACGAAAGCTGTTATAATTACATACGTTTTCACGCAAGCCGGTAAACGAAAAATTTGAGGAGGATTGACATGGATTTCAGAAAAATCTTTGACAGCAGCGTTCCCCCGGAGATGTTTGACAGATGGAGAACCCGATATTGCAGAGAGTGTTTTGAGGATGTTGTTGGCCACGCCAAGCTCGGACCAGGCAAAACCGCTCTAGAAATTGGTCCCGGAACAGGTCAGGCGACTGAACCCATAATAAAGACCGGCTGCTCCTATCTTGCTATTGAGCTTGGTGAAAATTTCACTGAAGCCATGAAAAAAAGATTCGGCTCGTATGATAATTTTGAAATCGTTAATGCTGATTTTGAAACGTACGACTTTGGAGAAAATCAATTTGATTTGGTCTATTCAGCCGCGACGATACAATGGATACCCGAGGAAATCGGATTTCCAAAGGTATTTAAGCTGTTAAAAAGCGGCGGGACATTTGCGATGATGGCCACCGGTACAGATTACGAATATGCTAACGAGGACTTGTGGCCGGAAATACAGAAAGTAAATGACCTCTATTTCCATCCTGAAACCGAATATACATGCAGTTTAGATGTCAGGAATGTTGAAAACCATGGCTTTACAAACTTTGAATGCCGCCGCTATTACAAGACGAGGATACTCAATGCGGATGAATACGTTCTATGGACAAGCATTATGGCGCCTAACTTAACGCTGCAGGAGCCGTATAAATCCAAATTTTACGAAGGTATCAGAAACGCTGTTTTACGCTTTGGGAATCGGATAATTCTTAACGACACGATTATTTTGCATTTGGCAAGAAAACCTTAACCCTACGGAAAAGCAAAAAGGAACATGCTGAACCTGATTGACAGCTATACGATGTGATGCTATGTTTTAAGTGTATTTTATCCTGCGTGAATTATAAGGAGCAGCTCGATATGAAGCGTTCTGAAATCAACGCCGCCATCCGCCGCATGGAAGCCCTGGCGAAAAGCGATGGTTATGTTCTCCCGCCCTTCTGCAACTGGACACCCGAGGAATGGCAGAGCAAAAGCAGCGAATATAACCAGCTTCGGGACAATATGCTGGGCTGGGATGTGACCGATTACGGCCTTGGGCATTTTCAAAAAGTCGGCTTCACCCTGATAACCCTCAGAAACGGCACTGTGAAAAACGCTGATATGTACTGTACAATAAGCCTTACGCCGAAAAGCTGCTGATGCTGGAAGAGGGCCAATACGCCCCCATGCATTTTCACTGGTTTAAAATGGAGGATATCATTAACCGCGGCGGGGGTACACTGCTGATTCGGGTCTATAACGCCGCGTCTGACGACAGCTTCGCTGCTGACGATGTCAAGGTGCTGAAGGATGGCCGGGAATACATTGAACCCGCTGGGACGCAGCTCCGCCTGGTACCCGGCGAAAGCATCACGATCTATCCTCATCTCTACCACGATTTCGAAGTCGAGCCGGACAGCGGCGCCGTTCTTATAGGCGAGGTTTCCATGTGCAATGACGACGCGCGCGACAATCGGTTTTACGAGCCTATCAGCCGTTTTCCCGTCATAGAGGAGGATGAGCCCGCCTATCGCCTGCTCTGCAATGAATATCCGCCCGGAGTGGAGGTTAACGGCACAAATGTTTGATATTACTGCTTTAGGCGAACTGCTGATTGACTTTACCGAATGCGGCGTATCGGAAAACGGCATGCGGCTGTTTGAGCAGAATCCCGGTGGCGCCGTCGCCAATGTGCTTGCCGCCTGTGCCAAGTTCGGACACAAAACCGCCTTTATCGGGAAAGTCGGGAACGACATGCACGGCCATTTTTTAAAAGAGACACTGACGGAAGCGGGTATCAATACAACCGCCATGCGCATGGCGGACGATGTGTTTACAACGCTGGCCTTCGTCGCCCTGTCCCCCGGCGGTGAGCGGATTTTTTCCTTCGCCCGCAAACCCGGTGCAGATACCCAGCTCCGCTCGGACGAGGTGGATGCGGCGATTTTATCAAATACGAAAATACTGCACCTCGGCTCGCTCTCTCTCACGGACGAGCCCACGCGCAGCGCCACCTATCACGCCGTCCGCCTGGCAAAGAAAGCCGGAGCCGTCATCTCCTACGACCCTAATTACCGAGCGTCCCTCTGGCCTGACAGAGCGTCTGCCGAAACACAAATGCGCGCCATGCTGCCGCATGTTGACGTGATGAAGCTCTCCGACGAAGAAACCGAATTGCTGACGGATAACTCCGACCCCGCCGATGCCGCCCGGCATCTGACCGAAATGGGCATTTCCTGCGTGGCTGTCACACTGGGCAGCAAAGGCGCGCTCGTCTGCATTCACGGCCAGACCGCCGTCGTCCCCGCCTATACGGTACCCGTCGCTGACACTACCGGCGCGGGAGACGCCTTCTGGGGCGCTTTTCTCCACATGCTGCTGCTCAGCGGCAAGCCCTCCCGTGACGTGACACTCGAAAACGCTGTCTCCTTCGCCCGATGGGGCAACGCAGCCGCTTCCCTTTGCATTCAAAAGCGCGGCGCCATACCGGCCATGCCGGCTGCCGCCGCCGTCACCGCTCTGATTGAAACCGCCGATCCATAATATATAGCCGTTTCTG
>DBTM01000020.1 GCA_002307055.1 Clostridiales bacterium UBA1316
CAATGTCAACGCCGAGAAGCATATCCGTCGTTACGTCAAATATATTCGCAAGCATGGGTATAAGCGTTATATCCGGCAGTGTAGAGTTTATCTCCCATCTTGAAATCGCTTGCGGCGATATATTAAGATACTCGGCGAGTTGTTCCTGCGTCATATCTTTTTGTTTACGCAATTTTTTTATTATTTCTCCGATATTCATAAAAGCCTCCTGTTAAAATATATTCAAAAACGTTTTTGTGATTATGTTATAACAGATATACTTTTTTTATATAATGGCTCGTTATTTGATATGCGCTCAAACGCAAGTTGAATTTTGCAAATTATCGCCATCCGCTGATATGTTCCCTCGGAAAGCTGAAAAAGGGATTTTTGAGATATAGCTTACAGCTGCTAAATTTCAAAAATCCCTTATTTACTGGCTTTTTTCTATACCTGCTTGTCTACCCTTGACATCAATACTACCGTCTCAACGTGGGCGCAGCGGGGGAACATGTCGAAGGCGGTGGCTTCGAGGGCTTTGTAGCCGAGGGCTTCGAAGAGCTTCAGGTCGCGGGCAAGGGTGGCGGGGTCGCAGGAGACGTAGACGACACGGGCGGGGGAGAGGGTGGCGATTGTTGCGATGACATCGGGGGCGAGACCCTTGCGCGGGGGGTCGACGACGACGACATCGGGCAATATGCCTTTAGTTTGAAGCGCTTGGGCGGCTTCATTGGCGTCGGCGCAGATGAACTCAACATTCTTGATCTCATTGAGATCGGCGTTTTCCCACGCGTCCAATATGGAGGCTTCGACGATTTCAGCACCATAGGCGCGCTGTGCTTTGCCCGCCATAACGAGCGTAATTGTGCCGGTGCCGCAGTACAGGTCGAGTACTGTCTCCGACCCGGTCAGGGCGGCGTATTCCAGGGCTTTGTTATACAGCTTTTCCGCCTGGGCGCTGTTAATCTGATAAAACGAACGCGGCGACAGCTTGAACTTCAGCGAGCAAAGCGCGTCAACGATATAATCGTCCCCCCAGATGGTATAGAAATCTCCGGCCAGAACAGTATTGCCGCGCGTTCTGTTGACGTTTAAGACGATGCCGGCTGTTTCGGGGCATTGGCGGCGTATTTCATCAATCAGTTCGGCGGCATAAGGCAATTCTTTTTCATAGGTGACGAGGGTCACCAGCGCTTTCTTTGTGGCGAACGCGTAGCGGCAGAAAACGTGCCGGACAAGCCCGCTGCGGCGTTCCTCGCTGTAAGCTGTGACCGAATATTTATCCATCCATCGCCGCACCGCCGCCGCGGCTCTGTCGGACACATCGGCCTGAATAAGGCATCTTTCTGTCGGAACGATATCGTGGCTGCGTTCGCGAAAAAAGCCGGTTACAGCCCGCCCCTCGCTTTTACCGACGGCATAAATGGCTTTGTTGCGGTAGTTTTCAATCGAATCAGCGCCGATAATACCGGTGATGGGGACATCAAGGCCGCCGATCCGGCGCAAAGCGTCCTCAACGCGGCGGCATTTGAGCTGAAGCTCCTCTGCGTAATCCATATGCAGCAGGTCGCAGCCGCCGCATTTGCCGAAATTCTTACAGCTCGGCTCGATTCTTGACGGAGAAGGCGAGAGGAGCTTTTCCATTTTCGCGTAGATTATGCTTTTACTGTCCTTGAGTACCTTAACCGTGCATGTTTCGCCCTGAAGCGCACCCTTGATGAAAATAACGCGCCCGTCCACGTGCGCGACACCGTCTCCTTCATGTGTATAGCCTTCGACAGTAACGGTATATGCCGTATTTTTTTTGATGTCTGCCAACGATAATCACGCCAATCCAAAAATTCTTATAAATCCTCGTTTTCCTGCTCTTCGGTATCTGTCGGATTGTCTGTGCTGTCATCTGACGCAGGCGCGCTGCTGAGCTCCTGCTGTCCGTCTTCGGCTGTGCCGCTTTCTGAATCGGAGGCTCTGCGTTCAAGATACTCGGCGAGCTCTGCTTCCTCATAAGTGGATGCGTTAAAACGGCCGGACTTATAACCGTGGAAAAAATCTACCACGGTTAACCCGATAACAACAGCTGTGAGCACAAGCAAAACAATCATCACGATGGTCGCTGTTTCAGCCCCCGGCGTGTTTTCCTTGGGTGTTTGCAGAAGCTTAACGATATAGTAAATAAGGAAGCCGCATCCGGCCAGACGCGCCACGATATTCAGCATTGCTCTGTCAGCTTTTTGCTTAGGGGTGCGGTGAGCGCTGCGATCAAACATAACAGTTTTCCCCTTTGGTTTTTAAGTTTCTTAACATTATCACACAAGACTGCCTAAAGCAAGTTTTAGTGTGGGATTGCGCGGCTGCGCGTTATACACGGCGGCTGCGTATTTTTTTGAGATTCTCCAGTTTCCCGACAATTATTGACAATAAAATCATAACCGGAACAGCCAGAACAAGGATCACCGCTGTGACCTCAATAGCGGTGAGCGACAGCGGCACCAGTTGAAAAAAGCCTCTGAACAGGAAGCCGCCGATGGCAAAAAGCGCCAGCATAGAAAGTATAAGCACTCTCCTGAGGGAATTGAGCGGCTTGCCGATGTGATAGAGCATCATAAAGCCGATGCCGCCGATGAGGATCGTCGTCATTGTCGAAAGCTCGGGCGTTGAAATATTAAAATGCGAGCAGGCCAGTATCGCGCTGAGCATCGCAACAAAGTCCGTAATCCCGGCGGGCAGCGCCCGAAACAGGACGTTTTTCAGAAATCTCCCCCGCACCAGGCTGGTATTCGGCTCCATCGCCAGGACAAACGAAGGGATGCCGATGAGCGTCATGTTAAACAGCGACAGCTGCGCCGGTGTCACCGGGTAGGTAAGAGCGAAAATAAGCGCCGTCAGCGTCAGAGCAAAGGAGAAGATATTCTTGACGATAAACAGCGAAGCGGAGCGCTCGATATTATTGATGACCCGACGTCCCTCGTTAACAACAAAAGGCATGACGGAAAAATCGGAATGCATCAAAACAATCTGTGAGACCTGACAAGCCACATCGCTGCCGGATGCCATGGCGATGCTGCAGTCGGCATCTTTGAGCGCAAGGACATCATTCACACCGTCTCCTGTCATGGCGACCGTATGACCCGCGGCTTTGAACGCGCGCACGAGCTTTCTTTTCTGATCCGGCGTTACACGGCCGAAAACAGTGAACTCCTTGATGGCACTTTTTATTTTCCGCTCCGTCGTCAGTGTTGACGCGTCTATATATTTGCCGGCATTTTCAATCCCGGCTTCCTGTGCGACGTGAGAAACGGTGAGCGGGTTGTCTCCGGATATGACCTTGATGGCAACACCCTGTTCCCTGAAAAACCGAAATGCAGCCGGAGCTTCGGGCCGGATGCCGTTCGTGAGGACGATGAGTGCCAGCGGTATCACGCCGGATAAGCTTTTATCCCCCAAGGTACCCTGGTATTGCGCAAACAGCAGGACGCGGCAGCCTTCCGCGGAATATTGCTCGATTTTATATTTGTATTGATCGTAGCCGCTGAGGAGTATCTTTTCCGGCGCGCCGAGGAGATATGTACCTCCGCGGGAAAATGTGACGCCGCCGAATTTTGCCGAGGAAGAAAAGGGGAGTACCTGTACAGCCTGCCGTTTTGGGCTGTCCGTGAAATGCTTTTTGAGCGCAGCCATCGTCTCGTTATCCGTCCCCATGCTTGAGGTATAATCCGACAAAAGGGACGTGACCTCGCTCGGGGTATTCTCGCAGAGCAGGACAACCTCTCTTACAGACATGCTGTTCTCCGTAATTGTACCTGTTTTATCAACGCACAGGACATCGACCCTGGCCAGCGTTTCAATGCAGCCAAGATCATGGACAAGCGTTTTTTTCTGAGCAAGCCGCATCACGCTGACGGTGAGCGCGACGGAGACAAGCAGATAAAGCCCCTCGGGTATCATACCGATCAGCGCGGCGACGGTGGATACGACGCTGTCTGTCACAGTACGGCCAAGCAGCTGCGTCTGCTGAAAATATAAAATAGCGCCAAAGGGGATGATGACGAAGCCGATGATCTGGACAAGCCGTGTCAGTGCGCGCATCATCTCAGAGCGGCGCTTCTTCCCGTGCTTTTTGGCTTCAACTGTCAGCCGGGAAACAAAGGAGTCGCTGCCGACCTTGTCCAGACGCGCCCGGCATTCGCCGGAAACGATGAAGCTGCCGGACAGGAGTGTGCTTCCGGGCGCCTTCATAATCTCATCTGCTTCGCCTGTGACGAGCGCTTCATTTACGCGGCATTCACCCGTGAGGACGACAGCGTCGGCGTAAATCTGATTTCCGGCAGTAAAGAGCGTGACATCGTCAATGACGGCCGCTTCGGCCGGTATTGTCAGGCACACGCCGTTCCTGATAACCACAGCCTGCGGCGCCGCGATGAATTTAAGCTTGCCGAGTGTCTTTTTTGCCCGTAATTCCTGAATAATTCCGATCGCCGTATTGACGACGATAACACCCATAAATGCCAGATTTCTGTATGATTCGACCAAAATAACCAAAGCGGCGAGTACAAAAAAGACAAGATTAAAGTATGTAAAAATATTATCTTTAAAAATCTGCGCAACCGTTTTTTCAGGCGACGCAGGACTGACATTAGAATAACCGTTTTCAAAACGCTCCTGAGCTTGTCCCGCTGTCAGGCCATACTCGGCATGCGCTTCAATTCTGGGCAGAATTTTATTGAGTTTAACTGTTTCGGTTTTACTGCCGATCCGCACGATATTCCCCCATTCCTCAGATAAGCTGTATATATTATACCACAAATAACCCGCATCTGAATAGCTGTGCTGCAGTATAGTAAAACGCATATAAACAGCACTGCCGGACCTGACCTGACTTTTACAGTTAGCAGAGCAAATTATCAAAAAGAAGAAAAAATAATCCTTAAAGAACGCGGAAATCCGCGTTTTTTTACATATTTTTCTTGACGTTATGCGACAGATAAGCTACAATTGGGGCGGAGATGATGTTACCATGATAAGAAAAGATCCTAAGAAGCGAGGCGGCGTTACCTCGGCTTGTTTTCTGACCTTTTAAATCGTGACCAACATATAAAATAATTTGGCAGTCGATCCACACAGAATTTGCATGTGTGAGGCTCCTGTGCGCCGCTGTGTGCCCCCATAGCCGCAACAGAGGAGTACATTCCCGCCCAACAGCCCTGCGCGGCATGTCCGGAGTAGTTCCAACTTTCTCGAAATGGTCGCTTCGACTAAAATCGATCATACAGCCTTTTCAACTCCGAGTCCCCGATTTTTCCACGCTCGGTGCGATCTTTCAAATCGAACGCTTTGGTTACGGCGGCGTTCCATTCGTCAACTGATATCTTACCTCGGTTTTTTCTGGCCTTGAGCCGGTTGTAAACCTTACGGTACTCGACCTGCGCGGGCGTCGCGCTGGAGAGCTCCTGTGCCTTTCGGTGGGCGCCAACCTTGCGGCAGGTCTTTTCTATTTCGCCGGGTGCGATGTTGTTACAGTAACAAGTATTGTACCCCCTGTTCAACAGAAAATAGCCTCACGGTTATGGCAGCGGCGCGGTGCGTTCCCTACGATGAGCCCGCGATAGAAATCCGTGTATAGAAAATGCGAAAGCGCGGAGAATTCAAGTTCTTCTCCTAAAATGGGCGTTTCAATATCAGACGGATGGTGCAACGGCGTAAACTTTAGCTGAACCGAAAAGCTCTGTTCAAAGTCAGCCTCCTTAAAAAAGAGCGGTCCGGCTGACACCATGTCCCGAAAGTACCTTGAATAAGCCGCAGCGTATGCCGCGCCGCTTCGGCGCAGCAACTGTTCAAAATACAGATCAAGCATACCAGAAACCTGTCCTCTGAAATTGCGAAGGCTTTCTGGAAAGTACTCCGGGCGGGAAATAAACTCACACATCATTTTGTTTCCCTCGGTTCCTTCGGTCAGCGTCTCATGCCATTTTTCTCTGTCCGAGAGAAGCATGAGAAACAAGTTCCGCGCGGCATGTTCGTCCATCGGCAGCTCGCGGTAGAACGGCAAAGTAAATACGACATCCCAGACAGTGTTCTGCTTTTCCTGCATAGGAAAAACGGCGCTGTCTTTTTGCTGCTCCAAGAAAAAGCGCGCTTCGCTGAGAAACACGGCAATGCGATTTTCAGTGTCCTGTAAAACCTGCTCGTCCAGATTGAGTATGTCTGTTGTAATTTGCCCCAGGGGATAGCTGACGCCCTCGATCATAACTTGATCATCCCAGAATACGACTGAGAATTTAAATTCTGATACAGCATCAATTGCCGCTGATCGCTATGAAGGAATATCTTTGCCTTTCGGACATAATTGCGAAAAAAGCCGTTCAAATTTGCCCCTAAAAGTTACAAACTTGTCCGGCTATCTATATTTAAAGAATCAGCTGCCAACATTACTCGTTTTCTGTGTATTCTTGTAAAAGGAATTTCGTAATAATATCATAGAGCTCATGATGCGTTTCCTCATCAATCAAAAATACTCCATGACCGCCAAAAGACAGCAGCTTTTTCCCAACCAAGTTAGGGAAGATACTGTCCGCTCGCTTTAAAACATCTTCTCCCGGAAAAAGACAGTCATACTTTTCTGCCATAACATATGTAGGTGCCGTTAACCCAATCAGTTCTTTTCTTGTTGCATTTCGTGGCATAACCATTTCAAACTTAGTGTGCAATATAGAAAGTTTAATCATCTCAATAAAATCATCATTAAAGGAAGGCGACATGGAGGATACTGCTTTCTTGAGCTTTTCATCGTTTGTTGGGCGAAGCATGTAGCCCAGAGTAGGTAAAGC
>DBTM01000063.1:0-12650 GCA_002307055.1 Clostridiales bacterium UBA1316
TCGAGAACACCGACCTCGGAGGCCAGGATAACAATGTTGTCCGTCGTGACGTAATAGCGGGAGGGACGCAGACCGTTGCGGTCGAGCGTGGCACCAATCCGGATACCGTCCGTGAAGCCCATGGCGGCGGGACCGTCCCACGGCTCCATGAGGCAGGCATTGTATTCGTAAAATGCTTTGCGGTCCTCGCTCATGCTTTCGTGATTTGCCCATGGCTCGGGGATCATCATCATCATGACGCGTTCAATCGGCATGCCCGAGAGCATGAGGAACTCGGCGGTGTTGTCAAACATGGACGAGTCACTGCCGGTTTTGTCAATAATCGGGACTATTTTTTTCAGATCCGCACCGAAGGTGTCGCTTTTAAGGATAGATTCGCGGGCGTTCATATAGTTGACATTGCCGCGCAAAGTGTTAATCTCTCCGTTATGAATAATGCAGCGGTTGGGGTGCGCCCGCTCCCAGCTGGGGAAGGTGTTTGTGGAATATCTTGAGTGGACAAGCGCCAGTGCCGTCGAGACGCTGTCATCTGATAAGTCTATGTAAAATTCGTCGAGCTGCTCTGCCGTCAGCATACCTTTATAGACGACGGTACGCGAAGAAAGGCTCGGTATATAAAAACGTTCGGCGGAAAAGGATGCTGCCGCGGTGTGTTCAATACGCCGGCGTATTATATACAGCTTGCGCTCAAAATTCATCCCCGTATCAACGTTTTTGCGGCCAATGAAAACCTGACGCATGGAAGGCATGCTGCCGCGCGCTGTTTTGCCGAGCATGGACGGATCGACGGGAACATCACGGAAGCCAAGGAAGGCTTGGCCCTCATCCTGAATTATTTTCGCAAATTCCTTTTCGAGTAAGGCTCTTTGAGCGGCGTCATTCGGCAGAAAGACGATACCGGTGCCGTAATCCCCGGCGTCCGGCAGCTTTATCCCGAGGGCGGCACAAGCTTTTTTATAAAAAGCGTGGGGAATCTGGAATAATATACCCGCACCATCTCCCGAAGTGGGTTCGCTGCCCAGACCGCCGCGGTGACTTAAATTTTTCAATACAGTCAAAGCCTGACGGAGAATCTGATTTGATTGTACCCCCTCGATATTGACAACAAAGCCTATACCGCAGGCGTCGTGCTCGTAACGCGGGTTATATAGCCCTTGCTGCTCCGGGAAATTGCTTGTGTTCATATTGACCATTCCTTTCAAGACTATGCTGGCGCATTTTGCGATCGACAGGAAATCAAACATGGCGTTCTGTTTCTGCTTGAATTACAGCAGCATACGAGCCATACTTTGATGATTGGTTAAATTCCTTGCGGTACCGAGAATAAATGCCTTATAAAGTCAGTGTAAAACATTTTAAGTGTTTGAGGATTTTTTTGCAATACTTTTTAGCGAAATAAAGTGAATTATACAAATTAATTATTACCAATGCTGCAAAAATGATGAAATGAGCGGGATGCAGGCGGCCCAGGCGCAGAAAAACAGGTATAGTATCACCGAAACACCCGGCGCTCCAAAGGGGGTGTAAAGGCGAAATACTATACCTGTGTATCTCGGGTTTTGCTCGCTCCCCGCCTTTGAGGAGTATATTAAGAATACTGAAAAGTAAAAATTTTGTTCATTAGATTATAGTACATAAAGCAGCTGCCTCTAATCCGCACGCAGCTGCTTTGAAAGTATCCCATTTTTATTATCTATATTCATTAATCGGATCATCGCTCCATAATTGAGCTTCGATATAACATGGCATATTCCAATTCCAGTCATCTCTTTTTTTTATCCAACCATATTCCTTGATAATCTCTATAATTTCATCAAAAGTGTAAATTTGATTCTTATATGGTTTATCACTGAAGGTCCCCGGGTCTCTATTTTGCATTGAATCACCGTAAGTGAATGAAACAACACTCATATTAAATTCTTCAACTGGAATTTTTATAAAATCCCCATCGTAGAAAGTTTTCCCATCAGACATATCATCATTTCTTAATACCATGTAATATGGGTGTTTCCTAGGTGCTTTCCCACCTTTTGCTATGAAATTTTGACGCATTTCATTTTCTGCATTGCATCGAAATGCCCACCCACAATAATCAATTTCATTTTCATCATATTTCCGACCTTCTTTTTCCGCTTGTAATCTATTGTGGTTTTCTCTAATTTTATTAGCTTCTTCTTCCGATAAATCTGTCACACTAAGAAAGGGTCCTCTTTTCCTGTCAAAATAATGATATAAATACATCATTTTGTATCCCTCCTTAAATTTCTTGATTACATATAATATAACAAATACCAGATAAATGCAACTCCCCTATTCGGGGAGTTAAATTGCATTATAGTATTATTTTATTGCATTTATTGCCTTTGTTGACCGGCTAGGGGCGGGGCTGCTTCCGATGACGCGTCTGTGTCATCGGGTTTTTGACCGGGGAATTTGTTGCGGCCTTTGCCGCCGCGGTGATGGCGTTTGCTTTTCTTGTTTGGGATCAGCTCGCCTGCAGCCGGCGGTATTTCTTTTTCTACCGGCGGCTTTTTTTCAACCTTGACCGGCGGTTTGATTATCGGGCTTTTGAAGGGTCTGGGCTCAAATTTTTGTACGGGCTCCGGTTTTTTTATCGTTTTCGGCTCATTGAAAAGCTCGCGTCTTGGCTCTGCCTTGGCCTCAAACTTGATTTCGGGTTTGATAACAGGGCTTGGCGCGGCGGGCGGTTTTTCTGAAAAGCCGGCTTCCTCCAGCTTCCCCTCAGCCCTGGCTGCAATGTATTCAGCCCGGCGGGCTTTACCGCCGAGGACATCGAGCTCCTCGAACGTAAAGGTCTTGAGTGTCGTGTCAAGCCCGTTTTCGAGTCGGACCTTTGCGTTGCCGCGCAGGAGGTTGATGCTGATGACAGTCCCTTTGCCGGAGGGGGTTTCCACAAACGCGTCGACCTTCGGTGCTCTTTTGACAAGGTCTTCGTAGGCGAACTCCTCATATTTAAGACAGCACATCAGCCGCCCACAGGTGCCTGAAATTTTGACGGGATTGAGAGATAAGCCCTGTGTTTTCGCCATTTTGATGGAGACGGGGTGAAACTCCTCTAAAAATTGTGAACAGCAGAAGGGCTTCCCGCAGATGCCAAGCCCGCCGAGCATTCTGGCCTCATCTCTGACACCGATCTGGCGGAGCTCAATGCGTGTTTTGAATATAGAGGCGAGATCCTTGACGAGTTCTCTGAAATCGACGCGCCCGTCTGAGGTAAAGAAGAAAAGAATCTTGCTGCCCTCAAAGCTGAATTCAACATCCACCAGCTTCATATCAAGCTGGTGCTCTTCGATTTTCTTCTGACAAAAATCAAAGGCTTCTGTTTCTCTGGCTTTGTTTTCCGCCGCTTTTCTCGTGTCTTCATCGGTGGCAACGCGTGTCACGGGGCGCAGAGGCGGTATGATGGCTGAATCCTCTACAAAGTGGTTCCCGTAGGTGCACTCGGCGTATTCGAGTCCCTTGGAGGTCTCAACAATAACATCGACATTTGACGGAATGATCAGCCCAGCTGGATCAAAAAAGTATATTTTACCTTTGTTTTTAAATCGAACACTTACTACTTCAGTCATTTGTTTCCTCATTTCGTATAAGCTCGGCGCATATCATACCGGCGATATGCCCAAGGCTGACGTTAACCTCTAAATATTCTTTGGCGCTGTCCAGTACGCGCAGGACGTTCATTAGGTATTCCGGTGTCAGGCCGCTTTTTTTGCCGCGAAGAGCATCTTCCAGGTGTGAGGCAATCAGAGCCTTTGCGCCGTCTATGAAATCAATAAATTCGGTCTTTTCGAGTTTCTCCAAAGCAAATGAAAAACCGGCGAGTTTAAGAGGGCTGCCGGTTAAAGCCTGATAAAAGGCGGCGACATCGTCCCGCGTCTGCGCGCCCTGTGTGCCGACAAAGCGCTCTGCGGAGCGCTCGACAAAGCGTTCCGTGGAACGCTCGACAAAGCGTTCCGTGGAACGCTCGACACAGCGGGAGCGGACGGTCGGCAGCAGCTCGGCAGGGTTTTCGGCAAGGAGAATAAAGTTTGCGCTGGGGGGGGGTTCTTCCAGAAGCTTTAAAATCGCGTTCTGCGCATTGACATTCATTGAGGACGCGTGCTGGATGATATAAACCTTTTTCTCGGCATCATTCGGCATAATAAATGCGTCTTCCGTGAGGGCGCGGATCTGATCGACGTAGATGACTCTGGTGTCGGGATTTCTGTCAATGGTGATTATATCGGGATGAATATGCCGCAAAGCCTTTTCGCATTGCAGACAGGACATGCACGGCTTCTCGACTGCGGTCGTGGAACTGCAGATAATTGCCTGCGCAAGCGTTTGGGCATAGTCAAAGCGCTCGGGTTCACTGCCGCCCCGTATGATATAGGCGTGAGAATATGTGCTGTTTCCGTGAAAATTCATACGTACTCCATTAAGCATCGGCCAGAAAATAGAACAATAAAATGGTTATATAAGATATAGTATAGCATATCTGCGGGCAGATTAACGATCTTTATACGGCTTAAGTAGCCCATGGCGAAAAAAAGCGGACGAGCCTAACACATAATTCCAATACTTATCATAGTATTTTACAATTTCAAATGTCTTTCGTCAACAGTAAATGTCCTCTGCACGGCAAATGAGAAGACTTTGCCGGCATATTTTACGGCAGTGTTCATAAACCGGTTGTAACATTTTCACAAAAAGCGTATAATCTTTAATATTCTTAAATAGTAGTAAAAAAATCAAATGGAGGCAGAATATGTCTTTAGAACTGAGTTATTACTTTTTACAGCCGGAAAAATTCCCGATTGCCGATTTTTTAGACGGCATCACATCACCCGCCGAGATACTGACGAAGGCGAAAAAGGTTCTGAACAGTTTGCTTGTTGAGCCGGATGTCAAAGTCAATAACGCAACGGTAAAATGCGGCGCTGTGATTGCCGACGGCAATTATTTCATCGGCGAGGGAACCGTTATATACGGCGATGTGACGATTATCGGTCCGGTATACATCGGCAAGGACTGCGAAATTATGCCGGGGGCTGTCATCAGACCGAACACGATTATCGGCGACAAGTGCAATGTCGGCCACGGCAGCGAAATTAAGCACGCCGTCCTGTTCGGCGGCGCGAAGGTCGCAAGCCTTGCCTTTGTGGGAGACAGTGTCCTCGGGGCTTCCGCCAGGGTCGGCTCCGGCGTCATTACGGCAAACAGGAAGTTTAATCAGTCAAACGTCACCCTGAAGCTTGGCGGCGTCAAGCACGATCTGGGCGAAGCCTATTTCGGCGTTATTCTGGGCGATTCCTCGCGGCTTGGGGCTAATTGCGTCACCCAGCCGGGGACGTATATCGGTCCGCACACGTGGGTTTTTCCCATGACGAATGTCCGGGGTTTTATCCCGAAGGAAAAACGTGTTTTTCATGAGCAGAAAACAATCATGACCGATAATGAGGTTGTTGAGCTCAAGCCCTGAACGAAACTGTTGCAATTATTATTTTATTTGTGATATACTGCCATTTAATTTATTTATGATGAATATTGTGAAAAGCAATATCAATATATCGACAGAAAGGAACGGCAATCATGAGCAAAGGAACATTTTACATCACGACGCCCATCTATTATCCCTCCGACAAGCTTCATATCGGACACACGTACTGCACGGTGGCGACTGACGCGATGGCGAGGTATAAGCGAATGCAGGGCTTTGATGTCATGTTCCTCACAGGGACAGACGAACATGGCCAGAAAATTGAAGAGAAAGCGGCTGCCAAGGGTGTCACACCGAAACAGTTTGTGGATGACATCATCGAAGGCAAGGGCGGAATCCTCGACCTGTGGAAGCTCATGAACATCAGCAACGATCGTTTTATCCGAACGACAGACGCATATCACGAGTTGTCTGTCCAGCGTATATTCAAAAAGCTATATGAGCAGGACGATATCTATAAGGGCTCCTATAAGGGCTTGTACTGCACCCCCTGCGAGTCGTTCTGGACAGAAAGCCAGCTCAAGGACGGAAAATGCCCCGACTGCGGGCGTGAGGTTAAGTACGCCGAGGAAGAGGCCTATTTCTTCCGTTTATCGAAATATACGCAGAAAATTCTCGACCTGTACGAAAAGCAGCCGGATTTCCTCGAGCCGGTTTCACGCGTGAACGAGATGGTCAACAACTTTTTAAAACCGGGGCTGGATGATCTGTGCGTCTCACGGACGACGTTTACCTGGGGTGTTCCTGTCGATTTTGACCCCGGCCACGTTGTCTATGTGTGGATTGACGCGCTCTCGAACTATCTGACAGCACTGGGCTATCTCAACGAGGAATATCACGACGTTGAAAAATACTGGCCGGCGGATGTGCACTTTGTGGGTAAGGAGATTGTGCGGTTCCATGCCATCATATGGCCCGCGCTGCTCATGGCGCTCGGTATGCCGCTGCCCAAAAAGGTGTACGGCCACGGGTGGCTCCTGCTGGACGGCGGAAAAATGAGCAAATCGGTCGGCAATGTCGTCGATCCCGTCATTCTCGCGGGCCGCTACGGCGTGGACGCGCTGCGGTATTTCCTGCTGCGGGAGTTCCCGTTCGGTTCAGACGGCAATTTCTCAAACGAGCTCCTCATCACACGCATCAACACGGACTTGGCCAACGACCTCGGCAACCTCGTTTCGAGAACAGTGGCCATGGCTCTTAAATATTTCGGCGGCACGCTGCCGACAGATCAGATAGGTGACAGCGGGGACGACGAGCTCAGCACCATGGCAAACAACCTGCGGAGCCAGTACGCGGCACAGATGGAAAAATACGCGTTTCAGAATGCTCTGACGGAAATTTTCCGCGTCACCTCGCGGGCAAACAAGTATATAGACGAGATGGCGCCCTGGGTGCTCGCCAAGGATGACAGCCAGATGCCGCGCCTTGCCTGCGTTATGTACAATCTCCTGGAGACGATACGGATATGCGCGGTGCTATTAAAGCCGTTCATGCCGGAAACGAGCGAAAAGATTTTCTCGCAGATAGGCGCGGGCGGCGAAACGACGACATGGGAGTCGGCGGCTGCGTTCGGCGCGCTGCCGAAGGATGTGACCGTCAAAAAAGGAGACGTTATTTTCCCGAGAATTGATATGGCAAAAGAACTGGAGATACTGGCAGAGCAAATGAAGTGACGATAAGTTTAGAAGAATGGAATGGGCCGCTTCACGGATGTGAAGCAGCCCATTTTTTCAGTTTTATTGATCGTCGTCCGCTTCATCGTTATCCTTCAGGTTCAGCACGCGGGCTCTTAATTTTTTGAGCGCGTCGTCATAATTGAAGGACCGAAGCTTTGGGAAGGCCCGGATGATGCGTCTGTTTTGAATCCTGTCGAGGTTAAAAAGTGTCTTGATGCGCTCGGAATAAAACTCGCTTTCCTCGAAGCTCACTAAAATCGCATTTCTGAATTCACCGGCACGTTTATAATACTTGCCGAAAAAACAATTCAAAGCTGTTTGTATCTCGCTCAGCCGTCCGTTTAGAAGCAGGATATGACGGACGGTAATTGTAAAATCGATAAAAAAATAAATAACGAAGAAACTGAGAAAGGTCAGCTTGGAATGGAGCGATATTTTGTCTGTCAGGTCTTGAACGAACGGTTGGACGATTTTTACGCCTACGACCGACAAAACGCCGAAAACAGCTGATGAGATTGGGCTGACCCTGCCCTTGAAGTTCATGGGGAACATGGAGTAGTCCCACCATTTGGCGTGAAAGACATGCTCGAGAATAACAGCTGTTATATATTCAAGCGTTGTTGTTAACGCGACGGCGGCAAAGAAGAGAATGACGAGGCTGTCGGTTCTGTTTTCAAGAATAAAGAAAATCAGCAGCGCGCCGAAACCGTAAACCGGACAGAGCGGCCCGTTGAGAAAACCGCGGTTGACGAATTTTTTTTCATAAATCGTAAATTGAAGAGACTCGAATGCCCAGCCGACGATACTGTATAGGATAAACCAGAGAAGCCAATCATAGACATACATAAAGTTTGCTCCAATATCGGATATTTGAGCTGCTTGAGAATTTTGAGTATAAAATAACCGGGGATCTGCCACGAGGATATCTCCGGTGCGCTGTTATATATTTATATTTGAAATGTGTTTAATAGGCAAGGTCGTGAATTTCCCGCATGACTTTGCTGCCGGAGCTTTTAAAGGCTTCACTGACACAGTAGAATTTATCGACAACGATAACGACGAAGGACTCGGGATATTTCGGCAGCAGAATCGTCAGCGGCCACATGTGCTTTTTTATAACATCTTGTTCCCTTTTATTCAGGTTAAAAATTTTGCCGGCATTGATGGCGGCAATTTTCGGATGACTGAAAGCGTGCAACCCGCCGTACGGGTTTCCTTTATGCCAGTCATAAAGGAAAAAATCGTGCAGGAGACCACCCCGTGCCGCAGACCGATAATCAAAGCCAAGCCTTCTGCATATGAGGTAACTTCTGATGGATACATTTAAGCAGTGCTCGTAACAGTCGACGCCGCGGTGCTGATTGTATTGCTTCATCGATCTGACAGCTTCATTTTCTATGATGTCTGAGACACAATCAAGATATTCGCCGCATAATGCCGGGTGGTTCATCCCGGCTTTTTTTTCAGACATGAGTTCCTCCAGGACGAGTACATTCATACGACTTAATATTACATATTTTTTACCCCATGTCAAGCGAACATAAACGGCAATCTCAGCCGAGATTGCCGCTTTATGCTCTTTAATTCTTAAAACGCGTGGAGGGGGTTGGTGTTCATGATATCTTCGACCTCTTCAAAGCCTGTCAGGAAGGCGAAGTTATATCGGGCTGGGAGCGCAAAGACGAATTTTGAATTGCGCCCGAGCTCACTCGGGCCAATTGGGGCGGCTGAAACCGCAAATTCTTCGCGCTGCAGAGAATCCCACTGCTCAAGGGTGAAAACCATAATGGGGATATCCTGCATGGGGCTCGCGGCTGTCCACTTCGGGTTCCTGATGAGCAGCTTGGGCCCGGTGGCGACTATTTTTCCGTCACCTGTAAGGGAAGTTCCTTCCCATTTTTGAGGGACAACAGTGTAGCCGTCCCAGTCCTTGGGCAGATTAAAATCAAAGCCGTAATCCGCGTTATGGTAGACGATAGCGGCGGCTGTTGGTGAAACGGCGGGCGGGATCGAAGCGGACGCAGAGGCCGGGGTGGCTTCAGCCGAAGGGGTGACCGCAGGCGAGGCTGTGCTCGTCTGAGCAGGGGAAGCGCTGCTTGTTGCTGTACTGCTCGGGGTTGAACCGCCGGAAGAACAGGCACTCAGGAAAGCTGCCGCCAGGCAGATGTACAGGATCAAAAGTATAATTCTTGATTTTGTTTTCATTATGATATCTCCTCGTGCTTGTGATCAATGTCACCAGCTACTTCTAGATTGTGCCGTATCTCGCCGTTTGTCAAGAAGCCGGTCCAAAAAGGGGGTGTGTTCAGGTAATCATTACCGACACACCCACCTATAGTTTAATCCGAAAGCTTGTAATTTATTACGCTGTTTCGACGGCGGCGGCTTTTTGGAGGCCGAGTTTTTGGACGGCGTCCTCGCGCATTTTGAATTTCAGGATTTTGCCGGCGGCGTTCATCGGGAAGTCATCGACGAAATCGACGTAGCTGGGGACCTTGTGCTTGGCCATGCTGGCGTGGACAAAATCCTTGACGTCCTGCTCGGTCATGATTTCACCGGCTTTTAAGACGACGCAGGCCATAATTTCCTCGCCGTATTGGATGGAGGGGACGCCGATGACCTGAACATCCTTGATTTTGGGATGCGTATACAAAAATTCCTCGATCTCTTTGGGGTAGATATTCTCGCCGCCGCGGATGATCATATCCTTGAGGCGGCCTGTGATTTTATAGTTGCCCTCCGGCGTCCGGCAGGCGAGATCTCCGGTGTGCAGCCAGCCGTTCTTGTCAATGGCGGCGGCTGTGGCGTTGGGCATTTTGTAATAGCCCTTCATGAGATTGTAGCCGCGCGCGACGAATTCGCCCGTTACATTATCAGGGAGATCCTCGTAGGTCTCGGGGTCGACGATTTTGCATTCTATTTCGGGCAGGGGCCTGCCGACGGTGCCGACACGGACCTCCATGGGGTCGTCCGTACTGCTCATCGTGCAGCCGGGCGAGCTCTCGGTCTGACCGAAGACGATGGTGATTTCCGACATGTTCATTTTGGTGAGGACATCCTTCATTATCGAAACCGGGCAGGGAGAACCGGCCATGATGCCTGTTCGCATATACGAAAAATCGACGGGGTTAAAATCCTTGTGCTCCAGCATGGCGATAAACATGGTCGGAACGCCGTTGACCGCGGTGATGTGCTCCTGCTTGATGCAGGCAAGCGCGGACTTCGGCGAGAAGTAGGGCAGCGGCGACATCGTCGCGCTGTGCGTCATGGACGCCGTCATGGAGAGCACCATGCCAAAGCAGTGGAACATTGGCACATGGATGAGAAAACGGTCCGCCGTCGAGAGGTCCATCCGGTCCCCGATGCATTTGCCGTTGTTGACAATGTTATAATGCGTGAGCATAACGCCCTTTGGGAAGCCTGTTGTGCCGGAAGTATACTGCATATTGCAGACGTCATCATAATGGACAAGCGCCGCGCGGCGGTAAACCTCTTCAATCGGAACACGGTCGGATAAAGCGAGGGTGTCTTCCCATGTCAGACAACCCTTCTGCCTGGAGCCTACGGTAATGACATGCCGGAGGAAGGGCAGACGCTTGCAGTGGAGCGGCTTCTCCGCCGGTGTATAGGCGAGCTCGGGGCAGAGCTCCTTGATGATGCTGACATAGTCGGAGTCCTTGTACCCGTCAATCATGACAAGGGTGTGGACATCGGCTTGGCGTAAAAGGTACTCGGCTTCACGGATTTTATAAGCGGTGTTCACCGTCACGAGTACAGCGCCGATTTTAACGGCAGCCCAGAATGTGATGAACCAGGACGGGACATTAGTCGCCCAGCTGGCGACCTTGTCACCGGGTTTGACTCCAAGCGCAATCAGCGCTCGGGCAAACGTATCGACATCCTCGCGGAATTCCGCATATGTCCGGGTATAATCGAGTGTCGTATAACGAAAAGCGTATTGATCGGGGAATTCGTCGGTCACGCGGTCAAGCACCTGAGAAAAGGTCAGCTCAAGGAGCTCGTCTTTCGGCCAGATGAACTTGCCCGTTTTTCTTTTATTTTCATAGTATTTGTCGCCGTAATCGCGGACTTTGATATACCGGCTCATGACGTTGACATAATGCGGCAAGACAATGTCGGGGTCGTTGAGCATGGCATCCTCGGAGATCAATTCAAGTGACAGCATACCGCTGTAATCGATTGAACGCAGGGCGGCAGCCATCTCAGCCATCGGGACGATGCCATCGCCGATCAGGCAGGGCCGCAAACCGCCGCAGACCTGTTCGGAATCGCTGACATGGACGTGCTTGACATAGGCGCCGAGGTTTTTAATCGTCGTGTCCGCGGATTCGCTGTTATACGCATACGGGTTCTGCAGGTTCCATAAAGCCGCCAGATTATCGCAGGCGAAACGGTCCAGCAGTGAACAGAGCTTCGACGTGTCCGCGTAGAGGCCCTTTGTCTCTATGAGAAGGATAATGCCTTCAGATTCAGCCATCGGTATGAGCTCGCCGATCATAGCGATGCTCTGCTCTTCGCTGCCCTCGTTCACCGACGCCAAACCCAGGCAGACATACGGCGCGTGTAAAGCCGAAGCGAAGAGGATACAATCGGCGGCATTCTTCAGCGCGGCGTTCCTGCCGGAAGCCTCTGTGCTGATGCTGACGGTGATACAGGGGATACTCAGTTTGTTGTCACCGAGGCGGCAGTAAAACTGCTGGCGCTCAGAGCCTCTGGAATTGTCAAGAAACTTCTGGGTGTCAGCGGCGGAATAGAATAGTTCAAGGCCGTGAAGGCCCATGTTTTCGGCCAGATCACACTGCTCATTCCAGGACAGGTCCGGCCAGTTGCCCGCAAAATATGATAATTTCATAGGCTCTTTTCCTCAAAAACGACCTTGTTGACAGCGCTTAAGTAAGCCCGGATACTGGCGCCGACAATGTCTGTCGAGAGGCCGCGCCCGGAATAGAGTTTGCCGTTATAGCGCAGCTTAACCAGAGCGTCGCCCATGGCTTCATGGCCTTCTGTGACAGCCTGAATCTGGAATTCGTCCAATTCGTAATGACGGCCCAGGATCTGTTCAATTGCCTGGAAAGAAGCGTCAATCGGCCCGTCGCCGATGGATATCGCCTGATGCGGGCTGCCGTCTTTCAGAAGGCGGATAAAAGCCGTCGCTGTGATGGCGCTGCCGCTGTTTATGACATAATTGTCCAACTGATATGTTGGAGCGACCTGGCCGGCTGTCTCCGCGACAAGAGCTTCGAGATCGCGGTTGTCCACAGGCTTGCTGCGTGCGATTTCTCTGAACAGACGAAAAATTTCATTGAGGTCGTCGTTGCTCACGTCATACCCAAGAGACACAATACGGCGGCTGACGGCAGCCATATCGGAATCAGCGTTCAGTTTTTCCTGCGGGGAAGCATCGCCGCTGTCGGATGAACCGGTGAGTGTGAGGCGGTTGAATCGGCTCGAGA
>DBTM01000063.1:12899-35624 GCA_002307055.1 Clostridiales bacterium UBA1316
TTGAATCGGCTCGAGCCGGTAATAGATTCGAGCTGCCTGCAGGTGCGGAAAAGCGCGGTGACGTTTGCACGATAATCAATTTTAAACGCCTCGCCGCGGACTTTAAGCACATTGAGGAACTGCTCGAGCGGCAGGTGACCGGAGGTACTGCTGAAAGAGACTTTGAATTGCTGCACGCCGCAGGCTATCGCGGTCAGGGCGGCGGCGGCGGCAAGCCCCAAATTGTCCTTGAGATGAAGTGAAAGGATAACATTCTTAAGGGCCGGAACTCTCAGCGTAACAGCTTCCAGAAACGCTGAAATTTCATCCGGTGTCTTTTCGCCTGTGGAATCGCAGAGCGTGATGACTGTCGAACCGGCTGTTATTGCGGCATCAATAATGGAGCACAGAAAATCAAGATCGCTGCGCGTCGCGTCTTCAGCGGTGAACTCAACATTCGGGCAGAAGGATAGGCAGGCTTCAACCATTTCTTTGACCTGGCTGATGACGTTTTCTGCCTTGAGATGATAGAGATATTCCATCTGAACCGTCGATGTCGGGACGATGAGATTGAGGCGCGCTTTTTTTGCCTTTGACAATGCGGCTGCGGCCCGCTCGATACTCGGGCGGTCAAGAGAAACGGGAACACAGATGACGCAGCTTTCAAGCATGGTTGAAAGCGTGCGAACGAGCACCGCGTCGGCTGTTGCCTCCGACACGTAGCATGTTTCAACGGCGTCGATATTCAGTTTCTCAAGAAGCTTTGCCATCTCGATTTTCTGTTTAAAGCTCAGACCGGATGCAAAGAGTTGTTCGCTTTCACGCAGGGAGATATCTACAATTTTTACTTCTCTCACGCCATTACCTCCGCATTAAAATTTACTTAAACCGCTATCCGCGGGCTCTTATCATCTGATGCTGAGCCGCCGACTGCGAACTTATAATTCAATAGTTTGAATCCAGCCTTTGGGGGCTTCGATACGGCCCATTTGGATGCCGGTTAGTGTTTCATAAAGCTTCTTTGTGACCGGGCCCATACCCTGCGAGCTGTTAGCCATGATGATTTCCTTTCCGTGGTCGACGATCTTGCCGACAGGCGAGATGACGGCTGCCGTACCGCAAAGGCCGCACTCTACAAAATCTTTAACCTCACTGAAAGGTATTTCCCGTTCTTCAACCTCGAGGGCAAGATACTCTTTGGCGATGTGGAGCAGAGAAAGGCGCGTAATGGATGGCAGGATGCTGCTGGATTTTGGAGTTACAATTTTATTATCTTTCGTCACGAAAACAAAGTTCGCGCCGCCAGTTTCTTCGACCTTTGAGTGGGTCGCCGCATCCAGAAACATATTCTCGTCGTATCCGTTATGATGTGCTGTTACAATGGCGTGGAGGCTCATGGCATAATTCAGACCGGCTTTGATATCGCCTGTTCCATTGGGAGCCGCACGGTCAAAGTCGCTGACGCAGAGGGTCAGAGAACGGACGCCGCCTTTGAAATATGGGCCGACCGGGGTGGCTAATATCCGGAACTGATATTCTTTAGCCGGAGCCACGCCGATGACAGGTCCGCTTCCAAACATGAACGGACGGATATAAAGTGTCGCACCCGACCCGCAAGGCGGGACATAGGCGGCGTTTGCCTTGATCGTCTGAATGGTTGCATCCATGAATCTTTCTTTTGGAAACACCGGCATTTCCAGCCGTTTGGCACTGTTCTCCATACGCGAGGCGTTCATGTCGGGACGAAAAGCGACGATGCGTCCATCCTCCGTTGTATAGGCTTTAAGCCCTTCAAAACAAGACTGTGAATATTGAAGAACGCCGGCACATTCACTTATTGTAATAGTACCGTCACCGGTCAGCTGTCCTTCATCCCATGCACCATTGTTGTAATTTGACACATAACTCTTGTCTGTTTTCCGATAGCTGAAATCAAGATTTGCCCAATCTAAATTCTTCTTCTCCAAATCCTGCACTTCCTTTCGTGTATATAAGCTGATTCGTACACATAACCTCGGGTACAATCCCTCATTATTTGTAATAGGAATAGGCTTTCATATTAATGTCGATAAGCTTTGCTTTACTGCCTGTGAAGTTTTTATGCATGACCTTTTCAATCGACGCATCGGATACGACGCCGATTGAGCGGACAAGCGCGCCGAGCATAACCATATTCGCGACCTTGATATTACCGAGTTCTATGGCAATCTCGTTGACCGGAACATAATAGACATTAATATCGGCGCGGGATGCCTTCTGGTCAATGATCGAAGAGTTGATGAGCAGCGAACCGCCGGGCTTTACCATCTGCTCGAACTTAATGAGGGACGGCAGGTTCATGGCAACAATCGCATCCGCTTCATAAATGAGCGGGCAGCTGACCGGCTTGTCCGAAACGACGACAGTGCAGTTGGCGGTGCCGCCGCGCATCTCCGGCCCGTAGGACGGATAAAACGTCGCCGATTGATCTTCGAGCATCGCCGCGTAGGTAATCATCTGACCCATCAGCAGCACACCCTGTCCGCCGGAACCGGCGAGTAAAAGTTTATTTGTACTCATTGAATCTCCTCCGGTTTCTTGTATATACCCAAAGGATAATACGGCATCATATTCGTGGCGACCCATTTCATGGCGTCGGCCGGCGTCAGGCCCCAGTTTGTCGGGCAGGTGGAGAGCAGCTCCACAAAGGCGAAGCCCAGCTTCTTTTCCTGCACCTCAAAGGCGCGGCGAATGGCCTTTTTTGCTTGACGGATATGTGCCGGTGTGTCAAGCGCGACGCGCTCGACGTAGACGGCACCCTCCAGCGTCGCTAAAAGCTCACTCATTTTAATCGGGCTTCCTGCCTGCTCTTTCGTGCGGCCTTCCTGTGATGTGGTTGAGCGCTGACCCAGCAGTGTCGTCGGAGCCATCTGACCGCCCGTCATGCCGTAAATACAGTTGTTGATAAAAAATGTGCAGAACTTTTCGCCTCTGGCAGCGGCGTGGACGATTTCACCCATACCGATGGAGGCGAGGTCACCGTCGCCCTGGTAGGTGAAGACAACTTTATCCGGGTGGACACGTTTAATTCCGGAGGCGACAGCCGGAGCGCGGCCGTGCGCGGACTCGCACATGTCAATATTCATGAATTTGTGTATTTGTACGCTGCAGCCGATGGATGCCGCGCCGATGGTCTCGCCGAGCTTTCCCATTTCATCGAGGGTCTCCATAATCAGGCGGTTAGCGATGCCATGCGTACAGCCGGGACAGAAGTTCGACGTCACATCCGTTATACCCTTTGTATTTATAAATACTGATTTCATATTAATCTCCTTAAGCGCCCAGCGCATCAAGATAAATCTTTTTGGCTTTGTCCGCAATCTCAATCGACGTCGGTATCATACCGCCTGTTCTGTGAATGAGCTCGACAGGATACCGTCCGCATACGCCCATTCTCACGTCGTCGAGCATTTGCCCCATATTAAGCTCCGCGGAAATGACGACCTTCGTTTTGTCACCGAGCTCATCAAAAGCGGCATATGGGAACGGCCACAGAGAAATCGGGCGGATAAGTCCGGCTTTGATGCCCTGGGTCTGTAAAATCTCGATGGCTTCCTTTGCGATGCGGGCGACGGTGCCGAACGCGACGAAAACGATATCGGCATCCTTAACGCCGAGGCTCTCATAGCGGCATAATTCTTTCTTCGCCAGTGCATACTTTTTAAAAAGCTTTTCCACGTGGTCTTCGAGCTCGTCAGGCTGCATACGCAGAGATTTGACAACATGGCGTTTACCGGCGTCGCTGCCGTAGCCGACGATTGCCCAGGGCTTTGCTGCGGTAATGTCCTCTTCTTTTGTAAACGGACGCGGTTCGGGCAGTAAAACCGGTTCCATCATCTGGCCCATGATCCCGTCGGCGAAGATGAAGATCGGGTTCTGCCAATAGTTAGAAAGCGGTACCGCTTCATAGATGAGGTCAACGGCTTCCTGAATGCTCGACGGGGCAAATACGGGGATTTTATAGTCGCCGTTTCCGCCGCCGCGTGTTGCCTGATAGTAGTCGGCTTGGCCGGGCTGGATGCCGCCGATGCCGGGGCCGCCGCGCGAAACGTTGAGAATCACAATAGGCGCCTCGGCTGAGCACATAAAGCTGAGGCCTTCCTGCATAAGGGCAATACCGGGGGAGGAAGAGGATATAAATACATTTCCGCCGGATGCAGCGGCACCGTAGGCCATGTTAACAGCGCCCAGCTCGCTTTCGGCTTGCAGGAACGCACCGCCGCGTTTGGGAAGCTCGCGGGACATATATTCCGGAATTTCGCTCTGCGGGGTGATCGGATACCCGAAGTAAAAGCGGGCCCCGCCGCGGATGGCAGCTTCGGCAAATGCCTCGTTGCCTTTCATGAGTACTTTTTCCGTCATTGGGACTCCTCCTCCTTATAAATCGAAATCGCACCGTCCGGACAGACAAGTGCGCAAGACTGGCACCCGATACAGTCTTCCTGGCGGGAAATCGAAGCAGGGCTGTACCCTTTATTATTGATCACTGAGCTCATGACGATTATCTCTTTGGGACAGAACGCACGGCACAGCTCACAGCCTTTGCACTTTTCGTTGTCGAACGAAACGAGAAATTTTGCCATATCTTTGCTCCTTTCGGTATGTGTTTACTTTTTAATAGATTATTGCGCAGATAATTTAAGCTTGCTTAAGTTATTTATCCAACCAGGTCGGCCGCATATACAGGCCGATCGGCATCGGATAGTCGGAAATGCCACTGAGGGTTTCTTTTTGTACGAGCTGCTCGGGATAGCAATCACACCACAGCGCTGTGCCTGTTTGCCGGCATACATCTATACACAGCTGATGGCCCTTGACAATCGTCTCGGCAGTCGTTTCCAGAAGGAGATGCGTATTATTGACGATTCCCTCGACGCGGAGGCCGGTGACAGCTTCGATGGCGTTGATGTGGTCTATGGCGCTCGAAGCATCGCGTGTTTCAAAACGATTGAAGTTCAATACGGCAAGTACCGCGGTCTCGTCCGGCGTGAAGTATTTTTTAAACTGGATAAGGACCTTTGCCCCGCTGTCGTTTCCGCCGGCGTCGATGATGACGCGGCAGCCCTGATCTTCAAGCGGTGCGCGGATATCGGCAGCAAGTTCCGGCAATTCCGCTGTAATTTCTGTTTTATAAACGCCGCCGTATACCTTAACGCCGACATCCTCAAGCATGCGCATCCTTTCACGCGACCTGAAATACGGATTAACAATATCCATATCCACAAGCGCGAGGCGCGGGAACGGACCCTTCGCCTCGTGTGCCATGAGCATGGCCAGGCTGACGGAAAATTCTGTTTTTCCGCTTCCGTAATGGCCGGTTACGATAATCATCCGTTTTTTGGACGGATAAATGTAATTGTTCATTCTTAAGTGTATCACCCGCTTCATGAAACGCCGGAGCAGCAAAGCAGACACAGCAAAGCCGACAGCAAAATATATTGATAAACAGTATACGCCGAATAAACCGCATTTGGCAAGCCGGACAAGCAATAATTCAGCATATTGCTGTGGTAAATAAAAAAAAGGGGCGAATCGCAAAGCGATTCGCCAAAGAAAGGGTTGTGGGATAAAGATATGAGCTTACGTCCTGCACTGCGTCAGACGAAGATGCAGGACCTGCGGCATCCTCATGCCATTGGATAAGCTGTACCATCATAATACGCCTGTTAACAGAATATGTAAATAGGATTTTTTGCCGGATTTTGACTAGTTTTGTCGGAGGAGGATGTTTCTTTCTAAAGATAACATCAGAATGCTGCTATTCTTTCAGGCGGTTCTCCTGAACCGCCTGCCGACAGATATTAGTCGTTCTCTTTCCCGGCCTGCATGCTCAGATAGGCGTTGATGAAGCCGTCTATATCGCCGTCCATGACGGCGCTTATATTGCCGTTTTCGAAATTTGTGCGGTGGTCCTTGGCGAGGGTGTAGGGCATGAAAACGTAGGAGCGGATCTGACTGCCCCACTCGATTTTCATCTGCTCGCCTTTGATGTCGCTAATTTTTTCGAGGTGCTGGCGCTCTTTGATTTCAATGAGCTTCGAGCGGAGCATGCGCATACAGACTTCTCTGTTCTGGTGCTGGCTGCGCTCGAGCTGGCTGGCGACAATAATACCCGACGGGATATGGGTGATACGTATGGCGCTTTCTGTTTTGTTAACATGCTGACCGCCCGCGCCGGAGGAGCGGTAGGTGTCCACCTTGAGGTCCTCGGACTTGATTTCAATTTCAACATCATCTGAAATGAGCGGCGTGACCTCGACAGCCGCGAAGGAGGTGTGGCGCCTGCCGGAAGCGTCAAACGGCGAAATCCGGACGAGCCGGTGAATACCGCCCTCACTCTTCAAGAGGCCGTAAGCGTTTTCACCCTCAATCTCAATGGATGCCGATTTAATACCGGCTTCCTCGCCGTCCAGATAGTTTAAAATTTTGTATTGCATGCCATGGCGCTCGGCCCAGCGCGTGTACATCCGGTAGAGCATCTCCGCCCAGTCCTGCGCCTCGGTGCCGCCGGCTCCGGCGTGAAAAGATAAAATGGCGTTACAATCGTCGTACGGACCGGATAAAAGCGTCGATAAGCGCGCTTCTTCCAGATCTTTTTCAAACGCCTCATACTCGGCTTCGAGCTCCGGTAAAAGGCTCTCGTCATTTTCTTCAAGAGCCATCTGGCACAGCGCGATTAAGTCATCCCATCGCGAAGCCAGCTTTTTGAAGCCTGATACTTTGTTTTTGAGCTGTTTGACTTTTTGCAGAACGCGCTGGGAATTGTCCAGATTGATCCAGAAACCGTCCTGGGCGCTTTCTTTTTCAAGCTTATCGATTTCCATTTCGGCATCCTCAAGTTTGAGGGCTTCACCAAGCCCCTGAAGCGCAGGCTTCAGGGCAATTATTTTCACTTTAAAATCATCAAATTCAATCATATGAATGCCGCTTTCATTCGTAATAAGGGTATATCTATAGTTTTTCAGCCTGAAAGTCTCTCGCTTGGGACTGTACCGATATTGCCGTAAATGAGGTCGTCAATATCCTCGGGCAGGTCGCTGAGGCATGTGCTGATGATAAAAAACATAATCTCACTCCTAAAATGATGTTAACATCATCATATGCTTAGGAGGTTTGTTCTGTTCAGAGGATTTAGGACCTTCTGAGAATGACGACCGGGATCTCCGGATTGTTCAGAAAGCGCGGGACGCCCATTGCGTTGCCGATGCCGCGGGAAACGAGCATATTTGTGCCGTTTTCTGTGTATACGCCGCTCGTATATTGAGGGAACAGCTCTCTTGAGGGGCCAACCAGCCCGCCGATAAACGGGAGCCGTATAATACCGCCATGCGCATGACCGCACAGGACAAGGTCGATCCCCAGATTGGAAAATCGCTTCAAAAAAATATTCCGGTGCTCAAGAAGGATAATAAACGGGTCGCTGCCAAGCGGGCGAATCTTCGATATAAGCTTTTCCGGGGCAATTTTATCCGCCGGCCCGTTCGGATCGTCAACACCGGCGAGGACGATGGAGCTTTCTCCGATTTTCAGGCGGACATAGTCATTTTGAAGCACGGTAACACCGGTTTGCCTGAGTGTTTTCAGAAGCTCGCGTAAACAGTCGGAGCCCCACTCGTGGTTACCGGTTACATAATAAACAGGCGCGATGCGCACAAGGGCGGCGACGAGAGGCTTGATAATGAGCCGGATATCGTCGCTGGTGTCTGAATAGGTGATCAGATCGCCGGTAATGACGATGATATTTGGGTGTGACGCGGCAACAGCGCCGATGAGTTTTGAATTTTCATCGCCGAACACCGCCGAGTGGACATCGGACAGCTGCGCAATCCTGTAACCGTCAAAAGAGAAGGGGAGATTACCGTAATATAATGGATAGTCATCGGTGACGATGCGCGTATTGCTGTCGAAGAGCAGAAAGGATACCAGCAATATCAAAAACAAAAGAATGGTCAAACCGATATAGCGGCGTCTTTTCTTTGTTTTCATTAATGCAGCCAAGACCCGGCAGAAGACGCGTTATAAACCATGTTTATCATGTTTGCCGTCAAGCTTCTTTATCACGGACGAAAACGTGCGTGATATTCCGATCTGTCGTATGCCGGAAATCAACCTCAAAACGGTCAATGGATTTGATCAGGGAGGAGAGCTTTTTAAAGCCGTAATTTCTATGGTCAAAATCAGGCTTTTTCTTTAATATCAGGTTTCCGAGCTCGCCCATGAACACCCAGTCATCATCCTCGGTAAGATCGGCGATGGAATCGGCAATGAGCTGCACTACATCCTCGGGCAGCTTTGAGCCCCGCGGTTTGATGGGGGCAGGCGCTCTCAGCCTGGATTTCTCAGCCGGACGCTGCGCCTGATCTTCTTCGCTGCCGGATTTTATCTCAATGGCATTCGCGCGGATGACCTCAATATACGTAAACTTGTCGCACGCGGCAATGAAAGGGTTCGGCGTTTTCGTTTCGCCGATGCCGATGACGCGCTGCCCAGCCTCGCGTAGGCGGATGGCGAGGCGCGTAAAGTCACTGTCGCTCGAAACGATGACAAAGCCGTCTGTTTTCTCTGTGTAAAGGATATCCATCGCGTCAATTATCATCGCGGAGTCTGATGAGTTTTTACCGACCGTATAGCTGTACTGTTGAACCGGTGTGATGGCGTTTTCCAGAAGAGAGGCCTTCCAGCCGCCGATCGACGGACTTGTCCAGTCGCCGTAAATACGCTTGATCGTCGGCGTCCCATAAATCGCTATTTCTTCCATGACGCTCTTGATGCAGTTGCGCGGAACATTTTCCGCGTCAATCAGAACGGCGAGCCGGAGATTGTTTAAATTTAAAACATTTGACGTCAATTATTACACCTTCTTCTTCTTTTTGTGCATCAAAAAGCGATTAACCGTCTGTATTCAGACAAAACCAGTCAATATGATTATTGTACATTGCATGTGAGGTTATTATAATTTACTTATTGGAGATAATCAATATGATTGATTCTGTGGGGTCAGCCAGGTTTATCAACATGCGCACACAATTATCCACAATTTACCAATAATTCGGCGCGGAATGTGTCGAAATCAGACGCCGAGGGAATTATAATATCTAAAATAATAAAATTATGTGAAAAAAATGTTGGTACTACTCCTTAACGACATTCCGGTGTATTTCAGTTATAATACTGTTATTATGGACAAAAAAGCGAGTGAAACAGTGAATTTTATTAATCTGGACAATGTAAAAAAACAATACAGATCAGGCGATGTGGTCACAAATGCGCTCAGAGGCGTGTCTTTTGATATCAGCGAGGGTGAATTCGCGGTAATCGTCGGGCCGTCGGGCGCGGGGAAGACAACGGTATTGAACCTTTTAGGCGGCATGGAAGCCTTGACGAGCGGGACAATTACGGTTGCCGGCAAATGCATCAGCGGCTTTTCGCTGCGTGAGCTGACGGCGTACCGGCGGTTTGATATCGGGTTTGTCTTTCAGTTTTATAATCTGATTCAAAATCTGACGGCTCTTGAAAACGTTGAACTGGCATCTCAAATTAGCCGTGACCCGCTGGATGCGGCCAAAATACTCGACGAAGTCGGCTTGAATCAAAGAAAAAATAATTTTCCGGCGCAGCTTTCCGGAGGAGAGCAGCAGCGTGTTGCCATCGCACGCGCTCTTGCGAAGAATCCGAAGCTGCTTTTATGCGATGAGCCGACCGGTGCTTTGGATTATAGCACAGGTAAAGGCGTTTTGCATCTTTTGCAAGATACCTGCCGCAAAAAGGGAATCACCGTCATTGTTATTACCCACAACCAGGCGATTACGCCGATGGCTGACAAAATTATACACATCAAAAACGGCGTGCAGGAAAAGATTGATATCAATCACGCCCCGAAATCCGTTGAGGAAATCGAATGGTAAAGCATGCGTCGGCAAAGGATTTCCTGCGGGAGATTAAAAAGACAATCAGCAGATTCATATCCATCATTCTTCTGCTGATCTTATCCGTCAGCTTTTTTTCGGGGCTTCGAGTCACAAAACCGGACATGCAGATGACGGCGGACGCGTACATGGATACCCATCATATGTACGATGTGAAAGTGCTTTCAACACTGGGCCTGACCGGCGGCGATATCGACGCGATCAATAAACTCGGCGGCGGTATCAAAGCGGTTGGTTTTTATGAGTTTGACGCCATTGCCACGGCACTCAAACAGGATATCGTTATCTCGGTGCTCACAATCAATGATACCGGCGTGAATTCTCCTGAGCTGCTGAGCGGACGTTTGCCCGTACAGACGAATGAATGCGCGGTTGAAGAGCGGTTTCTCACGACGATGGATCTGAAAATCGGCGACACGTTTGACATTAAAGAGGTGGCGGCATCCTTTGACAGTGCCCTTGAAGGCAGAACGTTTAAAATTGTCGGAATGGTGCGGTCACCGGCGTACATCACGAAGCTGCAGCGCGGCAGCTCTACACTTGGCAGCGGCACCATTTCGGCATATATCATGATACCCAGCCAAGCTGTTCACTTGGATTATTTCACGGAGGCGGACATCACCATCGCAGGAGCTCTGCAGCAGACCGCGTATACGGACACCTATAAAGACACTGTCCGGACGGTGACAGACCAGCTTGAGGAACTCGAGAAAACGCAAGCGCCAATCCGGTATGACGAGGTATCTGCAAAAGCGGGCAGTGATCTTTTGAAAGCAAAATCGGAGTTTAATGAAAAAAAGGCGGAGTTCGAGGATTCTAAAAAGCAGCTGAGCGATGCCAAAGCTGAGGTTGCCGACGGCTGGGCAAAATTGAATGCCGAAAAGGCTAAAGCCGGCAAAGAACTGAAGAAGGCCTGGGACAAGCTCGAAAAATCCAATCAGGATATCATCAGCGGCACCAAGGATCTCAATGAAGCGCAGAAGACGCTGGACAGCCAGAAGGCAGCCGGAGAAGCGCAGCTCAGCGCGGCGCTTGATGGCTTGAATAACAAGCAGTCGCAGCTGGACAGCGCTTATACGGCATATAACGACGCGCGCGTACAACTCGAGCAGCAGCTTAAGGACTGGAACGCACTGCCCGACAGCCAGAAGCTGACGATGCCCGAAAAAGGTGCCGCGCTTGACGCCGCTCAAAAACAGCTTGACGCGCAGAAGCAGCAGCTGGACACCCAGCAGGCGGCCTTAAACGCGGGACTTAACGACCTGAATAATCAGAAGACAACGCTCGGCAAGCAGCTTGCCGATGCCCAGCAGAAGATTGACACAGGGCTGGTGTCGCTAAAAACAGGTCGGCAGCAGCTGGAAGCCGGGCGTCGGGAATATGATCGTCAAAAGGCGGAGGCGGACAAAAAGTTCGCCGACGCCGAAGCGGCGCTAAAGGAAGCCGAGTCAGAAATTACGGACAATGAGGCGAAAATCATAGACGGGCAGGCGAAGCTTGATCAGGGCGCGGCGGATATCAAGGATGCTGAGACGAAAATTGCAGATATTCAGGCGAATAAATGGTACGTCGAGGACAGGTCCGGCAATATAGGATATAACAATTTCGGGCAGGACGCCGACAGGATGGGCGCACTCGGGAATATATTTCCGATGATCTTTTTCGCTGTCGCGGCGCTTGTCTGCCTGACGACAATGACGCGCATGGTTGATGAAAAACGCACTGAGATCGGCACATATAAAGCGCTTGGGCACAGCAGCCTGACGACGGCGGGCAAATTTATCTACTATAGCTTGTTTGCGACGGCCATCGGCCTCACTGGCGGTATTTTAGCCGGGTCGTTCTTTTTCCCTCGGTTTATTTTCAAAGCGTATTCTATTATGTATAATCTGCCGCCGATTATAACGCCGCTAAACCTCGGCATTATCCTTACGGCAGCGGCCATCGCGCTTGTCTGCACGGTTGGCGCCACCATATTCGCCTGCTTCAATACACTCCGCGAGATGCCGGCGAGCTTACTCAGGCCGAAAGCGCCGGAGCCGGGGAAACGTGTGCTTTTGGAGTATATCACGCCGGTGTGGAAAAGGATGTCTTTTTTTGCAAAGGTATCGACCAGAAATATCTTCAGGTATAAAAAACGGCTGATCATGACCTTGCTGGGCATCGCGGGCTGCACGGCACTGATTGTGACAGGCTTTGGCTTAAGAGATTCCATTATCGATATTACCGAAAAACAATTCGGAGAGATCATGAAGTACGATTTGCAGGTTGCGTTATCCGACAATGCCTCGAAGGAGCCTATCAGCACGGTCTTAAATAACAATACGGGTGTTTCGGATTTTATGTATGAACAGTCGGTTGCCGCGGATATGAGTACGCACACAGGCACCCTGAGCGGGCATGTGATTATCCCTGAAAAGCAGGATGAAATTAATGGTTTTATCCGCATGGCACACAGAATTGACGAAAAGACCGTCACGCTGACGGACGACGGCGCTGTCATCACGGAAAAAATGGCCGAGCTTTTAGGCTTAAAAGTCGGGGATACCTTCACGCTCGATGCCGACGGCAAGTATACGGTTAAGGTTTCGGATATCGTTGAAAACTACGTCAACCACTTCGTCTATATGACGCCGACGTATTATAAGACAGTTTTCGGTAAGGACACAGAAGCTAATCAGGTGTTGGTCAAGCTTGCGGATGAGCAACCCGGGACGGCGGATGCCGTATCCGCGGACCTCCTGAAGCTCAGCGATGTCAGTTATGTTTCCAATTTCAGCACCATTGCAAAAAGCTTCAAGGATTCGATGAACAGTGTCAATTATGTCGTGCTCATCATTCTTGTTTCCGCGGCTCTTCTGGCTCTGGTTGTGCTGTATAACCTGACCAACATTAATATCACGGAGCGGAACAGAGAGCTGGCGACCATTAAGGTGCTCGGTTTTTATGACAGGGAGGTCTCCTGGTATATCTTCCGTGAAAATACGATATTGACGGTTGCCGGTGTTCTCATCGGGCTCCTTGGCGGAAAGTTCCTGCACAGCTGGCTTGTCAGGACCGTTGAGCTGGATTTTGTGATGTTCGGCCGCCAGGCAAAGCCAATGAGTTATGTCTTTGCCGCTTTACTCACGTTTTTGTTTGCGGTACTTGTCAATATTATCGGACACGGGCATATGAAGCGCATTAATATGGTTGAGTCATTGAAGACGAATGAATAATCATGGATGAAATGACTAAATATTTGAGTGCGGCAGCTTGTAAACTATTAATATGTTAAGAAATTATTAAGAATCTATTAATTTCGTTGTTTATTTGTTGAGAAAGGGGTATAAATATAGGTAAGCGATTTATTAGTAAGTTTTCCAAAGGAGCCATAAACAATGGAAGCAGTCGGAATTATCAATTTTATACTCTCGATAACTTTTACGATTTGTTATCTCTATCAGTTCGTTTATATAGTTATACCGCTGATTAAAAAGCACAAGCCCGCGGACAAACCTGTAATCCTGCACCGATTCGGTGTCCTGATATCGGCGAGGAACGAAGAGTCGGTTATTGCGCAGCTGATTGACAATATCCACCAGCAGACTTACCCGGCAGAGCTTGTCACAGTATTTGTCGTCGCGGATAACTGTTCGGACAGTACGGCGGACATCGCAAGAGACGCCGGTGCGATCGTGTACGAACGGTTCAACAAAAAACAGGTTGGTAAAGGCTTTGCGCTCGACTTCCTGTTTGACCGCATCGGGGAGAGTTATTCGAAGGACGCTTTTGACGGATATTTTGTTTTCGACGCGGATAATCTGCTTGATGAAAATTACATTACCGAAATGAACAAAACATTCTCGCAGGGGCACAAAATCATCACCAGCTACAGAAATTCGAAGAATTATGACGACAACTGGATTTCAGCCGGATATTCGCTGTGGTTTCTGCGTGAATCGAAATATCTCAACAATTCGAGGATGCTGCTCGGCACAAGCTGCGCGGTTTCCGGAACGGGATTTTTAGTGCACCGGAATATCATCGAAAAGAACGGCGGCTGGAAGTTTTTCCTCCTGACGGAAGACATCGAATTTTCCGTCAACAGCATCATCAACGGAGAACGTATTGCCTTCTGCGAAAACGCGGTATTGTATGACGAACAGCCCACGGACTTCAGCCAAGCCTGGCGGCAGCGGCTGCGCTGGGCGAAGGGATTCCTCCAGGTGTTTCATAAATACGGCAGCGGACTGGCAAAGGGTATATTTAAGAAAAAGAACTTTGCTTGCTACGATATGATGATGACCATCATGCCGGCCATCTTCCTGACACTGTTCGGGGTAGCATGCAATATCGGCGCAATTTTCGTCGGGCTGGCACTTCACATGGATATCGCAAAGGTTGTCGATTCACTTGGTACGACATGCCTCAGCGCCTACCTGCTCTTGATCGTTATCGCCGGGATTACGGTTGCGACAGAGTGGAAACAGATCCACTGCAAGCCGGTATATAAAATCGCCTATCTGTTTACATTCCCGATATTCATGTTTACGTATATTCCCATTGCAATGGCGGCGATGTTCAAAAAGGTTGAGTGGAAGCCGATTATTCATAAGGAAGTCAAGACACTCGCTGAGGTCCGTGGTGAAATTAAAAAGGCAGGCTGACGCGCTGAGTACACAAGCAATGATATTGTTGAATTAAGGCTATATGTGGTATACTACCTGAAAAGGCGGTATACCACTCTTTTTTCGGAGGCTCCTGTATGACTATGAATGCGCCGTGGCTTAAATATTACGAGAATGTCCCAAAAAATCTTGACTACCCCGACTGCTCGATGAGTGACCTTGTTTTTGAAACAGTTAAGAAACATCCGGACATCATCGCATATGAATTTTTCGGCAGCAAGGTGACATACAAAGCTTTTGCCGCCAAAATTGACGAATGCGCGCGCGCGCTTGCCGCGGCCGGGATTAAAACGGATGACCGAGTGACGATCTGCATGCCTAACACGCCGCAGGCCGTTATAATGTTCTACGCCGTCAACAAAATTGGTGCCGTTGCCAACATGGTGCACCCACTGTCAGCCGAGGAAGAAATTGTTTTTTATATCAACAGCAGCAAAAGTGCCGCCGCACTGACATTGGATCAGTTTTACCCGAAATTCAAGTCCATCGCGGACAGGACAGCTTTAAAACTGCTCATTCTCTCCGGTATTGACGACGGATTAGACGGCTTAAAAAAGCTTGCGTACCCGATGACGATGGGCCGGAAAATAAAGAGAACTCAAACGGGCGGGACGATTGTGCGCTGGGCGGATTTTATCAAGAACGGGCGTGAATATCAGAAGTCTTATGATACCCTGAAAAAAGGCGATGATATCGCTGCGATATTGTACAGCGGCGGAACAACGGGGACAACAAAGGGAATATTGCTGACGAATATGAATTTTAACGCGCTTGCCATGCAGACAGCCGCAGCAGGCAACTGCATTACGGCGGGGCACATTATGCTGGCAATCATGCCGATATTTCACGGGTTCGGCCTCGGCGTCTGTATACACACCATGTTTATCAGCGGTGTGACGGGCATACTGGTGCCGCAGTTTTCCGTCGCTTCTTACGCGGAGCTGCTGAAAAAGTACAAACCGCATTATATCGCCGGGGTACCGACGCTGTTTGAAGCGCTGCTCCGAATCGAAAAGCTCGACGGGCTGGATATGTCGCAGCTCGAGGGTGTCTTTTCCGGCGGAGACTCGCTGTCTGTTGAGCTCAAGAATAAAGTTGACACATTCTTAAAAGCGCACGGCGCGAAGATACAAATACGGGAAGGCTACGGGCTGACTGAAAGCGTAACGGCGAGCTGCCTGACGCCGAAGGATTTTCATAAGGAGGGGAGCATTGGCATTCCCTATCCTGATATGTACTTTAAAATTGTCAAACCCGGAACGCAGAAAACCATGCCATACGGTGAGGTCGGTGAGATATGCCTCACCGGTCCGACACTGATGAAAGGCTACGCGGGCAATCCGGAGGAGACGGCACAGGCGCTGCAGGTGCACAACGACGGGCAGATCTGGCTCCACACGGGTGATCTCGGCGCGATGGACGAGGAAGGATTTATCTATTTCCGTCAGCGGATCAAACGTATGATTATATCCTCCGGATACAGTATCTATCCATCTCAGATCGAAAATGTCATCGATGCGCATGAAAAGGTACTCATGAGCTGCGCCATAGGCGTCCCGGACCCATACAAAATCCATAAGGTCAAAGCTTTTGTGGTGCTCAGAGACGGGGCGGACGCGACGGATGAGATTAAAGCATCCATCCTGGAGCACTGCAAAAAAAATATCGCCAAATATGCCATGCCGTATGCTTTTGAATATAGGGACGCGCTGCCGAAGACGCTTGTCGGCAAGGTGGCGTACACGGTGCTCGAAAAAGAAGAAGCGGAGAAAATGGCGTCGAATCTATAATAATTTTCAAAATCAAGACCGCGGACGGCTGAAGGTACCGTTCGCGGTCTTTTGTCAGATGTAAGGTTTATTGCGTTTATTTATTTATAAAAGAGAGAGGACGAACAGGGCAAGCGCGCTGAGCACAAATAATATCATTCCGAGGTTGACGAATATCGTAGTAAAGCCTTTGCCCTTCTCGAACTGCCTTGAGCCGTGTTCGAAGTAAAATGTTCTGCGTTTGACGACAAGCAGGACAAATCCGGTAATCACCAGCCCAAAATTCAGGAGGGAGTAGAGGCCGAAAGCCATAAGCTGCGGCAAGTGCTCCGCTAAATACCGCATAACCTCCCGCGTGCCCGCTTGGTTCATTTGCGTCATTGTGTTCAGGTCAATACCCTTCACGAGAAACGGAGCAAGGATTCCGCCGAGCAGATTGATAGTCATATGCATGAAGACCGAATAGCGCAGCCGGCCTGTTTTAACGTAAATAAAGGCAAATATCGCACCAATACCGAAGGCGTAGAAAAACTGATTCAGGTTCCCGTGGAAAAGCCCGAACATTAAAGCCGATACCAGAACAGCCGTACCCTCGCCATAAGACCGGATGCGGTCGATAATCAGCTTGCGGAATATAAATTCCTCAATTACCGGCGCCAGAAGCACCATGAATAAGATACTCAGCCAGATGTTGGAGCCGAAAATATATGAACTGAGGGGGTTGCTGATTTCTGTGCCAAGAAGCAGATGCAGCAGGGTATTTAAAACTGACCCGATGATATTGCCTATATACATCATCGGAAAGCACATGACCAGAAAAATAAGCAGGTCCCGGAATCTCAGCCTCCTCGGTGCGGCTTTTTCGGACGGTACGCGTGCGAAAAGCGCAATACCTATAGGCACCCCGATGATATAGAGGGGGATGAAGGTTATGGCCCAGATATACCAGGGCTGAACTGTCCACTGCGGCGCGAGACGAGCCGCCAGATAATTTGCCGCCAGCTGCAATACCGACGCAACAATGAGGATGGTGAAGCAGGCCAGACCTATTTGAGAAAATGTTTTCTTCCGGGATTTTTGTATGAGATTAAGCTCTGAGCACTCCATTGTTAACCCTCCCGCAATCGCAAAAAGCAGACAATGTATATACTTGACTTTTATCCGCCTAAATAGGCTTTTTTTATCTTATCACTGTTGGAAAGCTCTTCACCGGTGCCGGAGAGTGTGATGAGGCCGGTTTCCAGGACATAGGCTCTGTCGGCGATCTCCAGCGCTTTGCCCGCATTTTGCTCAACGAGGAGAATGGTTGTGTTTGCTTTGTTCAGTTCTTCGATGATTTCAAAAATTTGCTCCATCAGGATTGGCGAGAGGCCCATAGAAGGCTCGTCTAGCATCAGGAGCTTTGGGTGACTCATCAAAGCGCGCCCCATTGCCAGCATCTGCTGTTCTCCGCCGGATAGCGTCCCGGCGATTTGCCTGCGACGCTCCTTCAACCTCGGGAATTTGGTGAATATAGATTCCAGATCACTCTCTGAAACATATTTCTGTGTGAAGGCACCCATTTCAAGATTCTCTATAACAGTCATCTGGAGAAAAATACGGCGGCCTTCGGGGCAATGCGCGAGTCCGGCACGGACAATTTTATGCGCGTCCGTTTTTGTGATGTCGTGACCGTCAAATACAATAGTGCCGGTTTTAGGCCGCAAAAGCCCGGAAATTGTCTTTAAAACTGTGGATTTTCCCGCCCCGTTAGCACCGATGAGCGCGACAATTTCGCCTGGGTGAACCTCAAAGGAGACGTCTTTAATGGCATGTATGGGACCGTAATAAACATTAATATTGTTAACCTGCAGCATATCAGTGCCCCTTCTTCCCGAGATAAGCCTCGATAACATCCGGATCGGATTTGATCTCATCAGGGGTCCCTTTGGCGATAATTTTGCCGTAATTTAAGACAGCGATACCTTCGCAAATACCCATAACAAGATTCATATCATGCTCAATCAGCAAGATTGAGATCTGAAACATATCTCGGATTTTTCGGATATTACCCATCAGTTCTCCGGTTTCGGAGGGATTCATTCCGGCAGCTGGTTCATCCAATAAGAGGAGCGTTGGATTGGTGGCGAGCGCCCGGACAATCTCAAGACGGCGCTGAGCGCCGTACGGAAGGTCGCCGGCTTTTTTATCGGACATGTCGGCCATATCAAAGATGGACAGCAGGTCAAGGGCGCGGCTGCGCGCTATTTTTTCTGCGCGCCAGTAACCCGGCAAACGCAGGATGGCTCCCGCTAAACGATAATCCATTTCATTGTGCAGCCCGATGAGCACATTATCGGCGACAGTCAGCTCTTTAAAAAGCCGGATATTCTGGAAGGTCCGAGCGATACCGGCGCGGTTAGCCTGCGTCGTGTTCATATTTTTTGTATCCCGTCCCTCCAGGAGCATCTGACCGCGTGTGGGCTGGTATACTTTTGTCAGCAGATTGAATACCGTTGTTTTTCCGGCGCCGTTGGGGCCGATGAGGCCGGCTATTTCTGTCCGGCCTAAGGCAAAGTTGAAGTTATCCACAGCCGTGAGTCCGCCGAAGTCGATACCGAGGCCGATGCACTCAATCGCCGGTGTTTTATCCTTGTCTCTGTCGGGGATAATCGTCTCGTTGGGATTGAGTCTTGCCATCAGTGGTCACCTTCTTTCTTCACTTTACGGCCAGAAGTCAGTTTATCCCAGGGGGCGCCTAATAACCGTGAAAGTGAAAAGTCGTATGTTCCCATAAGACCGGTGGGCTTGAAGATCATGACAAGAATGAGCAGGAGTGAATAGGCTACCATGCGATATTGGTCGAAAGTCCGCAGAAACTCTGGCAGCGCGGTCAGAACCGTCGCTGAAATAACAGATCCGATCATCGAGCCCATACCGCCGAGTACAACCATTACAAGGATTTCAATTGATTTCATGAAGCCGAAGTTTGACGGGTTCAGGATGCCGACATATCCCGCATAAAGGGAACCGGCGACGCCCGCAAAGAAAGCAGACATAACAAATGCCATTGTTTTATAGTATGTTGTATTGATGCCGCAGGACTCGGCGGCAATCTCATTTTCACGGATAGACAAAACAGCCCGGCCGTGGCGTGATTTGAGCATCGTGTGAATAACATAACAAACAATTCCTACGCAGATAAACGTGTCTATGAATGTTGTCGTTTTTGGGATTGTCTTTAAGCTGGCGGCGCCGTATGTCAGGCTAAAACCGAGAACACTGTCAATATTAAGCAGGACGACGCGGATGATTTCGCCGAATCCGAGCGTAATGATCGCCAGATAATCACCCCTGAGCCGTAAAGCGGGTATGCCGATAATAAAGCCAAAAATCGCAGCGACGATGCCACCGAGGATGAGACCCAGCGGCAGGGATATAAACAGCGGGAGAGCCGCAGCAGATTTCATAAATATCGCCGAAGCATATGCGCCGACCGCCATAAAGCCCGCATGACCCAGAGGCAGCTGCCCCAGATACCCGGTTGCCAGATTGAGAGAGACGGTTAATATGATGTTGATACCGATGAGCATAATGATTTTATTATAATAGTTTGAAACTAATTTTGTGCTGATCAGACTGCTGAGCACGACAATGAAAATCACAAAGAGAACAGTGTTGAGCGCATATCGGATTGGCATGGGGATATCTTTATAAGCTTTTGTCATTTTAATATTCCCCCTATACCTTCTCGTTCATTTTGCGGCCCATGATGCCCATTGGCTTGACAAGCAGAACGATAATCAAAATGGCAAAAACGATGCCGTCCTTCCAGACGGAAAGGCCGACTGCGGATACAAGCGCCTCCAGAAGGCCGATAGCAAAACCGCCGATCATGGCGCCGGGGATTGAGCCGATGCCGCCGAGTACGGCGGCGACAAAAGCCTTCAGCCCGAGCATGGAGCCCATGATCGGAGATGCCTGCGGGTAAGCACAGCTATATAAAACGGCACCGATACCGGCCAAGGCGGAACCGATGGCAAAGGTGAACGATATTGTTTTACTAACGCTGATGCCCATGAGCTGCGCAGCACCCATATCCTCGGAGACGGCACGCATAGCTTTACCCATCTTCGTTTTTTGCACAAGCAGTGAGAGAAGAACCATAGCAATCACAGAAACAACAATCGTGACAATGGCGACAAAGCTGATTTCCATCGATCCAAATCGGATATTCGAGCCATTGATGATTGTCGGCATCGATTTTGATTCGGAGCCCATGATAAAAGGAAGCTGTACGAAGTTTTCCAAAAAAAACGAGATGCCGATAGCCGTAATCAGCAGGGACAGCCTTGGTGCTTTGCGCAGAGGAGCGTAAGCGACTTTTTCAATCGCAACACCCAACAGGGTGCAGCCCAGAATTGCAGCGATAATCCCTATAGCCGGAGGAAGACCAAACCGCGTCATGACGATCCAGGCGAGATAAGCACCGACCATGATAATATCACCATGGGCGAAGTTCAGAAGCATAATAATACCGTACACCATACTATACCCGAGCGCGACGAGTGCATAGACAGAGCCGGATTGCAGCCCGTTAAAAATCTGGCTGATTATGGTAGAAAAAACATTCATCTTCTATCGATCTTTCACATTATTATTATAGATTGGATAACAGCGCCGCAAAAATCAAAAACATTATAACAATGTATGAAGCAGTATTACAATGGAAATTTCTAATTCATTGAAATTCAAGAAATGAAACCATGCGGGAGTGACGCATTAACGTCCCCCCGCATGGTTTTTATAGCGTGGATCAGAACATCTGTGAGAAGTTTTCTTTGCCGCCCTCAAGCTTGATGATAACGGCCGATTTTATCGGGTTGTTGTGATCGTCAAACGCGTATTTGCTCGTAATGCCGACGGAGCTGGTGTGCTTCATTGCATCGATGACAGCTGCTTTATACGCGTCTGAGCCGGTCGCTAAGCCAGCCTTTTCAGCGGCCGTAATGGCATCAAGTAAAACGATTGCGGCATCGTAGCCGAGAGCGGAGAACATGCCGGCTGTTTCTCCGGTGTATTTCGCCGCATAATCCTTTTCGAACTGCTTAATAGCGTCCGAGGAGCTCGGCGCGTACGCGGAGCAGTAAACGCTGCCTTCGAGATCCGTGGGTGTGGCGTACTCAGAGACCTTTGCCCAGCCGTCGCCGCCCATAAAGAGAGACTTATTGCCGATCTGGCGGGCCTGGGTGACGATCATGGCGTCATCCGTGTAATAATTGGGGCTGAAAATAACGTCGGGGTTTTTCGCGTTAATGCTTGTGAGCTGGCTCTTGAAGTCCTTATCGCCTTTGGAATAGCCCTCTTCGGCGACAACATCGATGCCGAGCGTTTTAGCCTTGGCTATGAATGCGTCCTTCAGGCCGACGGCGTAATCGTTGCCTGTTTCATAGATAACAGCAGCGGTCTTAGCCTTGACGATATCATTCGCGTATTGGGCCATTTTCTCGCCCTGGAAGGGATCGATGAAGCAGGTGCGGAACATATTGGTGTACACTTTATTTGTATCAGCGTTAAAGGTGACACCTGCTGCTGTGGCTGAAGCCGAAATCTGGGGCATATTGATTGGATTGGATTCGCCGACGACAGCAATCGTCGCACCCGACAAAACAGAGCCGATCAGCGCGGTGATGCCGTCATTGTCGACCATACGGCTGAATGCGTTAACAGCTTGAGTAGCGTCGCCCTGGTCGTCATAAATAACAGGTTTAATTTGCTTGCCGTTGATGCCGCCCTCGGCATTGACTTTGTCAATATAGAGCTGTACACCATGGAGAACAGCGGTTCCGTATTGAGCATAATCACCTGTCGTGCAGCCGAGGATGCCGATGTTGATTGTATTGCCGGCGGAGCTGGGTGCCGTGCTGGCACTGGCGCTGTTGGATGCCGAGGGTGAAGATGCTTTTGTGCCGCAGCCTGCGAGCAAACCGACTGCAAGAACTAAGACGAGTGCGATACTAATAATTTTTTTCATTTTTTTCCTCCATTAAATTATACACAAAAGAATGATCATACCAAATAATATAAGGATGTCCAATCTTGAGTTCCGTAATAATAGCGAACCGCAATTTATCAGAATAGTTAAGTACCCGATTACCGCGATAACTCGGCATGTCGTTACCGCGCTGAAGAAAAAGTGACCATAAAGAAAAAACCATGCATAAGCACGGATGAAGGCGAAAGTCTATTCGGTTCTTACTATACGAAAATTTAGTAAATATTTTGCTTAATTTTATCGCAGACGCACTAAAACGTCAATAGCTATGCGAAAGTTTGTCACTAGTATATCAATAATAAAATAAA
>DBTM01000070.1 GCA_002307055.1 Clostridiales bacterium UBA1316
GCAAGGCGACGGTGCGGTCAGCAGCAAAAAAATTCGGTATTAGTAAATCGACGGTACATAAAGATCTTTCCGAGCGGTTGGAACACATCAACAGGCCGCTTTACCTCCAGGTCAAGGAGGTTTTGGAATTTAACAAGGCTGAGCGTCATATACGCGGCGGTCTGGCAACCAGATTAAAATATAAAGGTATCTGAAGCAGACGAAGCCCGGCTTTTTCCGGGCTTCGTCTGCTTTTATCATGGCGCGGCGGCTGGATTACCGGTGTCTGCTTGACTTTAAATATAAGCATGATAATATTAATACAAAGAGTAATATGCGCACGAAGGAAGATAGCAATGAAATATAGCAGGCCACAATACAAGGCACCCGGCATACCCACAGAGCGAACGAAGCTTCCATTTTCAGGCAGCGCTGCAGATATCCCAAGATTTGATTATCCCGTCACGCCCATCGAAAATTTTAAGCTTGCCGCCGGGCGTCAAATCCCTTACTGGATGCCGGTCGCGCTGACCGATGAGCGGCTCCTCATGCAGCAGGAGCTCGTCACGGGTAATGTCAGAGGTATGCAGTCCAGTGCCGACTTCTCAAGGGTCGCCACAGAAAATTATACTTTTAACGATTGGTTCAACACGAACTGGACATGGGTCTGTTCCGCGGGCGGACCGATGCTGACACCCGGTACATGTCTATGCCCGGACATCACCGAATGGGACAAGCATGTCATATTCCCCGATTTGAAAGAATGGGATTTTGCGACACGCGCTGATGAATTCTTAAAAACGCAATACGACCCGTCAAAAGTCCTTCATATCAGTATAGGGCAGGGCGCGACCGAACGGCTGATTTCAGTTGTCGGCGGCTACACCGAAGGCATGCTCGCGCTCGCGACAGAGCCGGAAGCAGTCCGGGCTTTTCTCAGCAGATTTGCCGATTTCACCATCGAGTATTTCGACCTGATTCGAAGCTTTTATCCTGTGGATATGGTCACATATCACGATGATTGGGGCACCGAGAAGGACACCTTCTTCAGCGAGAAAATGATGGAGGAAATAGTATACGAACCGACAAAGCGTATCATTGACCACATCAAATCAACCGGTACACTCTTTGAGTTTCATTGCTGCGGCAATATCACGCGCTTTATGCCTTATATGCTCGACTTAAACGTCGATTTTCTCCAGCTCCAGCGCCGCGCCGTTGATATACCGGCGATGAAGGCAAAGTATGGTGACAGGATTGGTTTTAATGTAAAAATAGAGGGTACCGATCCCGTTCTCTCCTATTCCAGCAGCGAAATGATACCGAAGATCCGCGACACCATTGAGCTGTACGGTAAAAGCGGCGGAGCTTATATCAGCATATTCGAGGCTGACCCGGAGAAAATATGGAATATTATCAGCGAAACTTACGCTTACAGCCGGGAGTTCTACGATACAGAACGTATAAAATAACAAATAATCATTAAAATTCAATAAATATTGGAGTACTAATATATGAACATGTACAACTGGATTGAGCAGATCATATACACGGAGAGAAAAAAAGCGATGCCGATTTTATCTTTTCCGTCGGTGCAATACCTGTACGTCACTGTGAGAGAGCTCGTCGCCGACAGCAACCATATGGCGATCGGCATGCGGTCTATCGCGGATCATTACGACATGCCGGCCGCCCTGAGCTATATGGATTTGTCGGTTGAGGCTGAGGCGTTTGGCGCGTATACTGTTTTTAAAGCAGACGAAGTCCCGACAATCATAGGCAGGCTGCTTGCAACACATGCGGATGCGGAAGCCTTAGAGGTACCTGAGGTTGGGGCCGGACGGACAGGCGTCAATATCGAGACGATCCGTAAAGCGCAGATACTTATTCATGACCGGCCCGTTATATCACAGTGCATCGGCCCGTTCTCTCTGGCCGGACGCCTGATGAATGTCAACGATGTAATGCTCAAATGTTATGAAGATCCTGACATGGTACATGTCGTCCTGCGCAAAGCGACAGATTTCCTGATAAAATACGCGTTAGAACTCAAAAGGATCGGCGCCGACGGCCTCATTCTGGCGGAACCGCTGGCAGGTCTTCTCTCGCCCCAGCTCATCAACGATTTTTCGACCAAGTATGTCCGTGAAATTGTCAGCGCAGTTCAGGACAAACACTTTATCGTCATCTACCACAATTGCGGCGGCTCAGTCCCCTTCCTCATGGATTCCATTCTGGACACCGGCTGCTACGCTTTTCATTTCGGCGATGCCGTTGATATGCTGAGCATGCTCGAAAAAGTCCCGCGCAATTACCTCGTCATGGGCAACATCAGCCCGGCTAAAATTTTTAATAAAGGGACGACGGAACAGGTCCGCCTGGAAACCCTCAAGCTGCTGAACAAATGCGGCCGCTTCAATAATTTCATGATCTCCTCCGGCTGCGATATCCCGCCGGACGTTGACCTCGACAACGTCGATACCTTCTTCAAAACCGCCGAAGGGTTCTATTACAGACAGAGTTTGAGGAATGCAATTTCATAATTCACCTTGTCAGTAAAACGAATCGTCAGAGCGTGAAAACACTCTGACGATCCGTTTTTACTTGCTGAAATACTAAAGCTCACATTTTTTATCGACAATTCCTGAAATGGTACATGAAACAAGAAGCAAAATGAGTCCCAACCCTATTCCGGCTATCCACATCGTATTTTGATGAGACGTTAAATACGCAGTTCCCGATCCCATATTCTTCAATATGAAAAGTCACTTAAATAAAAATGTTTTATAAAGAATACAGATAACTGTATAAACACCAATAACAGTTGTTATTGATTTAGAATGCTTAAAATGATTACTTTTTTGATATAATTTGGCTAAATGGGGATCTAAATATTTAACGGAAATTATAGTCATTACACCCCAAATAAGCGAAGAAGGCAAGCTAATTCTCCCCTGGAAGTTTAAGAATTCATTACTATAATCCCAATAAGTTTGATGTAAGATAAAGGAACAAAAATAACTGGAGGAAAGCTCGAACAAGGTCATAAGAATGAACCCAATTATGAAAAGCTGCCACATTTTATGACTCAATTTTCCGATAACTAAGACCATAATAATTCCACCAAAACCGTAAATTTCAATAATCGGCAGCCCCCATACAAAAGGAATATTACCTATAAACGGAGCATTACTTAGGAAATTGAAATAATTACTCAAATCATGTGCAATAAATAACAATCCGCGGTCAAAAAACTTACCGCTCTGAAAAAATATAACTGAAGTTTCAAAAATCCATCCCAGAAATGCACAGATAATGAAATAAGTAATGATTTTATAAATATCGATTTTTTTATGATCGAAGATACGCTCTTGCAGCAATTTTAGGGGTGAAGAGCCTGTTTTAGACACTTCAACCGCCATGATTGAATGTATGTCCGTTTTCTCTGTGTTTATATCGGCTTTTATCTGCTGTTCATTCATAAACTACCTTCAAATGGCAGGAGGGCCACAAAGTGTATGGCTCTCTCAAAATATTCTGTAAGCAGGTACTCGCGACTTACGTCGAGTATGTGTAAATATTATATATCAGCCGATTAATATTTTAATTATACACAAAACCTTACATTATTCAACAAAAATCAAAGTAATATCCCTGTTGCTAAGCAAACCATATTACTTTATTATCAGCTCTTTATGATAATCGGTATACTCACAATAGCATTAACCAAATACGCAGTCCGCTATCTGAGTAAATAATGTACTTGCCTAAGAAGCTCGATGCTATTTAAACATCGAGCTTCTTTTTTATTTTCTCTTTTTTGATGGCTTAATCGCACCGGTTGGTTTTTCTGGCTTTTTATTAAATTCTCTCCGCTGCGGGCTGCCTGTGTTCGAGGCGCCGGGCGGCCGGACGAGGCAGTGTTTGCCGAAGCCGATGAGGTCTTCCCGGCCGGTTTCGCGGAGGGCTTCTATAACGAGCCGTTTTTTATCGGGACGTTTCCATTGTAAAAGGGCGCGCTGCATGGCTTTTTCGTGGAAGGAGTGCGGCACATAGACGGGCTTCATCGTGCGCGGGTCAATGCCGGTGTAGTACATGCAGGTGGAAAGCGTTCCGGGCGTTGGGTAGAAGTCCTGTACCTGTTCGGGCTGGACACCGCGTTTAGCTAGATATTCCGCGAGCCTGACGGCGTCGGCAAGCGTGCTGCCGGGGTGAGATGATATGAGGTATGGGACGAGAAACTGCTTTTTATTATAACGCTGGTTAAGGCGTGTGTACTTTTCCTCAAACTTCTGATAGACGTCATTATGCGGTTTGCCCATATAGTCCAGTACGTCGTCGATGCAGTGCTCGGGGGCGACCTTGAGCTGACCGGATATGTGTTCCTTGACAAGCTCGGCGAAGAATTCCCCGCTCTTATCCTCCATCAGATAGTCGAATCGAATGCCGGAACGGATAAATACTTTTTTAACGCCGGAGATTGCGCTGACCTTGCGCAGCAATACAAGATAGTCCGTATGGTCGGCTTCAAGATTCTTGCATGGTGTCGGCGTCAGGCAGTTTTTACCGCGGCACAAACCGTTTTTCAGCTGACCCTGGCACGACGGCGCTCTGAAATTCGCCGTCGGTCCGCCGATATCGTGAACATAGCCCTTAAATTCCGGGTGCTTAATAAAGCTTTCGACTTCTCTGATGACCGATTCGTGGCTCCGGGCCGTCACCATGCGCCCCTGATGGAACGCCAGAGAGCAAAAATTGCACGCGCCGAAGCAGCCTCTGTTATGAATAACGGAAAATCGGACTTCTTCAATCGCTGAAACGCTGCCGAGTGCGTCGTACATCGGATGGACATCACGCGTATACGGCAGCTCACTGACGCGGTCAAATTCTTTGGTCGTCAGCGGCATCTGCGGCGGATTCATGACGAGTATTCTGTCCCCGCAGCGCTGGATAACGGCTTTCCCACGGATCGGGTCATGCTCCTCGTATTGCAGCATGTTCGCTTCGGCGTATTTTCGTTTATCACGCAGTACATCCTCATAGGATGCGCATTCAACAGCCGGATAAGCTTCGCTGAGCGGTTCCTGTGTGATGTACCCTGTGCCTCTGATGTCCGTAAGCTGGTTCACTTTAACGCCGTGAGAAAGCTTTGCGGCGATTTCCCGGCTGGCGGTTTCGCCCATGCCGTAAACAATCAAGTCGGCTTTCGCGTCAAACAGAATCGCGCGCCGCACCTTATCCTCCCAGTAGTCATAATGGGCAAAGCGGCGCAGCGACGCTTCCAGTCCGCCGATGACGACAGGCAAATCGGGAAACGCTTCTTTAACCCGGTTGGCATAAACGATCGTCGCGCGGTCGGGGCGAAGATCAGCTCTTTTACCCGGTGAATAAAAATCCTCGCTTCGTGTTTTTTTAGCGGAGGTGTAGTGATTGACCATTGAATCGAGGTTGCCCGCGCCGACAAGCGCCGCGTACCGCGGCCGCCCCATCGCGTGGAAGTCCTTTGTGCTCTTCCAGTCCGGCTGCGCCAGGACAGCGACGCGGTACCCGTCGGCTTCCAAAACACGCCCGATAACAGCCGTACCGAAGCTCGGGTGATCGATATACGCGTCACCTGTGATCAGCAGAAAATCATAATAATACCAACCCCGCGCTTCCATATCGGCGCGGGATACCGGCAAAAAGTTACTTTGTGTCATTGTGACCTCTTCTTTGTTTTCTCCGCCGTCCGGTTAAGCCTGCAGCGGCGGCCAAGCTGGGCGGCGTGGAAGCCGCCCGCTACGGCAAGACCTGATTATATTTGTAGCGGCAGGCTTCCACGCCTGCCCGTCCTTTTCTTATAATTACCGCAGTGCGATGTTCATTTCCATGATGTCGTATTTGTTGCTGCTTTCTATAATTTCACCGGTCTTGATAAAGCCGTATTTTAAGCAAAAGCCCAGTGTCTGCTCGTTTTTTTCACTGACGGTCATGCGGAGCTTTTCTCTTCCGAGGGATCTGTATACCGAGACAGCCTGCCCTAAGAGCTGGACGGCGATGCCGGTGCGCCGGTGCGCGTTTTCCATGTAGAAAAACTCGATAACGCCGATTTTATCAGCTTCGGCTTGTTTGGTGTCGAGCTCAATCATTCCGGCCGGTGTATCGTAAATAAGAGCCTGGGATACCGCGCGCGAATGCGCCTGCGCATGTTTTCCAGCGTTTTCGAGCCAGTGCTGCGACTCATTCAGCGCGCCGGGAATTATCTCCATGGTTTCATGCCGGTATGTTAAGTATCGTCCGGTGTCGTTCTGAAGATCAAACGGTGTAAAACGAAGATTGGAGCTGTCATAGGTCGTATTTTCCCGCCACCATTTCTGATGGGCAAAGGTACTCAGGGCCTCAGGCACATGCGAGTTGTCGCTGTGATAATCGACTGTAATCTGTCTGTTCTCAATACGCAGCAGCGCGACGGCTGTATTATCGCAGTGCGGCACTCTTTTAATTTCCCGCGGTGATACATTAAATACACCGCACATAAACGCCCGGATTGCTGAGCCGTGCGAAACGACGGCTACAGTTTTTCCATCGTGCTTGTCTGCTATATCTTGTATCGCAGTCATCATGCGTTTTTGCAGGGTATCAAAATCCTCGCAGCCGTCAACCTTCCACAAGGACGGGTCATTATTGAAATATTCAAGCTGCTTGGGCTCGAACCGTTCGACCTCACCCCAGGTAAGGTCTTCCCATACACCCATATTGACTTCCCGCAGCTGCGGTGTTAGCGACAGCTCCAGACCGTGCTGTATATAGACAGCGCCCGCTGTCGCTTTCGCGCGCAGCAGGTCGCTCGAATAGACATAGTCGATTTCAATCGGCGCAAAACGTTTTTCCAGCTCTGCAATCTGTTTCGTACCGCGCAGCGTGACAAGGCTGTCATACTGTCCGTGTATACGGCGATAGAGGTTCCCCTCCGCTTCGGCGTGCCTTATTAAATAAATCGTTGTCATACTAATTGAGCTTAACCCTTCTCGTTAATTCTGTTACCGATGCAATATTTTTTCTGACTAAGAAGTCTTTTATCCCCTGCGTCACCTTGATCGGCGCGGCAGGGTCGGTAAACAGCGCCGTGCCGACGGAAATAATATCGGCACCTGCTAAAAGCATCTCAACGGCGTCCTCGCCCCTTGAAATGCCACCCATCCCCAGTATAGGTATTTTAACCGCGTTTGCAACCTGGCAGACCATTCTTACGGCTATAGGGAGCACAGCAGGACCCGACAGTCCGCCTGTGTTGTTGTGCAGGACCGGTTTCATCGTCTCGATATTTATTTTCATTCCCAAAAGCGTGTTGATCAGCGAAATAGCGTCGGCACCCGCTTCCTCAGCGGCACACGCAATTTCAGCGATATCCGTGACATTAGGCGAGAGCTTCACCATCACCGGTATCGACGCGTGTTTCTTGACTTCTCTTGTAACGAGCGCCGCAGAATCACAGGAGGTCCCGAAGGCCATTCCGCCGCGTTTGATATTCGGGCAAGAAATGTTGACTTCGAGCATATCGACTTTCGCGTCTGATAATTTTTCTGCCAGCAAGCAGTATTCTTCTACAGTATTTCCCGAGATGTTGGCAATAATATTCGTATTGTATTGCCTCAAAAACGGCAGCTCATGTGCGATAAATGCGTCGACACCCGGATTTTGCAGGCCGACGCTGTTTAGTATCCCCATCGGTGTTTCCGCGATTCTGGGCGGTGGGTTTCCAAGGCGCTCTTTGATTGTCAGACCTTTGACGCATATACCGCCCAAAAGCGACAGATCGAAAAATTCGCTGTATTCCCGCCCGAAGCCGAAGGTTCCCGAAGCGACAACAACGGGCGTCTTGAACCGGAGGCCTGTGAATAAAACCGTCATATCTGCCATTACCACACGACCTCCGAAGCTAAAAATACAGGCCCGTCCTTGCAGACATGGCGCATCTCTTCTTTGCCGTTCTTTTGCGTTTTGCAGGCGCAGACAAGACACGCGCCGATACCGCAGCCCATCCGTTCCTCCATAGAGACCTGGCACGGAACCGCGTACGCCGCCGACAGCTCCGCGACAGCCTGAAGCATTGCTCTTGGTCCGCAGGCCAGCACACCGTCATATCCGCCCGCGCTAAGCAGTTTTTTAAGCGGAAGTGTGACTGGGCCATGTGCACCCATGCTCCCGTCATCTGTTGAGATCAGAACATCTTGGCAGATAGCTTGAAATTCTTTTTTGAGAATAACACAGTCAGCGCCTCTGAAACCCAGCACAGCTGCCGCTCTCCCGGCACATGAGCGGGCAGCAAAAAGCATCGGCGGTACGCCGATACCGCCGCCGACAAGAATGATATTTTTACCGCTGAGGTCAAAGCCCCGCCCGAGAGGACCGACGATATCGAGCATATCTCCCGCCTGACGGGCGCAGAGCCATCTCGTCCCATCTCCGCGGATCTCAACAGCCAGCGTAACGGCGCCTTCCTTCACATCACAGATACTGATTGGCCGGCGAAGGAGGCTGTTATCCCCGCATTTGATATGGATGAACTGCCCGGCGGATGCCTTGCTTGAAATTTCATTCGTTTTTATCCGGAGTAAGCAGATATTATCTGAAATTCGTGTATTATCAATAACAGAAGCCATGCACTGTTTGGGCATTAATATCCCCCTAATTCGTTCGTTATTGCTATTTTACCGCAAATATTAAGCCTTTACAACTATTGGTTGTTGAATATAACAAATTTACGATTTTACATTTCGTTAACCTTGAAAAACATGCAGATTTAATATACTATATACATGAAATTCGCATATGCATATGAGATTCGCATTTATAGCAGATTGCTGCTTTTTGGGAAAATCCGATTTGTATTTGAGGTATGACATGAAAAAAGTTGCAGTGATCATGGGGTCGGACAGTGATCTGCCCGTCGTAGCCGGTGCTATTAAACAGCTCAAAGCCTTTGGCATCCCTTTCGAGGCCCGCGTAATATCCGCCCACAGAACGCCGAGCATCGCTGAGAGCTTCTCAAGAACAGCCATAGATAACGGCTTCGGGGTGATAATTGCCGCGGCGGGAAAAGCCGCACATCTCGCCGGTGTACTGGCCGCATATACAACGCTTCCTGTTATTGGACTGCCCATAAAATCCTCTACAATGGATGGTTTGGACAGTCTTTTATCAATTGTACAGATGCCGTCGGGTATACCTGTGGCTACCGTAGCTATCGGTGCCGCCGATAACGCGGCGATCTTAGCTGCCCAAATTCTTGCGCTGTCGGACAGCGGCCTGGCGCAGCGCTTGACGGAATTCAAGGAAAATATGGCGCTGGCTGTCATAGAGAAAGATAAAAAACTGCAAAACGAGGTAAATGAGTTATGAAAAAGCTGGATCAGGTTTACGAAGGCAAAGCCAAAAAGGTATTTAAAACAGACGATGCCAATCTCCTCATCGTCGATTACAAGGACGATGCGACCGCCTTCAACGGTGTTAAAAAAGGGACAATTATAGGCAAAGGCGCCATCAACAACAGGATGACCAACCATTTTATGCGCCTTTTAGAACAAGCCGGGGTTCCGACACATTATGTCGAAGAGCTCACGGACCGTGAGACTCTCGTGAAGAATGTTAAAATCATACCGCTCGAAGTCATCGTCCGCAATATCGCCGCAGGTTCCTTTTCCAAACGATTCGGCGTGAAAGAAGGAACAGTTTTCAGAAAGCCCACACTGGAATTTTCATATAAAAATGACGAGCTCGGCGACCCCATGATTAATGATTCTCAAATCTATGCAATTGATTTAGCGAAGCCGTCCGAACTCGCTTTAATCAGAGAATATGCCTTAAGAATTAATGAATTTCTAAAGTCGACACTGTTTGAGTGCGGCATTACGCTCGTTGATTTCAAGCTCGAATTCGGCAAAACAAGTGACGGCGTAATTATTCTAGCCGATGAAATTTCTCCTGATACCTGCCGTTTTTGGGATGCTAAAACAGGTGAGAAGCTTGATAAGGACCGGTTCCGTCAGGATCTTGGTAACGTCGAGGGCGCATATCAGGAGATGTCCAGGCGTATTTTCGGGAAATAAAGCTGTTACGTAAAAGGCATAAGTTTGAAAGATGAGTCTTTCAAATTGGGAAGGTATGGTTATAATGCAGAACTCTAAATCAGACAGCTATGCCGCAGCCGGTGTTGATGTCACCGCCGGTTACGAATCTGTTGAACGCATCAAGCCCCTCGTCAAGAGCACCTTCCGTCCCGGCGTTATCGGCGGTTTGGGTGGTTTCGGCGGATTGTTCGAACCGAACACCGAGGGCATGAAACATCCCGTTTTTGTCTCGGGTACAGACGGCGTCGGGACTAAGCTGAAGATCGCCTTTTTGATGAACAAACACGATACCGTCGGTATCGACTGCGTTGCGATGTGCGTCAACGACATTATATGCTCCGGCGCGGAACCGCTGTTCTTTCTGGATTACCTTGCCATGGGAAAGAACCTTCCTGAGCGCACGGAAAAAATCGTCGAAGGCGTCGCCGACGGCTGCAGGCAAGCCGGATGCGCGCTAATCGGCGGCGAAACAGCGGAAATGCCGGGTTTTTACCCAGAGGATGAATATGATATGGCAGGTTTTTCTGTCGGCGTCGTCGACCATGATAAAATTATTGACGGCAGCACGATTAAAGCGGGCGACAGACTGATTGGGTTAGCGTCCTCAGGCTTGCACTCCAACGGATTTTCTCTTGTCAGGAAGGTACTTGACCTCAATCCCGAAACACTTGGAGAATATGTTCCGGAGCTTTACTGTACGCTTGGCGAAGAGCTGCTCAAGCCGACACGCATCTATGTCCGTCAGGTTTTGCATCTGATTAAAACACTTGGCATGAATATTAAAGGCATCTGCCATATCACCGGCGGCGGCTTATATGAAAACGTTCCCCGCATGCTGCCAGAGGGCATCACCGCAAAAATCCGCCCGAATGATTTCCCTGAGAGCCGAATTTTTACCTATCTGTCTTCAAAAAGTGATATACCGGTACATGATTTATACAACACCTTTAACATGGGTATCGGACTTGTTATGGCTGTGGACAGTAATGATGCCGGTGCTGTCGTTAATGCTTTAATCCAGATCGGAGAACACCCGTATGTCATCGGCAGCTGTGTAAACAGCACTTCCCATGGAAGCACAGGGGAAAAAGGAGTTGAGCTCGTTTGGTAAAAACTGCTGTGCTCGTCTCAGGCGACGGCACGAATCTACAGTCGATCATCAATTCACATAATTTCGGAAAAATTAAGAATTGTGAGCTTACGGCCGTCATCTCTTCAAAGCCCGATGCGTATGCCCTGACGAGAGCAAAAGGCGCCGGAATTCCGACATATATTATAAACTACAAAAATTTCCCAAGCCGTGCCGGCTTCAACGAAGCCGTTTTCCAGAAGCTGAAGAGTCTGGACATTGAGCTTGTCGTCCTGGCAGGCTTTATGGTCGTTCTCGGTTCTCCTGTTGTTGAGGCTTATGAAAACAGAATTATCAATATTCATCCATCGCTCGTCCCGTCTTTTTGCGGCGAAGGCTTCTATGGCATCCGTGTCCATGAAGAGGCTATAAATTACGGCGTTAAGGTGTCGGGCGCCACCGCACATTTTGCTACAGCTCAGGCTGACGCGGGACCCGTCATCATCCAGCGCGCCGTAGAGGTGCGTGAAGGCGATACGCCTAATGCGCTGCAGAAAAGAATCATGGAAGAGGTAGAGTGGAAAATACTCCCGGAGGCGATATCCCTCTACTGCGAAGGCCGCCTGTCTGTTATTGGGCGCATCGTGCACATAAAGGAGAAAAATTAAAGGCATGAACTTAATCAATATCTGCGACGAATTAAAAAGCAACGCATATCCCGGCCGCGGGATTATTATAGGCCGCAGTGAGGACGGCAAGCACGCCGTCCTTATCTATTTCATTACCGGCAGAAGCGAAAGCAGCCGTAACCGCATTTTTGTTCCCGAAGAAGACGGGATACGGACAGAAGCTTTTGATCCGTCAAAGCTCAACGATCCAAGCTTATTTATTTATCATCCTGTGCGTATTTACGACGGGCATCTCATTGTCACCAACGGCGACCAGACGGACACCATCAGGGATAACATGCTGGCTGACAACAGCTTTCATTCCGCGTTAATTAAACGCGAATTCGAGCCGGACGCAAACTATACGCCGCGCATTTCCGGCTTGATCCTTCCGGACGGCAGCTACAAGCTGTCCATCCTCAAAAGCCTCGACGGAGACCCGGCTTGCTGCTGCCGCAGCTTTTTCGAATATGATACGGCAATCGCGGGAGCCGGGCATTTTATAAGCACTTACAAATGCGACGGCAATCCCACCCCCTCTTTCGAGGGTGAGCCAAAGCTTATTTCCGTAACCGGCAATCTCAGCGAATTTGCAACCGGCATTTGGAACGCGCTCAACGCCGATAATAAGGTTTCACTCTACGGTTTATCGAAGGATATCCATTCCGGAACAAACGAAAGCATTCTGTTCAACAAATACAGCAAATAATGTGAAAGCTTCGATTTTGGGAGGTTTTAATACGAAAGAGCTTGAATTAAAATACGGCTGTAACCCAAATCAGAAACCTGCGCGCATTTTTATGAAAGACGGCGCACTGCCCATTACTGTTTTAAACGGCAAACCGGGGTATATCAATCTGCTGGATGCATTCAACAGCTGGCAGCTTGTCTGTGAACTGAAGGCGGCAACAAACTTACCCAGCGCGGCTTCCTTTAAGCATGTCTCCCCTGCCGGTGCCGCAGTCGCCGCACCGCTTTCCGATATCGAAAAAAAGATTTACTTCGTCGAAGGGCTGAAGCTTTCTCCGCTTGCCTGCGCCTACGCCAGAGCGCGCGGTGCCGACCGGTTATGTTCATACGGAGACTGGGCGGCACTTTCCGACCCCTGCGATGAAGAGACGGCTGAGCTGCTGACACACGAGGTATCCGACGGGATCATTGCCCCAGGATATACGCCAAAAGCTCTTGAAATTCTCCGCGGTAAAAAAAAGGGCGCTTATATTATCGTACAGATTAATCCGGATTACGTCCCTGAAAAGATTGAGCGGAAGGATGTCTTCGGTATCACCTTTGAGCAGTGCCGCAACAACCTTATGATTGATCCCGGCATATTTTCAAATATTGTCACATTGAACAAACAGCTTCCGGAAAGCGCAAAGCGCGACCTTGCCATTGCCCTCGTTACACTTAAATATACGCAGTCCAACTCCGTCTGTTTTGTCAAGGATGGACAAGCCATCGGCATCGGCGCCGGACAGCAGAGTCGTATCCACTGTACGCGGCTTGCCGGCAGCAAGGCGGACAACTGGTGGCTCAGGCATCATCCCAAGGTGTTAAGTTTACCATTTATAGGCAGCCTAAAACATTTTGATTGCGATAACGCCATTGATGTTTATATTTCTGACGAATATGAGGATGTTCTGGCTGACGGAGCCTGGCAGCAGACATTCACAGAAAAGCCGTCTGTATTGACAGCTGAGGAAAAGAAATGCTGGATGATGGCAATGTCGGATGTCGCGCTCGGCAGCGATGCTTTCTTCCCGTTCGGCGATAATGTCGAACGTGCCAGAAAATCAGGTGTCAAATACATCGCGCAGCCAGGCGGCTCAATCCGCGATGACAACGCCATAGAGGTCTGCGACAGACACGATATGGTCATGGCGTTCACGGGGATAAGATTATTCCACCATTGATGTTTATGCGAAATGGGACGCTGTAAACACAGGTGACCGTGTTATTTTTATCGCTTGAAACTGCTGGCTCATTCAGATTCATCGATTCACTCCGGATGACATTGCAGCGTCTTTCAGCATTTTGTTTACAGTGTTCTCTACAATCTCTCCTCCGGTTTATTCAAACATTTATTTGGAGGTCCTGTCATGAATGTTCTGGTTGTCGGCGGCGGCGGACGTGAGCATGCCATCTGCTGGGCGCTGCGGAAATCACCGCGTGTTGAGCGTCTTTATTGCGCGCCGGGGAACGGCGGCATCACCGACATTGCCGAATGTGTTAACATCAAAGCAACCGATATCGACGGTATTGTTCGGTTTGCAAAAACCAAGCCTATCGATTTCGTCATGGTCGCACCCGATGATCCGCTCGCGCTGGGCCTTGTCGACGAATTGGAAAAAGCGGGTATCCGCGCTTTCGGACCGCACGCAAACGCGGCAATCATCGAGAGCAGCAAGGTTTTCTCGAAATTGCTCATGAAAGAGAATAATATCCCAACCGCCGAATATAAAGCTTTTTCCTATTTAGATGACGCAATTGCGTATATTAAAGAAAAAGGCGCACCGATTGTCGTCAAAGCCGATGGGCTGGCACTTGGCAAGGGTGTAGTCGTTGCTTTTGATGTTGAAACGGCAATCAACGCCGTCAAATCCATGATGCTCGAAAAAAAATACGGCAACAGCGGCTCCAACGTCGTTATTGAAGAATACATGACCGGCCCTGAGGTCACTGTGCTCGCGTTTACGGACGGCAAAACAATCGTCCCCATGCTGTCGTCTCAGGATCACAAACGCGTCAATGACCACGACGAGGGCCCGAACACAGGCGGTATGGGCGCGTTCTGCCCAAGCCCCAACTATACACCCGAAATTGCAGAGATTTGTATGAAAACGATTTTTCTGCCGACGATGGAAGCTATGAATAAAGCGGGCCGCATGTTTAAAGGCGTGATTTATTTTGGACTGATGCTGACACCTTCGGGGCCCCGCGTCGTTGAATACAACGCGCGCTTCGGCGATCCCGAGACACAACCGATTTTATCTCTGCTGGAAACAGACCTGCTTGATATCTTCGAGGCTGTCGTTGACGGCAGACTTGATCAAATCGATATTAAGTGGCGCGCCGGTACCGCTTGCTGCATTGTCATGGCCAGCGGTGGGTATCCTGAGAGCTACGAAAAGGGCTTTGAAATTTCAGGTCTTGAATCACTGCCAAAGGATATCGTTGTTTTTCACGCTGGAACAGCGCGGAAAGACAGCAATTTCTTTACAAACGGCGGCCGTGTTCTCGGCGTCACGGCAGTTGCTGATACACTTGACGCCGCAGTGGTACGCGCCTATGACGGTGTTCAATATATCCGCTTCCAAAACGCGCATTACAGAACTGATATCGGCCGAAAATAAGAGCCCTGTAATTTATTTACATTATATAATTATGCTTCAGCCCTATCTTTAATCGTTGACAAGTACCTATATTTATGTTACTATACGACATGCGTTTGAGTACGGAGAGATACCGAAGTGGTTATAACGGAACGGTCTTGAAAACCGTCGTACGGCAACGTACCGTGGGTTCGAATCCCACTCTCTCCGCCATTTTCTCGCAATGTTCAAATTCTCAAATTGCATAACTGATACAAAATTTCGGCTTGGAGAAGTACCCAAGTGGCCGAAGGGGCTCCCCTGCTAAGGGAGTAGTGCGTGATGAGCGCAGCGAGGGTTCAAATCCCTCCTTCTCCGCCACAAAGGTACTCAGTGGATAATACAATTCCACTGAGTACCTTTTTATTTTGCCTATTAGAAAATACCGTAATACAAGGAAAAAGCGAGACAAGGGGGTGAAAAATCCCGTCCTGTCTCGCTTTTTTTGTTGTTCGATTTGGGTCGCCTCGGAAAAACTCCAGCGGAATATTTCACCCCCTTGAGCAATTCCAGAGGCAAAATTAAAAAGTATAGACAAAATTGAAAGGTTTACCTCAGTATCTTTATTAGAGCATTTACGATACTATCTACATCCTCTGCAGTATTATTTTTTCCAAGTGAAATCCGAATGGTTCCGCCTGCAAGCTTTTCATTGAGTCGGATTGCCTTTAAAACGTGAGATATATCCGCATTTACACTATTACAGGCCGAACCAGTAGAAATGCAAATACCCATCAAGTCCATGCGATGGAGGATTGCTTCTCCGTCAGCTCCATTAAACGAAAGGCTAACAAGACCCGGTAATGTGTTGTCACCACCATTACGTACAAACGGAATATGTGATTTACGAAGAGTGTCCAGCAACTGACGCTCCAATGCTCGTATGTGGGAGGTGTTTTCACTCAAGGCAGCGCAGTTATCTTTCAAAGCGGTCGCCATTCCGACAATGGAAGCAATATTCTCAGTTCCGGCGCGGTGCTGGTGCTCTTGTGCTCCGCCGTCAGCATATAGGGAGTGTATTTATATGACAGTAAAAGAAGAGATCATGATAGCGGTAACTCAGTTCCCAGGTATCACTGATACCGAACTGGAAAAGAGATACGGGCGAAGCCATCAAACGATTAACATAGCTTGTAGGGATCTTGTTCAAAAAGGACTTCTTGTCCGCCAGTCCAATCCAGAGAAGTACGGTAATCTGGGCAACTACCCGACTGGAAAAGTTCCTGAAGTTGCAACGGTGACGAAGCCGGCAATCTCTGATGACCTTGATGAAGATGCAGTAAAAGCACATATCAAGGATTGGCTTGAAAATCAAGGTTGGTCTGTTAAAATCGCTTGGGGGAAAAACCACGGGGTTGATATTGAAGCTACAAAATCCGGAGATCGTTGGCTCATTGAAGCAAAAGGCCCCGGTTCCCGTCAAGCTATGCGACACAATTACTTTATTGGAATTCTTGGCGAGACGTTACAACGCATGGATGATGATAATGCGCGGTACAGCATTGCATTTCCGGATATGGCTGTTTACAGAGGGCTTTGGAATCGTTTGCCCATACTGGCAAAGCAGCGAACGAAGATAGATATGCTACTTGTTGCCGAAAACGGAGACATATCTATTCTCAGATAAATCTGATACCTACCTTTCTTTGAAAAAGGCACTCCGAAAGGGGTGCCTTTTTCATGTCCATTTTTCGATGAGGAGGTGGAAATATGGCGGATAATTTCGGCTTGAAAATCGGCGTTGAGGGCGAAAAAGAGTTTAAACGGGCACTCTCCGACATCAACCAGTCGTTCAAGGTTCTCGGCTCAGAAATGAAGCTGGTGGAATCGTCCTTTGACAAAAACGAAACCAGTATCGAGTCGCTCACCTCCAAAAATGAGGTACTCACAAAACAGATCGACGCCCAGAAAGAAAAAATTGAAACGCTTCGCAAGGCGCTGGAAAACGCCTCCGACTCCTTTGGCGAGAACGACCGCCGCACACAGCAGTGGGCTGTTCAGCTAAATAACGCGCAGGCGGAACTTAACGGTATGGAGCGCGAGCTGAAGGACAACGAAAAGTCTCTGGACGATGTGGCCGACAATTTTAATGACGCCGAGAAGCAAGCCGATCAGTTCGGGGATGAGCTTGAAAAAACGGGCAAGGAAGCCGAGTCCTCCGGTGGAAAGTTTGAAAAGCTCGGTTCCGTGGTAAAGGGAATCGGCGCGGCTATGGGGGTGGCTTTCGCCGCGATCGGTACCGCCGCGATCAGCGCGGGCAAGGCTCTCGTGGATATGACCGTGGAAGCCGCTGCCTACGCCGATGAAATGCTGACACAATCCACCGTGACGGGTATGTCGGTCGAGAGCTTACAGGCGTACAGCTACGCTGCCGATCTGGTGGATGTGTCGCTTGACACGCTGACCGGCTCTATGGCGAAGAACGTCAAGTCGATGGCGAGCGCGGCGGACGGCTCCGCAAAATACGCTGATGCATATGCACGGCTTGGGGTATCGGTTACCGATGCCAACGGCAATCTCCGTGATAGCGAGGACGTTTACTGGGAGGTCATCGACGCACTTGGCAGTGTCTCCAATGAAACGGAGCGTGACGCGCTCGCCATGCAACTCTTCGGCAAAAGTGCACAGGACTTAAATCCTCTCATCGCCCAGGGCAGCGAGGGCATTGCCGCGCTGACCGAAGAAGCGAAACGCATGGGGGCCGTGCTCAGCGAGGAGAGCATCGAAAAACTCGGTGCTTTCGACGATTCCGTTCAGCGCTTGAAGCAGGGCTCCGAAGCCGCAAAACGTGTGATGGGTACTGTGCTTCTTCCACAGCTTCAGACGCTTGCGGACGAGGGAACCTCGCTGCTCGGCGACTTCACCTCCGGCTTGGTGGACGCCGGAGACGACTTCGGCAAAATCAGCGAGGTCATCGGTAATACGGTCGGCAAGCTTGCCGACATGATAATGGAGCATCTCCCGAAAATCATTCAGGTCGGTATGGACATCGTCATGGCTATCGTAAACGCGATTGTCGAGAATCTGCCGACCATCGTGGAGTGTGCCTCCTCTATCGTCATGACACTGCTCGAAGGCCTGATTGAGGCTCTGCCCGCTATCACTGAGGGCGCGTTACAGTTAGTACTGACACTGGTTCAAGGCATCATCGACAATCTGCCCGCCATTATAGAAGCCGCGATTCAGATGATCGTAACGCTGGCATTGGGTATTGCGGAAGCTCTGCCGGAACTGATTCCGTCCATTGTCGAGGCGATCCTCCTGATTGTTCAAGTGCTGCTCGACAACATGGATAAAATCCTCGAAGCGGCTTTTGCCATCATAAAAGGGCTGGCAGAGGGGTTGCTGAACGCACTGCCGGAGCTTATCGACGCCTTGCCCGAAATCATAACGACCATTATCGATTTCATCACGGACAATCTGCCTGAAATTATAGAAATGGGCATTGAACTTACCATTCAGCTTGCGGCCGGGCTGATAAAGGCCATACCGCAGCTTGTGGCAAAGCTGCCGGAAATCATCACGGCCATCGTGACCGGCCTTGGAAAAGCGGTCGGCGCTGTGTTCGAAATCGGCAAGAACATCGTAAAGGGCCTATGGGAAGGCATCAAATCTCTTGGCTCTTGGATAGCGGACAAGGTTTCCGATTTCTTTTCCGGCATTGTTGACGGCGCAAAAAGCCTGCTGGGTATCAACTCGCCGTCAAAGGTATTTGCCGGAATCGGTGAAAACATGGGCCTTGGCATCGGCGTAGGCTTCACCGACGCCATGAAGGGTGTTGAAAAAGACATTACAGACGCAATCCCAACCGACTTTGACCTTGATATGAATACCGGCATCCATAAAGTGATGAACGACACCTCGCTCGACGTGAAGAAAACCGTGGAGCATACGGGCGTTATCCGTGTCGAGGGCGTCAACAACGAAGGCGAAATGACCTCGGTTGTGGACATCATCATCGACCGGCTCAGACAGGAGGTGCGCGTATGAGTTATCTCAAAAATGCAGAGACAAGTGAAATCATCACGCGCTTTGTCAGCTTCCGAAAAACACAGGAGGTCATCCGCACGGTGCAGACAGCCCTTGACGGGACGGAGTATCTGACCCGTTTCGGTTCGCCGACCGTGCATTATGAGCTGACGCTCTATGTTAATGAAGCCGGGAAAACCGTGCTGATGGCAGCCGAGGACAGCGTTCCGCTGCTTGAATGCTCTGTAAAACAGGGCGTTTTCACCGGAAGAATTGTTGAACTCGGTGACTTTGATTATCAGGCGGCAGGCTGGTATAAGGTCACCGCCACCCTTGCGGCGGTAAGCGAGGTGAGCGACCCATGAGAAGCATACCGACGGCGCTGAAAGAAAAACTTGTTAACCGCTTCAAGGTGGAAAACGCGGACAGCTTAGCGAAGCTCCGCGTGGTAGCCACGCAGACCTCCGTCAATTCGCTGCTCTCCGAGCCGATTCACGAAGATATTGCTCCCGCGTTCGGCGATGTGGCTGTGCGCCAGACGGCCGGAGAATCCGATTTATCGCTTGCTTATGCCATCTGTTTGGACGACGGTGTGGCAAAGGTGTATAAGCGGAAGTTTCCGGCTGGTATGGAGTACCTGTGGGAATACCAGTGGACGCTCGGAGCGGCGACTGATGTGGCGATTGAATTCAACGGCGTGTGGAAAATGAACGCCGAAAAAGAATGGTATTACCTTCAAACCGAGGAATACCCGTATATCTTTTTTGTTCGGAACGGCAATCTGTATGTTCAAATCTGGAAGGACAGCGATAATGCCTCTCTGCTTGCCACCGGCGTTTCGCAGATATCCGCCTGCAAGGGCTGGCAGTCCAGTGTCGAACCGGAGCTCGACCAGGGCTTGATCATCGGCTACCGCAAAAGCGGCTCGGTTTATTACCGGGCGCTCTGCTGTCAGGAGAACGGCTCTTATGTCTGGGAAGCGGAGCATGAAGTCACGCCGCTTGGTACGGGCAACACGACGCTGTCGGTTATCCGTACCAACGATTTCCGTATCGGATTTCTGACGCAGAACAACGGTCGGATGCTGCTGTCACTGACGCACCGGAACTATGCCGGTATGAGCGTCCGGCCGGAAACGGTCCACATCAACGTCTCAAATGTGAAGATGTGGATTTCCGATATAACCGAACTGGACACGCTGAACAAGGAGTACGCATCCGGGAATACCGCTTATCCCTATGTTCTGCTGGATGAGCCAAACACCGAAGAAATCTCCGTGTCCTCGGTGGAAAAGCTGAACCGCGAGACGGGCTTCGTTTGCTACGGCTTCAAAATTCATCTTACCAAGCCTTTATACGGAAGCGTTGACGTGGGGTTTCCTGTGAAATGCGCCCTGTCCGTTTCCGGGGTGACCGTTACCTCCGCTTACTATGACAACGAGGAGCAGGCGATTCTTCTATATACGAGCGCCGATATCCGCAGGACGGTAGCCGTGACCATAACGATGCCGGAATACCGCTCACTCTGGTATTACAAGCTCGGTTCACAAAGATGGTTCCTGCCCGCTCTAAGTGCTGTCGCCGCCGCCGAAACTGTAGACTTCCAAACCTACGAAAACGAAACGGCGAGCATTTCGATAGTTTTAACAGGGGCATGGATTGACGAGGCTGTATTCATCAATTGCCTCCAGCCCGCGCATACGGCCGTTATTGCACTTGTGTCCGCCTCTGTGAGCCTGCAGCCTGTTTCCACATTACCGATTTAGGAGGTTTTCAAAATGAAGATACAAGAAAGAGCCGTTCTTCACAACCGGTTTGACGTCAAGGTCGTCGACGCCGCAAGCGGCAAGGTCAAGCAGACGGCGGTCGGCTTCAACGTCATTACAAACTACTATTTTAACAGCAGGTTGACCGCTTCTCCGCTTAGTAAAACGGCAGACCTGTTCAGATATATCGCGGTCGGCACCGGAACAGGGACACCCGCCGTTACGGATACCGCCCTTTTCACGCATCTGACACGCAAAGCAGTGACGACGCTGGAAACGGTTTATGAATATCCGACTTCGCATACGACAAAGCAAATCAAGCTGGAAGCGACGGAGTGCAACGGCAGTACAATCACAGAGGTGGCGTTGGAAGGTTATTACAGCGGTACCTTTTCAACCTATTACTACATCATGTCCCATGCAATGCTGCAGGACTCTGAAGGAAACCAGATCGCCATTGCTAAAACCGATACGGACGTGGTGTATATAACCGCAACCTTCTACGCCACCTGCACACCCTCCGGCTTCGGCACAAACGGTATTTATCCCACGGCGGTAAACAACTATCTTTTCAAATGGCTGCTCACGGGCAGTACAGACGATTATGTACGTTTTTCTCGCTTCCCCGTGGAGTACTCCTCGGATATGAACGTGAAATATCACGGCAGTAAAAGCTATTCCTTCAGCGGCGGCACCGGCAATACCACCACCTATCAGTATGACCTGCCCGTCACCACTTTCCTTGACAGCGAGTGCAACAACCGCATCGTCAAGCACCTGGGAATCGCCGGAGTCGGAGCGTTTACCTTCCCGAACCATGAGGTTTTTCCGCCCTATGCGGTCGACCATCTCGTCATCGGCGAGGGCGACGGGGTTACAACCGAGTTCAGTATGAAATGCCCGCTGATACAGTCCGGTACCGTCCGTATTTTTGTAAACTACACGGAAATGACTGAAGGCACGGATTACACGGTGGATTTGGAGAACAACTGCGGCGACTGGTATGAAAACTACCATACGGCGGGATTAACCTGCAAAAGCGCCGGAGTCTCCTTCGGAGATCTTGCATCAAAAACGCCAAGCAGCAGCAATTACTATCGGGACCCTCTTGCATGGTGGAACTGCTATGACACGACGGTATATCCACCCTCCTGCACGGTGAACGATGTAAGCCCAATTAAAATAGACTTTGGTTCGGCAAAAGCCTGCAACACACTGAAGCTTGATATTCTGACCGTTCCGACCGCGAGGCTCGATACTCTCAGAATACAGTATTCAACCAATGACATTGACTGGACGGACGTATCAGGGCTTTCGAGGACGGGTCAGGTTTGGAAATTCACAGAAGTTTCGGCAAGGTACTGGCGAGCATTTTTAAGTGGCGAAGGAAACGCCACCGTTGTCGTCACTTCAAGCGGCATGACAGGCTCGCCGATCACGCTTTCTGTACCCGTGGCCTCATCAGATACGGCGAGCATTGTGGCGGGTAAGATAAAAACGGCCCTTGAAAGCAACGCGAATATTTCAGCTTTGTATGACGCGTCGGTTTCGGGTGCGGATGTTGTTCTGACCGCAAAAACGCCGGTTGCGAATGTCTCAAGCCTGAATGTCGCGCTGTCAAACGGGACTTGCGCGGGATTAACCACAGTTTCAACCTCGACCAATACGACAGCCGGGGTCGCCGCCGTAAAGCAACAGGAGAACGTCTATGTGACCGGAACCATAGGGACTGCGGGAAACGCAACAGTTGTCGTAACGGCCGCTGGAATGGCAAACTCGCCGATCACCATTTCCGTGCCGGTTACAAGCGGCGACTCGGCGACAACTGTTGCGACAAAGGTAAACGCCGCTCTCGCACAAAACTCCGATATCACGGACTTCTTTACAATCAGTGCGGATAACGGCAGATATGTCCGCCTGACCGCTAAAACAGCGGCGTACAATGACTCCACGCTCAACATCAGTATTGCCAACGGCACTTGCACAGGACTCACCGCCATACCGACATCCACCGTTGACGCCGCAGGCAATGCGGGAACAAAACAAGTGGAGACCTTAACCGTATCGGGCAGTGTCAGCTACAGCTGGACATACAGTTTATATTACCAGAGCTTCCCGACAAGGGACGGTCAGAGTTTCGGCTCCACCTTCTTTTTGGGGAAGACCGTGCCTGGACTCATTTTTACGACTCCACCCGCCGACGGCGCGGCGATTACTGCAAGCTTTACGCTTGAATATCCGTTCAAGACCGAGAACAATCTGCTGCGCTTCACCTACTCGGTTCAGCTGCAACGGGGGTGACGCCATGACGCTGACATTTGAATATATCCTTGACGCCGGAGCAGGCTTGTTTCCGCAGGTGATCCACACCTCGGACAACCTGCTCCGTTTCATATACCTCACCGCCGACGGCACCGTGGCCGGAAGCACGGCAGACCCGGTTCTTGGTTTGTACGACAATCTGACCTATACGGAAACCGGCAGAATTTCGCCCGATGAAACGGTATCGTATCCGAGCATCAAAAAAGTGGCGCATTACGGCGCATACGGATTCTGGAGCGCCGAGGGCGACCACCGTTTTGTGATGTATATGCTGCCGACCGACATTACAAATTCGTTTATCGACGGCTCGGTCAAGTTCAGCATCGGCAGCGAGGTCTCGCAGATGTCCTGCACCTTGCTCAACATCAAGGGGGCGCTGCTCAATCGCTACCGTGCTTTCGTGACGCCCGGCACCAAGATGGAAATGTACTTTTCCCTCGGTAGCAGCGGCGAAATCACGCTCGGCATCTTCTATATTGACCGCGCTTCGGTCGCGTACCCGGACGAAAAAGTATCGGTATCCGCCAGAAACGCAATCGGCAAATTGCTGAAGGAACAGACCTTCAATGAGGACGACACCTTTGAGCAAACAACGCTTCAGCTGAATCTGCAGGAAATTCTTCGCCTCGCCGAGGTGGAGGATTTTTTTGTCAGCGACAACACAAAGGCATGGAAGCTGCGCTTCGAACCGGATGTCGCCATGCTGGACGGCATCAAGCGAGTGATCTCTCTGCTTGACGGCTGGAAGGTCGATGAAACGGCAAATGGCGTCATCGGAGTGGCGGCTATTACTGACGCCCGCTTCGACCAGCCCGCCGTGTATACCTTCGAGCGCGACAAGACCTGCTGGAGCTACAGTGTGGAATATGACGATTCGGAAGCGGTCAGCAAGGTTTGCGTCACCTGTGCCGACCCGGAAAACACGGTTTATGCCACCGTCCCCAGAAACAAATGGTGGGTCCAGCCGTCCCACCGCACGACTTACGTCACAGCCGCCGACGGCGCGACGCTTGCCGAGATAACAGCTATGGCTGAGGAACTGGCGCAGACAATCGCCATTTCAGGCAGGCAGGAGAGCTTCGTTGGCATCTTCACGCCCCAGCTCACCATCGGCGATGAGGTACGCATTATCAGCGGTGCAAAGACCGAAACCATCGGTACCGTCACGGATGTGACGCACAATTTCGGCAGGGGCGGTTTCTATACGGCGTTCACCGTGGACAGCGGCGGACGAAAAGGCAAAGCGCGTCTTTCAGATTTAATCGGCAAAGCGTCCGAAAAGTCAAATCTGAACGGCGTGACTATTTATTAAGGGAGGAATTCATTATGAAAGAAATCTGGACATGGATTCAACTTTTGCTCGCTGCTATCGGCGGCTGGCTCGGTTGGTTTCTCGGAGGAGCTGACGGCTTTCTCTATGCGCTCATCGCATTCGTGGTTATCGACTATATCACGGGCGTTATGTGCGCGATTGTGGACAAGAAGCTTTCCAGCGAGGTAGGCTTCAAGGGCATCTGTAAAAAGGTGCTCATTTTTATGATGGTCGGTATCGGAAACATCATCGACGTCCAAGTACTGGGGCAGGCTGGGGTGCTGCGTACTGCGGTTATCTTCTTTTATCTGTCCAACGAGGGCGTGTCAATGCTTGAAAACGCCGGGCATCTGGGGCTGCCTATTCCGGCAAAGCTGAAGGAAGTACTTGAACAACTACACGATAGGTCTGGCAAGGAGGATAATTAAATGAACCTGCATAAACTCATTCTGACCAACAACGCCTGCTATAAGGCGGGCAGAACCATCACACCGAAGGGTATCATGGTGCATTCCACTGGGGCGAACAACCCCAATCTGAAACGCTATGTCGGTCCCGACGACGGCTTATTGGGGAAAAACCAGTATAACAACCACTGGAATCAGGATAAGCCGGACGGACGGCAGGTCTGCGTCCACGGCTTCATCGGCAAACTGGCTGACGGAAGTGTCGCCACTTACCAGACGCTGCCGTGGAATATGCGTGGCTGGCACTGCGGCAGCGGTTCAAAAGGCTCCGGCAACGATACGCATATTGGCTTTGAAATCTGCGAGGACGGTCTGACCGATGCCTCGTATTTTTCTGCCGTTTACAAGGAAGCCGTGGAGCTTTGCGTGTATCTTTGCAAGCAATATAACCTCACCGAAAAGGACGTCATCTGCCACTGTGAAGGCTACAAGCTTGGCATTGCCAGCAATCACGGCGACGTCATGCATTGGTTCCCGAAACACGGCAAGAGCATGGATACCTTCCGTGCCGAGGTCGGAAAGCTGCTCGTTGCATCCGGCACAGAACAACCTGATGCGTCCGCTGATGAACCTGCCATTTTTGAGCAGTACCGCGTCCGTGTTAGCATCGCAACTTTGAATATCCGTAAAGGTCCCGGCACCGACTACGGCGCTCTGGGAAAATATACGGGCAAAGGTGTGTTCACCATCGTAGAGGAAGCCGACGGCGCTGGCGCTTCAAAGTGGGGTCTGCTCAAGTCCTACAAGAAGAGCCGCGCAGGATGGATTTCATTGGACTACACAACAAAGCTATAGTCAGTATTTTATAGCCTATCGGGGATTTTCCTCGGTAGGCTTATTTTTTTGCTCTTTTTTCGTCCAAATGGCCTGAAATCTTCCAGTGAGTTGTGAGGACAGAGGTTCTCAGACTGGAGGACAACTCATGACAAATGAGCAAAAAGAGAGAATAACAACTCTCCGGCACGATGGATGGGGATATAAGAAGATAGCAACCGCACTGGAAATTTCTGTGGATACGATTAAATCCTTCTGCAGAAAGGAGGACCTCGGCGGGATGCTTGCTATTCCCGGTCGCATTCCCGACAATGAGCACTGCCGCGAGTGCGGAAAGCCGCTTATACAGATGGCTGGAATGAAGAAGCGCAAGTTCTGCTCAACCGAGTGCCGCGTTAAATGGTGGGCAAGTCACTCGGAGGCCGTTAATCGAAAGGCTGTATATAGCTTCACCTGTCCGGCCTGCGGAAAGAAATTCTCCGTCTATGGCAACGCCGCACGTAAGTATTGCTCTCACGAGTGCTATGTTGCCGCCCGCTTTAAGGTTGGTGACCAGGCATGACTCATGAACAGCTTTCTGCCGAAATGTTCTATCACGCGAGCCTGTCACCGTTCAAGAAGCTGGTCGCTGACGGGCTGATTTCCGAGGAGGACTACTTGACAATTGATACAATTCTGAGGGCTAAATATTCTCCTATATTTGTCGAGGTAATTATCAATTTATCGCTGGATATAAAGGAAAACCAGAGGTAATATGTTCACTACCAAAGGAGGGATATCATGCAAAAACGAATCATCGACATCACTCCCGAGGTGAGCCCACTGACCGCTAAAAAGCGGGTCGCAGCATATGCCAGAGTCTCCTGCGGCAAGGATGCAATGCTTCATTCATTATCTGCACAAATCAGTTATTATGAGGACTACATTGATAAAAATGCGGATTGGGAGTTTGCGGGCATATATGCCGACGAAGCAAAAACCGGCACCAAAGAGGATCGAGAGCAGTTTCAGCTTTTGCTCTCAGAGTGCAGGGCTGGCCGCATCGATATGGTAATTACAAAATCCGTATCGAGGTTTGCCAGAAATACAGTCACACTGCTGGCTACGGTTCGTGAGCTCAAAAGCCTCGGAATTGATGTCTATTTTGAAGAGCAGAATATTTACTCGCTCAGCGCCGAAGGCGAGCTTATGCTCACCCTGATGGCTTCCATCGCGCAGGAAGAAAGCCTTTCCTGTAGTGACAACTGTAAATGGCGTATACGGAAGGGCTTCACCGCAGGGAGAGCATCGACTTGCACAATGCTTGGATACCGGTTGGTAAACGGCGTAATCACGCTGATACCCGACGAAGCCGAGGTGGTCAAAGATATATTTGACCTGTATCTTTCCGGTCTTGGTGTTCAAGCCATTGCAAACACGCTGAATGAGCGCAGCGTTACAACCGATAAGCATCTGGTCTGGCACCCATCTTCGGTCAGAGACATACTCCGCAATGAGAAATATATGGGCGATCTCAGACTGCAGCTTACATACGTTAGTGACCACCTGTCAAAACAGCAGATTCCCAACGACGGAGCGCTGCCGCAATACTATGTGGAAAACGACCACGAGCCAATCATCTCGAAGGATATGTTTTTCGCGGCTCAAGCCGAGAGCGAGCGCCGTGCCAAAGCCTATCCAACACAAAAGGGCTCCGTCAGCGCTTTTACCGGAATAATTCGCTGCGCCATCTGCGGCAAGAACTATCGCCGAAAAAAGACCCCTTACAATATTGTCTGGTGCTGCAGTACTTTCAACACCAAGGGCAAGGATTGCTGCGCGTCAAAGATGATTCCAGAGGAAACCTTGAAAAACACAGTATCATCGGCCCTTTGCCTTGACGCCTTTGATGAGGCAGTGTTTACAAAGCAAATCGAGCGGATAGACGCCTGCCCGGACAATCTTTTGAGGTTTGTATACCGGAACGGCGTCGTGGTCGAGCACACATGGCAAGATAGGTCCCGCAGCGAAAGCTGGACGGAGGAGATGCGCGAGGCTGCCCGCCAGAAAAAAATAAGCAGGAGGAAGAGCAATGGCTGAAAAGGTTATCCGAGTTATACCGCCATCTATGCCGGCTATATCAGCGCAGACGCCGAGTGCATTAAAAAGACGCAAGGTCGCGGCCTACGCTCGTGTTTCTACTGATAAGGAAGAACAACAAAACAGCTACGATGCGCAGGTCGACTACTACACCCAGTTTATACAAAATAATCCTGAATGGGAGTTTATCGGAGTCTACGCCGATGAGGGTATCACCGGCACCAGCACAAAAAAGCGCGACGGGTTTAAAAGCATGATTCAGGACGCGCTCGCGGGAAAGACAGACCTGATACTCACTAAATCGGTATCGCGCTTTGCCAGAAACACTGTGGACAGTCTGACAGCGGTTCGCAAGCTAAAGGACCATCACGTTGAGGTTTTCTTCGAAAAGGAAAATATCTACACCTTTGACAGCAAGGGCGAACTGCTCATCACGATTATGTCCTCCCTCGCACAGGAGGAAAGCCGTTCCATTAGTCTGAACACTACGTGGGGCCGCAGGAAGTCCTTCGCTGACGGCAAGGTAAGCCTTGCGTACAGCAATTTTCTCGGCTACAAGCAAGGCGCGGATGACAATCTGGAAATCGTCGAGGAAGAGGCTGCGGTTGTCAGGCGCATATATAACGAGTTTCTTTCGGGTAAAACGCCTTATGATATTGCTACCCGCTTGACGCAGGACGGGATTCCAACGCCGATGCGCAAGGAGACATGGCGTGTCAGCGCCATTGAAAGCATCCTGCAGAACGAAAAATATAAGGGCGATGCGATCCTTCAAAAAACATTCGTTACAGACTTTTTAACAAAAAAAGTAAAGAAAAATGAGGGTGAATTTCCTCAATACTATATAGAGCGGAACCACCCCGCAATCATCTCTCCGGAGGTCTTTGAGATGGTTCAGGATGAGTTCCGACGCAGGAAAATGTTGTTGTCAATAAAAAAGTCCC
>DBTM01000003.1:0-21073 GCA_002307055.1 Clostridiales bacterium UBA1316
GGGACTTTTTTATTGACAACAACAGCAGAAGTGAAAGGGCTACGGGATACTGTCGAAGCTGCAAATAAAGCTATTCAGAGGGAAAGTAGTGCCATCCTTAGTTCAATTGTAAGCAAAGCTGTTGGATTTGGCTATCCCAATACGGAGGAACTTCAACTTGGTGTTAATACCAGACTGCAAATCGACAATCAAATTAAGGATAAAACAGAGCTTACCTATACCTCCAAGTTAAAGGGAGAATCGCTACCCAGTTCACACAATGGTTTAGGCTATAAAAACCTGATAAAAATGGAGTTTCTGCTTGCTGATTTTGCAGAGAAAATCAAGCAAGGCAGTACATCGTGTATCCCGTTGCTATTTATAGAGGAGCCAGAATCGCATATGCACCCGCAGATGCAACACACATTTGCTAGCTATCTGGAAACATTTTTGAAGAAGATCTCGGATGTACACATTCAGACATTTCTGACCTCTCATTCTGCACATATTGTTAATACCGTTGATTTCTCCAGAATTCGATATGCCCAGAAAACCACGAAGGGTGTGATATATAGAGATCTGAACATCTTCGGTCAAAAGAACGCTTCCAATATGGACTTCATCAAAAAGTATCTTACGCTTAGTCGTTGCGATCTGTACTTTGCAGAAAAGATCATTTTTGTGGAAGGGGCATCCGAAAGGTTATTGCTACCTGACATGATAATAAAGTGCGATGAAGACCATCTGTTTGATTCCCAGACTTATAAGCTGCCGGCACAGTACTATGCTCTTATTGAAATCGGTGGAGCATATGCGTACAAGTTTATTCCTTTTGTAAACTTCTTGGGTATTCCCTGCCTGATTCTCACCGATATAGACGCTATGCTGGATGGACGTACGAAAGCTGTTGTGAGCGAAGGGAAAATAACATCCAATTCGACGCTAAACTGGTGGGTGCGAAGGCTCAAAAATCTTCCTGAAGAAGATACAAGCAAAATTGATTTGGCAGAAATAATCGCACTATCTGCGGACCAAAAGACGCTTGGAAAATGTCATGTGGAATTCCAGGTGAAGGAAGATGGCTTGTGTGGAAGATCTCTTGAAGAAGCACTCCAGAATGTCAACAGGGTTCATTATGGTCTGAGTGTTTCTGTTACAGAGGGGGAACTAAAATTTACAGATAAGAGTAAAACCGACTTTGCACTAAATCTGATTTGTGAAAAGCCAGACTACGTAATCCCTAAGTATATTATGGATGGATTGGTGTGGCTTAACGATCAGAAAGTTCTTATATAAGGAGGGAGTTACTCATGAGCGAAGTGAATGAGATAACGAACTATCAAACAGCAAAAGAAGAAGCAGATAGAGTAGATGCGCAGATCATTGACACGCTCCAGCAGGGACACAGCTTCCGTGTTGAGGCTGGTGCAGGCTCTGGAAAGACCTATTCGCTTAACAAGGTGATCGAATGGATTCAAGCGAACAAATGGAGTGAATATCGCCGCAGAAAACAGAATGTGGTGTGTATTACCTACACCAATGCAGCAGTGGATGTTATAACTGAACGGCTTGCTAGTGACTCATTCATATTGCCTGCTACAATACACTCTTTTGCTTGGAATGCAATTAAGCAATACCAGAGCACGCTAATCAGCATTATCAAAAAAGACGAAAAACTTCAACCGAAAGAAGGGGATTTCACAGAAGTCACTGAGGTAAAGTATACTTTGGGACATCGATACAAAGAAAATGGTGTACAATACCTTTATCATGACGATGTTATCACGCTTTTCGCCACACTTTTGGATAGTGCAAAATTCCGCCGTGTGTTTAGTGATAAGTACCCCCTAATTCTTATCGATGAATATCAGGATTCCTTTAAGCCGATTGTTGATCGCTTTGTCGAATACTTTATTGCAAAAGGAGTTGGCCCTCAGCTTGGCTTTTTTGGAGACGCCTGGCAGACAATCTATCAATCAAATAAAGCCTGCGGTTTGATAGAGCATGAGAATATTGTGGAAATAAAGAAGGGTTCCAACTTTAGATCTGCTCCGAAAATTGTAGACCTGCTAAATGCTATTCGTCCGGATCTTCCGCAGCGCTCGGCTATCAATGATTTTGACGGAGAAGTGATAGTCATTACCTGCGATGATTACACCGGTGCTCGTCGGACCGATCAGAATTTTAAGGGCGATCTGCCTGCAGATGAACTAAGGACCCGACTCGCAAGACTGACGGAGTATCTAAAAAAGGCTCGTATATCACCAGAGGAAAGCCTCAAGGTGCTGATGATTACGCACAAAATTTTGGCAGCCCAACAAGGCTATGATAAACTTCTGGATATTTTAGCTGATGGGCTCCGCGATAAGGAAGACGCATTTCTGCTGTTCTTTATGGAAAGGATCGAACCGATATACAAAGCACTTGAAACCTCCGATATGCAGTTGCTATTCGATACACTGGGAGTGCGAAGATATCCAATAACAAAGAAAGCTGAGAAGGCAAAATGGGGAATTCTGAAAGAATACCTTGCACAAGCCCGTACTCAGAAGAGTATTGATGTGCTGAAAGTTGCGATTGAATCGCAACTTATTCCAATACCCCAGCAAATTCTGGGATATTATGAATTGTATCAAAACGCTCCGGATACATGCTATTCTGGTACAACTATTAAGTTTTTCTTAGATTTAGAGTATGCACAATTCTTAGCGGCCATCGATTTCTTATATCCTGAAGCGGAGTTTTCAACCGAACATGGCGTTAAAGGTGAAGAGTACGACAATGTCGTTTTTGTCATAAGCAAGGGGTGGAATCAATATCAATTTGAGACATATGCACCGATGATCAAAAACGGCGTTCCACCGGATAAGGAAGCATCTTATCTTCGTAATCGGAACCTTTTTTATGTATGTTGTTCCAGACCCAAAAAGAGGCTGTACTTCTTTATATCCGTTCCAATCGACGATACATTCCGAAATTTCTTAAAGGGACTTGTTGGTGAAAAAAACATCTTTACGTACAACCAATATGTCAAAGCTGAGCATTAAAGAGCGCTGCTATGTTGAAAGTCTTCCTGATGGAGGTGCTATTATGAGCACTCTCTTTATTATTGGAAATGGTTTTGATATCGCTCACGGAATACCAACAAAATATAGTGATTTTAGGAAATTTATCATAGCCGAATTTTCTGATGCTTTAGAGTGCCGCGATGAAGTTGTGTATATGGAGGACTGCGAAGATATATATGTAGATGAATTCGCAGCAGAAATAATACTTAGTACTATGGATAAAGTATGCGGTGAAACTTGGGGCAATTTTGAAGAAGCATTGGCACGAATTGATTTTAGTAACAAATTTCCCCCGCCTGCACATGAAGATGATGAAACAGACGAAGAAGACTGCTATAAGATGCAGTACTATCTTCTATATATGGATATGCTTACAAGTGGCTTTATTAAGTGCACAAATTTGTGGCAGGAGTTTTTTAGAGTATGGGTTAAAGGTATTGAACAAGAAATAGAAAAGAGAAGATATGATACAATACCGGTATTAATAGAGCTTTTTTCACGACATGATACTCGGTTTTTTACATTCAATTACACAAAAACTTTACAGATCCTATATGGTGTAAAAAAGGTAATACATATTCATAATCGAAATGGTCAAAAATTGATTTTCGGGCATGGTGCGAAGGATATTATGTACGGAGAACTTGGGGGTAATTCGAAAATAGGTTCTTCGTTCCTCGACGACATGGTGATGTCGTTTAAAAAAGATACTACGACGCCAATGAAAAAATATAACGAATTTTTCAAAAAATTGAATTCATCTGTTGATCAAATATATTCATATGGGTTTAGTTATTCAAAAGTTGATAGTATTTATATCAAAGAAATTATTAAGCGAATCTCTTCAGCAGCAACTTGGTATTTTACTAAGTTCGACGCTCAAGATAAAAAAAGCCTAAGAGTTAAGAAGATAAAACTAAGAAACTATGGATTTAAAGGAACATTTGAACTTTATGAAGGATAATACATTATGTTTATAATTTGATTCAGATTTGTGCAATCATATTTCCAAGCCTGCTTCATTGAAGTGGGCTTTTTCTTTGTCTGAAAGGAGCGACAATGATGCCATATTACGATAAAAAGCAGATATCACAAGCCCGTGAAATGGACCTGCTGACCTACCTGCAACGACACGAACCTGATGAACTTATTCACGACGGCGGAGGTACATACAGAACACACTCACATGACAGCCTCAAGATTTCAAACGGTTTATGGTGCTGGTGGTCGCGAGGAATCGGAGGCCGTACGGCCCTGGACTATCTCGTGGAAGCGCGAGGTATGGAATTTACGGAAGCTGTGGAGCTAATTCTTCATGACAATCCTATTTCCTTCCCGGCACAGTCGCGTTTTCCTCCAGTGGGGATAGCGCCGAAAGCTCTCGTACTACCAGAGAGATATGCAAATAACCGACGTGTGTTCGCTTATCTGAGCTCACGCGGAATTGACCCGGAAATTATCAACCACTGCATCAAGCATGGAAAGCTCTATGAGGAAAGTGAACACCACAACGCCGTATTTGTCGGCTTTGATGGAGAACAACCCAAATGCGCTTCCATGAGGAGTACGCTATCAGATTCCACATTTCTAAGAGACGCGGAGGGCAGTGACAAACGGTTCTCTTTCAGCTTCACAGCTTCAGACAACAATGGCGCACTCGTTGTAACCGAGGGCGCCATTGACCTTTTATCCTACTTGACGTTGATGAAGCGAAACCGCCACGACTGGCGTTTGGTGAATGGTGTATCTTTGGTTGGCGTTTACAAACCGCGGGGGGATGCGCTGACCGTACCTATGGCGCTGGAGCAATACCTCAAAGACCATCCGCAGATACGGCGAATTGCCCTTTGCCTGGACAATGACGAGGCAGGGCGTGCTGCCGCCCAAGGTATTATTGCCGCTCTGCCGGAACTGGAAGTGACATACTGCCCGCCGACGACTGGCAAGGATTACAACGACGTACTGATTGCAGCCACCGCTTGCGTCGGATACAGAGTAAAAACGAGAGGAGGAACAGAACGCGAATAATGTCAGACGTCTCAATTCCCCGTGTTCTGCGCGACGCGGAGCGTCGCTTTTGCAAGCATGGTGTTTGGATATCCGCCGGATATCCAAACACGCTTGTCAGAGGCAAAGCCCCTGAAACCCCATGTAAAGCCACTTGATTTTGAGGTGAAAGACATTGAGAGAACGCTGCTGGAATAAACTCATTCGGTTTAACACTGAGGAATATTCTCACCTAAAAAAGCAGATGAAGTTATCAGGCCTCTCTGGAGAAGCATTGATTCGCTCCCTTATCATGGGCCTCGACGTAAGACCCATCCCGCCCGATCAGCTAAGTGAAATCCTCCGCCAGCTCTCTTCCATCGGTAACAACATCAACCAAATCGCTCGCGTTGCTAATGGGACGGGACGCATCGGTAAAGAGGATATCGATACAATCAAGTCCATGCAGACGCTGATTTGGAATCAGGTCAAAGGACTCTGATTTATGGCTATAACGAAAATCCTTTTTATCAGATCAAGGTTAGACGACCGGGTATCCTATGTGATCAATGAGAAAAAGACCACGCTTGATGGTATGATCGAATATGCTGTGAACGAAGACAAGACGGAGCAACGACTGTATGAGGGTGCCGTCAACTGCGCCTCTCCGGAAACTGCGTATCAGGAAATGACGGCCACAAAACGGCGCTGGGGAAAGACAGACGGCGTTCTCGGCTATCACATCATCCAGAGCTTCGCTGCCGGAGAAACGACACCGAACAAGGCGCATGAGATTGGCATTGAATTTGCCCGCCGTCTTTTTGGCGACCGTTTTGAAGCGGTGATCGGCACTCACTTGAACACGGATAATCTGCATAATCACATCGTCATCAACTCTGTGTCCTTCAAGGATGGCGGTAAATACCAGTCTACGAAAGCAAATATGTACCGCATCCGCGAGGTGTCCGACGCCCTTTGTCGGGAGCACAGCCTATCAGTTATTCTGAGTCCCCAGGGGCGCGGGATGGCCTACGCCGAGTACATGGCGCTAAAAACTGGCAAGCGCACATGGAAGGACACAATCCGCGAGGACGTGGACGAGGCTATAAAATACTGCCGTGCGCCGAGTCAATTTGCACCTATGCTGCGCATGTTCGGGTACGAGGTCAAGGAGAACGTCAAATACATGGCCGTTCGGCCGCCGGGAAAAGAACGGTTCGTGAGGCTCAAATCACTTGGCGAACAATACGAGTGGCCGAATATCCAGCGCCGCATTTTCAATCAGAAAACCGTCAAAGTTTTACCGGAATCAAGGCGCACGACGCCGGGCCGAAGCTATCAGTTAAGGGGTACGCTTCTGAAGCAAAAATTGACTGGTTACCGAGCCTTGTATTATCACTACCTATATAAAATGGGGATACTCCCCAAAAATCGGGCATCCGCAGGGCGGGTGCCTTTTGCTTTGCGAGAGGATATTTATAAGTTGGAGCGCATCAGCGCCGAAACGAAACTTCTATGCGTACACCACATCGATACGGCGGAACAGCTTAACGCCTATCAGTCCTCCATTGAAGCCCGGACGAACACCCTCTCAGATGAACGTAAAATAATCCGTAATCGCGTCCGCACTTGCCACAATAAAGCGCAGGCTGCATCGCTTTGCGCACAGACAACAGAACTTAGCGAACAGTTGTCCATACTGCGTAGAGAGATTAAGCTGTGCGAGGGTATCAGGTTACGCTCAATGGAAATACCAAGAAAGCTCAAACAGGCTAAACAGGAAGAACAGGATTATGAAAAGGAGATGATTAAAAATGAGTACAAGCGCGGACGCGGCGGACCAGGTCGTTAATATGTCGTTACAGGGCGTCAAGGTCATAGCGGAAATCACCGGTGCGGGTGCGAAAAACCTCGCCACTTACTTGTATGCCGCACTTAAGGATCAAAAACGCACGCGCGGCAAAATTCGGCTGGAGGGACTTCTGCGCAGCGGTAAAGAGCTCAAGGTGTTTGCTGTGAATACAGAGGACCTAGCCAAGTTCAGCAAGGAAGCCAAGCGATACGGCATCCTGTATTGTGCCCTTAGGGATAAGACGGACAAGGACGGCATGTGCGACATCATGGTGCGGGCTGAAGACGCAGGTAAGATCAACCGTATCGTGGAGCGGTTTTCTCTGGCCACCGTTGACGCTGCGGCAATAAAGACGGAAATCGAAAAGTCCCACACAGAAAAAGCGGTGCCGATGAAAGATTCTCCCGCCGACAATAACGTGGATGCGCTGATTGATGAGCTCATGGGCAGCGAGCGAACGCAGCAACAGGACAAGCCAAACCCTACGACAGCGGCTCCGGTGAAATCAGCTCCCTCCGGGCTTTCCTCGCAGAGCAGAGAAACTTTGGCAGAAGGCAATGAGCGTCATTCCATCCGCGAGGAACTGCGAACAATAAAAACCGAGCAGAAACAGAAAGCCGCGGAACCGGAGCCGAATCGAAGGACGGAAGAAAAGCCGCACGGAAGCACGCACGGCATGCCTCAAAGCAGCATGCCGAAACGGTCAAAAAATAAACCAAAGAAGGAGCGTTCATAATGGAAAACTTCGATGACATCTTCACCGCGCAACCCCAGCGCAACGCGCAGTATACGCCCGCCGATGCTTTTAGTAAGGACGAGTGGGCAGCGTCTAAGCAGGCTGAGCGAAGCGAGGTCTATGAGATGATGGATGCCGCGACTGAAAGCGTTCTGTCAAACGGAGAGGATTTTCGCCGCTATCTTGATACGCTCAGCCGCTTCGACCGGTACAGCGCCGGTAATGTTCTTCTCATCCTCACTCAAATGCCCGACGCTACACAGCTGCGGGACTTTGATGGCTGGAAAGAGAAGAATGCCAGTATCAAGAAAAATGAGAAGGGCATCAGGATTCTGGAACCGGGTGAGGAGTACACCCGTGAGGATGGCACCACCGGCGTCAGCTATAACGTCAAAAAAGTTTTTGATGTTTCGCAGACCACCGCAAAGATTCAGCAGCAAAATGAGCACCCTGACGAGCGCCAGCTGATCCGTGCTCTGATGCAGGCATCACCTGTCACTGTTATCATCAGCGAGACCCTCTCACCGGAAGTCGGGGCTCACTATGATCCTCACGACAGCGTCATCAGCATCCGCAGAGGCATGGCTGCACAGGATATTGTGCGCGCTCTTTCGCAGGAGATCGCCCATGCGAAAATGGACAGCCGGGACGGAAAGTACGACGGTGGCAGCGTAGCGTTCATCGCTTATTGCGCGTCCTATGTCGTCTGCCAAAAGGCGGGCTTCGATGTGAGCAGCTTCAACTTCGGCAGGCTTCCGGAGAGCTTTTCAGGTATGGACCCGCAGGTTGGGCGCGGTGAGCTGACACGAATCCGCACCGTCGCCGCCGATATCCTGGAAAATTTGAGTTCCAGACTGGAACAGCAAAAGGATAAGGCCAGACATCAGCCGGAAAGGTAAGGTGAGCCATGCCGCAGGAAGAAAAAAGGGTGCTCACAGTGGACAAGTACGAGCGCGGCATACTCATCCATGCGCTCAATGATATGCGCACCGATCTTATTGAGGAAGCACGGCCGACCGACGCCGTGGATGAGCTGCTTTTGAAAACCATCGATGCACCCATGAAAAAGCGGGGTAAAGGCGAAGATGAGGAACGATAGGCTTTCAAAAACGAGTCTGTTCCTCTATGCTATCGGCTTGATTCCGGTCATTTGGGCAGCGCTGTTATCTGCGCCATATTTACATGGTGGGCTGCCGGGTATCATGAAAAACATGTCAGCAACCATGAATGACCCGTTACATATCGTCTGGTGCGAAGACAGCCTGAAAACTGTCTTTATTTTTGTTTCCACCTATGTAATTGGTGTTGGTATTTACCTATCCACCGCCCGCAATTACCGTCACCGTGAGGAGCACGGCTCCGCCCGGTGGGGAAATGCTGAAGCAATCTGCCGCAGGTACCGAGCTTCGCCGTCATCAGCCAATAAACTCCTGACACAGAAGGTCCGCATCGGGCTCAATGGCCGGAAGCATCGCCGAAATCTCAACGTCATGGTTGTAGGTGGTTCCGGTTCAGGTAAAACGAGATTCTATGCCAAACCAAACATTATGCAAGCCAATACGTCTTTGGTGGTACTTGATCCCAAGGGCGAGATTCTGCGCGATACCGGCAATTTACTGGAAACGAAAGGATATGAGGTATGCGTTCTTGACCTGATCAATATGGGGCGGTCCCACTGTTATAACCCATTTGAGTACATAACTTCCGATAAGGACATCCCCGTCCTCGTGACCAATTTCTTCAAGAACACCACGCCAAAGGGAGCGCAGACTAACGACCCATTCTGGGACAACTCAGCAATGATGCTGCTTGAAGCGCTGATGTTTCTGCTCTGGTACGAAGCCCCGGCTAATGAACAAAACTTCGAGATGGTAATGGAGCTCATCGATGCGATGGAGGTCCGGGAGGATGATGAAACCTTTGTCAGTCCTCTCGATGTCCTTTTTCAGCGTGTGGAGATGGACAACCCCTCACATATCGCCGTCAGTTACTACAACAAGGTTACAAAAGGCGCGGCTAAGACTGTAAAAAGTATTCTGATCACTTTGGTCACGCGGCTGGACAAGTTCAACTTGCCTCCGCTGGCCGCGCTGACCCGCACCGACGATATGGCACTGCCTGCCATGGGAGAGAAAAAGACGGCTTTGTTTGCTGTCATCCCAGACAACGACTCAAGCTTCAATTTCCTTGTCGGGATGCTTTACACACAGCTGTTCCAGTCGCTGATGTATCTGGCCGACCATAAATACGGCGGCAGGTTGCCAGTTCATGTTCATTTTGTGATGGACGAATTCGCCAATGTTGCACTGCCGGACGATTTTGACAAGCTGCTATCGACGATGCGCTCTCGTGAGATTAGCGTTTCCATCATTCTGCAAAACCTCGCGCAGCTCAAAGCACTGTTCGAAAAGCAGTGGGAAAGCATCGTCGGTAACTGTGACGAATTCCTCTACCTCGGCGGCAATGAACAAAGTACCCATAAATACGTTTCCGAGCTGGTCGGTAAGGAGACTCTGGACACCAACACCTACGGTAGAAGCAGAGGGCACAGTGGGAGCTATACAACGAACTGGCAGCTGACGGGGCGCGACCTGTTGATGCCGGACGAGGTGCGAATGCTGGACAATCAACATGCGCTGCTGTTTATTCGCGGCGAACGTCCCGTCCGGGATTGTAAGTTTGATATTCTGAAACACCCCAGTGTCAGATATACCGCAGACGGCGGCGCTGATCCCTACCTCCATGGTGGTACTGGGCGCGTCGTCGCCACCCTTCGTTTAGCTGATCTAGACAGACAAGTCCAGCAGGAAGACACGCCTCATACGGATTCTGAGCTAGCCCGGTATGAGTTTCTTTCCGAAGCGGACATAGAAGAACTATATTAGGAGGCCTACGAGACATGAAAAATTCTCAGAAATTTCGGCGAATTTTCGCAGCGTACTGCGTACTGGTGATGATGCTGTCAGTCCTCGACATCACAGCCTATGCCGCGAGCGAGCCTATCACCGTGGTCAACAACCTATCCGATTTTATTTTCGGGTTGATCCGAGCCATTGGCATGATCCTGCTGGGGTTCGGTATTGTGCAAATCGGATTATCGCTGAAATCCCACGATCCTTCTCAGCGAGCCAACGGCTTTATGACCTTGGCCGGAGGTGTCATTATTACATTCGTAAAAGAGATTCTGAATCTCATAACGGGAGGTTGACTGCCATGTTCACGAATTTTCCGATCACGGAAAAAATGCACATTCACTCATTAAACGGCGAACTGCGGGATGCCACCATTCTGAAGCGTCTGGGCGATAACGACTATCTTGCCAAATACAACGACGTCCAATGTCATGCGATCTACAATGTCTTTGTCAACCGCTTCTATGTAGACGACAAGTACGGCGTTATCAAAGAGAAGACCCCCGGCAGGGAAAGCCAATGCAGGTGATGATGAAAGCGGCAGACCTGTGTTATACAGCACGGGCCTGCCTAGAAGCGAGGTGATATTTATTGGATAGCGAAAACTGGATCATAGCTAACCTTGAGTATTCGCTAGATACCTGGAATAAGTACCTGTCTCAAATATGGGACCTGATCACCAAATCTCCAACTGAGTTTCGCGGCGGTACAATCTGGACCGTCATGCAGGACATCCATGGCGCGCTGCAAGCTGTCGGACTTGCGCTCCTGGTCTTGTTCTTCGTCGTCGGCGTGGTCAAGACCTGCGGTAGCCTTGCCGATGTTAAGAAGCCGGAGCATGCGCTGAAGCTCTTTATCCGTTTCGCGCTGGCGAAAGGCGTCGTGACATACGGTCTTGAGCTGATGATGGCTCTTTTCAACATTGTCCAGGGCATCATCAGTACGATCATGACGGCTGCGGGCTTTGGCGGCGCGCCGAAAACGATTCTCCCGGAAACCATCGTAACTGCAATTAAAGGTTGCTCTTTTTGGGAGAGCATCCCTCTGTGGGCGGTTACACTCATCGGCTGTTTGGTGATTCTTGTTCTTTCGTTTCTCATGATCATGTCCGTTTACGGACGTTTTTTCAAGCTGTATCTCTACACAGCCATTGCGCCGATTCCGCTGTCCTCATTTGCTGGAGAGCCGAGCCGGAGCATCGGCAAGAGCTTCCTCAAGAGTTTCGCCGCCGTCTGTTTGGAGGGAGCTGTCATTGTCTTGGGCTGCGTCATTTTCTCCGCGTTCGCGGCGTCGCCGCCGGTGGTTGATCCGACGGCTGCACCTGTGACAATGGTCTGGTCGTACATAGGTGAACTCATCTTCAACATGCTCATCCTCGTCGGAACGGTCAAAATGGCCGACCGAGTGGTGCGCGAGATGATGGGACTATAGAGGTATGTTATCTCTACAGCTTATTGCGTTGCTGTGAGGAATAGCTTGAGCAACGCATAAGCATCCTTACGCTGACGTTCGGTACACTGATCTAAGGCAGATAGAATTATCGATGTTTCTTCTGATATTCGATCTTCTTCCTGCCCAAGCAATAGCTGATTAGGCGACATCTTGAGCAGTGAGCAGATTTTCAACATCGTATTGATCGACATGCCGGCCTGCCCGCGTTCAATATCGGCGCAGAACTTTGGAACACGACCAATCTTTTCGGAAAACTCCTCCTGTGATAAACCGAGAGCTTTCCGTTGTGACCGGATTCGTTCACCAACGTTTTTTATATTATATTCGTTCATATTAGCTCCTCATTTAGTATGTGAGTTTACAACTACTATTATGAAGGAGCTGAAAGTTGACTTTAATGAGTTTATAACGTACAATCTCTGGTAGTTTGTAGCTCCGAAGTTGGAGAATTTAAGAGAGGTGTACGACGTTTATGAAACCACAAACTTGCTGTTTTTGCGGATCAAGTCCGAGGATGATACACTTCGAGTATAACGAACATCATCCGGATTACTTCCGGCTGAGAATGCTTTTGGCCGCAGAAATAGAAACGATGACTAAAAGAGGCGTTACCACATTCCTGACAGGGATGGTGCAGGGGCCTGATGTGTGGTGCGCTGAGCTTGTCCTTGACTTAAAGACGAGAAGCGCGAACAAAGACATCCTGTTGATCGCCTATCTGCCTTATGAAGATCAGGCAGCTCAGTGGAATATAGAAAACCGTGAGCGATATTTCAACGTTCTTGCAAAGGCCGACGATGTTATAACATTGCAGACAAGATATTCGCCGGATTGTATGTACAAGCATAAACGTCGGCTAATAGATTCTTCAACACACCTGATCGCCGTGCATGACGGCGGCAAAGGAATCTCGCAGTACATGATAGATTATGCCTTACAAAAAGGTCGTCAAGTTCTGTCCATCAATCCTGAAACATTTGAAAAACGCGTTTATCTTGACCAAAAATAGCTTAATAAATAAAGACAGAAAGCATCCTGCTAAAGGATGCTTTCCGTTTAGGAGGTTATGTATGGAAGTTAAAATCAATCGGGAAATCCGTGATTACACGGAATCCATGTTTTTCGGCCTCAATATGAGGCAGTTTGTTTTTTCGCTGCAGGCCGTCGCTGTCGCCGTCGTCATCTACTTTGTGCTGCATGATCATTTCGGTATTGGTACGCTGAGCTGGATGTGTGTCCTAGGAGCGGCCCCGTTTGCTGGGATTGGCTTTATCAAATACAACGGTTTGACCTGTGAGCAGTTTATATGGGCGTGGCTCAAATCGGAGTTCATCATACCGAGAGAGCTGCATTTCTGCCCGACGAACACCTATTATGACGTATTGTGTACCGCTATAGAAAAACATGAACAGGAGGGACTGAAACGCCATGATTAAAACACTCGACCGTATACTGAAGCAGGACAGGGAACGCTTTAAAATCCCGCGCGGCGTACAAAATATGATTCCCATTCGGCGTATCTGGCCGGATGGGATTTTTCTTGTCGGGAGTAAATACACCAAGAGCTTTCGTTTTACCGACATCAACTATGCCGTTGCTTGCCGTGAGGATAAAGAGGCAATGTTTTTGGCATATTCTGAGGTACTTAATTCTCTGGACAGCGGCGCTACAACAAAGATCACCATCATAAACCGCCGCCTGAATCGGGCCGACTTTGAAAAGACGCTGCTTCTACCTCGCAGGGAGGACGGGCTGGACGTCTTGCGTGATGAATACAATGACATGCTGATCGACAAGGCGACGGCCGGCAGTGGCATCGTCCAGGAGCGGTATATCACCATATCTATGATGAAGCGGGATGTGGACGAAGCGCGCGCCTACTTCTCCCGCATCGGGGCTGATCTCTCGACGCATTTATCTCATATCGGCTCCCGTTGTATCGAGTTGGACGCTGACACCCGGCTGAAGCTACTGCATGAATTTTACCGCCCCGGCGAGGAGGAGAGCTTCAACGTTGATCTCGCTGAAACAGCGCGGAAGGGTCACGACTTCAAGGATTATATCTGCCCCGACAATTTTTCCTTCCGCAAGGATTACTTCGAGATGGGAAAGCGGTTCGGGCGCGTTCTGTTCCTTAAAGAATACGCCAGTTACATCAAAGACAGCATGGTAGCCGAGCTGTGCGACCTGGGCCGGAATTTGATGCTTTCCATCGACATTATCCCGATCCCGACCGACGAAGCCGTGCGTGAGATTGAAAACCGGCTCCTCGGCGTGGAAACCAATATTACTAACTGGCAGCGCCGGCAGAACTCCAACAACAACTTTTCCGCCATTATTCCCTTTGATATGGAGCAGCAACGCAAGGAAAGCCGCGAGTTTCTTGACGATCTTGTGACCCGCGATCAAAGAATGATGTTCTGTACCATCACGCTCCTGCACACTGCGGACAGCCTGGAGAGGCTGGACAGTGATACGGAGTCGCTGATGACGACGGCACGCAAACATCTTTGCCAGCTCGCACCGCTGAGCTTTCAACAGGCAGACGGCCTGAATACCGCGCTGCCGATCGGTCAGAGGAAGGTCAACGCCATGCGGACGCTGACCACGGAGAGCACGGCGGTTTTTCTACCCTTCCGGGCGCAGGAAATCGCCATGCCGGGTGGAGTCTATTATGGCACGAACATTATTTCAAGAAACCTGATCATCGCGGACCGGAAGCAACTGCTAAACGGTAACTCCATGATCTTCGGTGTGTCCGGCTCTGGCAAGTCTGTGATAGCCAAGCAGGAAATCATTAAGCTCATGCTCGCCACTGACGATGATATAATCGTGATTGACCCGGAACGCGAGTATTCCGCACTCGTTAATACCTTTGGCGGTCAGATTATAAATATCTCCGCCACAAGCCCGAACCACATCAATGCCATGGACATGAACGCGGATTACGGAGATGGCAAAAACCCTGTCATTCTTAAATCCGAGTTCGTACTGTCTCTCTGTGAGCAGCTAATCGGCAATGATCTTGGCGCAAAGCAAAAGTCGCTCATCGACCGGTGTACGGTAAGCGTCTACCGCGAATATCTGCAAAGCAATTACACCATCGCCCCGCCGACGCTGAAAGACTTCCGGGAAGAACTGCTGCGACAGTCAGAGCCAGAGGCGGCGGAGTTGGCCCTTGCCATCGAGTTGTTCACGGACGGTAGCCTGTCCACCTTCGCCAAAGAGACGAATGTGGACGTCAATAACCGCTTGATCTGTTACGACATCCTCGACCTGGGTAAGCAGCTCCAGCCCATCGGAATGCTGGTGGTGCTGGATAGCATCCTAAACCGCATCACTCAAAACCGCGCGAAGGGGAGAAGCACCTTCATTGTAATCGATGAAATCTATCTTCTGTTCCAGCACGAATACAGCGCCAATTTCCTCTTCACACTCTGGAAGCGCGTACGTAAATATGGGGCCTTCTGCACTGGCATTACTCAGAACGTGGATGATATGCTCCAGTCCCATACGGCGCGAACGATGCTAGCAAACTCGGAATTTTTGGTCATGCTCAACCAGGCATCTACCGACCGCATAGAGCTTGTCAAGCTCTTGAATATTTCCGACCTCCAGCTCTCATACATAACCAACGTGAATGTCGGGCACGGACTCTTGAAGGTGGGCAGCTCCTTGGTGCCATTCTCCAATCAGTTCCCACGCAATACTCAGCTTTATCAACTTATGACCACGAAACCCGGTGAAGTGCTGGAAATGTAACAAATAGAGGCTGATTGCGACAAATTTTGAGCAATCAGCCTTTCATTTGGCACCCAATAATGGTAAAATGATACTGTTATTTTATGTTTATTTGCAGATAAATCATTGAAAGCGATTATGACCACATTTTTTGGTAAGCAGTAAAGTTTGTTTTATGGCAAAAGCAATCAAATATAGATAATTTATTGATTTGTTGCAAGGAATAAGGAAATGGGGAAAACACAATGCAGAGAAGGGCAGTCCTTTTTTCAGCAGGTGAATATCTTGACTCTCGAACATATCCAAAGCCTTCTCTTGAACTAGTGGGCATAAAGTACGATATATTAGCTCTTGAAAAAAGGTTAACTCAAATTGGTTTCACTGTAACTAAGAAAGAAAATGTTGGTAAAGACGAGTATATCCCTACTTTACAACTGAGTGTAGAGCACTCTCCAAATGATGCTATTCATATTGTATATTTTTCAGGACACGGCGGACATTACAATGGGAAGAACTATATCTATCCTTCTGATTTTGCTAGACGATATGATTTATCAAACGACTTAGATGAAGCAAGCGTTAATATTGAAGATATTATTTCCATATTCAAAGGAAAAGGTAGATTGATATTAATACTGGATGCTTGTCGATGTGATTTCGGAATATCAAAAGGATATTATTCTGAAATGACTTCATCAGAAGATGTCTATATTGCTTATGGTACATTATTTGGTAGTGCATCAACCGCTACAAGCGGATTTAGTTGGTTCACAGAAGCAATCTGCGATGAGATTTTAACTCCCAATATTGATGTAGATATTCTGTTTACGCAAGTAAGGCGAAATATTCTCACTAAGCATTATGTTCAAACTCCACCAAGTGTAAATACATTATTAGATAAGATTATCCTGCACTCAGAACTGTATTATGATGATATAGATAAACAAATATATGATTTCGTTGAGAGATATGGAGATGAATATTCAGATAAGTACGGCTACTTTCATGGGGATGATTTAATTTTTATTGATGCTGCTCAATATTTCAATATTGGATTACTTGATGCTATTTGGAAATTTAGAATAGTTAGCAATAAAATATTCAAGGATAAAGGTGTAGATTTACCCGAACTCAACGAGGCAGAAGAAAAGCTGGTGTCTTTTTTGGGCTTTACACGAAGTGAAAAATTCTTTACTTTTGATGAAAGCCACACTTGGTATTATAATGGTCGGCAAATAAGAATGGGTGAGATTCCACCACTTCCACCGAGTATGCAAAGAAAGCTACCGGAAACTGGAAAGGAACTTAATGTCAGGCTTGAAGCCAAAAAAGAAAGTGGAAACATTATTGTTGAAACTAACTTACCGGAACAATCCGAAATCTTTGTTTGGGATAGTAAATCTAAATTTTCTAAAAAACTTGTTATTAGTAATGGAAAAATAATAATACCAGATGCTGATGAAATAAAGAAAGTAATTATTGACAGTAGCATATTTGGTACTGATGATAATACAAAGCGTCTTATTGGAGATAAAAGTCGTAATCTCATTGGAGAATACGTTAAATATCATCCGATATACGGAAATCAAGTAAAGTGTGTATTTGAGTTTTAGTTTCCCAATGTTATATGATTTGTTATAACGTTCACTAGTAAATATGTTCAATTGTAGGAAGGCTAAATCAATGACTGAAACAATAAAGAACACAAAGGCTTATTCTCTCCTATTAAGTCGAAAAAGTCCCTTCCTCGAAAAAGTTGGCAAAGTTTATGATTATGCGATTAAATTCTTGCCCAAGATTAATCGCGTTTTTGCGAATTACACTGGGCATGATGTTCTACATTCGTTAAATGTCATAGATTACATGTTCGATTTATGTGATTTCCCGGAACAGCTAAGCGATCTGGAACTAGTTGTTATAATATATGCAGCACTGTTTCATGATATAGGGATGGTAGTTAATGAGCAAGAAATTGAGAGCATCAAACAGGATAATATTACTGACAGAAAGTTTTCATTGGTATTTAAGAAATACAAAGACGAGACTGTTGCATTACAAGAGTGCATTCGCCCTATTCATGGTATTAGATCACTAAAACACATTTTGGAAATGGACAATGAGTGTTTTATTATTCCGGGATATACGAATATCTCGTATAAAGATGATGTAGCAAAAATATGTGCAGCACATAATGAAAATTTTGAGTGGATAACAAATAACTTGTCTTTTGATCAAGTTAAGGGTCCTTATGCAATGAATTCTCAATATATAGCTTTGCTTCTCAGAATAGCTGACTATTTGGATATAGATGAGGAAAGAGCACCTCTTTATCTATATCATTATTTAAGTCCAAAAGATTATGGCGATTTAGAATGGAAACAACACTTCATTATTGAGAACAAGGAAAAAATCGCTGTTGATTCGAAAAACGGAAGAAAAAATATAGAATTTTATGGGGAAAGTTCGAATCCCAGTATCCACAGAAAGCTTCTTAAGTACTTTGATTCATTAAACACTGAATTAAAAAGGCTATCGATTATTCGGAAACTTTTCGTGAAAAAAAGTACCTGCTTTCGGTTAGCACAATTGTACATAATAAAATCAGAACAAAAGGGTTCAATTTTTCCGATTTTAAATTATCTCTTGATTATAAGGCTGTTACAAGCTTATTAATGGGTGAAAACATTTATGGTGATAAGAAATATGGATTAAGAGAGCTAATTCAAAATTCTATTGATGCTTGTATGGTGATGCAAGAAGAATCGGATGGCAAAGATGAGTTTATGTATAATCCGTACCAACCTTTTATTAACATAATATTGGATCATGACAGAAAACAAGTAATTATTTATGATAATGGCCGCGGAATGTCTGTAGACATTTTGAAAAAATACTTCTTAAATGTAGGTGTTTCGTATTATGTATCAGAAGATTACTTGTTTAAAGGCAATATATATACACCTATCGGAAATTACGGAATAGGGTTTTTAGCATGTTTTATGCTATCTGATAAAATAAATGTTATTACAAAATACTATGGGGAAAGCCTAGCTAACAAAATTGAATTTGAAAAAAATAGTGAATACATCTGTCTTACTTATGAGGATGTGCCGCGGTCTCAAGGAACAGAGATAATTCTTGACTATGATCAGTTTTTCACTGTATTTAGTAACAATCAAGCTCATATAGAGGCCTTTATTAAGAAGAACTTTTTAGACTGTCAAATTCCAATAAGGCTAATAACCTCAATAGACGGAAAAACTAATTCAAAAGTTTTGGAGCTTCAGAAATTGGAATCATTATATCCTGAAAGCACAAGATTGGATAACTGTTTTAATGGAATTCAAGTAGCTTTACAGTTTAACTATAAGGGGATAACTTTTTTAAAGAATTTTACGGATATTTATGCTAATGAAAGTTACATATATCAGCAAGAAAGCAACGAAATGGTATTAGAACAGGATTTAGACTCGCCAGTTTTATTGAAAAATTACATTTCGGAAGGTGTAATTAAGTTCCTGAGCATTCCAATAATAACGTCATCAGAAGTAGATGATTTTAAAAAAGCGTATGATGTACTGGAAGACTTTGATGCAGCTTTAAGAAAGATTAGTTATGAGAATGCTAATATTATATCTGACGATGCATCACTATATAATGACTCTGAGCTAATTGACAGTAGTTACGATCGTATAATTGGTGATTACACGCTAAATAATTTTCGAGGCCAAGCTGGACACTCAAATAAAGCCCCAACATATACTTTTTTAGAAGAAAAGAGGGTCGTTCAAGGGCCTAGCAACAAAATACTTCCCTATACCACAGAAGTAGGGTTTCAAGGCAGATATTCGTTTGAATATACTGACTATTTGTATATAAAAAATGTTCTAATTGCCAACGCCCGTATCAAAATCCCCTTTCTTGTTGAAGGTATTGAGCTTAAAGGACTGATTGTGAATGTAATCAGTAAAAATATTATTCCTAATGTATCAAGAAACAATATTAGTGAGCAGCATAGCAAAAGCCTGGCATATGCTATAGGAAAAGCACTGCACATATGGATTTACGAAAACGGAAGCTTTGATTCTGAAGAGAAAGAGCTCTTAAAAACGTTCATTCAACAATATTACCCAGAGGACAATGATTGTATAAGGAAAGCTTTTTAAGTGATAGGGGTTAGTTGGAATTGTCCATAAAAAATTAAACTATGATGTTAAATGAATATCGTGACCAAAACATAATCTGTTGAGGAATTTTTGTGTATAAAGGTAAAGAAAACGCAATTACAGCTCAAAAGCTGAAGAAAGGCGAAACATGCATCGTTCAGGGCTTCGGGCAGTCTATGACCCCGATCCTGAAGTCAGGGCAGTCGGTCATAGCGGAACCGGTAAAGGAAGATACGCCGTTGAATAAAGGGGATATTGTGATGTGTAAGGTGAACGGGCACTTCTATCTCCATAAGATATTGGCCGTCAAAAACAATAAGACCTATCAGATTGGGAACAACCACGGTCATGTCAACGGCTGGATCAGCCGGAATTCCATTTACGGAAAAGTATCTGAAATACTTCCGTAGAAATTAAAAATCAAATATTGTTGAACAGGAACAATCGCTCAGACAGCGGTTGTTCTTTTTTGCGTTGGAGGTGAGCTTATGAAAGAGATCAAGACCAGAGAGACGGTCAAGGATATCCGCGGACTGGACAGGGCAGTGAATGTCGCCGACAAAATGAAGAATGCTTATATCCGAACAAAGGAGCAGTCAGAGCAGACTCAGCGGACGAGTTCTGATTCTCCAACCGATTATGCTTCGGATCGAGCGACTGAACATACGCAGGACGCGACCCGCGACACAGGCTATGTCCTGCGGTATCAGGGGAAGAAATTTGCCGAAAAAGCATGGCAAAAGATCAGAAGACAACGTTCTCAGGATGATACTTCGGCGCGCGGGCAGGCATACAGGAATAACGCCACACCGGCACCAGCGTCATGTGCGTCTGAAGACTATGCCACGCGCGAGCGTGAATATGTGCAGACGAGCACATTCCGCCGCCAGGAGCGTTCTGCCTTTAACAATGCCGGGAAAGAACCAAGGCAGGGGATCAAGACGGTGGAGCGGGGGGAAAAGCAAAGTTCCCACGCCTCAGGGCAAGCTGCCAAAACAGGTGCTCGGGGTTCAATAAAGACAGCGGAGCGCGGCATCAAGACAGTAGAACAGACTTCCCGCGTCGCTATTAAGACAACGAAAGCGTCTGCAAAAACAGCCGCAAAGACAGCTCGGACAACGGCAAAGACAGCGCAACGGGCTATGCAAGCGTCGAAAGCGGTGGCCCGCGCTGCTGCCGCC
>DBTM01000003.1:21315-40821 GCA_002307055.1 Clostridiales bacterium UBA1316
GCGGTGGCCCGCGCTGCTGCCGCCACTGTAAAAACTCTGGCTAAAGCTGTTGTTGCCGCGACCAAGGCAATCGTCGCCGCCGTCAAGGAGCTTGTGGCCGCTATCGCCGCCGGCGGATGGGTGGCAGTGGTGATCATTGTTGTTATCCTTTTAGCTGCAGCGATCCTCGGTTCTGTGTTTGGGATATTCGCGTCGGAAAAGGGTTATGATGACGCGCCGTCCATGCCGGATATAGTTAATCAGATCAACTTGGATTTCTCTGACAAAATCAACGCAATTATTCAGGCGAACCCCCACGATAAGCTGGTTATTGACAATGCTGGTTCTGCGTCAATGGTGGCGAACTGGAACGAGGTGCTGGCCATTTATGACATCCTTATTGCCACAGATCCCGAAAATCCAGCCGAAGTCGCAACGCTTGACGACGAGAAGATCGAAAAGCTGAAAACGGTCTTTTGGGGTATGAACAGCATCAGATATACCGTGGATGTGGTAGTGGTCGGTACGGATAAAGACACAGGGGAGCTGATTACCGAAACTGTCCTGACCATTACAGTGAACTACAAAACGGCTGAAGATATGATGAAGAGCTGCGGCTTCAGTACGGTGCGTGCTGCTCAGGTGCGCGAGCTTTTGCAGCCGCAATATGCCGAGCTGTTTAAGCGACTGACTGGAAGCTACCAAGATATCACTCTCTCTGCTGATGAAATCGCCGAAATTATGAAAACACTCCCCGCCGATCTGAGCGAGGAGCGTAAAAATGTTGTTTTGACAGCTTACTCGCTGCTCAGCAAGGTCCATTATTTCTGGGGCGGTAAATCTCTCGTGCTCGGTTGGGACAGCCGCTGGGGGACGCCTATGAAAGTTTCGGCTGACGGGAGTCCTTCAACCGACACAGTACGTCCCTTCGGCCTGGATTGCTCAGGTTTTGCCGACTGGGTATTCTATAACGCCTATGGTGGCGAATACATCATCGGTCATGGCGGTGGTGCGACCGCTCAGTACAGCTACTGTGATGCGATCTCCTGGGATAGTGCTCAGCCCGGCGACTTGGCTTTCTACCCGGACTGCGAGCATGTCGGAATCGTCGTGATAAACGTTGCCGGGACATTGACGATCATCCACTGTGCCTCCGGCAGCAATAATATTGTCATGACCCAGCATACAGAGGGTATCGGGTTTACTTTTGTTGGTCGTCCGCAGATATATAGTTAATGAGGAATGACGTTAAGTCAGCTTCCGAGGTTAGCCGCAGCTTCGATTTGTCCATTCGTGCTTGAGACAATGGGAAATATGGAAGAATAGGGTACATTTGTTCGGGTTTAAGCTGGCTGAATAAAGACTCGCAGGAAGGACTTTTATCAGTTCTTCCTGCGAATTGTCTAATATATTATAGAAGCATGTGGTCTGACCGGTGTCCTATCTACGTCGTCGGGATTACGATATCGCCTATTCGTATTTCAGCAACATCATTTAGTGGTATGGTTTCAGGAAACCATGCAATCAAATCGTCATTATCGTTTCTGCAAAAATCGACTTTTTCGGACATAGTACCATCGTTGTAAACAAGTTGGATATAGATATTATAATATGCGCTACTGCCGGGGTAAACGCTGCTCAGCATGCTCTGACGGATCTCTTCATCTGTCATTTCCCATTGACGTAATGTTGTCGTCGACGCAATCAGCAACATATCGCTTATTGATACACTGTTTATCTGGAGTTCACTTTCGAATACAGATAATGTTTTTGTGAGATCAGGGTTGCTGATCGTTATTGTATTGTCATTATTTTCTGTTAGATCGAATTTGACTTTCCAGTCTCCTTTTATCAGTTCTTCCGGCCAATTGACGCCATTGATCTGCGATTGATTGCATATTAGCTCGCTTACCTCCAGTATAACGGTTTTATCAGTAAAATTCTCGGGAAAACTCCAGGTATAGAAGCAGAATAGGGTTCTTTTGTCGTCGGAAAGCTTGGTATAAACCCCACCACTCATGCCGGACTGGAAAATATTCTGTCCATTAACGTCAGTTAAAGTAATCGTGGGATTTAAGCCGTTGCTGAAAGGTTCTCCGTTATTTTTATGAAACGTCAGCATGACGACAGCAGTATCTTTGCATACATGCGAGGATTCCACAGTCATTGTAATATTGCTGCTGCTTGATGATAGACCAATATAGGTTGTCTCCTCGACCTTAATGTGAAGAATATTTGCAAGAAATTCCCTAAAAACAGGCGAAGCAGCATATGCTGTGCCTCCTATTGCAAGGAGCATGGCTATGCATGCGGCAAGCAAGACCCATCTGGACTTTTTAGAATGTTTTGAGTTCTTGACTGTTGGTTTTCTGGTCTTAATGGCTTCTTCAATTATATCGTCATCAACCATGCCGACTTCCCGAAATAGCTGCTCTGCATTCATATTGTCACGCCTTCTTTCTCAAGATATCGTTTCAGTTTTTTACGTATTCTAAATAACGTGCTTTTAACCTTGCTCTCACTCATCCCAAATTGTTCGGCAATGTCCGAAATGGAATCGGTGAACCAATAACGACGCATAAACATCATTCTATTTATGTGGCTATCACCGCGAAGAAACTCGGAAATGAGTCGAGATGTTTCACCAGCTTCATAGTGGGAGTGAACATCGTATGTTGATGGAATGCTTTCCTCCAGCTCTGAGAAAATTAATGTGAGAGTTGAGTTCCGCTTATCCGCGGTATAATAATCGTATTTGTTTAACGCAATGTTGCGTGTTATTTTTCCTAAAAAAGATGACAAATGATTGGGGTGTGATGGCGGAATAGCGCTCCATACTGCAAGGTATGTATCGTTTACACATTCATCAGAATCCTCATTATTGTGCAGAATATTCAGAGCTATTGTCTTACATAACTGTCCATATTTCTGCTGTGTTTCCTGTATTGCTGTTTCTGATCGATTCCAGTACAGATCAATAATGCTGCTGTCGTCCACTTCATCAACTCCTTGGATGAGTTTGGTCTATATTATTAAGGTAAGAATTCTGAGATGCTGGTTGCATTAAAGACAAAAATTTTTATCTTCAAATCAGCTTGGACAGCTCAAGGCTATGGCCGCTCGGATTAGATTGCTCAGATTTTGTCGACTTGGTATTCTTTAAATCCAATGACGACGAATATATCATCAGGTCCGGAGGGGGTACAATAGCCTTCCCCAGGCTGTGTTATATTTTACATTAAAAAATTAAGTATGTAAAATTTTCACTTTTCTAAACTGTAAATAATTGCGAGGCCTCTAAACAAGAGGCCTCGCTGTAGCGCATTATGCTAATCAGTGGTAGAAACCCAACGATGTACAAGTATATGGGCAATAAGCTGCAGGATGAATTACGACACCACATTGCCCCCATTTTGAAATAAATGAAGATGCATTATATACCCGCGCTGAATGATCATCGCTTACATAACGAACTTTATCACCATGCGAGACTGAAGGCCATGTCTGCCCAGAAGTCCATGATGCAAATAAGCTATTACTTCCATCAGTCCAGAATGCCTGTTGATCTGGAGCTTGAATCCAAGCATGAGTTGATGTACTTTGTGAATACCATGCATATGCATGGCAATTATAATATTTTGTTGTTGTTCCACTTATTAAAGTTGCATTTGGATATGTACCAGTTACATAATTATTGTTAGCGGTTACCTGAGCAGGCGTGATATCGGTTGTGAAATAAATCGCAGTCACTGCTGATCCCATTGGAGTATAGATAGTAGTGTAATAATCATTAGTTTGTTTGCTTGATGAATCCCTTGATGAAACTAAATCTATTACCGTCATTAGCTCAGAGGTGGAGTAATAATCTGGATAAGTAGTTTTGATTTCTTTTACTAGGCTTATGCTCTTCTGCATTAAACCAGTATATTCTGTAAGTGAAAAGGAGTTCGCCGATATCGACTTCGAAACCAAGGCACAGATGTACGGTAGCTTTATGCTTGAGAGATCTTCGGTTTTTAAACTGCTTAGATCAAGGTTTTCGAAATATTTAACCGTTACATCGCCGAAATCAGGCCGTTTAAGTAATTCTTGTATACCATTGAATTTACTTGACACAGCGTCGAGACCAATTTGCATAGAATCATAAGCCCATACATCTCCAAATAACGGATAATCAATACAGGCGTTCAGTAACTGGCTCGTGGACATTCCTGTGAGTAAATTATCTGGAATCTGGCAAGCCTTAAGCATCTCATCATGTGTTGTGAAGCTTTTCCAAGTTTCTGGTGCCGTTGTTGGCGTGATAGAATAATGATATTCATTATTCGCTATGTAACCCGTTGTGTCATTTAAATTGGCTGCGTAGGATGTAACAAATAAACCACTTATTAATGCAATTATTATTAGTACTGCTGATATTTTTTTGAACATACTTTTCATAATTTCCTCCTTAGTAAAAATAATTTCGAATTATTACCTACAACGAGACTTGCAACAAGAACGGAAAATGTTAAGTACTACATGTTGATTCCCCCTTTCCGCATACTAAACATAGTTTGGTCTACTAGTGAATATGCTCGTTGACTTCAACAATGCAATTATCGCAAATCCAGTTATAATAATTTTGACCATTAAGTATATTGGCGTGATCATTATCAGAAAGATATATATATTTATTTTTCTTTATTGTTGTTAGTGTTTCTGTGCCAATCGCAATATTAATTGGATCTATTGGCACCCATCCTAATTCCTTACAAAAAACTTCTACAAGAGCGTGACCAGAAGCATTTTTATCAGTTTTATCACAAATAATCATTCTAGCTGGTATGTTTCTTGACCTACATAAAGCTATAAAGACTTCACTAAAGTCAAAACAATCACCAAAACCTCTTTCAAATGCAGTAAGAGCCGATACATCATTCGTTGTCGTTATAACTGACATGTTTTTGGCTATGTAATCCATGATGGCAGCTAATTTATTTATGTCGTTTCCATCGGATTCGCCTATATCGACAGCCAAAAAGGAATCATTATCCGACTCTATCCATTTTGTCGGACGAGTATATTCTTGTTCTTCCTCTTTTGTTAATTGAATTGGAAAGTGTAACTTCATAGCATTCTCAAGATCATAACTAGATATCTCAATTTCAGTTGAGATAATTATCGTTAGTGTTTCTTTAAGGTCACTTAAAGTGAATTTTGCATATAACACACCATCCTCAGAGAGGATTTCATCAGGTTTTATGGAAAAGTCGTTTGATTTAACCGTTTGTCTATTAATGTAGGTATCAGGAATATTAACTTTTAGAACAACCTGAGAATGAGTGTCTGTTGGAATAATAGTAAATTCCTGAATTAACGTATAGTGTGCACTGTTTGACTTGTTTAGTTTTGCTGCTGTTAATAAGTCATAAATGCCCGTATTTTTAATTTGATCATCAGCGATTACTGAATCTCGAAGCATTTTCTCTAATAAAGTAAATTCTTCATTCTTAACATATGCGGTTAATGAGGAATAGACGCAAATTACGAGATTCATATATGTAAAATCATTAGATTCGATAATCTCGTCAAAACACTTTGGCGTTAAGACTCCAAGCTCTTTTGATTTCTCAGCCGCTTCATTCCAAGCAAAATCACCATTTGAATCGCTATAACCCAATACCCTAAGAATCATTGTCATAAATTCGTTGAATGTTATTGCATCATTTCCATAATGCGATGGTGATTTTCCACGAATAATCTCCTTGTTGTAAAGATATCCGATTTGAGAATCAGCATTATCAGGAATATCATCAAAATCATGATTCAAATACTTACCATCATCTTCTTTTCCTAACGTTCGTATTATTATCAATGCTGCCTCTATACGCGAAGGTCGTTCGTTAAGATTTAGTTCTTTTTCATTAGAAATTATGTTGAGTTCTTTTAGGGCGTTTAGTACTGTATTGTCAGGATGAAGTGCGGCCACCGCGTAATTATGTGGATAACACATAGAAACGAGGAATAATAATACAACAAATAAACGGATAACCTTGGTTTTCATATTCATATGTAATCCTTGTAAATAAACTTGACGTATTAATAAAACCATCTGTGCTTCTACTTATATATGTAAATATGTACCTTAAAAGGGACATTATATTAATATTTTAAAATTTTAAAAAATAGATAAAAAAGCTCGGCGTTCCTTTTCTGAGAACACCGAGTTTTTTACTTTACCAGTTATTAAGCAGTAATTATAGATGTAAGGAATTCGCTAGGATAAGAAATTCTAATACTTATGTGGAATGAGGTACGCTTGAGTTTCCCGCACTTCTTAAGAGCTAGCATTCCTTCAGGAATTTTACCCTTTTATTTATGGTCCTTATGTTGTTCAAGAAAACTCTTAAATTTATACTAATAATCAAGCATTCTAAAAACATGCTGTATTAAATGACGATTCAAATCATTAATGATCAGATGCATCGCAGAATTAATTTCCTCCGATTCAGTTAAAGCTATTCCCTCTGCAATAATTTTCATTATTAAGTCGGCCTCTAAGTATAGTGTATCCTTAATTAATTTCTGCAAATCTTCTTTTGAAAAGGTTGAAAAGTCATTGCTTTTATACAATGAAATCACCGTCCTTTTCTTATACATGTTAAGTTAATAGACAATGGGGACAATTTCAAATGATACAAGTCAGCGTTTCTTCTAAAAGATACGCTGACGTTTTATCTCGCTATTAAAAATTCTAAGATTTTGTTAAGCAACAACTGTCGATGTCAGGATTTGCCGCGAATCACCGCCGCCATCTAATCCTGCCCATACAGTTACGTATGCTCTATAGGAATATCCGCTCACGCCTGAATAAGCGACACTTGAACCATATGAAAAATTGTTGTACGCGAGCATATTGGTATAGGTTGTGTAGCTATAGGTCTTTACTGTGGTCCATGTCGAAGAACCGCTGGGTTCTTGCTGAAGGCTTATTGTCAAGGCACCAATTTCGTCCATTGTACCAGTACCGACTACGTTAAAATAAATCGACATATTGCCATTGCCGGATGGATATATATAAGCACTATAGCTCGTCAGATAAAGACTGGCCTGAGATGATGCGCTTACCACCGGCGCCGCAATTATAGAAACAAGTAAAAGCATAGCAATAGTACTTATTAATTTTTTCTTCATGTTGTATCCCTTCCATATATAGAATCTATTATTTTTTTTGCTTCATCAAGAGAAAAATTGCCTGATATTGAGCACTCGCAGTTTTCTGTTTGCCAAATGATATTTCTCCGTTCAACATTGGACATGATGTAATACTTGAATCCCTGTACTGAATACACAGTGAGATTCTCATCATCCTTTTCGTATGTTTGGAATTGCGGATTTGTAAATGACGTAATAGAAATAATGATTTCACTATTGCTACTGCTTTTATAATCCGCTATAAAACTGGTCTGAACAGGTGTTGAATTAATATTGATATTCTGAAGTGCATACCCATCCGGAAGCCATATAGGCGTGAGTTTTGCGGTAATACCATAACTGTCAAGAGCTTCCTGCAGACTCTTATACTCGATTTGACCATTCAAATCATGTGATTCTTGGGATTCTGGAATCGAGCTTGAAAACCCAAAGGTATCTCTAGTCCATTTCGCCACCGTATTCCATAGATCAAAACCTAAGGCCTTCGCGGTTATGGTTCCAGCTAGCAGTAACACCGCAAAAACAATAACAATACTGGCAGCACGCATTAGTCGGCGTCGCTGCCGGAAAAGAGACCTTTTTAAGTACGGTTGTTCGAGGACTGACTGCTTTTCACAATCGTTGAAATCATATAGTGATTTATCATCCTTTGCATAAGGAAGATAATTTCCCTTAAAGGAAGCCCAGGAAGTATGAATGTCCGTAAACTTACCAGTTGGGTTTTCCTTTTCGCGGTTTGCAATCACCTCCATAATATACAAAATAGCATCCATATCTGAAGTCTCATAACTAGGCAACTGAGAATCAGAACGTAGAATATTTTCTAAGGCTTCCGTACTCATGTTGTCAAAATTCGAATAATCACGATGGTTGCCCTCAATTGGTTTAGACAACAGCAAAAACTCCTTTCTAATGGAATATGTACCGGTACGAGGTTTTGGGGACATAGAGAATCAATTCATTCTTTAAGATATTTTTGCAGATTTTTCTTTGCCCTCTGCACTCGTTTTTTACAAGCCTCGACGGAAATACCAAGATCCTTTGCAGCCTCAAGCATTGTGTATTTCTCAATTGCAATTTTCTTCAGAAGTTTATAGTCTTCGTTGTTAACTAAATCAGAATACATCAAATCCATATTGTCTTCGCATGAATTATTTGTATTATCAATAATTGAATTCTCCTCGAAATCAATTGAAGAAACTATTAAGTTGTTTAAACGAGCTCTACTTCGGATCATATTTTTTATAACGTATTTGAGCGTGTTTACCAACCAGCCCTTTGGATTTGCGCTTGCTAATAAATCATCGGCCTTAGCACACGCTATTCTAAATGTGTCCTGGACGGCTTCCTCAGCCAATGGGCGGTCATTCAGAGCGCATTGTGCATAGGCCGATAATGAATAGTACATGTTAGTGTATAGTTCTTCAATCATTCGCTCTTGGTTTTTATCTAATACCATTCGATCACCGTTCACAATCTCGCGTTTATATGAAAATCTATAAATACGAAGCATGTCGTTTTTCTATGGAAATTATAATATATTGTGGAATTTTGTTCAAGCCTTCTTTCTCTTCTTCTATGGAGGATTGTCTAGTAAGTCCTTTGCTAGAATATTGTGGTTTTATGTCCCTTTTTGAGGTGAAGTAAACACAAGATTATGAATGGATAAATTACTGAAGATTGAACTATCTATCTTCAAAGGAACTCCGAGTGCGAGGCAAGATACTTAAGCATTGCATAAATCGAAAACATATATAGTTATAGGGCAAACTTTCCGAAAGAAAAGGACGCAAAGCCGAAGGGTCTAAGGTGTATCACTTACACTATGACAGCCTGGTTGCAAAAGACTCTGTGTCCGATAACGCCTTTTTGGCATTCTCGACACAGAGTTTTTTGTTCCTCTTAATAAAAGAAGCCCCCACCAAATAAAAAAAAGGTAATTTGGCGGGTCAAATAGTCATTCCCAAAACAAATGTCCCTCCAAATTCACGTGTTTGGAGGGCGCTTCTTGTTTTTCAAGTTTATTTTCGATGAAAATGGACCGCAAATAAGCGGTCTGGCGTGATGAAGCGGACTTTTTTGAGTGCTGTTTAGTCACCCGGGTATCCCATATTAGCTATTCCGTCGGCTGCCGGTCACCGCCATCTTCGTTTCGATTTGGCCAGTTAAAAATCGAAACGGAGGAAAGTCACATGACAAAGATTAACTTACGGGAGTATTACCCTTTCCAAAAATATGACAATGTTATCGAAGTCGCTGATGAGGTCGCCGAGGCTATATGCGAATCTGAAAGGACAGAGGCCGCTTATCAGCGCCGCATATACCGCCACAAAGCATATTACTCACTCGACCGGGATGACGGCACGGAGTATGATGCCGTGTTCGTATCACTTTCGCCCTGTGAGCTCTACGAGCGTAAGATTACATATGAGCAGCTTCATGCGGCAATTACACAGCTGCCGGATATTCAGGCGAAACGAATTTACGCTCATTACTTTATGGGAATGAGCCAGGTTTCCATTGCAAGAGCGGAAGGCGTCAGCCGTAAAGCAATATGTGTTTCAATAGCACATGGACTACAGAATTTGGAACGGATCTTAAAAAATCTTTTTATTTAGGGGTAACAAGAGCCCTGAAAATGTCATGGTTATTGAGAGGATGTTTTTCTCTCAACTGAAGCTTGAAAATTGAATAAGTGATATCTGGGATACGTTGGGTGCGTGAGCCGATGAGGACAAGCCAAGCGGCAGGTACGCCATGACCCCTGTGAAGGGTGAGCGATCAATACCTCTGCCGCAGGCAGGCCTTGGCAAGCCTGCTGGTGATGATGTCGTGCACCCGATAATGATACTTCCGTTCAGTCACAGCCCGAGCGTGATCAAACCGTCGCAGGCAATGAGGACGGCCCGCCATCATTATGGGGGGAGGTGCGATTCCTATGAGGGCGGATATGCCGCCGCCCGTCCCAAATATCTGTGAGCAATAATCGAAACGGAGATGGATAGCCGCGCCGGTGAATTGGTTTTTATCTTAAAACGACCATACCGACAACCGGCGCGGACTTTCCGTTCTCCAATAGACGTATCGAAATGTCAAACATAGGTTTAATTCCTATTTACATATCCGTTCGTCCTTTTTTTGACATGTAACAAAAAATCGGCGAAAATTGCCACATTAGAATTTTGGAAAGGAGACTTACAATGTTTACGAGTTTTGAAGAACTGCCCCTTACTATGAACGCAACTGATGTTGCCGTAGCGCTCAGAATCTCAAAAGCTGCTGCCTATCAGCTGTTAAGATCTTCGGGTTTCCCAACGATTCACATAGGTACACGTCCGCTCGTAGGGAAAGACCGATTCATTCAATGGATGGAAAAACAGGCAGAAAAACAATCGGATATTGAATCAACCACAATTTGAAACGTAAGCTACGTGATAAGGAATGATACCAATGGGGTCAAAAAAAACGAGAAAAGGGAACAATGAAGGCACGATCAGAAAACGGTCTGATGGAAGATGGGAAGCAAGGTATACCGTCGGATATGACGATGACGGGAAGCAAGTGCAGAGGTCAATTTACGGTAAAACACGCGCCGAGGTGTCTCAGCAACTAAATCAGACACTGGTCAGCATGGCGGCAAATGAGTATGTTGCGCCGAATAAAATGACTGTCGAAATGTGGCTTGAAACATGGCTACGGAATTATGCTCAGGTCACAATTAGACCATCTACATATATTTCTTATGAGGGATACATCTATAATCACATAAAACCAAAGCTGGGGACTCTGCTGCTGCAGGATCTAACGACAGACAGGCTGCAGGCCTTCTATAATGACAGGACTTCGAAGGGCCGGGTTGACGGCAAAGGCGGGCTATCCGCAAAAACCTTGAGGAACATGCATAATATGCTCCATGAAGCGCTGGACCAAGCGATGAAAAATCGGTTAAGCTCTCAGAATGCATCAAATGCCTGTGTTCTGCCGAAACAGCACAAAAAGGAAATAAATATCTTGTCAAGAGCTGAACAGGCAAGTCTTATGACATGCCTGACTTCAGAAAGGCTGGGTTTTGCCGTTCTGCTTGATCTGTCAACGGGCATGCGAATCGGCGAGCTTTGCTGCCTGCGGTGGACGGATATCGACATGGATCGGCGGCTGATTTTGGTGCGGCGAACCCTCCAAAGGGTAAAATCAAGCCTGATCGACAGAGCGAAAGACCCGGATTACAGAACAAAAATACTCGAAGGCATGGTCAAAACGGACAATGGTTATCGTGATATTCCAATCCAAGATAAGGTTTTTACGAAGCTTCTTGAGTACAGGCTGATGCAGCATGCGGAAAAAGAACTCGCTGGTTGTGCGTATGACGACAACGGATATGTCTTTGCCAATCAAATAGGACGAGCCACTGAACCGGCAACAATGCGCGACATGTTTAACCGGCTCCTGGCTGAAGCAAAACTCAGCCATTACAACTTCCACGCCTTGCGGCATACGTTTGCCACAAGAGCTGTTGAAAACGGGGTCCCCATCAAAGCCGTCAGCGACATATTAGGCCATTCTACCGTTCAACTGACGATGGATCTTTATTGCCATGCTTCCGTTGAGCTCAAGCGCGACGCTGTAAATATGATGGCTGATTTGTGGTGATGTGCCGGTTGAAAGGGTCATCTAAGGGTAAACCCAATACTGCGACAAGCGAAAAAATCATTAGAAAGTACTAAAAGCACACGATTTCTTATGGATCGTGTGCTTTCACTAACTTTGGATGCAAGATTACAACCTGCGACCTTCGGGTTGGCGAAATGAAGATTCTTTCTAGAATTTCCTTTATTGAAAAAATGTGTCTACTTGATATCACATTCAAAATTTGTTTTCAGGCTTCGAGCAGCCAGTCCAGCAAAATTAAAGACAACTCTGCTTATAGCTAAAGTCACATAATAAGTAATAAAAACACCCGATTAACACAAAGCGACTTCTAATTAATAATTCCTAAATCTCATGAAACTAGATTCATATGAATTCATCTATGCATTTTATGAATATTCTTGAAGGGTATTAATAAAAGATAAGACAAAAATGGCATGGTGTAAATCCTGGTTCTTTTAATACTTAAAGTTACCCGTGGTACTATTTTGAATGATTTTAAGGTTTTATGGTTACTGGAGCTGTGTCCTCAAACTCCCTTATAAACTGCGAGGCTGAAACACTTCGCCAATTATATGGGCTAGCAGGAATATTCATATTCAAAGCTTCATTACCGGGTAGATTAATAAAAGAGCTTATGATCAAGGTACCGGGGTAATCATTTTTGCTACTTTTACACCTTGTAATGGCTACATAAAACAGCCGCCGTTGCTCTTCCAACTGTTTTTCAATGCTAATATCGCTCGATTTGTTCAACCGTGGTATTAGCTCTTCAATTGCACTCATGACAACTACATACTTAGCACTTAGACCTTTTGATGCGTGTAAACTCATTATTCTGACATGGTCCCGCAGTGAAGTGTTTTCGGGGAATGACACTCTTTCAACAACAAAAGAATATATATCCTTAAACCATTCATCAAGGCCTTCTTTTTGTTCAATTCCTACCTCAAAAAAGGCTTCAGAAAGAATATTGCGGAAGTCAGTATTATCTTCGTTTTCTTCCGCGAGAATATCTAGCAATGCTTCGCTATTGCCATTAACAACAGATTTTATCTCTGTAAGCTTAGCCTTCGTTTTGGTAAATATGTCAGCTAATGTTGTTGAATAAGGTATTTTTATTCTATCAATTGCGAGTTGTTCCAAAGTATCATAAACAGATAGGTCAAATTTTGTTGCATATTCGACGATACGAGAATAGCTTTTGGTTCTATAATTTGAGCTACCATAACCAAGTATGTACCTCCATGCAACCATATCGTCTGGTTTAGCTAACAAATTAAGTAATGTAAAGCTATATCGTAACTCATCTGTACTTAATGCTGTTTCCCTGAAATATGATTTTGCACTAATTCCTAATTTGACTAGGGTATCACGTACTCTGTAACCAATTTTTCGGACAGGAGCTAGTATTAACACATCTTCTGGCTGTATAGCGCCTAAGGCGATTTCGCGGTAGATATTGTTGCTGATACCTCTTATTTCATCTTCGAGAGTCTTCCATTGAACAATAATAACATTTCCATTCTGATTCGATTCGAAAGGTTTTAGATTACCCAATGTTCGGTTGTTATTATTACTAATCAGACGTGATGCCATAGCAACTACTTGTTTGGGGCATCTCCGGCATTCTGCAAAGTCTATAGCATCACAATCAGGATGAGTTCTAGGAAACTCTCGGATACCCTCAGGATGTGCATGCTTAAATGAATATATCGATTGATCATCATCGCCAATAATAACCAAGTTGCTATTAGTCGCCAGCAAATCAATTACTGCCTGCTCTGCTCTGTTTAAGTCTTGATATTCATCTACCAAGATATGATCAAATAATCCCAATTCAGTGCATTGTGGATTATTGCGCAGATAATGAAATGTTTCAATAATCATTTCTCCAAATAGCATTGAACGATGGATTTTTAACCATTTTTTAATTTCACGCTCAAATCGTCTGTCTATTTCATCAGATGGAAAGCCAGGGGTTTCTGACTGTAGGCGAGCCCAAGAAGCTTCGAAAGCTTGCAATCTATTTTGTTTGTCTCTTAAGTTTCCAAAACTACAATCCAAATCATACAGCATTGGCTTTTGTTCAAAATCTAGCATTGGTCTTGGGTAACGTCCCGTACGTATAATAATGTCATGCTTATTGAGCAACCCAAAGCAAAGACTGTGGAGCGTCTTGGCGACTACTTTGTCAGAACCTATTACATTAACTGAACTGATTTCATTCCGCAGATCTTGTGCTGCTGTTCTTGTAAAGGTAACAGCAAGAACTCTATTCGGATTTTGACCTTCTTCTAATAGCCTTGCAACTCGCCGCTGCAAGCCATATGATTTCCCTGTTCCAGGGCCAGCTACTACACGAATAATGCGTGACGGATCAGAAGCAAATCTGTATGCAGGAGTTTGCTCTTCAATTCCCGTATTCCAGGCCATGAGTACACCTCCAATATTGGCTAACAAATAATACTATGTTGTCAAATGTGAGTATATCCTTTATAGGCTAAATACGTCTTTAATGCACCTATATGTATTGGATAAAAAGTGTCACTTTCATAATATAGTGCGTAATATAGGTTTTTCAATGTTACCCAATGAATATTTCTGGATTCACCAGTTTGCTTCATCAGCTTGCCATTAGCCTTACACAAGAAAATAATCCCAACAATAGGGTAGCAACTCCCGAAATTCTGTTCGCATATAAAAGGTGAAAATGTTATTGTTCGATAATCATTGACATTAATAGTTTCTGATTTATTCTCGCCAATGACTTTGATAATATTCAATCCGGTTTCTTCAAATATCTCGCGCCGAAGACAATCATAAATACTTTCATTACTTCTTATTCGTCCACCTGGAATTTCAAAAAAACCAGTTTCTTTGGATAAGTCATCCTTGTATCTTTCCTGAACAAGAATATATTCAGTATTATGTATCTTTTTTTCAATAATTGCGCCAACGCCTGATGCTACAAAATTTTCCATCCAATACTTTCTCCACTAAACTAAACTATATTTTTTATTAGTATTTCGTAGGCATTAAAATCACTTTTCGTAAATAAGCCGCCCTTTTTTGAATTACATGATCGACATAAAACACGTTTATTATTTTTTATATTACTGCCACCCCACTTTTGGGGGATTATATGATCAATTGTCAAATCTTCAGTTGATCCACAAATCACACAGCTAGGTGTTATTCCAAAGTCTGTTAAGCTATGGGTAAATATATATTTTTTTCTAAACAATTGGTTATAATCTGAGAATATCTGATTCATATTATCAAAAGGATAGATTTTTTTGCTTCCCTCAAATGGATTACTAATAAATCCATGACCTATTCCATTAATGATTTCACCAGATTTTTGAAATGTAGTAAACAGATGAATTAGTCCTGTATCAGTTTTTTGTTCAATACAGCCTAATGAATAAAGAAACTCCGAATTTAAGTAAACGGCGTTAATATTTGGTGGTTGCTTGTACAGAGCAGTAAATACATTATCATAAGCTTTTGAATAATTTCCGCTGTAATAATTAACCCATACTTGACTTAAAAGATATATGTTTTTTAGATGATTGTTATACAAGTTATCAGCAATGTCCTTTGAAATATCAAAATGCTTTTTTGCCCCAGATAAGTTTTTTTCACTACAAAGTATCATTCCTAATCGCCAATTATTTGCAAATCTTAAAATCAGTATATCATCATCTATTTTGCTATTCCTACAATAAAAATCTGATCTAGTAAAAAAGTATTTTGCTTTCGAGAAATTTTGGTTTATTTCATATTCAATAAAACCAAAAGTGTAATTAATATAAGCATTCTCCTCAAAGTTATGCTTTGTTCTCGGCAAGTTCTTAATAAGTTTATAGGCAATTTCATTGTGGCCTGAGTTATAGAAGTATCTCGCTAATAATAAATTATTTTTCACCAGATATTCATCCGAATTTCTCTCTAAAAGTAAACTGGCTGCTGATAGATGGCCAGAAGACCAAAAATCAAGTGATTTTTGTATAATTATATTGTTCATAATCGGACACCTCGCTAGCTTAACCGGTTAGATGAAAAAGCGAGTAGTTAATTTGAATTACAAAGAATGATAGATAGAATTTTGTTAATTTATCAAATTATACGAAAGAACAAATAGTATCACAAAATAAATGAGCCAATACAAGAACATAGACACATAAAAATACTAAATCTCTAAAATATTATACCATAATTAGCCAGAAGCTTCTATAGATTTACATGAACTTATGCAAAATTTTATTGAGGTAGGAATCAGCGGATATATAAGTTCTAAATGACATGCCGCAGTAATTCGTTCGGATGTAATTTGCACCCATCATTGTACGCCCTGGCTAAATATCACTAAGGATTAACCACCCATAATATTTGCCCGAAGATGCAGAATCATGCTCACGGCTCATGAAAAGGGCGGTTATGGTGATTGCTGAGGTTAACTATTTCATCTGCTTTCGCTTAAGTTCAATCGATTTATCCAATCTTTCTCGAACCCAGATTAACTTGGCGGACGAGCCGCCAAACTCTGATTGACTGTAGCGGTAGATTGCCTCTTGGAGAATATCGATCTCGTTGTCGTAGTCTTTGAGTTTCCTGTAAATCTTCGCATAAGTGCTGTAGAGCACAGGAGCATCGTAGCCTTGATACCTGGCTTGGTCAAGGCAATCAAGCGACTCGTTAAGACTACCAGCTTTTTGCAAAGAGTCGGCTTTTTCCCAGAGGGGATAGCCATTATCAAATCCGATACTGGAATCAACATGAAGAATCTGAACCAGGGGAACGCGAGTGTTTACTGGATGAAGCTCAACTGGAGAGTCAGTCTTAATTTCTGTGTCACCATACGCATCCTTGAGGGCTTTCCATACGTTTAATATATGGTAAACCGGAATCCTCCGATTAAGTTCATTTTGGGCGCGCTCCTGTGCAATATCGACGTTTGTCACGTAATCATCGTCGATGTATATCCAAGACCCAATCGACTTTGCGAACTTCGATTTTAGTATTTTCTTCCCGCTTGCCTTTAACAACGCGACCGTTTCGGAACGGTATCGTTCGATATCACCACCGTATACTATCCCAAGTACATCCTGCGAAATGCCTTTTTGTATGAAGAAGGCACCATCAAGGTTTTCAAGTAGCGGTTCGTCGAATGCCCTCCATTTGATACCGTAATAGTGGTTTTCTATCTCGCTCGCATACAGAACCGGAGCCTTTTCAAATTCAAGCGTTGGGGTATCAGGACTACGTCCGTACCCATTATCTCGGTCTGCAAAAAGTGGGGTGATACGATTCGTCAATCTGTCATTCGTATCGTTGAGAATCCTCATCATTTCGGCGTCTTCGAGTTCTATCGCTTCGTCTTCAGTTAGGTTTTCTCCGACGAACCTCGTTCCTGTCTCATACATCGAACGAATTTTCTCGGCATCATAGGCTCTATCATGAAAGGCTTGATACCGTTTTCCGCGACCCTTGCCGACGTAAAATATTTCGCCGGTTTCTTTGATAAACCACTCATATACATAGAAGTCATTTTTGTCGCTGCCGGATGAAGTGCCCACTGGCGAACCGGATATGATGAAGCCTTCGTCCTTTGAAAAAGATATTTTTATGCTCATACCGAAAACCTCTCGATCCTTCGCTTCTGTAGATGTCTATTTAACAACTGCCTCTCAGACTGATTTTACCACCTTAATATGTCACTATCATTTTATGTTTGCGGCAATTTTCTTTGCTTCCAGATACGTACGTTTGGATTTTTCACACGAGGGGATATACGTATTTGATAATGACCATCTAATGTACTGTTCCTTAATGTCTGCTCGATCTGCGAAAATCGCCATATCTCCAATGAGCCAGTCTATATCGGCGATATGCTGATATGCTGCCTCCGAGAATTTCTCAAAATCTGCGTCTGAGCGGGATATGTCTCCCGCAGCGAGAAATATGTCTTTAGAGTCCGTACGAATGCTCTTTATAAGAGCAAAGAAACTGGACACATCAAAATCCGCACTCGAAACATACGAATAGACTCGATCATAAATGGGCTCAATCCTATTTACAAGATCAGTGAATCGTGCCAGTGCTTCATCACGAGAAATCTGCTCGTTCATATAATGTAGACGAAAACCACGAAAGGACTTGTTCCAGTTGATCGCGTACCCATCATTTTTTGGCCATTCGCCTCTGCAAATCCAATTGGAATTAGTCAGATCGTTTTCATCGTAATAGAAAAATGTCCAGATTCGAGCGTTGGCTCCGTATCTGGCAAACAGTCTCCTGTATAGTTTGTCAATTTGAAGGCTGAGAGCGTCCCTATCATAATAGAGCGTGTTGAGGCGATACTTTGCAATTACTTTATTAAACCTTTCCGGATCAAAACGCACGTCCACCTTGGATTCTGTTTCGGTCAGCGTAATTCCCTCAAATTCTGAGTTCTCTTCAGGATCGATGTACAAAATCTCCCGCGAATAGCCTAAACGCCTAAGTTTGTCGGAAATTTCATTTTTTACAGATTGAGGGATGATAATCTTCTCAATGATCAACTCGTCAACAGTATTTCTACCGATGGGACTTATATTGTCATTGTCGATTTCAAAGCCGAAAACGATTCCGGTTCCGCCCTGTCGAAACGAACGCTCATTGCTGAAATTGAAATCACGCGCGTCAACCACATAATTCTGAGTTATAATTTCCTTTGGACTGGTCATGGGGCCGTCTTGTGGAAGATCAGACGCTTTATAGATATTCTCTGTCAAAATAGTAGTGAATAAGCCCATTTCATATCCGGCTGTCGTAATTGTTTTGCTTTTGTCCATGACAAAAACAACGCCATCCGCGTCACCTTCGGATGCAAAGAAAAGAGCGCTTAGATGGCTTACTGTTACATCACAGATTCTGGTCGGCGTTCCATAATGCTGAGCATGAAACAATATCGATAGTGGAGTCGCCTTCTTATCTTCTTCCAGACCGTTATGTATAATCTGGCGCTCCATTTCAAGAGTAGCCGCACCACATCTGAACAGCGAAGGCTTTATATTCCAGGATGCGTCGGCTTGACCACGAAAAAAGTAGCGTCCTTTATAAGGCTCGGTGTAATATACGTATGCATCAAACGAAGAGATAGTCTTAATTTTCATGAGACATCCTCCCTTGCTTCTTCTATTCTTTTGATTTGGGATATTGAAAATATACCACATAATCTCCCAGATAAATAGCATTTTCACCCATTTTGTGCCCGATAATGCTCCCAGAAAAATAGAGCGGAGTGTGATGATTTCCACGCTCTGCTCTTGCAGTGTCCGGAAAGCGGTTACACCGCTGCCTCCACCTGCAGGACTACCGCGGCGTCTTGGTGGGTGAGGCGTCCGTCGCGCGCTCGCTGCCGGTATATCCCACGTGTCCGGTTGCGGAGTACTTCTCGAAAAGTGGATGGATTGCCGGGATGCCACGCTCGACCAGCCAGTAGTACCGGAAGTCACCAAAGGTGATATATGGATTATAAAAATCACTTTCTAACTTTGTTACAATAAGGGTCAAGTAAGGGTCAGTGTCAAATTGCACAAACGAAAAATATAACAAAAAACAATGAAAAACACCTGATTTCGTACGAAATCAGGTGTTTTAGTGGTTGCGGAGGCAGGATTTGAACCTACGACCTTC
>DBTM01000003.1:41082-80549 GCA_002307055.1 Clostridiales bacterium UBA1316
TGAGCCCGACGAGCTACCGGACTGCTCCACTCCGCGATATCCAGTATTTCAGGTGGAACTACATAATAGCATATGTGATAGGTGAAGTCAAGTGGAATCGCCGGTATTTCAACAGTATTTCAACTGTTTATCCGATGCAACAAAACAGGCTGTACCCAATATTATATGGTGATGATCAACTTGCAGCACAGGGCGCAACATTTATATCAAAAGGGGACAGCGAGTACATGAATGCCAACAGACAGAACTATTTAAATTATATCTGGCAGACCGGAGGTTCAGATCAATTAAAACGCATGTTTAGAGAGCTGGTGCTGCGGGACGAGCGGGAGGCAATGCGCTATATTAACGCTGACAACCTCGGGTTTCCGGTGCTGTTTATATTAATGCATGAAATAAGCGCGCGAAATATGTATTCCGAGCTGAGCCAAAGGAATAAAGCTGCAATTCATATATGCGCTAAAAAAATTTACAAATACAATACTAAAATGACAGACTTGATGGACAGAGGAATTATACATCAGGCCCTGAACTGGATGTTCCTCACCGGGAAAGACTGGAGCGGGCCCAGCGACGGGCATGACACATACGATGCTGTTATAGATGACGTGTCGGCCCTTCTCATTACGGCGTTTGAAGATAAAACGATTATGAGAGATATTGTTGACTTAATTTTCAAACGTCATCGGCAGGGGCTTTATATACACGACCTTGTCTGGAGCTTTTTCCAGGTTCTTGACCCGGATGCGCTGGCGCTGACGGCGAATCACCTGCTGTCAGCAAATCCAAAAGACGCGGAGCTGGCGGGAAAGCTGCTCGGCGTTGATATTCCAGCGGCTTCAAATAGTGCAGGAGCCAGAAAAACGCAGCGCCAGTTTCTTAGTTGGATCGAAGATAACAAGCCATATCTCTATTTGACCGGCGAACATTTCCAAATGACGAGCAAGCCAAAACACCTTGACGCTGATGCTGAGGCAAAATATCTCGGTAAAGAAATCTCCCCGCGTTACAGAGCACCTGTCGAACCGTTAACTGAAGCGGAAACAGCGTGCCTGCGCAGCTATAGGGCGTCAACCTATGAAAACCAGGAGCTGCTGACGAATTATTCACACCGCCTGCGCAGCCGAGACACACAGCAGTGGTATGAGTGGATGCAAAAACAGCCTGCCGAGCAAGTGCTTGCGGCGAGAAACGGATATGAGGCAGTCTGATGATTATCATTGACGGTAAGCCGCTCGACCCGGCATCAGTGACGAACGAGTACCCGGAGGGCAGTTTGGAAAGAGCAATACTCAGTAAAATGGCCGCCGGCGATGATAAAAATACATATGACAGCCTGAATCAGCTCAAGTTTGAGCTCAAAATGCGCAAAGAAATTGTCAGCGCGGCAAATGCGCTGAACCGGAGCAGCATGTCTTTCGAGGTCTTCCGTGAATCAAAATGCAATCCGGATTTTTGGATACGCCATGATGACGGTGGGTTTGAACTCAAGGCTGGTGTGAAACCGGCGGACGCAATCAGGGATATCTACAAAAACAGCGCAGAGTACGGTACGGAATGCGCAACGGCGATACAAATCATATATTATAAAGCCCTGCTGGAGATATTTCCGGAGGATGCCTTCAATAAACTGTTCGATGATATTTATCTGATGAACTGGCACCGCCTGAGCCGTGAGCTCAGCGGGACCGGCGTCATGCGTCCGGTAAATACCGATCTGCCAGGTGACAGACGCTATTTTTCGAATCCCGATGTCGACCCGGAGACGCCTGAATGGCAGGGGGAAAACGTTATTGATATGGGTGATGGCGTTTATTATGGCCATGGTTTGGGAAAGCACAGCGCCGACGCGATTATACGCGCGCTCAATGAAAACCGAAGAGAAGATGCCGCCCGGCAGGCATATCTGATGGAATCGGCAGGGCGGCCTGATTTTAAGCGTCTGTCGGACCTGTATGATAAATCGGTCTCGCAAGCAACTGTATCAGCCGCGTCTGACGCGGCAGGGCAGACGGCTTAAATAATAACGGGCATAAAACAGCGGCGAACGCAGTTCGCCGCTGTTTTATAATTTGCTTTATGTCTTCTTCGTAAACCGCTCGCCGCATTTGGGACAGGTTATCTGCATTTTCCCTTTTCCGCGCGGTACGCGCAGCAAGTTGCCGCAGCTGGGGCACTTAAAAAACTTATGGGTCTTGCGGTCTTTTATGTTTGCATACATCTTTTTAAAGTTTTGCTTGACCGGCCACCAATAACGAAGAAACTTGTCGTTTTCAGCGCGCCGTTTCGGGATGTTGCGTGAGAGCATCCGAAATACGGCGAGAATCAGAAGCAGGTATGATACATATACAAGCAAATTTAAAATGGCAAAGCGGGAAATTAAGCTGATAATAAGTCCGGCGATGATGAGCGCCGTATTCAGATGATCAGGCCCATATCTTCCAGCCATGAAATTTCGAAGAAAATTCATGATCTCCAGAGTTCCTCTCAAGAAGTTAATGTAACGGGATTATATCACTTTTATTTCCAAAAAACGTAATGGACACATTAAGTTTACATATGACTCAATATTCGAAGATGCTGCCGCCGATGAATTCGCGGAGGATAGAGTCCGGCGGCACATATGCCGGATTAATTGCTTCAAAGCGTTTAAACGCGCTGAGGATCTGCTGAAGCACGTCAAAATGCTCGGCATTTTCCGGCACTTTGTCGAACACATCGCCGGTGAACTGCTTCATGACGGAAATTTCATAAGGCAGCGCCGAATCGATGGAGATATTCGCCGAATCCTTATACGGCAGGATATTCAGCATCTCACCGCGGCGGATATTATCCCACATTTTTAATGTGAACTGCGGGTCGGCCCCGCGGAAATAGTCGTCACGGACGATCCGGCGGACGAGGCGCATCCCGTTGCTGTCGATTAACGGGCTCCCTTTATCTGAGATATCGGTCAGTGTGCTTACAAAAACTCTGTAAGCTGAGGGGTGTTCATGGGTGATGCATTCATTGAGCGCATGGATGCCCTCGAAAATCGCAATCTCATTTTTATCGAGTTTCATCGGTGTATTCTTGTCGGGGCTTCTATGCTGCTGAGCGAAGCTGAAATGTGGTATCCGGATCTCCTCACCGGCGGAAAGCAGCCTGAAATGCTCATTCAGCAGCGACATATCCAGACACGAGGGGGACTCATAATCAATATCGCCCGCAGGTGTTCTCGGCGCGGTAGCCGGGTCAACTGTCCTAAAATAATTATCGAGTGATATATTTTCGGCTTTGATACCGAGCCGTTTGAGCTCATTTGCGAGCTTTTTCGCCGTTGTTGTCTTGCCTGAACCTGACGGGCCGGATAAAAGAACGATAGGGCTGAGGTCGATGTTGTTAAAAATTTCGTCCGCCGCTTTGCGTATTCTCGAATTAAAATACTTTTCGCTTTCAAGAACATATTCCATGGGAGTTGTGGAGATTCGAAAATTGATTACTGCCAGATCATATGTCATGTTGGACTCCAAAGACCGATGTGACAGCGATAAACCTGTCACTCGGTGGCCGCCGTTAAGCGCGCGGCTCGCCGTTTATGATTATTATTTTGCGGGGAAATTCTTTGCATCCGTGTAAAATTGGGCGATTCCGGATTTGTTCTCGATGATCCGGTCAATATTGCCAATATATTCATGCGGATATTTTGGGTTGAATATGCGTTCGATTCGGCCTGTTTTGGGGCTGACCAGTTTCGTTGCGCCGCCGCCGCCGAGCGCCAGAATCGTCACAAGCTCTTCCATTATCAGAATGTTGTATAAACTCATAAACCCGGGGCGGCACCAGCCGATATTTTCGAAGCCGCCGGACATAAATTTTTGCCTGTAAAGGTAATAAGGCGCATAACCATGACCGCGCAGCTGCTTACCAGCCTCATTGAGCATCACGGCAACAGCGCTGCCGTCCGGGATATCCATGCTCTCCAGCGTAATCCGCGTGCCTTTTTTTAGAGAGAGCGTATGCACGGTGATATTTTCCGGGTTCAGCGCTAAAACTGTCTGAAGCGAATTTCTAAAACTCTCCGTCGTATCAGTCGGCAGACCGGCAATTAGGTCCATGTTGATATTGCTGAACCCCGCCGCGCGCGCTTCCCGCACGGCGCGCAGTACATCCTCGGCTGTATGGCGGCGGCCTATTGCGGCGAGCACATCGTCAGACATGGTCTGGGGGTTAATGCTCAGGCGTGTCACACCCTGCTTATATAGGACATCAAGCTTTTCCGATGTTATCGTATCAGGGCGCCCAGCTTCAACGGTAAACTCCCTGACGTTTTTCATATCGAATGCGGACGCGAGCTTTCGTATCAGCCCATCGAGCTGCGCGCCCGACAGTGTTGTCGGCGTACCCCCGCCGATATAGACGGAAATGATGTTGAGCCCGTTAGCTAGAACAACCGCCGATAAAGCATCAATTTCTTTATAAAGTGCCTCGAGAAATGGCTCAATGAGCTTAAATGATTTTTCAACGCTGTGGCTGACAAAACTGCAGTAATGGCAGCGTGTCGGGCAGAACGGAATGCCGATATAGATCGCCGCGTCATGCTGCGCCAGCGCTTTTTTAGTCAGGATGCCTGCTTTTGCCGTGTCTAGGCAAAACGAGCCGCGCTCCGGCGACACGAAGTAGTCATGCGCGAGAACCGACAAGGCTTTTTTGTCAGAAAAGCCGCGCTCAAGCATTTTCGTCACGATCTTACCCGGACGGATCCCAGTCAGAGCGCCCCAAGCGGGCTTTATCCCGGTGGGTTTTATCCCGGCGGGATAAAGCCCGCCTTTCTCCAAAACAGCGGCTTTATAAAAAGAGAGCTTGATGATCTTTTGAAGAAGCCGGTCGTTTGTGAGCTTGTCGGTTAAGGCGGCGCGTTGGACACGGGAGATGCCGCTGAAGGTCTCGCCTTCGGAAGTGATCTTTGTCACCGCCGTGGTGAGCGCGGCACCGTGCGTCAAGATGACACTGGCGGAAAGACCGTCAGAGCTCTGTGCCGTGTATTCCGGCCGCTCCTTCGGGTACATCATGAGCATGATCTGCTCGACGGCGTATTTATAATCGTGGCCCTTGAGTATCAGCTTCATTTGTCCCCAAATTCTTCGGCGGCATACACCATATACTCATTAAAACGGCGCTCTCGGTCAAGTGTCGTCGCGTCCATATGGCCGGGATATACCTCAAAATCACCGCTCAGCAACGAGAGCCGGAAAAGGGAGCGCAAAAGCTGCTGTACATTACCCTCGCCCAAATCCGTCCTGCCGGCGCTGCCCCGGAATAACGTATCTCCGACAAAAAGTGCGCTTTCACATTGCAGCGTGACCGAACCGGGCGAGTGTCCGGGTGTTTCGATAACCAAAAATGTCAGGCTGCCGACAGCAATTTTATCGCCGTCTTTATAATAACGGACGTCTTCATCCGCCTTCAGCTTATATTGATCGCGCGGTCCGTCCATCTGGGTGTCGCTTTTGTTAATCCATATCGGCGCGCCTGTTTCCTGACTGACTGAATAGGCAGCCAAAGTATGGTCATAATGCCCATGTGTCAAAAAAACAGCCGCCGCCGTTAGTTTGTTCGCTTCCAGATAATCGAGAATGACATTTGATTCATCGCCCGGGTCAATGACGGCGCATTGGAGTGTGGTCTCATCCGTCACGATATAGCAGTTTGTTTCGATATGGCCCACAACAAGGGTTTTAATCAGCATAGCGGGATCTCCTTCTGTTTGCATTATACCATTATAACATGAAAAGTATGACAAGGCATCGGACACCAGCTTAAAAGTCATTCGTGTCTATAATGATTGTCACAGGTCCGTCGTTGACAGACAGAACTTTCATATCGGCTCCGAATTCACCTGTCTCGGTATGGTACCCCGCCTTTCGGCACGCGTCAACAACGCGCGCATATAAGGGGATGGCGATATCGGGCTTCGCGGCGCCGGTAAAACCGGGCCGCCTGCTTTTTATATCGGCGTACAGCGTAAACTGAGAGACGATGAGCAGACTGCCGCCGATTGAAGCCAGATTCAAGTTCATTTTACCGTTTTCGTCTTCAAAAATCCGAAGCCCCAGAATCCGATCAGCCAGCTTATCAGCCAGCGCCGCCGTGTCCGTCGGCGCGATGCCTAAGAGAACAAGAAATCCTTTGCCGATACTGCCCGCGTTCCTACCGCCTATGGTCACAGATGCCGATGATACCCGTGTAACAACAACCCTCAAGCATAATCAGTCCTTTTCAAAAGGTACCCTTTTCAAGGGCGCTGTCACCCGCAGGGTGGATTGGCCGTAATTTCGTCGAACCATCGGACGTATAAATTGGTATCTGTCGTAAAATATTGCTTAAGATAGTTCTCCCCAATAGGCAGTTGTAACATTCGGAACGATAATTTCTCCGCTGTCAGGCGCGAACTCATCCAACAATGCCCATAGCTCCTCAATATATTTCTGATATACCGCCGTGTTTGGCTCCGGTGCATATGAGGCAGATAAACTGCGCTGTATAAACTTTTCTTTCGTATACTCAAGGGGAAAATCAAATTTTGCATGTTTTATATTACAGCCGAAAAGAATCTCAAGCTTAGGGAGAGATTTGTTTAAGTGAAGAGATGTGAAACCCTTGCAAAGCTCCGTGCAGATTTCATATTGGCGGAGCGTGAACGAATCGTTGTAATCACGAACATTTGCGACAGAAAAAAAGATTCCGTTCGGCTTCAAAATTCGTTTGCATTCCGTGTGAAACTTTTCCGCATCAAACCAGTGAAAAGCAGAAGCGGCAGTAACTAAATCCACGCTATGTTCGGGAAGCGTTGTATTTTCCGCAGATGCAGCAACTGATTTAAAATGCGTGTTACCTTCAAATATTCTTTCGGCTTGTGCGCGCATTTCTTCGTTTGGTTCTACACAAAACACATCAAAGCCGCGTTCAATAAATGCTTTTGCAAAAATTCCCGTTCCTGAGCCGATATCGGCAATTCTATCGTTTGGTTTCAAAATATCATGAAAAAGCAGTTCCAGAACACCATCTGCATACCCAGGTCTGCTTTTGACATAGTTTTCCGAACGGTTATTGAATACTTGTTCGTTCGCCATCTGATTCACCCCTGAAAATTCCTGTTGAACTTAACCACCGCGCTAGCGGTTTAGTTCAATTGGAATTTGACTGTTTTGTATGATACTCGTATTACGCGTTTAGCGGATAACCAATGTTGATAGCTTTTATTACAACCATATTTGGGTACAAGACATGAAACAAATCTTCTTCTTTTTCAACATGCTCAAGCTGCTCCTGTATTTCATAGACTTTTCTGATATAGAACCCTATGTCAGTTAGCATATTGATATATTCACTTATTGGGTGGCGGTATGTAATAAATTCAAAATCGTCGTCGTCTTCCCATTTCCATTTTGTTGCTCCAGTGTAAAAATAGCTGTGTGTTTCCGGAGGATCATTCCATAAATACCGTGATGTGATGCAGGAAGAAATCGCATCCGGTAAACTGCCGATGAACAATCCTTTATCCTTTAGTAAATTTTTAATTTTCAAAAAAACTTTTTCAATGTTCTCAATGTAACCCAGTGCTGCCATAGAAATAACAACGTCATATTCAGCTTCAGGAAGATTGATTTCCTCAATATCAGAAATGATGAATCGTATATCAACATTCTCCCGCGTTGCGTTTTCCTTTGCAAATTCTATCTGTTTCTCAGATATATCAACGCATGTGACGATTGCTCCCTGCTTTGCCAAAGCAATGCCGCAATTGGCTGCCCCACAACCAAGTTCAACAACCTTTTTGCCTGAAACATTTCCGATTAGGCTTAAATCGGATTCAGTTAAGCCGTTTACAATACCATAATCTACTCTGTCAAAAGGAAAGTTAACCCCTTTCTGATATCGCACAGCATGCTTGTTCCATGAATCCTTATTAGTCTTATTTGTACTCATAAGCACCCCGCTGTTTATTCACAATCCGTAGTCTAAACTGACTGTCAAATTCAGTTTACGTATCACAAATGCTGGCAACTCAACGACATGCCGGTGAACGCAGTTCGCCGCTGCGGGGAAGTTAATGGTTACCCGCCGCCTTCGGCGGACCGCCCTTGTGATTTATCCCTACCAACAGACTTCAATCGGCCTTGCACAGGCAAAAGGGATGCCTGGCAGGATCCAGCATGGTGACGAAGTCATCGCCGCTGCCGTATTGCGTCCGCGACTTAACCGCGCCGTGTGCTTCCGCCATTTTAACAGCGGCTGCTACGTCCGGTACTCCAAAATCCAGGTGCATCTGTTTTTGCTGTTTTCCGTCCTGCTCCGGCCAGACGGGAGGGATGTAATCCGCCGCCGGAGAAAACAAAAAAACAATACTGTCCCGGCTTTTAATAGCCGGCAGGCTATAGAGCGTGCATTTTTCCCAGCCGAGGAGCGACGCGTAAAAATTCCGGAGCTGTTCCGCGTCGCCGCAATCGAACATGATGCTGCCAAGGCAGATGCCGTCGATCATAAATATAACTATTCCTTCCTATCCGTCGCCGCGTTTTATATCCGTAACGCCGGGTACGGTCGCGAGCCTGGCGATGGCGGCATTCAGCTCCTCGCGGGTTTTAATTTCGATGACAATTGCCGCCGTCGTGATGCCGCCGTCAACGTCTCTTGCGGCGAAGGAGGTCATCCTGATCTTAAGCGCGTTGAGGATGGTTGCGATATCCATGACGATGCCGCTGCGCTCGCGCGCGGTGATGTAGAGTGCCGTCGAATAAATATCGACGTCTGAATTTGCCCAGGCGACACGGACCCATCGGCCGGCTTCTTCAGGGGTTTCAAGCGATTTTTGATAGTTTTTGCAGTCTTTACGATGCACAGACACACCGAAACCGCGTGTGATGAAGCCGATGGACTCATCTCCGGGAACCGGCGTACAGCAGCGCGCAAATTTGACAAGGCAGTTATCGATACCCTCCACTAAAATTCCATGGATGGGCTTAAGCTTTTTATCCGGCTTAATTTCAAAGGGCATGAGTTCCGATTTCTTGGTTTTGTCGATTGCCCGCAGCTCGTCACGTATGCGGTTGACCGCTTTTTGGGCTGACATGCCGCCGTAACCGATTGCGGCGAAGAGCTCATCAAAGGACGCGAAAGCGAGCTTTTTGAGTATCCGGGGCTGGATATCCTCCCGCGTGAGATCGGACATTTGGAGAAAGACACGCCGCAGCTCTGTTTCAAACGAGAGCTTACCGTGGACGATGTTTTCCTCCCGCTTTTCCTTCTTGAACCACTGGCGGATTTTGTTGCGCGCCTCCGGGCTTTTAACGATATTCAGCCAGTCACGGCTGGGGCCTTTTGATGAATTTGAGGTCAGAACCTCGACGATATCGCCGTTGGCAAGCTCGTGGTTGTATGGGACGATGCGTCCGTTGACGATAGCGCCTGTCATTCTATTGCCGACCGCGGAGTGGATGGTATACGCAAAGTCAATGGGCGTCGCCCCAGCCGGGAGATTGATCACGTCGCCGCGCGGTGTGAAAACGAAAACCTCGTCGGAGAACATGTCAATTTTGAGGTCCTGAAAAAAATCCTGAGCATCACTGTCCTGCTGCGACTCCAGAAGGCGCCGGACCCATGCGAATTTAGCCTCATCGGCGAATTTGCCGCTGATACCCTCCTTGTATTTCCAATGCGCCGCGATGCCGTATTCAGCCGTGTGGTGCATATCCCACGTCCGGATCTGAACCTCGAACGGGATGCCGTCGCTGCCGATAACAGTCGTATGGAGGCTTTGATACATGTTGGGCTTCGGCGTCCCGATGTAATCCTTAAAATGGCCTGGTATCGGGTGGAACATCTCGTGGATATATCCCAAAACATTATAACAGTCGGCAATATCGTTGACGATGACGCGGAAAGCGTAAAGATCAAGGACCTCCGACAGCGTTTTATTCTGGCTGTACATCTTTCTGTAAATGCTGTATATATGCTTGACCCGCCCGTAGACATCGCACTCGATGCCGTTTTCCTTCAGGCGTTCGGATATCTTGCTTTGCATACTGTCGATGAACGTCTCGTTGGAGCTCATGATCCGCCGGAGGCCCTCTTCAATTTCAGCGTATCCGATCGGGTCGAGATATAAAATGGACAGATCTTCAAGCTCCCACTTAATCTTCTGCATGCCGAGGCGGTGCGCCAGCGGCGCGTAAATTTCCATCGTTTCCAGAGCTTTTTCAGATTGCTTTTCAGCCGACTGATATTCCATTGTCCGCATGTTATGCAGCCGGTCGGCCATTTTAATGATGATGACGCGGATATCCTTTGCCATTGCCAGCAGCATCTTGCGCAGATTTTCCATCTGCTCTTCTTCTTTGCTGGTGTAGGTGACGCGTGAGAGCTTTGTGACGCCTTCTACGATGTCGGCAACGCTCGTACCGAAGCGTTTGGAGATTTCTTCATATGTGACGCCTGTATCCTCTATACAGTCATGTAAAAGCGCCGCCATGATGGCTTCCTCGTCAAGCCCCATTTCGGCGATGATTTCGGCGGCAGCCAGAGGGTGTGATATAAACGGTGATCCGTCTTTCCGCTTTTGGTTTTCATGGGCGCTTTTGGCAAAATCAAAGGCAGCCCGTATGCGTGAAAGGTCAGCAGCGGGATTGTTATCTTTTATTACAGCCTCAAAATGGGCGTATTTTTCCATGACTTCATCCATGAATTTACTCCGGACGCGATGACAAATCGCTGCGCATGCCGCCATGCCCGTTCATTTCTTCGTGCGCTCTGATATCAATCACATGCAGCTGCACGTTCCGCCACCCGCGATATTCATTGACGACAGGTTCAAACGCCACATCAATCAGCTGGCCTTCCGCGACGCCGAGATTCATAACCGTTCTGCCGAAGCAGATACAATCAAAGCTCTTTCCGGACTTGACGATACGCAGCTTCGTATGCTTACCCGAGGCGACAGGGATAACGGCGTTTAACACTGCCGCCTTAATGCACAGGAAAGGCGGTAAATGACCGTTGCCGAAGGGTTCTGTCCGTTCAAGTGCGGTAACGTTTTCCAAGGACAAGAGGTCCGGTTTCACAACCTCAAAATCCATCTGAAGTGTCGGGACAGACGGTATTTTGACCGTCTCGTGATAATAGTCGAAAATTCTCCGGCGCAGCTCATCAATATTGGCCTCTGCAATCGTCAGTCCGGCGGCCATTTCATGCCCGCCGAAGTTTTCAAGCAGATCACCGCACCGCTCCAATGCCGAATACATGCGGAAATTACCGATGCTCCGGCATGAACCGCGTCCGATACCGTCGCTGTCGATACTGATCATGATGGCGGGGAATAAAAACAGCTCGGCGATGCGGGCGGCGACAATGCCCATCACACCCTGGTACCAACCGCGGCTGGCCATGACGACCGGCCCTCTGGGGGGTGCACTCAGCAAAGCGGCATACGCCTGTTCAAAAATACCAGATTCAAGCTGGCGGCGTTCCGTGTTGAGGTTGCACAGCTGGGTGGTCAAGCGCTCTGCCTCTTCCTCGCTCTCCGTTAAAAGAAGGTCAATCGTGAGGGAGGTCTGCCCCATCCGGCCGGCGGCATTCAGCCTGGGCGCCAAAGCAAAGCCGATTGTCGCGGTATTGATGTCGCGGCGCTCAATGCACGCCTCGCGCATTAGTCTGCGGAGGCCGGGACGGCTCTTCATATTGAGCGCAGCCAGACCGCGCCGGATCAATAAACGGTTTTCTCCGATGACGGGCATGACATCGGCTATTGTACCGATGGCGACAAAGTCGCCGTATTTAACGAGAAGGGTTTCAATGTCGACGTGCTTTTCCAGCGCACAAACGAGCTTGAAAGCGACGCCGACACCCGCGAGCGACTTGTTCGGATAAGGGCAGTCCTTGCGTTTCGGGTCGATAACGGCAATGGCCGAAGGCAGCGCATCGTTGCACTCATGGTGATCGGTGATGATCAGGTCAATGCCGAGCTCTTTGGCGTAAAAGGCTTCACATTTTGCCGTAATTCCGCAGTCGACGGTCACGATAAGAGAAACGCCGCGCGAAGCAAGCGCGTCAAGCGCGGACTTGTTGACGCCGTAGCCCTCTTCCATACGGCCGGGTATATAAATTTCATAGTCGACGCCTTTTTCCCGAAAGAAGCTTGCGAGGAGGCAGCTGGCCGTCATGCCATCAACGTCGTAATCGCCGTAGACTGCCACCCGCTCGCCGTTTTTGATAGCCTGATGGATTCTCTTGACGGCGGCCTCCATATCCTTGAGGAGAAACGGATCGTTTATGAAATTGAGATTATCGCGAAGAAAATTATCGGCGGCCTCGACCGTCGTCATCCCCCGGGATGCCAGAAAGACAGAAACGAGCGGATTAATTCCGCTGCGGCTGATCGTAACAGCCGCAGCTCTGTCGTATCCGTTTATGACCCAATCGATGAATTTCATAAGTAAACTCCGTACGCAAACACCATATGAAAAATAGAGAGATGAATTTATTGTTTGTATCCTTTTACTATACCAAGAACTGACACATTTCTCAATAGATAAATCGATGTTTTTGCGCGTTCAGCGGTTATTTGATGCTGCGATATATCCTTTGAGCGCTATTGAACGGGTGTTGCGTGTATGTTATACTAAAAAATAACAAAAAACGCCGCATAGTCCGATGAATCAAGCGGCGTAGATTCCCGCAGGGCATCCTGCCGGAGGTTCTCTCAGAAAGGAATGTTCATAAGAATGTCCGAAATAACTCCAATGATGCGGCAGTATTTTGAAATAAAAGAGCGGAACGCCGACAGCATCCTCTTTTTCCGCCTCGGTGATTTTTATGAGATGTTCGGCGACGACGCGCTGACCGCCTCGAAAGAACTCGACCTCACGCTTACGACGCGCGACAGACGGGCTGAAGATTCTGACGACAGAATGCCGATGTGCGGCGTACCGTACCACTCGGCGGAGGCTTATATCGGGCGATTAATCGCCAAAGGCTATAAAATCGCCATCTGTGAGCAGCTGGAGGACCCCGCTACAGCCAAAGGGCTTGTTGACAGGGATATTGTGCGCGTCATTACGCCCGGCACCCTCATTGAGACCTCGATGCTCGACGAGGGGAAATCTAATTACCTCTGTGCATTATATGTCGGCAGCGCAGAGAATGCTGTCTGCTTTGCGGACTTGTCGACGGGAGAGATATGCGTTTCTTTCTTTTCGGACGGCATCGGGCATATTTTAAACGAACTCGGTTCATTTTCACCGGCGGAGGCTGTATTGAACTCGGGAGCGTATGAGAGCATAGACATCACCAGCCTGCTGGCAGAAAAGCTGGGCTGCCTGATTGAGAGGGATGATGCGCGTTTTGATTTTATGCAGTCGACGATGTGCATTACCGAGCAGTTCGGAGCGCTCAGCCCCGATGAGCTCGGCATCGGGAACAGCCCCGCTGCTGTTTGCGCCGTCGGCGCGCTGCTCGGCTACCTGGCGGAAACACAGAAGACGGATTTATCGCATTTAAGCTGCCTGCGCGTCAATTCGGGCGGCAGGCACATGGAGCTTGACATTCAGACACTCCGCAGCCTGGAGCTTGTAGCCTCCTCTCGGACGTCGGAAAAAAAGGGAAGCCTCCTTTGGGTACTCGATAAAACGAAGACGCCGATGGGCCGCAGGCTCCTGCGGTCATGGGTTTTGCGTCCGCTCCTGTCAACCGCTGAAATAAAGAGGCGGCAGAGCAGCGTGAATGAACTCTATACCGAAACAGTCATACGCACGGAACTCCAGCTGGCCATGCGTGATGTGGGCGATATGGAACGGCTGATCGGTAAAATCGTCTACGGGAGCGCCAACTGCCGCGACCTGAAGGCGCTCCAGTATTCGGCGAGGCAGCTGCCCATCATTTTGGCACTTTTGGCGCCGATGAAGTCAAGCCTCCTTGCAGAACTCAAAAAGATCGATGATCTTCACGACATTGCCGAGGTCATAGAGAAAACAATCGTCGATGATCCGCCGTTTTCTCTCCGCGAGGGGGACTTTATCCGTGAAGGTGTCAGTGAGGAAGCGGATTATCTGCATGCTCTTCTCAAGGACAGTACCGGCGCCATTGCCGCTATCGAAGCCAAAGAGCGTGAGCGAACCGGCAAAAAGCTGAAGATTGGTTATAACAGAGTATTTGGATATTACATCGAAATTCCGCGCGCCTCCTCTGATTCCGTACCGGACGACTATATCCGCAAGCAGACGCTCAGTAACTGCGAACGCTTTATAACCCAGGAGCTCAAGGAACTCGAAACGACGCTGTTAACGGCAAAGGACAAGCTGAGCGCCTTTGAATACAGCCTGTTTACCGAGCTTCGTGAGAATATCGCCAAGGATGTCGGGCGCATCCAGGCAGCCGCCTCGTCGGTGGCGTCGTTCGACGTGCTCTGCTCCTTTGCCGAGACCGCTGCAAAAAGCAACTACTGTATGCCGGAAATCGATGTTTCAGGCGTTATTGATATTCGTGACGGGCGTCACCCTGTGGTCGAAAAAATGCAGACAGACAGCCTTTTCGTCCCGAATGACGTCTATATGGATACGGATAACGCGCGGACGCTCATCATCACAGGTCCCAACATGGCAGGCAAATCCACCTATATGCGCCAGACGGCGCTGATCGTCCTGCTCGCGCAGATCGGGGCCTTCGTACCTGCCCGCTCGGCGCGGATCGGCATTGTTGACAGGGTGTTCACGCGCATCGGCGCCTCAGACGATCTCTCAGCCGGTAAATCGACCTTCATGGTGGAGATGACCGAGGTCGCCGAAATTCTGCAGAGCGCCACGTCAAAAAGCCTTCTGATTTTAGATGAAATCGGGCGCGGTACGTCGACATACGATGGGATGGCGATTGCCAGAGCCGTTTTGGAATTTTGCACCGATAAAAGAAAGTTGGGCGGCAAGGTTCTATTTTCAACCCACTATCATGAACTGACGGGGATGGAAAACGAAGCCCAGGGTATTAAGAACTACAATATATCCGCCAAAAAGCGCGGAGGCAATATCATATTTTTGAGAAAAATCGTCCCCGGCGGGGCGGACGACAGCTACGGTATCGAGGTTGCGGGGCTGGCCGGTATCCCCGAAAGCGTCATCAAACGCGCCAAGGCGGTTCTGGCGCTGCTGGAACAGGGGCGGGGCGCTGTCAAAACACCGTCCGTACTCAGCGCGGATGACCAAGTGTCGCTTATGGATGTCGCCGGCTCCGAAATCGCAGAAAAACTCAGAAAAACCGATCTGAATACGCTGACCCCCCTCGAAGCGCTCAACCTCCTTTTTGAACTCAAAAAGAAAACATAGCCCAGCCGGGCAGGTGCGGCGGCGAGCGGGTGGACAGACGGTCATCGTGTTGCCCAAATCCCCGGTTCCATGTGTTTTAATCAGCGGTTTTAACCGCTTGGAACGATAACGCGCTATACGAATTCGAAATAAAGGATGATAAAGTGAAAAACAACTTCAAGTCCCCCATGCAGAAATCAGAGCGGATATTGGGAGGCATCTATCTCCTTGCGCATATGTTCCTGCTGCCGTGGCTGCTGGTCTATGTCTATACAAATGTACTGCGCCATATGGATGTCGTCATTACGAGTCCCAATCTGAACCTCATCTATTACATGATCAGCTTCGCTTTTGTTCTTATTTTTCTTTTCAGATTTTTAAAGACATCATTCTCTGATCTGCTGGACAATCTTTTGGGTTCGCTGCAGGCTGTCATACTCGCGTATTTGTTTAATTATATATTTATTACGCTTGTCTCCATTCTCCTGGCCAATGTGCTCAAGGTCGTGACCAACCCGAACTCTCAGGAGATCATCAATCAGACAAAGCTCGACCCGAATGTCATGATTGTTGTGGCGGTGCTGCTCGTCCCAATTGTTGAGGAGACACTGTTCCGAGGCGTGCTTTTCGGCTCAATCCGGCGTAAAAACCGGGTGCTGGCCTATATTGTTACAGCACTCGTTTTCTCTGTTTATCATCTGTGGCAATTTTTTGTCGGCGGCTTCGAGTGGCCGATGCTTCTCTACCTTCTCCAATATCTGCCGGCTTCGCTGGCGCTCTGCTGGTGCTATGAACGCAGCGGCAGCATTTGGGCTCCAGTCGTTCTGCACGCCGCCATCAACCTGATATCCATCAAAGTAATTATAGGATAACAATAAAGAAAAATAAAAAAGATTCTCCGCATGACGCTCAAAACGATTGCTGTACCGTTTGAGGGGTTTGTATGCCCCGAAGAATCTTTTATTATTTCGTAACAGAAATTATCTAATCGGCTTTATCCCGTATTTTTCTGTCTAGACAAATTTATTTATAAATTTGTTTTATGCGTAGAAATTGTGGTTTCCTATCTTCATCGCATAAGGTCTTGTCTTGGCAGCCCAGCAGTGCGTTGTCGCCGAGAAATAGAGACTGTCGCCCGCTGTGTTTCCGCCGTCAAGAACAATTTTCGCCGCTATGATACACTCTTCGGATGGGGTGTTATTGATTGCGCCGGAATACGCAGGTGTAAATTGGACGCCGTAATGCTTATCAAAGATGACATCATAGACTGTATCGGGGAAATCGGGGGATGCGATTCTGTTCATAATGACGCCGCCCACGGCAATTTTACCGGCTAAGCTCTCGCCGCGCGCTTCGGCGCTGATGATGCGGGACATCCAGTAAAGGTCGGTGTCATTATAGAAGACGCTGCCCGGTGTTATTGCACCTGTGCCCTTTGTAATGCTGACGGTATACGTTTGGCTGATCCAATCGACTTTAGCGTCGAACGCTTTCGCCAGGACGCGGATCGGCACCATCACATTGTTGTTTATGAGAAGACAGCTGTCTGGTACAAACAGATATCTCCCGTTAGCCACCAAGTAAATATCTCCGACGGTGGCCGTCACGTTGAGGCCGGGGGCAATAACTGCTGCGGTACCGTTATCCCAGGCGACGCTGGCGGCACCCATTGCCATAGAAAACTCGCGGATGGCTACGTACGTTGTGGTATTAAGAACGGCGAGAGGGATGCTGAGCTCTGCTGGCTGCCCGTCGATACTGATCGAAACCTCTTTCGGCGGGGTGTCAGAGTCAATGTTCGCCGCTGCGGCTATCGGGGGCATTGCCGCAAGCAGGACGAGGACAAGACCTGACAGGAGTAGATGCTTTTTCATGATATCAATACTTTCCTTTCGTTTTTTACCGGATTTCCCGTGATATTGGCGAGGAATCCCGGTATCCGTACCAAGAGCGGATGAGCTGAAGGCACAGAGGGCTGATCGTATATGCATACGGGACTTTGTATTTCGGGTAAACCCGAGATCCCGGATATGCCTTATATCAAAAACGTTTATACGTTTGAGACCACATTACTGCGATTATTGGAGCTTTATAATGCTGACATCGCCGATCCCGGAAAAATAGGCGGTTTCTCTTTTGTGGCAGGTAAAGAGCAGAATCTGCCGCGTTTGCGCCAGCTCTCTTAGATAGTCGAGCGCGAGATAGGCGCGTGCATCATCAAAATTAGTCAGTATATCATCCAGAATCAGCGGGCACGGATTTTCTTTCGGCAGGACCAGCGTGCACACTGCCAGCCTGAGCGCGAGGTAAATCTGATCTGCTGTGCCGGTACTAAGAGTTAAAATATTGCGGCTGACTGCCTCAGCCGGGGTCTTGGCGGAAGCGTCAAGGGTTTTGTCAAAAGTGAGCTTTTCATACCGCCCGCCGGTCAGGCGTGAGATGATATGGCCTGCCGTTTCGCCGAGCATCGGCGAAAAGCGTGTCTGCAGCTCATTATTGGCGTCTTTAAGCGTCTCAACAGCGAGAGAAATGGCGTCGTACTGAGCTTTTTGAGCGATGAGCTCGGCCTCGGCGGCCTTTTTCTCGCTTCCGAGAATGACGGGGTCGCCGACAGCGCGGATTTCACCAAGAGCCATATTATATCGGTTTGTCAGCTCCTCAAAGCGCGCTGCGGTAAAGCTTAAATCGGATGAGATCTCCTGCTTGCTTCTGGAAGGTACTGTGATTTCCTCAAGCGCCGACTCGTCCGCGAACTGGCCGGACGCTCTCGTTGCGTTCAAAAAGCTCTCGGCAGCCCGGGCTTCGGCTTTTGCGCCGGCGAGCTTTCCCAATAGCGTCTCTAAAGTGCTGAGCACCGATTCAATGTTTTCAATAGCAGCATCAGGAGCGACCGTCTTTAGCTTTTCCCGGAGACTTTTAAGAATGGTATCGACCATCGATAAAGCTGAGGATACGGATTTTTCGGACGACCTGACGTCACTTTCGGCTTCCGCCAGCTTGGCGGATATCTTTAAGGACTCCTCATATAATTCCTGTAAGCCGCTTACTGTTGCAACGTTGCAGTGGGCCAGATACTCGGTCAGCTTCTTGGCGCTGACGCGGAACTTAACGGTACGCCATAACAATAAAACGGCGCAGATAACGGCGGCTGCGGCGGAAATCAGCCTCATCGCAGGGAACTGTGCGGTGATGCTTGTTATCACAGTAAGCAGAACAAAGACAGCGGCAATGATAATAAGGGCGACAGCCGACGCGCGGCGCAGAGAGAACTTTTTTATATCCTGTTCGAGCAGAGCCGCTTTCTGAACGGCGACAGATGCGTCGGGCCCGTCAAACGCGGATGCCCTTTTTGCCTGGAGGATATTTGTGCAGTTATCCTGCGCGTTTTTTAAGTTTTTCTGCTCGGCTGAGAGCATTGCCTTGAAAGACTCCAGCGCTTTAAGGTCGCCGCGGATGAAGGATAAATCACTGTCAGTCGGAGCGGGACCATATTTCGTCAGTTCGCGGTATATATCCGTATAAGCGGCCTGCGCACGCTCATATTTTTCTCGAGCGCGCTGCAGAGCCTGCTGCGTGTCAAACCTGTCAAAGGCGGAGAGCTCGTCATTCAGCTCAGCCCGGCGTTTTTTAAGTCGTTCCGCTTCGAGCCGCATTGACGCGGCTTCATCGAGCGCGGATTCAATGTGTGACAGCTTTTTATTGATACCGGCAAGCTTTTCTTCAAGCGCCGGTATGGTGCCTGACTTGTTAAAACGGCGCTTCCGAAGCCATAATCGCAGCCGCTCGTCGGCTTCGGTATAAGAGGAGGCTTCGTCACCGGTTGTGACGAGCGAGGAAATGCGTTTTTCAAGCTCGGGGGTCTGGCTTATTTTTATACCGGACTGAGAAATAAACGCGCTGCGCTCGAATACGGCTTCACTTCCGCCGATCAGCGTGTCGCCCGCGGTATCGGGGTACAAGCCGTTATACGGCGTGCCTGTTCCGGTATATACGGCAGAGAAATCCCGCATCGGAAGCTTTCCGTCCGATTTCCTCTCGAGGGTCAGAGAGATACCGGTTGTTTCTATATCCATGGAGCCGCCCATCGGCGCGCCGTTCCATGGGCGGTAACGCGTTTTATCGGAGAGATAGCCTGCTTTATCGCGGTCGGAAGTGTGAATGCCGTAGAGTATGGCTTTGATAAACGCGCACCAGGTGGATTTGCCTGATTCATTCGGTGCTTCTATAATATTTAGGCCCTCGCTGAGCGTCAGGGTTTCATTTGAAAGCCTGCCGAATGAGGCAGATAATCGTTTTATAATCATACCCTAATTATCCTCCTCTGCGTGATCCAGAGCGGATAAGCCGTAACGAACTGCACTGAGGACGCTGCTTTTCGTGCTCTCATCGGCAACTTTATCGGCGGCATCATATTTTTCTTTCAAATAGCGCAGAAAGCTGCCGCGCAGCGTGTCATCGCCGGATAAAGCCCAAATATCGCGGGGTGGTCTTGTCGCATCCTGTACCGAAAGATGGAAAAAACGCGGCGCGAGACGGTCCTTTATTTGCTGGAGATCCATTACGCCGTCAAATTCTCCGCTGAGGATGAGTCTGTATATATCGCGCTCTGTGTTCAGCGGGAGCGCCGCGGTGACGGCTGCCAGAGGCTCGGCAGCCCCGGTCATGTCAATATTGAGGATTTTATATGCTCTGCCGCCGAGCGGCATAAAGCGAAGATCACAGTCGGATTTTGAAACGCTGCCGAGGATGACGCCTTTGTCGCCCGTCTCGTCAAAGCCTCTGCCCTCAGGGCAGCCGGGATAGGCGTAGTACGTTTTGCCGGCCTTTTTGATGCCGCTGAACGTATGTATATGGCCGAGTGCCAGATAATCAAGGCCGGATGACGCAATTTCTGCCTCGCGTATGCGATTATAAGCGTCGCCGCCCATATCGCCATGCATGACCATGATATCAAGCATATCCGAATCGTCGGCTTTGAAGCTGCTCAGGAGAGGCCGGCTGTACTGATCGTTGAAGCCAGCGCCCCAGACACGGCAGCCCAGGTTCGGGAGTGTGACGCTGCTGATGAGCGGAGACGTAAAAAAATGAACGTTATCGGGGAATTTTACATAGGCATATGGTGATTTCGGGCAATAAAAATCGTGGTTGCCCGGTGATATAAAAATTTTAGCGCGTATGCGGGAAAATGCGCGGCATAATACATCCTGAGTTTCGTAATACGATGTTGCGCTGTCCAGCAGATCGCCCGAGAGCAGAACCAGCTGCACATTTTCCTGTCCGGAAATTTCGGCAATCCGGTCGAGCAGGTCGCGCTGCTCACGGCGCCTGACGGCGGCCAGCTCTTCTGAGAGCGCTTCGAACGGAGAATCCAGATGAAAATCGGCGGCGTGCAATATTTTGACGGACATATCCTCACCCCACAAAAGTAACGACAGGTTACAATTGCTTTTTTCTATACGTTATTATAAAACAAATGATTACAAAAAGAAACATTGACTGCTAAAGTTTGGTAATTCTGACGTGAGTAAGCGGGAATGTTAGACGATAAAATAATAGTAAATTGTGCAATGTGCCTATAAAACACGGTTATTGCCTTGCTGAGCGGATTGCATAGTCTGCCCCACCGAGAGCATTATTTAGGTGTATTTGAGAGATATATCCACCACTATTTATAATTATGACGGACAAGCTCTGAGAAAAATACAAAAAAACGTCGAGTAAGAAAAAAGCGGCGGATATGCTCCGCCGCGATGCATGCATCCGTTATTAATTGTTAATTCGGAAACAAATTTGTTATTAATTTATACCCCCGGGGGAGTTTAGCTCGGACTATCCTCTGCAAGCCATGGGATTTCAAGATGCAAGTTGCCGTCTGGCGTGTAGACGATATATCGTTTTAAGCCGAAGAAGAGAGATACCGTCAGTATAACAGCGGCCAGAATAAGTGAGATGAGAACCGTAAAGATAACTTTAATCGGCTGCCTGCTTCTATAGGTTTTGGGATATTTTCGTTTCATTTCACTGCCTTCCTGCATTCTTTATTCTCGTGTTAAAAGGGCCATGAAGGCGGAATCCAGCGCAGGAAATGTGTCGTATAAAACTCTGCGACAGGGATGCCGGTGAGGACGGGATAAAAAGCGGCGAAGAGCCCGACGGCGGAACCTGTAAAGCCATATACGGCCAGCTTATACTGCCCCTGCGCCCGCTCCCAGATGGTATTGAGGACATGCGAGAGCGCAAGCACCATGAATAACACACAGGGGAAATAATGGTAGATAAAAACAACGCGCGAGATGACGAGCCACGGTATCAGCTGTGCCAGGTAACCGATGAGAATGAAGAGCGCTTTCCCGTCTCTATTTTTAATGAAGCTATATACCATTGCTAGTATAGCCATAAATCCGCCCCACCAGACAATGGGATTACCGAACGCGGCGAAGGATGATTTCAGTCCGCCCCCCATAGAGGTATCGCGGTAATAGAGGATCGGGCGTGCGTCCAATATCCATTGCCACCAGACGGAGGAGTAAGCGTGCGTGGCGACAAGCGTACTGTGATAATGGAACATAAATTTTTGGTTGTCCCAGATCAATTGGTAATACCTCGGATTCCACAGCATGCCGCTGCTGATTTCCATACCGGCAGCGCGTCCGTTTGGTATATAGCTCAGGCAGTATATAACCGCGGGAACGACGATGAAAAAAGCAAAGGTTGACAGGAGTGTCGAGAGAAGGAAGCCGGTATAATCGGGCAGTTCATTCTTTTTGTAATATTTGTAATTCAAAACCAAACGTATCATATAGAGTATAAAAAGTCCTGCGCCGGCGTAGATGACAATCCATTTGCAGGCGCAGCCGATACCGAAGAATAGGCCTGACAGCGCCAGCGGAGGTATTGTTTTTCGGAACGGCCGCTCGGGGTCCTGTGTGATATACCGGTACATGAAAAAATAGGACAGCAGGATAAATATAACGCCGTACGTATCAATTGTAGCAATGCGCGTCTGAACAAAACGCATAAAGTCAAAGCCGAACAGAATCGTACCGCACGAGGCGATTGCCGTCTTCCCAAACATATTTTTCAGGAAAACATAAAGAATCGGCAGCATAATCACGCCGAAAAGCGTACCCATAAAGCGCCAGCCGAAGGGAACCATCCCAAAGATGCTGATGCCGACAGCGATGATCAGCTTGCCCAGCGGCGGATGCGTTGTTTCGTACGCCGTAATATTGTGCAGGTTTTCATAAGCCGTCCGTCCGTGATAAATCTCGTCAAAGTACATATTGGTCATATAACTCGGCGCTTTGGGGACGAGGTTATGCTCGTCAAAAAGCTCGGGGGTATTGAGGCTGGTTATCTGGTCGGTTGAAATAAGAGTGCCCGATTTCGTGTATAGTGCGATTTCTCCCAGTTCCATCGGGGTGTTTGACGCGGTAATGCGGATATATTTTGTAGGTTCATTATCCGGGTTAATCGTGGCGTACAGCCATTTAAACAAATCGGAATGCGGCTGGTTCATCGCGGATTCATTCTCACCGGTCGGATACTGGTCCTGCCAGTTGACGCCGTCACCGGAAAACTCCAGCTTATAGCTGCCCGTCCACAAGCCGGTATAGTACATGATAGAGCCGATATCTTCCGGTTCGGCTAAGGCGATTATTATGGAATCCTCGTCACTGGTAAAGCGGAAAAAGCTCTGCGGCGCTTGTGTGTCGCCGAGCTTAAAGAATCCAAGAACAGAGCAGACGAGCGTGATGATAATAATCGGCAGAATATCGCGGCGATCCATGCGATGCCGCTTAAACGTCAGGTTAAACTTCGGCTTGTCAATAATCCGCGTAATCCATTCCGTCGTTCCGGAGAGAGGCCGCGAAATCTGCAGGTAATACCTGAAGAATAACAGAAGACAAAAAACCGTTATGACCGGGAAAACAATTGTCAGATAAGGTGTAATCAAAACAGGTACCTCCGCAATACGTCTTTTTATAGGACTTTTTGCAGTTATCCATCATAAATAATACCTATTATAATAACAATAAAAGGGCAAAAAGTACAGAGCAAATTTGGGAGAACGTATGAAACATAATGGAGCAGTCCCAGTGTGCCGTCAAGGTTCAGTATCAGTAATGCGTGAATATAGGAGAGCTGCGCTCATATGCAAAAACCACACCGGGCTTAATTCCCGGTGTGGTTTTCTGCGGCTTATTATAACAGCTTTTTCTTTTTTTTAACGCCATTTCCGGCGTCGCCCATGGATTCGGCGAGTTTGCGGAGGAGGTCTTTTTGTTCGTTATTGAGGCCGGTTGGGGTCTCGACCTTGACGGTGACGAACTGGTCGCCGCGGCCGCCGCCGCGGAGATTGGTGATGCCTTTGCCGCGGAGGCGGAAGACGGAGCCGGACTGGGTGCCTTCGGGCACGGAATATTTAACTTTACCGTCGAGCGTCGGTACTTCGACCTCGGCACCGAGGGAAGCCTGCACGATGGAAATCGGCATCTCATACAAAACGGAGTTGCCGTCGCGCGTGAACAGGGGATGACGCGTTACATTCACCGTGATGTACAGGTCGCCGGGCTCGCCGCCGTTGACACCGGCGCTGCCTTGCGCGCGCAGAGATATGGTTTGACCGTCATCAATGCCTGCCGGTATGGAGACCTTGATGCTTTTATTCCGCCGGATGAGACCGGCACCGCGGCATTTCGCGCAGGGCTGATGGATAACCTTACCGCGGCCTTCGCATTTGGGGCATTCGGATGTACTTTGCATCACGCCGAAAGGTGTGCGATTTTGTGTTGTGACGGTGCCCGTGCCGTTGCAGTTGGTACATTTTTCGGCTGTTGTGCCCTCTTTGCAGCCGGAGCCGGCGCAGGTGTCGCACGTTTCAATGCGTGAAACGGATACCTCTTTATCAGCGCCGAAGGCGGCTTCCTCAAATGTAATCGCTGTTTCAACATGGACGCGCTCACCCTTGCGCGGCGCGTTACGGTTGCGCGAGCTGCTCGTACCGCCGCCGAAAATTGAGCCGAATATGTCGCCGAGATCAATGTCTATGCCGCCGAAACCGCCGAAGCCGCCGCCGCCGCCGAAATTCGGATCGACACCGGCATGACCATACTGATCGTATTTCGCCTTTTTATCCGAATCGGACAGGACTTCATATGCCTCGTTAATCTCTTTAAAGCGCGCCTCTGAAGCCTTGTCTCCGGAATTCAAGTCCGGATGATGTATTTTCGCCTGCTGCCGGAATGCCTTTTTGATTTCGTCATCGGTGGCGTTTTTGCTCAGCCCCAGCACATCGTAGTAGTCGCGTTTATCTGCCATCTTTAGAGCCTGCCTCTCTTTTGACTGGCTTAAGCCAGCTTGACTGGTATTAGTCAGTGCACGAACGAAGAATCTCCGTCAAATTCTGAGGAGATTCTTCTGTTCGTGCACGGTTTTATAAGCGGAATAACAACTTCGGCTTAACGGTTATTTTTTATCGTCGTCGACAACCTCGTAATCCGCGTCATAATACTCGCCGCCGCCGGGGGCTTCACCGCCCGGAGCACCGCCGCCCGGAGCGCCTGTGCTGTCACCGCCTGCGGCTTGCGGATTGGCATTATACAGTCTTTCGCTGACGTCATAAAAAGCTTTTTGAAGCTCTTCCGCCGCGGTTTTAATGGATTCGATATCGGTTCCGCTGAGAGCGGTTTTTACTTTGGTAATCGCATTCTCTATGGTTGATTTATCGGCGCCGTTAATTTTGTCGCCCGCGTCGGCCAGTGTCTTTTCGCTCTGGTATACGAGCTGATCGGCATGATTGCGCGAATCGACCTCATCCTTGCGCTTGGCGTCTTCCTTCGCGTTCGCTTCGGCTTCCTTGACGGCTTTGGCGATATCCTCTTTGGATAGGTTTGTAGAAGAGGTGATGGTGACATGTTGTTCTTTTCCCGTACCCAGGTCTTTAGCGGAGACATTGACAATGCCGTTGGCATCTATATCGAAGGTGACTTCAATCTGAGGGACGCCGCGGCGTGCCGGGGCGATACCATCGAGATGGAAACGGCCGAGTGTTTTGTTGTACTGAGCCATTTCGCGTTCGCCCTGCAGGACATTGACCTCAACTGAGGTCTGGCTGTCGGCGGCGGTGGAGAAGACCTGGCTTTTCTTAGTGGGGATCGTGGTGTTGCGCTCAATGAGCTTCGTGAATACGCCGCCGAGCGTCTCAATGCCCAGCGAAAGCGGGGTGACATCCAAAAGCAGAATGCCTTCAACATCACCGCCGAGTACACCGCCTTGTATAGCGGCGCCGACGGCGACGCACTCGTCGGGGTTGATGCCTTTGAATGGATCTTTACCTGTGATTTTTTTAACGGCATCCTGTACGGCGGGAATACGAGTTGAGCCGCCAACGAGCAGGACCTTCGTCAGCTGAGAAGCGGACAAGCCAGAATCGCTGAGTGCCTGATTGACAGGCCCCATTGTCTTTTCCACAAGGTGCGCCGTCAGTTCGTTGAACTTCGCTCTTGTGAGCGCTATTTCCATATGCTTCGGACCGGAGGCATCGGCGGTGATATACGGCAGATTTATTGTTGCCGATGTGACGCCCGACAGGTCGACCTTCGCCTTTTCCGCAGCTTCACGGAGGCGCTGCATGGCTATTTTGTCTGAGGCCAGATCAATGCCCGTATCTTTCTTAAATTCGCCGAGCAGATATTTGACGACGCAATCGTCAAAGTCATCACCGCCGAGCCTGTTATTGCCCGCGGTTGCCTTGACTTCGATAACACCGTCGCCGATTTCCAGTATGGAGACGTCGAAGGTTCCGCCGCCGAGGTCATAGACCATAATAGTTTGCTCCTGCTCCTTGTCAAGGCCATATGCCAGAGCAGCTGCCGTCGGCTCGTTGATGATACGCTTGACATCCAGACCGGCGATTTTACCGGCGTCCTTCGTCGCCTGACGCTGCGCGTCTGTGAAGTAGGCCGGAACGGTGATAACAGCCTCCGTCACTTTTGTGCCCAGGTAGGCTTCCGCGTCGCCCTTGAGCTTGCCGAGGATCATCGCGGAAATTTCCTGAGGGGTGTACTGCTTATTGTCGATGTTCACCTTAAAGCTGCTGCCCATTTCGCGCTTGATTGAAATGACGGTGCGGTCAGGATTTGTGATGGCCTGCCGTTTGGCAACCTGACCGACCATGCGCTCGCCGTCTTTTGAAAACGCGACGACAGATGGTGTTGTGCGCGCGCCTTCCGCGTTTGGTATGACTATCGGCTCTCCGCCTTCAATAACGGATACGCAGGAATTCGTCGTACCCAGATCTATACCGATTATTTTTCCCATGATAATTTTCCTCCTAAATATTTAAATGTAATTATTTTCTAATTAATTCCGCTGGTTTTAATTTGCGACTTTAACCATTGAGCATCGGACAACCTTGTCGCCGATCATGAAGCCTTTTTCGAATTCTTCGGTTATAATCGCCTCGCCCAAAGCCGGGTCCTCAACATGCATCACGGCATTATGACGATCGGGGTTGAACGGCTGACCGACTGCCGGTATCTCTGTCACGCCGCATTTCTGAAGGATATCCTTGAGCTGTGCCATTGTCATTTCGACACCCTTGTAAAAAGCTTCATCTGAGCATTCCTGAGACAGGGCTCTTGCCAGATTGTCATATACAGGCAGTAACCGAACAATGGTATCCGATCGGATTTCGCTGTACATTGCCTCGCGTTCTTTAATGCTGCGTTTCCTGTAATTATCGTACTCGGCGGCGAGCCTCAGATATTTATCCTTTTCTGCCTTAAGAGCCGCCTCAGCTTCATCTGTCGGTGAAACCTCCGGCGCTTCCTCGACAATTTCAGCTTCCAATGGTTTTTCCTGAGGGGTCTCATCTTTTTTAGCTTTAGCCATCGTATCAACTCCTTACTTTTGTATGCCCGCAAATCTTATGGGGGGTTCTTTTCGTTTGAATTTTCACTGGAGGCCGGGTTGCCGCTGGACGCCGGATTGTCGCCGGACGCCGGATTAACGCCGTTTAAAAAGTTCGGCGGTTTGTCGCTTCCGGACAGCAGCCAGCTTAGCCCGCGGGCTATATAGGAAAGCCGCGCCGCGACTTTTGAGTAGTCCATACGCGTCGGGCCCACGACGCCGATGAGGCCCTGCATGTCATCACCCGCGTCATAACGCGCGACGATGACGCTTGAGTCCCGCAGTTCGTCAGCCAGGTTTTCGGGGCCAATAGTAATTTTCATCCCGCCGCTGCCCTCGGGCACCGGGAGCCGAACAAGCTCGCTTTCATCAGAAAGATAACGGAGCAAACGCTGCGCCTTGTCGATATCCCTATATTCCGGGTATTCAAACAGACTTGATGCTCCCGTAATGTGCGTTTCTCTTGATTTTGTTTCATACAGGAGCTCTATAGCAAATCCCGCGATAACAGCGGTGATCCCGGCTGCGTCATTAATAGCCCGTTCGGTCGCGGAAATAAGCTGCGGTGTGATCTTTTCTTCGGTAATATTCGTAAAACTGGCATTAAATAATGTGGACAGCTTAACAAGCATTCCCTGCTCGACGGAAATAGGCAGATGAACCAGCTTATTTTTTACTGTTTTATTGCTCAGCATCGCGACAGTAATAAAAGTGTTTGTATCGACGTAAATAATATCAAAGCGGGATATCGTGACGCTGTTGTTTGATGCGGTAAGAGCATAAGCCGGATAGCTCGTCAGCTGCGAGGTGAGACGTCCGACGTCGGATATTATCTTGTCAAGCTGTTGAACACGGCATTTGAGTGCGTGGTTGATTGCTTCTGTTTCCTCAAGTGACAGCTTGTGCTGCTGCATGAGCTCGTTGACATAAATACGGTATCCCTGCGGGGTCGGTATCCGGCCGGCTGAGGTATGCGGTTGCTCAAGTAGCCCCATCGATTCAAGCTCAGCCATTTCATTCCTGATTGTGGCAGGCGATACAGTCAGTCCGATATCATGAGCGATTGTCTTGGACCCGACAGGCTCGGCTGTTTCGACGTACTCGTCGATGACAGCACGCAATATTTTCTTTTTGCGTTCGCCGAGGTCCATATTCAGACCATTCCCTTCAAATCGCATGCTCAGGGGATATGTTAGCACTCTCACGCCCTGAGTGCTAACTATAATTTAGCACTATGCTGTTTTGATGTCAAGTACCTAGTTTAATGTTTATATTTTATTAATAATCCAGATGCTTATTATGAACACTCGAGGTCAAATGTATTGTTACTTTTGTAAATTATTGTTGTTGCAATTGTTTTCGTATTAAAGTATCCTTGATGCACGAAACGGGAAGTGTCCTGATTCGTTTGAAAGCAGGTGAATTATTGAAAAAATTCTTCATATATATGCTGCTTACCGTCGCCGGAATCGCTGTCGGCCTGTCGGCTGCTTTGGCCGCGTATTATTTTTCGGGCGGCAATATATTTGAAAATATACTGGGCAGCCGTACTAAAAATGTGACAGCATCGATCAGTACCGACGCGACAAACGCGGAATTGACTGAATATGCCTTTAAAATACTTGGATATATAAAAACCGGTGATTATAACGCGTTGTCGCAGGTTGTCCACCCGGAATACGGCGTTGTTTTTTCGCCTTACGCGACAATTAATCTCGCATCGAACAAATGTTTCACCGCGGCACAGGTTTCAGGCTTTTCGAAAGATAAAAATCAATATGTCTGGGGGAAATACGACGGGAAAGGTGACCCGATCGAGTTAACACCGGCGGAATACTTTAAAAAGTTCGTTTTTGACAAGGATTACACACAGGCGTCCGAAATAGGCCTCAACACAATTGTCAAATCCGGCAACTCACTGGAGAATATCAAGGAAGTCTTCCCGGATGCGCGGTTTGTAGATTTCTATATTCCTGGGACAGACCAGGACTCCGGCGGACTCGATTGGAGCAGTGTCAGACTCTGTTTTGAGGAGTATAAGGGACAATTGAAGCTGACCGTCATTCTGCACAGCGAGTGGACAGTATAAAATTTATACAATTAGTTACAAAGCGTCGGCACTTGCCGGCGCTTTGGTATTATTTTACACACTATTTATGTTTGAATTGAACATAATAAGGCTGTGATTGAACATGAACTCGGGTTTTGCGCCTTTCGGGCCTTCCGATTCAGAGCCCGGCGCAAGCTGGATAGTCCGGCGAAGCGGAAATTCCGTTATTTCCGGACGGTGCAATTCCCTGAGAAAAGAATGGATAATAGCGTGAAAATGCATTTTCACGCACAGAAAAAATCGATTTGTCTGCCATTGAGGCAGCCATTTTCAACGTAAACATCGATTTTTCCTGTCTATTTTTCCCGCCGCTTTGCGGCGGAATAGGAGGTAATATGAAAAAAGCACTTGCAATTTTAACGGCGGCATTCATAACATTGGCATTGGCTGGCTGCAATATTGCTCCGAATGTGATGCCTTATGTCACAAACAGCACCTACGGCACACCATATGGCAACAGGACTCCAACCTATAAGAACGGCGTTGTCGTCCCATCAAATACGCCGCTCGTAAAAAGCGGCGTCAATCCGGCAGACAAATATATACTCCCGGGCGCCGGGTCGCAATAGAATCAAATATTATCGAATAGCAGTAAAACAGATACCGGTCCAATTTGACAGGTATCTGTTTGTTTATATCCATCGTGATAATCACCGGATTAACCGTTCAAAAGCTTTGGTGAAGCCAATGCAAAGAGAAACTTTCAACATACTTTTGTTTTGCGCAGATGATAACGAAATCAGGTAAACCTAGCATAAGCTATTAGTTAAGTAGACGGCTTTAATCTCTACTTTATGTGCAGGAGTTTTTCTGTTCGTTTATATAATGGGTAAGTGATCACTGAGACCACAATACCTTTTATGAGGTTGAATGGTACGACAGCGTACATTACAAGTGTCGATACACTTGTAATATTTGAGTTTATTGTTGTTCCCATTTTGACAATTTGGTCCAGCGGCATTCCGAACAACACCGCAAAAGTTGGCAGTAGATATACAGCGTTGAAAAAGCTACCGAATATTGTCATAACCAAAATGCCGGATGCCAGACTAATCCACGCACCTTTTTTAGTCTTGATTTTATGGTATATGATTGAGGCGGGTAAAACGAAAGAGCAACCGATGACGAAATTGGCAAAATCCCCGACGAAAGCTGTCGTCGTGCCTTTGATGACAAGCTTTAAAATAATTTTGATGAACTCGCAGATGACTCCGCCAACGGGACCAAGAGCGAATGTGCAAATTAAAACGGGAATTTCGCTCAGATCAATCTTGTAAAATTCCGGCACGAAGAAAAGCGGGATTTCAATGAGCATCAAGATTGCTGCGACAGCCGAGAACATACCGATATATGCAATGTACTTCGGCCTGTTTTTGTATCTTTCGCATTTTAAAAAATAGCGCTCGGTGACCCATGCAAGAGCAAACAGACCCACGAAAATTGCTAGGCATATACCTAAAAAGCTGAGGTTATCCAATGCGGATTTAAAGAGTTTGGACATAAAAAAACCTCCGATAAATATTAAACACCCGAAAGACATGTCTCTCGGGTGACAAAAAAAGCTAAACAATAAAATGTTTAAATGTTCAACTTATCTTCTTCCATCCAGACTTTAACTGTCGGTATTGGAGTTGCACCAATTCTGCATAAGGCTTCATGCGTTAGCGTGAAGACTTTGCTCGCGGACTTTACCGCCGATCGGGAATTACACCCTGCCCTGAAGACATCATATTCAAATGTTCTTAATAATTATAACAGGTTACAAAAATATTGCAACTGAAAATTTTGACAAATGCAAAAAATAATATTAGAATGCGTATATGAGAAAAAGTGATAATTATGAGAAGGCTTGGTAGCAGTATGAAAACGGTAATAAACCGCGGCATTACATGTTGTTTTTCAGGCTACCGGCCTGAAAAGCTCCCTTGGGGTCAGAATGAAAATGATAACCGCTGTGTGGCGCTTAAGGAAAAGCTCAACGATATCATTTCTGCTGTCTACACCTCAGGTATCCGGCATTATATCTGCGGCATGGCGCTTGGCTGTGATACGTACTTTTTTGAGGCGGTTTTGCAGTTTAAGGAAGACCATGCCGATGTGACGCTTGAGGCGGCATTGCCGTGCGAAGATCAGGCTGCCAGATGGAATGAGCAGCAGAGGAACAGGTATTTTCAGCTTATTCAGCAATGTGATACAGAGACATATGTCAGCAGGAAATATACACCGGACTGTATGATGCGCCGGAATATCTATATGGTGGACCATTCAACGGTACTCATTGCCGTTTATGACGGACGTTTCGGCGGCACAATGCATACGGTGGGATATGCCGAGACGAACGGGCTTGAAATTATACAAATAAAGCCTTAAGCAATCAAATGAGTCCGGTGCCCCGTCGGGAGCGCCGGACTCATCGGTTTATGTCGGATTTTTGGCGAATAAGGACAAATTGACGCAGAATACATTATACAAAAATCCTTATTGGTGGTGTGTATATGCTTTCTGCCACATTTGCTATTTTCTTGATGAGTCCGTTTTTGATGCTGCGAATGTCTGAGGGCGCGGGCTCCTTTCCGAAGCCGCTCTCGGCTGCCGATGAGCAGAAATACATAGAACTCTTTATTCACGGCGATATGGAAGCCAGAAATATACTTATTGAGCGTAATTTGCGGCTTGTCGCGCATATTATTAATAACTGATGAAGCAAAAGGAAAGATTCTCTGGAAATCCAGTGGACAAGCCCACTTCAGGGATCATTGCAGAGAAGTGTTATACCACTGGGATGTGGTGATGTGAAACAACTTATGATGACGTCCTTCGTGTTGCGCATGCCATGGGCGGCAGAATAGAGGCCTGGAGTTATCTTGACAAGGTTCCGGTCGAACGTCTGATCCAGGACGCCGATCTCGCGGCTCAGTGCTTTATGTACAATCTCGGCAACTTAAATGTTGAACGGTGCCGGGTGCTGTTCGAAAATTTCAGAGAACACTACCGGGATTCCGTTATCTACCGCGTCATACAGTTTGCGGAGGCTTACATCAACCAAAACGGTGGAATCCTGCCGCAGTACTACGCCCTGACGGCGCAGCAGATCGATTGTATCAATATAGGTCCTGTGGCGAAAGCGATGATACTTGTGGAGAATTCGATGGCGCTTATGGAGCTGATGCAGTATGAGTCAGCGGAAAGCGGCATCAACGCGGCAATTCAAATCTGCGCCGGCTCTAATGCCTTTGTGGACTTTTTCGCATATAATCAGATGGCTCAGCTTTATGAAGAGACAGGCCGCTTGAGCGACAGCCTGTCCTGTTATGAAAAATCCAGGGAATTGCTCAAATCTCCGTCGATGCAATCGGGAATCGGAACTAATTATTATTTCGGGCTGGCCGGGGTCTATATGCGGCGGATGGAGCTCGACAAAGCGGCGGAAACGCTGGAACAGGCCCGGTTGCTGCTGGAAAAGCAGCGCATCCATGTCGATGTTTCGGATATGACGCTTTCCTACCATCAGGCTGAGATGAAGTTTTTATCCGGTGAAGACGCCGCCGGCGCTTTATATGTCGAAGGCATCCTGTCCGAGTATTCTTCCTTCAGCGTACTGACTTTGGGCCGGCTGATCCACGAGCTCGACTGCGCTGAGAAACTCCCGCCGAATCTTGCCGATACTTTTTTGAAAGAGCTTGACGCTGTGAAAAACTACAGAGAGCAGCCGTTCATGAGGCTTTTACGTGCCAGATTACTTTGTAAGCGCGGAGACACCGGAGAGGCTTTCAAAGAAGCGGATGAAATACTGACCTTTTCTCGTCTGCACCAAAACAAGCTTCATCTTGTGGAGGCCGGACTGCTCAGAATCTTTATGCTGGCGCGTCGCCCTGAACAGGCCGATGTGCGGAGGGAGATCATGAACTTGCTGCGCGAGGCTGTCCATTACGCGCATGAGGATCGTATTTTCATGCCCTTTTATCTTGACCGGCGGGTGTTCCTTCCCCTGTTGACCGAACTTTTAACACAGGCAACGAGTAAAACGACCTGCCAGCGCCGGAAGCGGCCTTTTTGCGCGATGCGATAATCGTCTGCGGCCGTTCAATACCCGCCGTAAGGGAGCCGGAGCTACTGTCCGCGCGCGAGCTTGAGGTGCTGGGCGAAATGGCGCTGGGCATCACCAATCGGGAGATTGCCGAAAAGCTTTGCATTTCCCAGGCCACGGTAAAATCGCATGTGCTCGGTATCTTCGGCAAGCTCGGCGTTTCATCCAGAATGATGGCTGTGCAGGAAGGCCAAAAGATAGGGTTTATCAAATAAATATGCGGATATTGGGCGTGTGAAATGAAGGACAATTTAAATGAAGGCATTAAAATAATGGACGTTATTCCAATCAAGCTAAGCGTGACCAACTGTTTTTTGCTAAAGACCGGAGAGCGGTATGTGCTTATCGACACAGGCTACGAAGAGGATTGGGAGCTTTTCCGCGCTGAGATCAAAAAAACCAGCGTTGAGTTGTCCCAGATCAGTCATATCATTTTGACCCATCACCATGACGACCACTGCGGGCTGCTGCATGATATCCTGCGCGAAAATGCTTCCATCCGGGTCGTCATGTCTCGTCTCTGCAAGGAACTGATTGCAAAAGGTGAAAACGACCAGACGCACGGCGGCGGGCTGCTGAACAAGCGTGTCGCGTGGCTGATCCGCCGCAAGCAGTCTTATCTCTCTGTGATATTGAAAAAGAAAATCGACAAGGAAAAAAACCTAAAATTCACTTCCTACATAGTCCGGGACTGCGACATTTTGATTGACGGGGATACCCGGCTTCGGGATATCGGTATCCCTCTAGACGGTAAAATCATCGCAACGCCCGGACATACGGTGGATTCGATTTCAATTCTGTTTGACGACGGCGACTGCCTCCCCGGCGATGCAGCCGCAAGCATGCTGGGATTTGCGGGCACAAAAAACTGTGTAATATTCATCTGCAACATGGATGAATACTATAAAAGCTGGCGAAAAATCATCGCTGAGGGCGCAAAGAGAATATATCCCGCACACGGCAAGCCGTTTCCTGTCGAAAAACTGAAAACCAATCTCGGAAAAAATAAGGCGAGAAACCTGGTCGCATATCGAAAATAATAACGCGCTTCAAATGTCGTATTTCTTTAATCGGGACTTGACAAACGATTTGCAAACAGGTACGTTGTACTTATAAGTACAGCGTACCTGTTTGCGTTAAAGGAGTTCTTTTTATGCAGTTTCAAAAAGAAAACATAAAGGATAATATTCTTGCCGCGGCGCGCCAGGAATTTTGGGAAAATGGCTTTGAAAAAGCTTCCATTAGAAATATTACCTGCGCGGCAAGAACATCAAAAAGCAATGTGTACAATTACTTTAGTGACAAGGACGCGCTTTTTGCGGCAGTAGTGGAGCCGACATTATCGGAAATCGAAAGCGGCTTTGAAAAGCTGCGGGCCCAAAATCCGGAGACAAGCGCGGAGACATACTCCATGACCGCGCAGGAAAACGTAATTACAAAAATCATGGAATTCGTTTTTCGGCATGACGCGGATCTGAAGCTGCTGCTGCTGCGTTCGTCCGGTTCATCCATTGCCGATTTTAAGAGTCGCGTAACCGAAGCGCTTGCCGACATATTGGAGGACTGGATTTCCCATGCGGCTCCCAGTAAAGGTATTCCGGAATTTTTCATCCGCACGGTTGCCGGATTTTATATCGGGGCAATCGAGCAGATGCTGGCGGAAGGGATAACGAAGGAACAGGCGGCCGGCCATTTTGACGTGTTCTTAAAGTTCGTTTACGGCGGCTGGAACACGGTATTTAACAAGGAATAAGGAGATGCTTCTATGCCGAAAAGAATCGAATCAAAGACTTCAAGAACCGCGGAATTCACCTGCATGGTCAGATGCCTATCCTATCTGGAGAAACAACCACTGCTTAAAACTGACGACTATATTTCGCTCGTCATTATGAATTCGGCGATAAAGCGTCTTATCAGGTTCCCATTCGCAAGAAAACGTGTGATCGGCAGTTTTCCCTCGGGTATGTACGAGTATGTCATAGCAAGGACGAAGTACATTGATGAGGCGGTCAAAGCGGCTCTTGAGGACGAAACAGAGCAGATACTTATTCTTGGAGCAGGCTTTGACTCCCGTGGGATTAGATTTCATGATATTGCAGGTAACACAAAAATATTCGAACTTGACGCTCCTGTTACGCAAAATGCAAAGTTAGAAAGATACAAAGAAAAAGGAATCAGTGTTCCTGACAACCTGATTTTCATCCCTGTTGATTTTGATAAGCAGAGCATTTCGGACAGATTTTCGGAATGCGGCTTTGAAAGGGGCAGAAAGAGCCTGATCGTCATGGAAGGACTGACGATGTACCTGCAGGCTGAATCCATTGACAGTTTGTTTAAGATCATACAGGATTTTGCGGGTGAAGGCAGCAGGATCGTTTTCGATTTCATTTACGGGTCGGTTCTCAGTCATGAAAACCTGTACCAGGGAGAAAAGGAACTGGTTGAATCAACTTTAAAAAGCGGCGAAAGCTTTTGCTTTGGCTTGGAAAAAGAAAATGTTCCCGGTTTTCTATCCAAATACGGTTTTAAGGTTACGGATATATCCGACAACACCGCGCTTGATAATAAATACTTCAGGGATGACGACGGCAGGCTCATGGCCAAAGTTAACGGAACCCACTGCCTTGTAAGCGCAGCAAGAAAATTTAAATCAGATTCTTATTTTACTCAGTAGTTCCGCAAGTATTTCATTTGTGTTTACTAATATCGGATATCCATGGCTGAACAGCGCGTATTTTATCGGCATCTCAAGCAGCTTGACCGCATCGGCGATTGTCTGATGTGTATTGTAGTTGAATTTTTCAGGAATTCCCACGGTAAGGCCCTTTTTCTCATTGTTCCTGATTACGTCGCCGAAAAACATAATTTTTCTTGATGCCTCATAGAGCGCAATGCTGCCCGGCGTATGGCCCGGAACTTGTATTACACGCAGTCCGTCCAGTACATCAAGAATATCTCCGTCTTTTAATGCGCTGTCAACTTTTTTAATATCGCAGCCAAACTGCCGCATTACCCTTTGTTCCTCGATCATCATGCCATGATACGCGCCTTGAATGATCTTCTCCTGCAAGATATACGGGATATCCTCCGCATGAGCGGCAATCTTTGCACTGGAACACTTGACAAGCTCAGTTACGCCGCCGATATGATCACAATGGCAGTGCGTCAGTATAATTTGCTTTAAATTTACCGGGTCCAATCCTTGTTCTTTGAGTTGATCAATAAGCTTATACGTCTTCTTAAATATCCCGGAATCGATTAAAACGAATCCGTCTTTTTTGCCGAGAAGGAATACGTTCGCGCTCCCGATTCCCTCAATAATATAAATATCCTTTAACAGCTCTCTCATCCTGACGGCCTCCGGCATATATTCAGCCCTTTTGTCCCGATATGCAAAGACCGAAAAACTCGCTTTGAACATTGGTGTTTTTCAGGTTAGAACGGTTCAGGGTATCCTTTATTTCCAAAACGGTATATGCCGCGTTCAGGGAGGAAAGAAAGCCGGGGCGAATCTCTTTCGGCTTGGTCGAAGCATAAATCATCCATTTGATCAGCGGATTGACATCCCGCCGCATGTCGGTTACGCAGTATCGGCCATCCGGTTTCAGCACCCTGAATATCTCATTAAAAACCTTGACAGGCTCTTCCCATTCGTGAAGCGACCCGTTTGAAAAAACGGCGTCGAAGGAGGCGTCCGGAAATGGCATCCGCATGCAGTTGCCCTCAACATATTTCGTTCTTGATTCAAAACTGTAATCCGTTGCGTTTTTTTCTGCAAGCCTGATCATATTACAGCTGATCTCACAGCCGGTCAGTGTCGAATCAGCAGACTTTTTCAGCCATTCCAGCCCGACATATCCCGGCCCTGGGCCGATCTCAAGCACATTCCCACATGTAATGCCTGAATTGATAAAGCTGTCAACATTGTTCCAGCCCTTGTCACGCATAATTCTGGCAAACCTGTCAAATACCTCAACGGTCAGTTCGCCTTGAATTCCCTCGTTTGTTTCTATGATTCTTTTCTTTGTCATGATTTTACTCTCCTTTCAAATGATTCAGCGATTCAGCAGCCCAATTCAGCTCCGCCTGATAATGACGCTCATGATGGCTGAATATAATCTGAACCATCGTTCGCATTTTTTCCGGTACAAACCGGAGGGTTTCGTCTTTATGCTTTTGGATTGCGGACAACGATTCCTCCAGCTTCCCGATATAAATATTCAGATGATCTGTAATTTTATTGGCCTCAATATGATCCGAAAAGTAAAATACGCCGTCTGAAGGAAATGTCGGCCTGTATTCAAACTGGAGAAGCTCGGATAGGATGCCCTTGAATGCATCGCCCCCCTTATCTGTTATGGAATATATGGTCTTCTCCGGCCTGTTGCCTGGCTTTTCACTGCTTGCTGACAGCAGACCGTCATTCCCCATTTTTTCAAGATGATAATAGATCGTCGGCAGCTTGATTTGCGTAAAATCGGAAAGCTGTTCGGCGATTGTTTTTTTGATCTGATAGCCATGCTGAGGCCCGAATCTCTGCAACAAGCCAAGAATATAAAGCGGAATCATGATGATCTCCTTTTCACATTAATTAGTCAGTGCTGAGTATTATTATACTCAGCACTGACTAATTGTCAAGAAAATTTCGGGTACAGTATTGACTGAATACCAGTCAGTATGTTATTGTGAAGTTAGGTAAGGCTAACTAGAATCTTTGGCTACGCTATTTTTGAAAGGATTGATCATAATGACCAGAATATCAAAGCCGCCTCAGGAGCGAAAAAAAGAAATCCTGGACACGGCGCTTGAGCTGTTTATGAAAAACGGGTACGAAAATACCTCGGTCGGAGATATTGTTGAAAAGCTCGGCGTCGCGCAGGGGCTATTCTATTACTATTTCAAATCAAAGGACGAGGTTTACCGCGCCGCTATGGAACAATTCGCTGATGACTTCGCTGTACAGCTTGTCTCCATAGTGACGGGTTCTATCCCGCTTATGGATAAAATTGAAAAGGTTCTTAAATGTATGAGCGATATGATTGCAGAGTCGGAGCATGCTCTTATGGATCAGGCACATCTCGCAGAGCATCTGGATATGGACAACAGGCTCTCCATTCATGTAGCACAGTCGCTGATCGAACCGATTACCGGTTTGTTTGAGGATCTGAACGAAAAAGGATTAACCAATTTGAAAAACCCGGAAATCGCTGCGACATTTCTGATTTTCGGGGTATTGGGTCTTGTGCACGGAAATCCGAATCATAACCACAGCCCGGCCTTTTTCTCTTCAGAAGAGGTTATCAAAATTATTGCCGGTGTGCTGGGCTTAACGACGGAAGAATTAATGAAGATATAGCGAAGGGAGGCAATATTATGGCTCTGATAGAGTTCAAAGATGTGATAAAGGAATATGGCACAGGTGAACATGCGGTACATGCGGCCGATCATGTTTGCTTTGAAATTAAGAAAGGTGAATTTGTCGTCGTATTAGGCCCAAGCGGAGCCGGAAAAAGCACGGTGCTGAATTTATTGGGTGGAATGGATCAGCCAACATCGGGTTCGATTTACATGGACGGCGAGGATATCACAAAATATAACGATGACAAATTATCTGAATACCGTTGCGATGCGGTTGGCTTCGTTTTCCAGTTCTATAATCTGATACCGACGCTCACGGCTTACGAGAATGTCGCTCTAATCAAAGAAATTACAAAGAGCTCGCTGGATGCCAAATCTGCGTTAGAAGCGGTTGGCCTTGCTGATCATTTGGATCAGTTTCCCGCTCAGCTTTCGGGCGGCGAACAGCAGCGGGTTTCCATAGCGCGCGCTTTGAGTAAAAACCCAAAGCTTCTGCTCTGCGACGAGCCGACCGGCGCGCTGGACAGTGAGACGGGAACAGCCATATTAAAGCTGCTGCAAAGAACTTGCAGGAAAACCGGACAGACGGTTGTTATTGTTACCCATAATTCCGCTCTGGCCCCGGCCGCCGACAGAGTAATCAGAATGAAAAACGGCAGAGTCAGTGAACAGA
>DBTM01000003.1:80869-110719 GCA_002307055.1 Clostridiales bacterium UBA1316
AGGAAAATGTTCAGGGATATGAAATCGAACAAGACACAGTTTATATCCATTTTTCTCATGTCCCTGCTCGGCGTTTTTGTTTTTGCCGGTATTAATGCCGAATGGTACGGCATGCAGAAGGAAATTGATCAATATTACAAGGAGACGAGCTTTCCTAATTATTGGGTCATCGGAGAGAATATCAGCAGTTCGGACGTTTCCAAAGCCGAAGCTATATCCGGAGTTTCCTCAGCCCAACTGCGGCTGACCCTTGACGGAACGGCTGAAATGGACGGCTCTCCCGTTATCCGTCTTAATATAGTCGATGAGAACAGGCTGTCAACACCTTATCTTATAGAGGGTGAAAAATTCGACACGACAAAAGACGGGATTTGGCTTGATGAGTCCTTTGCCGAAGCGCACGGCCTGAAAGTCGGAGATAATATCACGGTTCAAGCGTTTGGTCTTGAAATTACAAAGACGATATTGGGACTTGTCATGCACCCGGAATATGTTTATGAAATCAAGGATGATTCGGTCTTTACCCCGGACCCTGAGACGTTTGGATTTGCCTTCTTACCCCGCTCGTCCATTCCAAACGCGGATGCGCTCCCAAATAATGAGCTGATGGTTAAGCTCAGCGCCAGCGCCGACGCAGCTGCCGTAAAGACTGAACTTGAAGCTCAGATATCCGGCTATAGTGTGATACTGTCCAGGGATACACAGATTAGTTCTGCCCAGTTCAAGAACGAAATCAGTCAGAATAAAGCCATGGGTGGTGTGTTCCCAGTGGTATTTTTCCTGATCGCGGCACTGACCATGCTGACCACCATGACGAGGATGACCAGCGGTCAAAGGACGCAGATTGGCACATTAAAGGCGCTGGGCTTCAAACGAAAAAAAATTCTGAGGCATTATGTTTCGTACGGGCTTTGGCTCGGTTTACTTGGCGGCTTAATCGGGTTGTTCACCGGGCCGCTCGTTATTCCGGCTGTTTTGTTTTCCATGCAGAAAGCGATATATAGTTTACCTGATTGGTACGCGGCTATCTCCGTATCCGATGTTTTCGCTGTTGTTGTCGCTGTCGCCTGCTGCGGCCTGTCGAGTTATTTCGCTTGTCGCAGAGAGCTGAGTGACGTACCCGCCGAGACCCTCCGGCCTCGTGCCCCCAAAGTGGCAATGCACACCCGTTTGGAAAAAAGCCGGCTTTGGCGCAGCCTCGGATTTTCGGTCCAATGGAATCTGCGCGATATCCTCAGAAGCAGAATACGCTCCGCAATGGCTGTTGTCGGCGTTATCGGCTGTATTGCACTGCTTTTGCTTGGACTGGGGTTGCGGGACAGCGTCAATTCGGTGACCGACTGGCTGTACAAGGATTTATTTACTTATAACACGAAAATTAACCTCGAAACCGACATAACAGATACACAGCTGAGCACACTCACCAATAAATATCCCGGACAACTGATACAGGAATCAAGTGTTGAACTGAAATCGGGAGAAACGGAGAAAAGCGGAAGCCTGACAGTGGTGGGAGCAGGAAGCGGATATAATTTCGAGGACAAAAACAGAAACAAAATCAGCCTTCCCGACAGCGGCATCGCCATGTCTTACAAGATGGCCCAGCTGCTTCATGTCAAAGCTGGCGATACAGTCAAGTGGCGCGTCTACGGCGAAAATTTCTGGCGGGAAGCAGAAATTACGGCCATCTATCGCAAGCCGCTCAGTCAGGGAATTGCCGTTTCACAGGCAGCATATGAAAAAATGGAATTAACCATGCGGCCCACAGCCTTGCTTTGCGGTCAAAATGCCTCGGCCGCTGTGGATTTGCCCGGAGTCGAAAGCGTTCAGGACAAAAACGCGCTGATGGTCAGCTTCAATTCTATCCTGGACAGCATGCAGGCGATTATAGCGATCTTAATCCTTGCGGCTGTTGTATTAGGCGTAGTCGTGCTGTATAACCTCGGCACCCTGTCATTTACCGAAAGGACACGGGAACTGGCTACACTGAAGGTGCTTGGGTTCCCAAAACGGAAAATCCGATCGCTGCTGCAGAAGCAAAATATCTGGCTGACTATACTCGGGATCATTATTGGCGTCCCCGCAGGCTATCTGTTTATCGGCTTCATGCTCTCAACCATATCCGAATCCAGCGATTATGTTCCTTATATATCCCCTTTAAGCCTGAGCATCTCTATAATATCAACCTTTCTGCTATCGTTTTTTGTGAATCTGCTCATGTCCCGTAAGATAAAGACGATCGACATGGTCAGCTCGCTCAAATCGGTCGAATAATGTCACAGAACCCATTGGTTGCTCTGCGGCAATCAATGGGTTCTGTGCTTGCGTTATTTACTTTTCGTGTAAACGCCTGAATAAGTGCCGTTTTTCTCTATGCCATGTTTTTCAATTAATTTACTCGATAACATCAGTCTTTTGATCTCCGAAGCAGGCATGCCATCATATGCCCTTTGGGGTTCCTTAATGTACAGTCGTCCTTCAGGCTTCAGTATTCTGTAGAATTCTTTTACGATTTCCTCGCGCAAGCTTTCTGAAACTTCATGAAGAGCGTAATGTATGTATATCGCATCAAATCGTCCTGCCGAAAAATTCAGATTGAGGAGAGAGTCGGCGTAGAAGCTGACATTGTTATATTTCCGCATCCGTTCTCGCGCCTTTGCTGTCCAATATTGGGAAGTGTCCGCACAAGTAAGGCGACCGCCATTTTGCAGAGCATTTGCAAGATACTTGGAGCCTGCGCCGGAACCGCTGCCGAAATCAAGCATGTCTTCATTGCCTTTCAGTCCCAGCGTCTTAATGTAACGGGTATATATAAATCCAAACAGGCGATTGTGTCCGATTTCATCAGCTATTTTAAACAGCGTACTCGGATTCTCCCATTTATCAGACATCAGACAGCCTTCTTTCCAAAGTTTTTCCGGCTGAAGTTGTACATAAACTGGTAATAACTCTTTCTGGGTATAAGATTGAGTAAATGCGTCAGCATTTTTGTATGAGAGCCAGGAATGCAGATTACCTTGCCTCTTTCCAGATCTTTCAGCGCAATTTCCACGACTTTTTCTGGCGCCATCCATTTGATTTGCCCTCTGTCGGTTTGACGGGATTTATCCATTCCAATTTTTTCATGAAAATCGGTATGGGTCAGCCCTGGGCAAACAGCCATTACACGTACGCCCGTACCCATCAGGTCGAGGTAGAGCCCTTCGGTAAAGCTTTTAAGGAACGCCTTGGCTCCAGAGTAAACCGCATTTTTGGGAACTATCATATAAACGCTCTCAGAGGAGATGTTGATGACCGTGCCCTTGCCGTATTCCAGCATGCCTGGCAAGACGGCATGTATCAGTTCCATTGGGGCCAGAACGTTAACCTTTGCCAACTGCTCCATAACGGCTAAGTCGGATATCTGGTACAAACTATTGGCTCCGAAACCGGCGTTGTTTACTAGTATCTCTATCTGACGTCCCTTGATGTTATCGATGACATTCTGCACGCCCTCCATTTCGGAAAGCTCCGCCATTATGACGTCAACATCGGCTCCGTATTCTTGCCGGAGTCGTTCAGCCATAGCTTCTATTTTTTCTTTCCGACGCCCTGTGATCACGAGGTCATACCCTTGTCTGGCAAATTCACATGCAAAAGCAGCTCCGATACCGCTTGTGGCTCCTGTTATTACAGCCGTTTTATTTTTCATTTTTACTTCTATCCTCTTTTATTCCGTTAATATTTTCTGCCAAAATCTGAAGAAGCCGTATGAGTTCTTTGCGCTCACAGGAAGTTTCGTAAGACCCCAATACTTTCTCCCATAATATCTTTTCGCTTTCACGGTGTTCATGTTGGGCTATCCTGCCTTCATTCGTTAGCTCAAGTCCGAATGAGCGCCGGTCCCTTTGACTGATCACCCGTCTGAGCAGTCCGCGCTTTTCCAGCCGATCAATCGCGCTCGTCAGAGTGCTGCCCGGTATACCCAGAAATTCAACGATTTCTTTCAGGATCACATCGGGCTTCCGCTCAATAATGCTGAGTATGCTTACCTCTATGGTTGACGCACCCTCTAGCTTATCCTTCCACAGCTCCTCGCTGGTTTTTTGCATCGAAACGATGAGCTCATGCCACACCTTTGCCAAGCTCTGTATATCTTCATTGCAAATTTTGTCTATCATTTGACCACCTCGTATAATACGATAATCGTAATGTATCATATTAGGAATATACGACATGAGAAAAGAAATGTCAATAATACAAATCCCCGTTGATTATTTTAATAAACAACGGGGATTTTGCGTGCGCCCGGCATGGGCGCAGTCTAACAGGTGAAAGTCCCGAACACGCCCGGTAGCGTGAAGTGTATAGCCAAGGGCAAGCGCGTCCATCGCGAGGTGGAGTGTGAAGGAAGGCGGCGGCATATCTCTGGCCTGACGAACAGGAATTGCATCAGGCACAGGCTGAGGACAAGGCTGCACAACAAGTCGAAGTCCAATAGCTACACAGAATCAGCCTGTGTAAATGCGGCAGGTTAATGGAGAGAAAGATTACGTACTTACCCGGGGAGACCTCGCGGACGGCTGCGATCCAGCATACAGCTTGCTTAACACAGTTTCCAATCCAATATCTTGGGTTTAACTGTTTAATACCGATAAGTTTATTTTATAACTATATCTAAAGCATTATATAACTGATCGACGATTTCCATATCGCACGTTCTTATCGCGTTGACGATGCAGTGGTCAATATGCTCTATTAATATTATTCGACAGATGCTATTGACAGCCGAACGTACAGCTTCCAATTGTATGAGAACCTCTGCACAATCACGTCTATCCTCAACCATACGCCGGACACCGTTTAACTGTCCGGTAGCCTTTGAAAGCCTGGTGAGAACAGCCTTTGTACTTTGATGGTGCGTGTGTATACCAATTGTTTGCATGTCTTTAATTCCGTCACCACGCATACGCTTCCGGTGCCTTGCCGCCGGGTCCGGGAAAAATTTCGTCAAGTTTCTTCTGTACATCACCTGTTAATTTGATTTCCACTGTTTTCAAAGAATCCTCAAATTGTTTCAATGTTCTTGGCCCGATAATTGGAGCGGTCACTGCCGGGTTAGCCAGCAGCCACGCCAGAGCGACATTAGATTCGCTTTCGCCGATTTCGGCGCACAATTTGGAATACGCTTCAAGCTGCGAACGTGCGTCCTTTGAAAGAAAAGCTGCCATCTGCGCTCCTCTGGAACCCTGCACGGGGTCAAGCGCGTTTCCGTTGAGCAGCCCGCCAGCTAATGGACTCCAGGGGATGACACCCAGGCCTAGACCTTGCGCGGCAGGAAGCACCTCAAGCTCAGGTAACCTGCACAGCAGATTAAATTTATGCTGCTCACATACCAATCCCAGGAAATTTCTTTTATCCGCCGCCGCCTGCGCCTGCGCTAGATGCCAGCCCGCAAAATTGCAGGAACCGATATAGTATATGGTACCTTTATTAACAAGCGACTCGAAAACGCCCCATAGCTCTTCCCATGTGGCATTTCTCTCGATATGGTGCATCTGATAAAGCTCGATATGATCAGTTTGGAGCCGTCTCAGAGAACCATCAAGGTGTCTTCGGATTTTGTATGCAGATAGGCCGTTGCTGCCGTTCGGGCCATCATTGTCATCCTGCATACCGCCGTACACCTTTGTTGCCAGTATGACCTTTTCGCGCCTGCCGCCACCTTGGGAAAACCAACGCCCGATGATCTCCTCCGTTCTGCCCTGATTGCCGGGAACTCCAAAAACAGATCCGTACAAATTTGCCGTATCAAAGAAATTTATACCTGCTTCCACCGCTCTGTCCATGATCGCAAATGCTTCCTTTTCTTCCGTGTAGGGCCCGAAGTTCATCGTGCCCAGGCACAGCCTGCTGACCTTCATTCCCGTCCTACCTAAATATGTATACTCCATCTTACAAACCTCCATAAATATCCTTTATTAGTTTCTATTTTACGAGTTTATAAATTTCAAGCACATCCTGCCAGAGAAGCTTTTTCAATCCGCCGATGGGATGCCCGAAACCGAAAGCTTCGCCTGTCGCTCTCTTTGCCATCAGCTCCAGCTTGCTCTCCTCGACACCGAGTTCTGTGAGCGTAGCTGGCAGCCCCAACTTGCTGAAAAATTCGCGGAGGCGTGTGATGCCCTCCAGCACAATCGCGTCAGGTTCGCGGTAGCTGCCTTCGACGCCCATGACATTGACAGCGAACTGGACGAACATATTGATCTCTTATAAGAATAACGCATCCATGCAGGGGTCAGCACAGCCAGCCCCGCGCCGTGGGCAACATCAAATTGGGCGCTTAGCTCATGCTCTATGATATGGCAGCCCCAGTCCTGTTCACGACCGAGCCCAAGCAAATCATTGTGTGCAACTGTTCCGCAGAATCCAATCTGGCACCAGGCGTCGTAATTCTTTGGGTTTTCGTAGACAATCGGCGCATTTTTGATGATTGTATTCAACGTCGCCTCGCACAACCTGTCTGTCAGATCCGTATTCAGAGTGTTTGTAAAATAGCGTTCAAAAATATGACTCATCATGTCCGCCACGCCGTTAGCGATCTGATTTTTCGGCAGCGTATAGAACAATTCTGGGTTTATGATACTGAGGACAGGGCGGAGCAGTGTGCTTCCGCACATCTTCTTTAAATGCTTTTCTTCGTTCGAAATGACACATGCCCCACTTGATTCGCTGCCTGCGGCAGGTATTGTCAGTATTGTGGCAACAGGCAGCGCTGCCGTTACCGGTTTGAGCATTCCAAACAAATCCCAGACGTCACCATCGCAGAAGACGCCTGCCGCGATAGCCTTGGATGAGTCAATCACGCTGCCGCCGCCGACAGTAAGGATCATTTCCACGTTTTCCCGTTTGCAAAGTTCAATGCCCTCACAGACCTTTGTTAAACGTGGGTTGGGGACAACACCGCCCAGCTCAACGAAATCCACGCCGCTCTCCTTCAAGGAAGCTGTCACCGCGTCGTACAGTCCACTCTTTTTTATATTGCTTCCCCCGTAGTGTAGTAGGACCTTCTTTGCATAGGGCTTGAGCTGAGCACCAATCCCCTTGAGGGTATCTTTACCGAACATAATGCGTGTGGGAATATGCAGATCAAAATTCAACATATTATTTAACCCTTCTTCGATGAGCATATTATTACGTTTTTTACAATTATTGCACTTGAATTTATTTTACATATTTCAAAATGGATATTAAAATGTAGTTATAATTTTATCCATCAATGTTAATATAAACCTCTGGAATATACAGTAAAAGCCCCCTCTGGGGATATGGATAATTGTGATCACCATATCCCCCAACCATTTTTTATGGAATTATGTATATTTATTTCCATAATAATTAGTTCTTTTATCAACAAACGGTATAATTTCAAATAAGCTTGTGTGATAAATACATATATTGGCCCTAGAATCAACAACCTGGTTCGTACAAAACAATAATTTTTTCGCTTATTATCCCCCAGCCGGGTTGTTGGTATTTCAATCGATCCAAATATCCCCCATCTGAAATTTTTCCACAATATTGCTGATATTTAGAATTATATGGTATTTTATTCATTATTTTGTGCCCCTCCCGGGGTTATTCGCTTGGATGCTATATATAAATTCTTTCTTCGTCCATAAGTATTTTTGTATATTTCAACAATTTTATAGGGCTTAATCCTCCAAGGGAGCTTGTACGAGGTTCTATTTACTGTTAATATCATTTTTGTTAAAGCGGTATACCTAAAATGATATGGAATATGGTTATGCAAATTCTAAGGTTTATTCATGAAGCGGAGTTGCTTTTTGTATCACTTAAGGAAAGCTCAAATTCCATATATCACTAACCTAATAAAGCGAAATGGTATTAACGGAAGGAAGAAAATAGTGAGCAGGATAAATATTGCAAATCCAAGCGAATCGCAGCTGGTGCTGGAAAATCTCTATGACGATGTCGGGCGACGAATCCGTTCCGGCCCTTCAGCAATTTGTCCCATTGATATGGCTGCATCCTTTATTAAGATATGTCAAGCTCAGTCCTGCGGCAAATGCGTTCCGTGCAGGGTAGGGCTCAGCAATCTTATTAACCTAATGGAGTCCGTTCTTGACGGTAAGGCGAAAATGGGTACCATTAACCTCATTGAAAGTACAGCGCAGGTTATTTCGGACACAGCCGACTGCGCCATAGGCTATGGTGCGGCAGATTATATACTCAAAAGCCTCCAAGCCTTCAGAAAAGACTACGAATATCACATCACGAAAGGGAAATGCAGTGAACAGTTTGAACAGGCTGTTCCTTGTGTCTCAAATTGTCCCGCACATATAGATGTTCCCGGATACATTACGCTCGTCGGTGAAAAGAGATATGACGATGCGATCCGTCTCATTCGCAAGGACAATCCATTCCCCAGTGCTTGCGGCTACGTATGCGAGCACCCGTGCGAAACACGCTGCCGCCGCATGCTGCTCGACGATGCCATTAATATCCGAGGCATTAAGCGTTTTGCAGCGGATTATTCCGGCATTGTGCCACCACCTGAGAGGTCGCCTGATACCGGTAAAAAAATTGCGGTTATTGGCGGAGGCCCATCTGGCTTGACTGCGGCATATTACCTTCAACTCATGGGCCATAACGTGACAATTTTTGAAAAAGGTCTGCATCTAGGCGGTATGCTCCGTTACGGCATTCCTAGTTATCGCCTCCCGAAGGATAAGCTGCAATATGACCTGAATGCCATCCTTGCAACCGGAATCACAGTAAAATTACATTCAGACGTCGGTAAGGACATCTCATTTGACCAGCTGCGGAAAAAGTATGATGCCGTTTATGTCTCAATTGGTGCTCATACAGAAAAAAAGCTCGGTATTGAGGGTGAAGATAAAAAAGGTGTTATCTCAGCTGTCGAACTCCTGCGTAATATAGGTGACGATGTGCTGCCCGATTTCACAAGCAAAAGAATTGTCGTCATCGGCGGCGGAAACGTAGCCATGGATGCCGCCCGTACAGCTGTCAGGCTCGGCGCAGAGAAAGTCAGCGTTATCTACCGCCGCAGACAGAAGGATATGACGGCATTGCCAGCTGAAGTTGAAGCAGCTGTTGCCGAAGGTGTTGAAATGGTCACGCTCAACGCCCCCGCTGGCGTTATCTCTGATATAAATGGCTGTGTTACCGGGTTCCGTGCCCAGCTGCAGATTGTCGGAAAGATCAGTGAAGACGGACGCCCGGTCCCAGGTAACGCCAAACATCCTGAAATTATTATACCGTGTGATATCGTCATTATGGCTGTCGGACAGGCTGTCGATACAGCACCATATGAGAAAACCGGCATTCCGATCAAACGGGGCACATTCATCTCTGAAAGCAGCACAGCCGTCACATCAATGCCCGGTGTTTTCACAGGCGGAGACTGCCAGACAGGTCCGGCGACCGTCATCCGTGCCATTGAAGCCGGTAAGGTCGCTGCTGCCAATATCGATGAATATCTTGGCTTTAACCACCAGCTTGATGTCAAGATAGATGTCTCCTTCACAGCTCTGCGCGAGAAACCTTTGATCGGCAGAGTAGGAATGACCGAACGTGAAGCTTGTGACAGAAAGTTTGATTTTGAGCTGACCGAAAACAGCATGACCCGTGAGGAGGTCGTACAGGAGGCCAGACGCTGCCTGCGCTGCGACCACTTCGGGTTCGGTGCTTTAACGGAGGTAAAATCCAAATGGTAAAATTATCGATAGATAGTATTACGGTTGAAGTGGCTGAGGGAACAACTATTCTTGACGCGGCAAAAACCGTCGGTGTTTTTCTTCCGACGCTCTGTTATATGAAGGATGTTAACGAAATTGGCGCATGCCGTATCTGCGTAGCTGAAATCCAAGGGCGTAAAAAGCTCGTCACAACGTGCAACACCCCTGTTAGTGAAGGTGTGGTCGTTATGACGAACAGCCCGAAAGCTCGAGAAGCTCGACGAGTCAACGTTCAGTTCATCCTGTCCCAGCACGACTGCAACTGCCCAACATGCATTAGGAGCACAAACTGCGGTCTTCAAAAAATCGCTAATGACCTGGGTATTATCTCTCAGCCATACAGCAAGGAAGTCCCTGAAATGAAATGGGATATGACTTTCCCCCTCATCAAGGACGACTCCAAGTGCATCAAGTGCATGCGGTGTATCCAGGTCTGCAACAAGGTTCAATCCATCGGCGTATGGGGCCTTGACAACACCGGCTCTCGGACGAATATCGGCGTGTCGTGCGATAGAGAAATTAATGAGTCTGACTGCGTACTCTGCGGACAGTGCATCACACACTGTCCGACGGGCGCTTTGAGTGAGCGCGACGATACGATGAAGGCCTTCAGGGCACTGGCTAATCCCAATATAATCACTATTGTCCAGATTGCGCCTGCTGTCCGCGCCGCGTGGGGCGAAAGCCTCGGTATCTCAAGAGAATTTGCTACCGTCAAACGTCTTGTCGCCGCGCTGCGGAAGATCGGTTTCGATTACATTTTCGATACGAACTTTACCGCCGACCTCACGATCATTGAGGAAGGTAACGAATTCGTCAAGAGGAAATTCAACAAAGCGGAGCCGAACAGGTATCCACTCTTTACATCCTGCTGCCCAGGCTGGGTCCGTTTCATGAAATCCCAATACCCGGACATGATGGAGCATTTTTCAACGACAAAATCACCGCAGCAGATGTTCGGCGCCGTCGCAAAAACATATCTCGCCGACATCCTCAAGGTCGATCCTTCTCGTATCTTCTGCGTTTCCGTCATGCCTTGCACGGCCAAAAAAGTGGAATGTGCACTGCCCGGCATGGACAGTACCGGGACAGGCCCCGATGTGGACCTCGTCCTGACAACAAGAGAAGTTGACCGTATGATAGTCGCCGAGCACATTCAGCCCGTCAACCTTACAGAGGAAGATTTTGACCAGCCGATGGGAATCAGTACTGGCGCCGGCGTCATCTTTGGCGCGTCGGGCGGTGTTATGGAAGCAGCGCTTCGTTCCGTATATTTTCTCGCGACAGGTCAAAATCCGGATGTTGATGCCTTTGCAAACGTCCGCGGCATGAACGGCTGGCGTGAAGCGACCTTCCATATTGAAGGCAAACCTGTCAATATCGCTGTCGCCAGTGGGCTGTCCAATGCGAGAAACCTTGTAGAAGCTATCCGCAATGGTGAAGTGCAATATGATTTTGTCGAAGTCATGGCTTGCCCGGGGGGGTGTTCCGGCGGCGGCGGCCAACCGATCATCATGGGCAAAGAGATGGCACAGGTTCGAGGCCAAAGCCTCTACGGACTGGACAGAAACTCAGCGCTTCGTTTCTCACACGAGAACCCTTCCATCGGTGCGCTTTACGAGCGTTTTGAAGGTGATGAGATGGCCCACAGGGTCCATGAATTACTGCACACGGACCATAAAGAGTGGGATATGCCGCTCGCGCCGCGCCTACAGGGATCCAATTCTAAATAATTTCTGTAAAGCTGCGTCGTAATCAGTGTATTTTATTATACCGATTCCTCGTTTGCAGCAAATCGTTGATATAATATCTTTCAATCTAAACTTACGGCACTTCAAGTATCCAAAATGCAGCGCATCCCCGCCGGTGCTTTCGGCGGGGATGTTCTTATTGTCTTTTATGCAAGATTGTTGTTTTACAAATCTATAAAGAATTCATCAAAACGCTTCGTTCTACTATTTTATCATCAATAATTGTGTATATGATAATGACTGTGTCCGCTGTCATCATGATGATGGTAGTATTCATCTACCAGATTGACCCTTTTTAACAGGTCAATGTCATCCATCAGCTGATGTGTGCTTAGATCGGCGGCGACGGTATGCGTCTCATCAAACAAGATGGCGCGATGCGATATTTCCTGCACAAGCTCCAGATTGTGGGTGGATATGATGAGCGTTTTCCCCGCTTGGATTAAATTCACAAGAAACGAAACGAGCCAGCGTTCTGTTCTGGGGTCCAGGCCGTTCATCGGCTCATCTAAAATGAGGACCTCGGGATTCATAGCCAGGACACAGGCGATCGCAACCTTCTTCTTCTCTCCGCCGCTTAAGTGATATGGCTGTCTGTTTTTAAAATCCTGCAAATGAAGAAGGTCTAGACAGTCATTGACCCGTTTTTCAACAGCTGCTTCATCAAGACCCATCTGCCTCGGACCAAAAGCAATCTCATCATAAACATCAGCACAAAACAGCTGAGTGTCTGAATTCTGAAAAACAAATCCGATTTTCTGGTGCAGTGATTTTGCGAAAACTGCGTCTTTTAACTTTTTTTCGGTGATTTCGCTGCCGTCAAAATAATATTTGCCTTTATCTGGCGTAATAAGGCCATTTATCAGCTTAAGAAGCGTCGATTTTCCGCTGCCGTTAGCGCCAAGAAGCGACACCGCTTCACCTTTGCCGATATGCAGGCTGATGTCATTTAGGGCTTTGTGCCCCTCATAGGAATAGGATACATGATGAAGTTCTATCATTTTAACCTCTGTTCAGAAATATGAAAATGTAAATAATTCCGCTGTTTATCAGCAAATAGAAGACGTCGGCAAGCCCAAAACGGAATTTTTCATAGATATGGAATTCTCCCGTGAATCCCCGGCATTCCATCGCTCCGTACATCTCTTCCGCCATAATCCTGGATTTCAAGAACATCGTCCCAGCGATACCAGAAAGCGATGTGACTTTGTTTTTGTTTTTTCCGACAGACCTGAGCTTCAGCGCATAGAGCATATCCAGTGTAAACTCACCGAGCATAACGATGTATTTAATTGTTATATCCAGCACAAATATGATAAGGTCGGGTAAGTGAAATCTCTTTAATGTGCTGATGATTTGATTCCACTTGGTGGAATTCGAGAGGATATTTACTGCAACGATTGTCGTAAATACCTTTAATGGTATGATAACGATGCTGAAGGTGTTTCCGTAAAAAACTGTCGGTATCAATATGATAATGGTAAAGAGCGTCATCACAAGGCTGACCCGTAGGATCTTAATAATGTCCTTTGCGGGCATCACACATAGGAGCACTAATAAATAACCGATAGTGATGTAAACAAAAGTAACTGATGCTGATAAAGAAACCAGAACGACCAACATTAAAGTAAATAGCACTCTAAAAAACGCATTGACACGAAAAATGTCAGCAGTGTTGTTATCCTGGGCTTTTATCAGTGAAATGATCTGCATGAAAGATAGGATACTTTTATTAATAAAAGTATCCTTGTCTTTTGACGGTGTGAAGTTTTCTGTTGTTAACAGCCATTCTGGCATCAATTTATACTTCCTTGTTATATATCTGTTTTCCCGGAGTTCTTAATTGAGTTGTTTTTCTTTTCGTAAGTTGCTAATGACTTTAAATAAAATAATCATGATTGCAACCCCGACAACAGCGGATAAAATATAACCCACAAAATCCGGCAAACCGCTAACCGAGTAATCCGGCATCAAGGCTTTTAAGCTGAAACCATTCTGCATTCCCTGCGGCACATACCCGAGCGCACCCCCGCCTGAAGTGACATTCTGTATTTCATCCGCGCCCCACTCGCCCCAAGCCGTTCCCGCTGCCAGCAAGCCTAACGGGGTTAAACAAATGAGCGCGGCAATAAGACCATAAATCGCTTTTGTCTTTTTCTTTGCACCTTCGTATATTGTGCCTGGTGAGACTTTTTTTATGAAAACAATAATAAAGACAGTGAAAAGGACTTCAACAACTCCGGCTACCAGCAAATGAGGAATCAGCATCGCAGGAATCGAGACAGACAGTGGGTATGGGGAGTACATAGGCTGACCTGCGGCGTTTTTAAATAGCAGCGGCTGAATTCCAAATTCAATCGCCGCGCAGAGTGCTGCGATATTTATGCCTAAGTAAGAACCAATGGCGATTGCAGCGTATTCTCCTTTTTTTGACTTTACACGATCTTTTATCAGTTTATATATGAAGTAACCGACAAACGGAAGCACAATGGCCATATTGAAAATGTTCGCTCCTAAAGCCAGAACACCGCCGTCACCAAATAATAGCGCTTGAACAAGCAGGGCGACAGCCACCGAGATACACGCCGAATAAGGCCCAAGCAATATGGCAATCAGCGTCCCGCCGACAGCATGACCCGTCGTTCCGCCAGGCAGCGGCACATTAAACATCATCGTTAAAAACGAAAATGCCGCACCGATACCCAAGAGCGGCATCTTAGCGTTTGTCACCTCTTCTTTGACTTTTTTTATTGAGACTGCCAGCACTGGAATCGCAGCGGCCGCCATGACGGCACATGTCACCGGACTTAGATAATTATCAGGTATATGCATCGATATCTCCCTCTCTGTTGAATGGTTGAGTTGATATGTTTCATCCGACATTCATACTACTACGAAAATTAAATGCGGCAAGCTCCCCGGGGGGATATATTTTAGGAAATTCATCTATATGGATAGCAAACCTAACGACAAAAGGTAATATATTGTGAACAACATATAAGGAGCTGTCGTATTAATTGCGATTCGAAGCAGGAAGGAGCTTGGAAATACTGTTTTGATGTGAAAAACGTAGCTGGGGATATCAGACATAAAAACATCAATATCCCCCTGGGGAGCTTAAAACCTTCGCCATTATGGTATATAGTTTTGGTAATAAAATGATTCAATGAAGGAGGCTGCTTCATATGGACTTAAAATCAAAAACGATGCCATGGAATTACGTCGAAACGTTCGGAAAACAGATATTCAATCCGAATCCCGGACAGGCACATCTCTGCCAGTGGCCGTTGAAACTGAAGCTCATATCATCAGTTTCTCCGTATTTTCATAAAGCGCATCTTATACTGTCTGCCGATTGCGCCGCCTACTCTTATGAAAGCTTTCACAGCAAACTCCTGAATAAACGTGTACTGCTTATTGGGTGCCCGGAACTCGACGGCGCAGGCTTCACGGATAAACTCTTGGAAATATTCCAATCTAATGAGATACTGAGTATAGTTGTGGTTCGGATGGATGCTCCATGCTGCGTAAAGCTTGCCGACGCTGTTGTTGAAGCTGTAAGAAAGAGCAAAAACAATATCCCAATTCAGATCACAACTATTTTTGCTGAAGGCGAAATAGTTGTATAGAAAAATGCCGTAAATGTTGGTTCAGCATTTACAGCAATTATTTCATATACTGCTCAATTGCCTTATTCAGATTTTCCAGTGCTGATAAATCATTCGCTTCGACAGCGTCAACGAGGCAATTTGCGACGTGATCCTTCAAGATGATTTGGGCTGTATTATTCAATGCTGCTCGAACAGCCGCGAGCTGTATTAATACTTCCGAACAATCGCGGCCATCTTGAACCATTCGTTTTACGGATTCTAGATGACCAATGGCTCTGGCTAACCGATTGACAACGGCTTTAGTCTGTGTGTGGGTATGCGTATTGGTGTGCGATGGGTTACCTGATTCTTCACGAATGTGTTGTGCTGCCATTCTTGTCACCTCTCAACGCATATTTTCCGGGTATCTCAATATGAGAAACTACTGAAAGCTCTATAAGGGTATAGCTGTTTATAATAATACTACTCGATAGCTGTAATCAGGGTGAGGTAAAGGAATCCTAATCGATAATTTCTCCCTCAGTAAATACAGTCGTCATACGAAGGGGGATATCCTTCTTGCTGTTTCTGAGTGCAAGAAAAATTGCTTGAGATATTTGTTTGCAGCATGGTGTATCCATTCGCATCACAGTAATACTTAAGACATCATTCAACCGTAAAATTTCAGTGAGTTTTAATGTAAACTCAACAATGTCAAGATCGGGGCAACCTATGACTAGTACCTTATTACTGCCGAGGGATTTATGAAAATTCACATACGAATAAGCGACGCAATCAGCTGATATGAGTAGATTACATTTATGAAAATATGGAGCTGAGGCCGATATCTTATTAATTTTAAGCGGCCATTGGCATAAACGAGCGTGATCTGATGTAGGATTCTCCATCGAGCTGTTTTGCGTATCGAGAGATTCGATTCTCGTTTCTTGTTCGAACATAAAAATCAACTCTTTTCTTAGTATTCGTTTACTTTAGCTTAAAAATGCTATACAAGCACCCTGGGGGGATGACTATATAGAGAACATCCCTCGTAGTGAATTCATGCATGTTTACTCGAAGATATCTACATTACATACTATGAGTACCGGTCTGTTACGACGCAGGCCGGTACTCATAGTTACTTTGGCAATAAGCGATATGGAAGTATTGAGGGTGCTTAACAGTAATTACAATATAGCTCTAATGCCTGTTGCACACAAGCTCCCCGGGGGGATAACCACCTGACGGCATACATATCCCCCCGTATTGGATATGCACAGGATTATTGCAATATATATATATTTTTGGCATTTTGATTTGATTTAACAAGCCCCTGCGGGGGATGCTTGTTTGCCCGATTTGTCACAATCTGTATCCAAACAGGGAATAAGATTGTTAATCTCGATGAATTTCCTCCTGGCATCCTCCCCGGGAGCTTGTTGGAGATTTTGTTAACTGATAGATTGTTAATAGTTTAACCAAGAACCTGAGGTAAGCATCAATTCCTGAAAGAGGTATGAAAGTGAATAGTATTGAAAGCATTATTAAAAAAATCGGATCATATTGGGACGCAAGATCATCTTCTTTTGATGAGGAGCATGATACCGAAGATATAGGTGCGTGGATAGACGCTCTCGATAAGCTCCTTGATTCAGACGGAAATAAGAGCGTTTTGGACTTAGGAACGGGAACAGGCTTTCTTGCAAATATGACCGCAAGATTAGGATATTCATCAATCGGACTCGACATATCAAAAGAAATGTTAAACCATGCCGTCAAGCACGCAGCGTCGAAAGAAACGAACGCCGTTTTTATGTATGGAAATGTACTTGACCTTCCATTCGCGGATAACACCTTCGACTATATAGTTAACTCCCGGCTTATCTGGACGCTTGTAGAGCCTGATAATGCAATCAAAGAATGGTTGAGAGTGATAAAACCGGGAGGAAAGATATTCTGCTTTAACAGGATGCTCGAAGGTGTGGGCCTGACAACAAAAAGATTAAATATCTATGAAGATGATGAGGTCGATAAGCAATTGCAGATCAAGGGAGCCCGAATGGAAGATCTGACAAGCTTATTGGTCAGGAACGGCCTCGCTGACGTAAAGCTCGAAAAACTACCGGGGCTTACACGTCCCGAATTCGATCTGGAACCATGGCATGTACTGATGGGAACAAAAGGTTCATAAGACAGCTTTGCTATGTAAGGTTCGCATTATGAGAGAGAAGGATATCGGTTTGAGCAGGAACGCAATGATTATCAAGAAGATCATTAAGAGAACTCTGGGATTTCTACTCGCCATGTTTATATTGTCTGTTGGAGTCTTTTATTTGGCACGTCTTGCGCCTGGTGATCCGCTGCAATCATTTTACGGTGATGCGGTTGAGTCCATGACAACGCAGGAACTGGATGCTGCAAGAACACGTTTAGGACTTGACGGCCCAATATATCTTCAATACATCAAATGGATCGGCAACGCGGCTCAGGGTGAATTCGGATTGTCACTTAAGTACAAAACACCGGCAATGGATGTCGTTTCTCCGCTGATAGGAAACACATTGATTCTTGGAGGCACTGCTTATATCCTTGTTTTCCTTTTTGCCACACTTCTTGCTTTATTTTGCGCAATGCATGAGGACACACTGATTGATCGAATTATCTGTAAGGTGGGAACAGCGGCTTATTATATACCTCCTTTTTGGTTGGGCGTTGTTTTGGTATTGCTTTTTAGTATCAATCTCAAATGGCTTCCGAGCAGCGGGGCATATGATATCGGCAAAGCGGGAGATGTCATAAGCCGGATACGCCACATGATTTTACCGCTGATCGTTATGATACTCAGCCATCTGTGGTATTACGCTTACATGATAAGGAATAAACTTTTAGATGAGGTGCGAAAGGATTATGTTTTATTAGCCAAATCCAAAGGGTGTACAAAACGTGAAATTGTGCTCAGGCACTGTCTGCGCAATGTTGCCCCGACTATCGTTAGTATCATGGCTATTTCGATTCCTCATGTGTTGAGCGGAACTTACATAGCGGAGTCTGTATTTAATTATCCCGGTATTGGGGCGCTTGCCGTTCAAAGCGCAAAATATCACGATTATAATCTACTGATGTTGGTTGTATTGATTACCGGTGTGTTGGTTATTTTAAGCAGCATTATCGCTCAGTCAATAAATGAGGTAATCGATCCGAGAATGAAATTGACGGAGGTGCCGGCATGGCGGAAAAAAGCAGCGAGCAGTTCGTCATTGTAGGCGCTAACTACAAGATACATATGCCCGAGAGGAAAAAGCCGTCTTTTACATATAGGTTTAAGGGGAAACCGATCATATCAATAGCTATTCTCTGCATCATTATATTGGGATGCGTTTTTGCGGAAAAGGTGTATAACCATGACCCGACTAATTTTTATCTTGATCATCTGAACCAAGCGCCGAATTCGGAATTCTATTTTGGGACGGACTCGCTGGGACGCGATATATTCTCCATGATCTGGTATGGTGGACGAGCCTCAATATGCATTGGGCTGTTGGGCATGGCTATTATTGCTGTGATAGGCGTTGTATACGGCTGTATCAGCGGGACCGCTAATTCGCGTGTTGACGCAATCATGATGCGTGTTCCGGAGCTGATTAACAGTATTCCGGCGCTGCTGCTTGTATTATTGTTATCGTCGGTTATGGGAACGCAGAATATTTTAAAAATATCATTTATTATCGGGGTAACCAGCTGGTGTGCTCTGGCAAGAATCGTACGAAGTGAAGTCAGACAGATACGAGGCAGTGAATATGTACTGGCCGCGCAATGCATGGGCGGCAGCTTCCTGCATACGATGCGGCAGCATTTGATACCGAATTTGGTTTCTACAATTATGTTTGTTGTCGTATCAAGTATAAGTTCAAGCATGTCCATGGAGTCTACTCTGAGCTTCTTGGGCCTTGGCCTCCCCGTTGATGTGATTTCTTGGGGCAGCATGCTCTCTCTTGCAAATAAAGCGTTATTGTCGAATGCTTGGTGGGTTATCATTATTCCGGGCTTGTTCTTAATAACAACCTTAGTGTGCATCACCAATATTGCCTATTACTTCAGAAGAGAAACAAACAAACGAGAAAGCAGTCTATAATGGCAATTGCCAATAGAAATATATAATTATGAGGAGAATATAATGAGCTTCAGAGGGAAAAGCACAAGGCTTTTAGCGGCTGTATTAAGTTTAGTAATCTGTTTAAGTATTGCAGGCTGTTCTTCAAAAAACAATGTAACTCCAAGCACCGCGGATACTGAAAAAGCAAACGCATCCAACGCGTCCGGTTTAACCAATACGCTTGTATACGCGGGTGAGAATACAGATACAATCAACCCTGTTGTCACAGGCCAAAGCGATTTGGTAAGCATTATTTTTTCGGGCTTAATGAAGTATGATGCTTCAGGCAATCCGGTTGCAGACTTAGCGGAAAAATATACATATGACGACAGCTCGCTGACCTATACCTTCAATCTGAGGCATAACGTTTTATGGCAGGACGGTCAACCCTTTACCGCTGCGGATGTTGTCTACACTTATACGGAGTTGACCACTGATAAAACTTTATCTTCAAGTATGCTGAGCGATTACAAGGATATTGCAAGCGTTACCGCGAAAGATGACTACACCGTTAATATAACGCTTTCGCAATATAATGCCGCTATGCTCGATTATTTTACGATTGGCATTATCCCTAAGCATCTGCTGGAGGGACAGGATCTTACTACATCCTCATTTAATCAAAACCCCGTTGGAACTGGCCGTTATAAGTTTGTCAGCTGGGATACCGCCGGCGGGACAATAACCCTAGTAAGTAACGACAAATACTACGATAAGGTTCCGAGCATTAAAAATTTAGTTTATAAGACAGTTGCGACAGAAAGCACGAAAGCCACGATGCTGCAATCTGGAGAAGCGGACCTTGCGTGGCTCAACGCAAAATACGCAGAAAATTTCCGCGGTAAGGAAGGCTTTACGAATTACGATTTTAAGACAGCTGACTACCGCGCGGTGTCAATGGATTTCAGAACGGATTTCTGGATAAAAAACAGAGATTCGGTCGGTGTTCTAAACTATGCTATCGACAAAAATGCCATCGTAAAAAGTGTTCTTACCAGTCAGGGATTTACCGCATACAGCCCCATACAGATCAATGCTGATGGCGGAGATAAGGATGCTGACATTTCCATGTATGATCTTAGCAAGTTTGCTATAGAGATGCAGAAGCTTGGCTGGGTCAAAGGCAGCGACGGCATTTATGAGCGCAATGGTCAAAAGTTCCACTTCACAATTCAGGTCCGTGATTATGAGGAGGAGCGGGTTGATATCGCAAACATTGTTTCAAAGCAGCTTAAAGAAGCTGGCGTAAATATGGAAATTGTTCTTGTTACAAAGTTTGACTGGAAAGCTGGATATAACGGCTTCCTGGCCGGTTATGCATTTGAATTTGATGCGGATGGTGCCTATAAGCAGTTCACTACAGACGGAAGCGCTAATACTATGAAATACTCCAATAAGACGGTAGACGACATACTTACACAGGCAAGACATACAAAAGCCGCTACTGAAAGAAAAACCTTATACGGTCAATTTGAAGTTGCATTTACAAAAGATCCGGCTTCAGTTATGATCGCGTATCTTAACGGCAATTATGTAGGCATTAGCGGACTCAAGGGGCTAGACACAACAAGAGTTCTCGGGCACCATGCAGTTGGCGTTATGTGGAACATAGAAGACTGGACACTTACTAAATAGTTGAAGTTTCATGCCGACAAAAAACCGCCGCAGTAATAATAAGGCGTGCCGGGTGTTTGCCTGAACGCCCGGCACGCGCTTATATGAAATATGGGGGTATTGCGAATGACTGAACCGAATTTGCAGCTTATAAATTTATCGATTAGCTTCGATACGCCAAAAGGTGAGGTGGAAGCCGTTAGGGATGTAAGCCTAGCACTGGGCAAAGGCGAAATTCTGGCTCTTGTAGGCGAATCTGGCTGTGGCAAAACCGTCATGAGCCAGTCGGTCCTGAAGCTGCTCCCAAAAAACTCACGGATAAAGCAAGGCCGGATTCTTGTCGACGGAGAGGATATAACCTTATACAAAGAAAAGCAAATGCGAAAGCTCCGCGGCAGTGTTTTATCCATGGCATTTCAAGATCCGATGACAACCTTAAACCCGACAATCCCAATAGGGAAGCAGATAACCGAATCTATTTTAAAGCACAACAAAGTCACCAGAGAGCAGGCAAAGAGCCGAGCGTTGGAAATGTTGGATTTAGTAGGTATTGATAATCCTGCTCATATGTTTTCACTTCAGCCGCACTTTTTTTCCGGAGGGATGCGGCAGCGCTGTGTACTGGCAATAGCGCTGGCTTCAAATCCCAAGGTCCTATTTGCAGATGAAGTTACTACTGCACTGGACGTCACTGTTCAGGCCAAGATACTCGACCTGCTTATGGATTTGAGAGATAAAACAGGTATTTCAATTGTTTTTATTTCACATGATTTGGGAGTGGTTGCGCGGATTGCTGACCGTGTGGCAATAATGTATGCTGGCAAAATAGTCGAAATAGGAACTACGGAAGAAATATTCTATGACCCCAGGCACCCTTATGTGTGGGGGTTGATGTCGGCTTTACCGTCGCTGACAAAAGAGGGAGAAGAGCTAGCCAGTATTCCCGGTATGCCGCCTGTTATGCTGGACCCTCCGCCTGGTGACGCTTTTGCTATTAGAAATAAGTATGCTTTAGCGATTGATTATGAACAAATGCCGCCGATGTTTCAAATTACTCCAACGCATTACGCGGCTACATGGCTGCTTGACGAAAGAGCGCCAAAAATTATGCCGCCAATTTCACTGAAAAGGCGGGTTGAGTCGTGAGTACAGAGGAAATTTTAAGAGTTTGTGATTTAAAACAGCATTTTCGTATCAATAGAGACTTAACGATTAAAGCCGTGGATGGCGTGACCTTTCAGATTAATAGGGGGGAGGTTTTTGGCCTTGTCGGTGAAACCGGCTCAGGGAAATCGACAGTCGCCCGTACTATCATGGGAATTTATCCGGCAACAGACGGCGAAGTATATTTTAGGGGCAACAAAATATCGCAAAAATACATATCAAGAGAGAGCAAAAAAGATATACATAAAAACATGCAGATCATATTTCAGGATTCAGCTGCAGCGTTGAATCCGAGAATGACGGTTGAGCAAATAATAGCTGAGCCCCTGAAAATTAATCGCTTGATAAAAGACAAAGATGATCTTCAAAACAGATTAAAGTCATTGCTTTTTGAAGTTGGTTTGGATGAGACCTATAAAACAAAATATCCTCCTGAGATATCCGGAGGTCAGCGTCAACGTGTCACAATAGCAAGATGCTTAAGCACAAGTCCCGATCTGATAATTGCCGACGAGCCTATCGCATCTCTGGATGTTTCAATTCAGGCTCAGATAATTACTTTATTTCAGCGATTGCAGCGCGAGCATCAATTTTCGTTTCTCTTGATCGCACATGATCTGTCCATTATTAAGTTTATATGCAATAGAATCGCTGTGATGCTTCATGGCCGAATCGTGGAGATCGCCTCAGCAAAAGAGCTGTTTGCAAACCCGCTTCACGCCTATACCCAGTCTCTTCTTTCAGCTGTTCCCGTACCCGACCCCGTGTACGAACGAAACAAAAAACGCATTGACTACAATATTGAGGATTTTAACAAGGGCGGCGACTTAATCGAAGCTTTGCCCGGACATTACGTTTTGAAATAAATCGGCGCATAAAAACATACTGTCACGTTTTAATGATATTTTCTAAAGGAGCTTTATTGGTACATGAAAAAATTAGCAATAAAAAAAGATGCAGTCTGTATGGCCTGCCTGGGCTGTGTTCGCGCGTGTTCTGAAGCATTTTACAAAGAATTCAGCATTGAAAAGTCTTGCATACAGATTGTCCAAAAGAACGATAAAGTCAAGCCGATGATCTGCGTCCAGTGCGGCAAATGTGCCAGAGTCTGCGAGGCAGGGGCGATAACGCAGAACACGAACGGCGTCTATATGATTAACAAGAAGCTTTGTACAGGGTGCGGCAAATGTAAAGAAGCATGTCCGTTCGGCGTCATTGTAAAGAACACTGATACTCCCGTTGCATCAAAATGCATAGCATGTGGTATTTGCGTAAAGAGCTGTCCTGCTGAAATTCTGGAAATTTATGAAAAATAATACAGACGGCAGATTATGCCGATCAGGGCAAGCTGATCACCGATTTGCTTCTTGACAGCATAATATTTTTATGATAACTTGGTTTCACGAAAATAAAATATCATTTCAAGTGTCCCCATTGGTGTGTAGTCTTTGGGGAAGGATAGAGAATCGGGTGAGAATCCCGAGCGGAACCGCCGCTGTATGCGCCGAAGCCGCGCTCGTCGACGAAAGTCGGTCACTGGGAAACCGGGAAGGCAGAGCGTGAGCCGCAGGAGAAGTATCTCCCTAAGCGCGAGTCAGAAGACCTGCTTGAAATTTACTTAACCTGAAAGCCCGTGAAGCTTGGGTTAATTTATATTTATGCAGGAATTCGGCTGTGACATATTGTCACAGCCGTTTTTATTTTGCATTTTTTCATTTACCCTTGGTTTTGACATTTCCTTCTGAGTATATGCCGAGCAGCATTGCGACTGCTGCTCGGCGCACTACTCAAAAAGCTGAGGTCACAAAACCGTTATGATAATGTACGCGAAATTTACATCGGATGCCGATTTATTGTGGTACACGTTGGCGACTGAACAACTCTGAGGTGAGGAAATGAACGGTAACGATGAAAAAGAAGAACTCGTTTTAAATGAGCAGGAAAAGCGCCTGATTCTGATGATACGTGAAGTGAAATACGGCGAACTTCACCTCTTCATTTCAGAAGGAAAACCGATACGGGCAGAAGAAATAAAGAAAAGTGTAAAATTCTAAGATTGAAATAAATGAACCGACCGAACAACGGAGGTTCAGCAGGTTGTGGGGATAAAACAGTATCCCTATATCTGCTGAACCTTTTTTTCTGTATCGGTTCTAATAGGACTGAAGAAAGTGATACATATGGATGAAACAAACCGGCAAAAAAGCGGTCAGCGGCTCGTAATTCTAGCTCTGATTATTATTACTGCGTTATTAGGCGTTCTTAGTATTTCAATCGGATCGGTAAATATTGGTTTTTTAAAGGTCATAAAGATATTTTTCGGAATTAACGCTGATAATTCGGTATTTACCTCAATTGTAATGAATATCAGGCTTCCACGGCTGCTGGGAGCGCTTATCGGCGGAGCGAGCCTGTCTGTTTCCGGACTGCTGCTGCAGATATTCTTCAGGAATCCTATCGTTGAGCCATATGTTCTCGGGATATCCTCTGGTTCCAGCCTTTTTGTGGGACTCGTCATTTTAGGCGGTTATATGTTTGGGTTGAGCAGTATCAGTCCCATACTGCTTTTTACAGGCGCTTTTGCCGGAGCAATGCTGATTATGGCTGCTGTGTGCCTGGCTGGAAAAAAAGTAAAGAATATATCGACGCTTCTGATCATTGGGATCATGGCGGGCTTTATCTGCAGCGCGGGTACAAGCATACTCATAGCCTTTGCTGATAATGAACAGATCGCCCATTATGTCACATGGACGCTGGGAAGCTTCTCAGGCTTCTCGTGGATACAGGTCAAATTTCTGTATATATTGGCTATACCGATTCTTATATTGACGTTTTTTATGAGCAAGCCGCTCAATACCATGCTGTTCGGTGAAAACTACGCCATATCCATGGGGCTTAACATCAAACGCTTCAGAATGGTTATCATTGTAATTTCAAGTGTGCTGACTGCCGGAATTACGGCGTTTGCCGGGCCGATATCGTTTGTAGGGCTCGCCGTACCGCATATTGTCAGGATTATATTTCGTTCGTCGGATAACAGGATTCTGATACCCGCTGTCATCATCTCGGGCGCGCTGATGACGACTGTATGCGATCTCAGCGCCAGAATGCTGATATCGCCTGTTGAATTGCCGCTGAGCGCCATCACGTCTTTGATCGGCGCACCGATTGTCGTCTATCTGCTTTTAACAAAGAGGAGTGAATTATGAACAGCGTCATTGTCGCGGAGAATCTGGATGTCGGATACGTAAAAAAGACGGTCGTCGAAAATGTAAATATCAATGGAATTAGGGGTCAGCTGATATGCCTTTTAGGGCCGAATGGTTCGGGAAAATCAACAATATTAAAAACGCTGACGGGGCTTCTCGCGCCTGTTAACGGAACAGTTTTCATAAACGGCAATGATATTCTACATTCAAACAAGGATGAAATGGCAAAAAAACTTGCTGTCGTATTAACGGAACAGCTTTCATTGGGATTTTTAACTGTGTTTGAGATTGCGGCGATGGGACGCTATCCGCATACGAATCACTTCGGGAAACTCTCGGCGGCAGATATTAAAGTCGTTGACGAGTCGTTGACTGCTGTTGGCGCACAAAAACTGAAGAGTCGCTTTTTTTCAGAACTCAGCGACGGTGAGAAGCAAAAGGTCATGATTGCACGGGCGCTCGTTCAACAGCCGATGCTTATAGTCCTTGACGAACCCACAAGCCATCTTGATGTAAAGCATAAGGTTGAAGTGCTGAAAATACTGCAGCAGCTTTGTTCCGAAAAGGGGATTACGGTTGTTTTATCATTGCACGACATCGATCTGGCAATTAAGGCCTGCCAGACGGTTTTGCTGATCCGGCACGGAAAGATCGTGGCGCAGGGGACGCCGGAGGAGGTCATCAAGGACGGAACCATTCAAATGCTGTATGACATAAAAGGCGCGCACTACAACGAGCTTATGGGAAGCCTGGAGTTTAACAATATGCAAGAACCGGAACTGTTCGTAACGGGCGGAAACGGAACAGGGGCGGGAGTCTACCGTGCCTTGTCCCGCGCAGGGTACGGCATGTACTGCGGCATGCTGCACAGCAACGATGTTGACTCTTACATAGGAAAAACACTTAATTGCGACATTATTGGGGAAAATGCGTTCAGTGTCATAAGCGATCGGAGTTATGAGGAGGCAGAAGAAAAAATAAAACTGGTTGACTACGTCATAGACACAAATTTTCCGCTGGGAAATAACAATCAACGAAACCTGGAGCTGCTGAAAAACGCTGCCGAGAATGGTAAGAAGGTTTATTCGCTTTGCAAAAAACAGGACATTTACAGCCGTTATGGGGAGTACTCGGACAAAATTCAATACTGCACAAGCGTTTGCGAATTGATACAAAAAATATCTGATGATAAAACGAGGAGGAGCGTCAATGATGATTGATCAGCTTTCAACAGGAGACAAAGTCCACAAATATCAGCGGTGCCTTGTTATTCCCTTTGAAGGGAAACGTAAGGTTATGAGTACATCCATGCATAACGGAGGTTACCGCGAAGATCTTACGGCAGTATTTAACCACGATGTCAATCCGGGTCCCGGAATGCCATGTGAATACTGCGGGCAGGCAGAAGAAAAAACGAGACAATTCATCATTGATGATCTGGGGCTGGACTATGAATCCGTTGCTTACATGGCAAATATAAAAAGTATGACGCTATCCTCTGCGTTAAAAAGTGAGAGTTGCGTGAAGTGTGACTACCGGGAAGCTTGCCCCGGTGGCTGCCCCTCACGAAAGATCACAAATGGGTACGAATATGCGGAGGGCAGTCTTGATTGTGTCCTCAGGAAAACGGCTTTTGATATAGCGAGAAAAGAGATGCAGGCTTCTGCAGTCTGAAAATTAATATCAAATGATGAAAAGAAACGTCACAACCAAAGATTAGTGAGAGGGTAAATTTGTCAACAGGCAGAGGATTGGTATCGCACTGACACATTGGCCGGGGCTCACAAGAATACTCATCGCTGAGGTATTCCATCTGCGTTCGTCACAGTTTGTTCGGGCTGTCTCAAAAAGGGGGCAAGACAAGATTCCCAGTGGCAAAGAGCATATCATCCCGCACGTTTTGCCTGTTTAGCTTACCTGTTCATAATTAAAGAGACATATTAAACCCCCAATCATTTATTACACAATGGATTGGGGGTTAACTTATAAATTAATTCCTTATTTAATATGAAGCATAAACATAATCATCTGCAGGCTTTTGAGCGGGAGTTATTGACGTAATTTCAATGAGTGGGGTCGCTGCACCTTGCCAGGTCGTTGTGCTGAGCGTGCCGTCCACCTTGACCCAACTATTTGCTTTAAGTTCACTGGTTTTGTCATATTGGCAAAGACAGCCGGCCAGCTGAATATCCGCAGCACAGCACCACATCATGTCGCGGCCGGCAACAAATTGATTGCTTTTGAAGTCGCTTGATTTATAGACATATCCGACGTACTCAATCTTCATGCCGTTATAATTATCAGGGTTATTGTTAAGCTCGCTCATCCAACTGATGAAGTTTTTATCATCGACAGTAATTGTATTATCTGTAATGATCAAAGTGATCGTTGAGCCGAACAGAGATTTGGTATAGACAGCCTTCTGGTTCGGTTGCAAATGTAGGCTATTGTCATCGGCTTTTAGGGACTGAGCCTGATTGGTATCAGAAACCCCACTGTTGTCTGTAATTTGTGATTGAGCAGAATTTGACTGCAGAGTGCTGCCACCATCGGTGGAAGTTGGAGCCGGTAATGCATTGCCGGTGTTACCGGAGACAATGCTCTGACCTGATGTCAGGCCTGTTATTTTGGTATTGGAAAATTGAAGGTTTGAGTTATTAATAGCCTTAGCCGGTACGGCGAAAGCGAGAATCAACGGAATTAAAAAGACAAGATAAGGTGCGACCGAGAATCTCCTGCTTTTTCTCTTAAAATCCAGCAACAGAGAATATGTCATTAGAAGAAAAGCTATTGCTGCGAAAATCACAAATGGGATTAGACGGGGATGCAGATAATCGCTGATTTTGTTGGTTAGCACCATCACGGCAAACAGAAAACAATATCCGAGGAGAATGATGATTTTAAATACGGTTTCGAGATTAATCTTGCAAAATGAAGGATAACGCATCACAGCCACCACTTAAAAAGAAGTCTTGTTACAATTAACAGAATGAAAAATGCGACGATGATAACAGTCAGCACTAATTTCAATACAAAACGCTTTTTGAAACTGCCCATGAGAAGGAAGAGGTTTTTAAGATCGATCATAGGACCGAGCACCAGAAAGCCCATGACTGAGGCTATTGGTAAGGAGTTCGCAAATGTCCTGGCGATAAAAGCGTCCGATGTTGAGCATATAGAAAGAATAAACGCCGCGAGCATCATAGACAGGATAGATAAGACAGTGCTGCCTCCGAGGTTCGTCATAATGCTCTTTGGCATATATGTTTGGATGACGCTTGAAATCAGCGCGCCTATAATAAGGTAGATACCGACATCAAAAAACTCCTCGGCTGCGTGCTTTAAAACTTGCTGGAAACGGCTCGTTTTTTCTTTTTCGTGATGATGCTCATTCGCACAGTGACCACAGTCACATTCGTGAACATCAAGTTCATTAGTGATAATTGATGTATCCTTAGGCAGCAAAATATGAAATACATTTCCGGCGATCAGTGCAACCAATAGTCCTGAGACGACCCGGAACACCGCCACGGAGGGATGGCCAGGAAATGCGTATATAGTCGATGCGATAACGATAGGATTTACAATTGGGGCGGCAAGAAAAAAAGTGATAGCAATCGGGACGGGCACGCCTTTTTTTATAAGCCGGGCAACAACAGGTACTGTAGCGCAGTCGCATACCGGGAAAATAACACCGGCGAACAAGGCGGCCAGATAACCGACAACCCTATTTTTTGTAAATATTCTTTCAAGTACGCTTGACGGAATCAGGACCTGAATGAATGAGGAAACCAGTATACCGATCAGGATAAAGGGGAAAGCCTCATATAGGATGCTTAAGAATATAATAACGACATTTTGAAGTTTTGAAAAATCAATTTTCGGAGGCGATATTCCAGATAGTTGAAAAATGAGATCTGCAAGATAAAACAGACCAATAGCAGCAAATGAAAGAAGTGCAATATCCATTTTAGACCATCGTTTGGTTTTTAGTGCTCTAAGAATAAATGCATCTGTATTTTCTCGAGCAGCAGATTTAAAACACTTCACATGCCCGTTCATTGAATGAATAGCTGCATGCATGGAAGCCTGTTCATCTTTTGAGTAAGCCGATGAATTGCTTAGTATAACAGTATCATATGCATCTATCTTCTCGTCGATTGACGATTCATCATCTTGAATTAAATGACTAAATTCGTCACAGTCTATAATTAAAATGACTTTATTTATAACGCAGATTTTTTTTAAATCATGATTTTCACATAAATCCAAAAGATTTGTTACATTATCTGAACCTCGGTTTAATATGATGATCCGTTCCGGTCGATATATTTCAACCAAATCTTTTAAATAAAGTTTGTCTGACGAACTGACGTTTTCTATAATGTAAATAGCAGCACTCTTAGAAATCTCAAAATTATTAGCGTCAAGAATTTCAATAGTTTTACCAACATATATTCCATTGCTGATAAATGTTTTTATATGTTCGATATAATTTAGATCTTTTTGAAATAATGTTATTATGTCAATATGTGTTTTCATAAGTTTATCCATTTTCGGTGAAATTGTATTTTAAACGCAAATGAATATCATTAGCAGATTATAGCA
>DBTM01000032.1 GCA_002307055.1 Clostridiales bacterium UBA1316
CGACGGGAGTGAGCGGCGCAACAGGAGCAACAGGACCGACCGGGGCGACAGGGCCAACCGGGGCGACGGGCGCGACAGGCGCCACAGGTGCGAACGGCGGATTATCTTCGTATGCGTATATCTATAATTTGGGACCTCAAACCGTTGCTATCGAAGCTGATATATTATTTGACTCAAATGGCAACCTGACCGGTATTACCCACACAGTCGGAACCTCACAAATTATCCTGGGCAGCGCCGGTGATTATGCCATATGGTTTTTGGTAACAGGCGTTGAACCAGGACAATTCACGCTCTATCTAAATGGTGCTCCAATTGTCGGAAGCACTTACGGATCAGGCGCCGGCACACAAATCGACTCGGGGATGGTCATCATAACAGCAGGCTCAGGGGACACCATAACACTGCGCAATCATTCCAGCGCATCGGCAATTATCCTGCAAACTCTTGCCGGAGGGACACAGGTGAATGCAAACGCTTCTGTTCTTATTGAAAAACTCAATTAACTATTGTGTTCATTCCGACGATTTACACAGACATCAGGGTGCCGATAAAATCGACACCCTGAATTTATGATTCAGCAGAAATTTCATAAACTGAAAACAGTCGTAAACATCTTTTGTGCGGGGCATACACTATAAAGAGGCGAATTCTACTTGCATCCGAGAGAGGTATCATATGGAGAAATTACGGTTTCATTTATTAGGGCTGGCACATCTGGAAACGAATAAACATAACTCCACCTGCGCGTATACACAGAAAATAATAAAGTTAGCAAAAATGATCAAGGATTTTGGACATACGGTTTATTTTTATGGCGTTGAAGGCTCTGAGGTTACCTGCGATCAATTTGTTCAAGTTTCAACGCAGAAGATTCTCAAGCAAGCTTATGGCGATTATGACAGGTCAACAAGCTTTTACAAGCAGAATCCGGACGACTTGGCGCATATAACGTTCAATATGAATGCCATAAAAGCAATTTTGGAGATCAAGGAGAACCGGGATATCCTTTTATGTACGATGGGCGTATACCAAAAACCGATAGCCGATGCTGTTGGGCTGCTGACTGTTGAATCCGGGATCGGATATACAGGCGTGTTTGCAGCGAACCGCGTTTTTGAATCATATGCCTGGATGCACTATATTTACGGCTTGCTGAAGGTGGATGACGGGGTTTGGTATGATGCGGTGATACCGAATTATTTCGATCCGGCTGATTTCCCCTTCCAGCAAGACAAGCAGGATTATCTACTTTATTTCGGCAGGATCATTAGCAGAAAAGGCGTTCAGGTAGCATCGGACGTTGCGAAGGCGACGGGAAATCAGCTCTATATCGTCGGTCAGGGTGCGCTTGATAATCCTAACGAAGGGTTGGCGCTGAGCGGAGAAAAGCATATTGTTTATCAGTCGGCTGTCGGCCCGGAGCGACGGGCAGAATTACTAAAAAATGCCAAGGCGGTTTTAATGCCGACGTATTATCTGGAGCCGTTCGGTGGGGTGAACGTGGAAGCGCAGCTCTGCGGGACGCCGGTTATTACCTCGGATTGGGGCGCATTCCCGGAAACGGTGCTGCACGGCGTCACAGGTTACCGCTGCAGAGCGTTTGAAGAATTTTGCTGGGCTGTGAAAAACATTCACCGCTTAAAGCCGCAAGCTTGCAGGGAATGGGCGGAAAAGAATTACTCCATGGTGCGCGTCGGCAAAATGTACGAGACATATTTTCAAAGGGTGAGCCACCTTTATGATACCGGCTGGTATGAACCGAATGCGGAACGAAACGAGCTGGCTTGGCTGGAACGGTATTATCCAGGTTAAAGCAAGAAGGGAAAAGCAAGGGTTCTTGGGCTTTATTTTTAAAGCACAAGAACCCTTGCTTTTTGAGGTGCATATAATCACCTTTTTATGAAAAAATATTAATAGCATAAAGGAGGCGAGCGAAAATAGCGGAGCGGGAAGAAAAGAAGAAACGAGGAAATTTCTTCACCATCAACAATAATAACGGCATTCCGAGCCTGAACAAGCAGAATCGTTATAATGTCAACGAAAACAGCGACTGGGTGCACCGCATTGACAGATACCGCGATAAATAAAAGCAAGGGGACGGTTCTTGCGCTTTGAAGAAAAAGCACAAGAACCGTCCCCTTGCTTTTTGCTATTCCGGTTCGGATTTTTTGCGCTCACCGAAGCTGCAGTAGTCATTGAAGTCGAACAGTCTGTAGCGCCTGAAAAATTCGTTTTGACACAGCACAAGGCCGCACTGGAATGCATTTGGCTTGCCGTATTTACAGTCCTTGCAATAGACGATATCGGGAACCCGGCGATTCCAGGCCTCAATGGCTTCCTGTTCGGATTTGTACCATCTTTCGGCGAGCGGTACATCGCATTTATAATTTGAATCTATAACACGGTACGCGCCTGAAAAGTGAAGTATTTTTGCCTCCGCCCCACAAAAAGGGCAGGTTAACAGCTTGTTGTCCACTATGTACTCCTTTCGCCACTCCATAAGGCAATACTAAAACCGCCATACATATGTAAAATCGGATGGCACTTCTTTAGACTATATTACCGTATATGCAAAAGGGGCCGAGATTGCCACAGGAAATAAAATGAATAGAAATTCAATAAAAAAAGATGAGAAAGAACATAAGTCAACGCAGATCGTTTGGGTGTCTATTTACTTTCGCTTTTTAGTAAATCGAGGTTGAGGTCGACGCCGATGATACCGCGCGCCTCACCATGTTCATCGGCGTAGGGCATGGAGAGGGTGACACATTTATTTTTTGTGATACCGGAAATGTAGATGGGGGAGATGTAGCTCTCGCCCTTGAGGCTGGCGCGGAACCAGTCCCGCATGGCGGCATTGGCGATACCGGCTTTCGGAATTGAGCAAATAAAACGGCCGTTGAGTTCGTTCGTCCAGACGGCTTCAACGAGCTTATGCGCGGACATGAAGCGGCTGAGCATATCGCTGTGAAGAGCATGATCATAGATAAGAATATCGGGGCGCACGCAGAGCTCTTTTTTTATGACGGGGAAGAATGATGCACATATTGCTTTCGTCTTATCATCCAGCTTTTCCGTTACCTCATCGGTGTTATTACCCGCTATGGAGATGAGCTCCATCGAGGCACTGCCCAGTTTTGTGCCCATTTCGGCGATATTTTCAATACCTCTTTTCTGGTTCTGAGCTGATTCAAACACGCGTTTAACATTGCCGTTTGTTTTGTCAATAAGGGACTCGACGTGATCAATGCGATCTCCTATGCTGCCGGCAATGCGAGACTCCTCTTCGGCAATAGCACTGATTTTATCGACCATTTTTACAACGTCGGAGAAGGACGCGTCAATATCCTTAAGGCTGTTCTCCACAACTCTCGAATACTGGACACCCTCATCAACGCGCCCTGAGTTTTCCATGACGACATTATATACGTCAGATATATCTTTTTGTATCGCATCAATGAGTGCGCTGATATCCTGCATTGATGTATCCGTCATGCTTGACAGGCTGTGGAACTCTTTTGCTACAACGGCGAAGCTGCTGCCGTACTTGCCGGCCCGCGCGGCTTCTACCGTGGCGTTAATGGCAATGATATGCATCTGCTGTGATATTTCATTGATTTTTTCAATTATCGTGCGCACGGCATCGGAAGCAGTTTTCAGCTTCTCGATGCTGCAGCTGGCTTTGCTGCTGGTGACCTTAATCTCTTTCATGGTATCAACAATGTGCATAATCTCCGACATGCCGTTCTGAATAGCGGCCAGTGATTTATTGCTTGTTTGCTCCATTGCGGCGGTAGTCGCCTGCGATTCCTCGGCAAAATTGATCAAGCCTTTGATCTGCGAGATCATATCACCTAAATTCTCGGTGACATCGGCAGTCAGATCGCTCATTTGCCGCGTGTCGTCAAACAATTCGTTTGAACTGACATTGTTTTCATCAATCGTTATGCCAATTTCCTGAGAGACGGAAATGATACGGCTGGAGGCGACACTTAATTCACGCAGAAGCTCTGTGATGCGCATTTGCAGACGCTTACTGTTTGCGTTCGCCGTGTAAGCACCGATAAAAATGAGAATCAGCATGACCGCAGTGCAGAGTATGCCGCCGGTCAGCTTTGGCATGGAGGTGAAACAAAAGATGCACACACAGGTGAATATAAGGACAATTTGTAAAACGATAATGGCTCTCTTCATATTCAGTCTCCCAATAAAAAATAAGGCTGGACAAATGAAATAAAATTTCATTTGCCTCGCCTCGTTGCTTTTTTATTATAACAGTTACTGAAAAAAAATTCAATTTCGAGTTGAGATGAAATAACACATAAAAGAATAGTGCGTATTATTGATTATTGCTATGACGGTTTTAAGCGGGTGGACAGAATATTTACATACATCGTATCCCGTAGTAAAATGATAACACATGAACAGAACGACCGGAGGTGGAAAAATGGCAGGAGCGGCAGTATACACATCATACACAGCGAGTGAATTTGCACTTAAAATGGACGCTTTTATTAACTATTGCGAAAGCGATGGTATCGGCGCGACCGATTATCAGCTGATTAATTTTTTTAAAATATCGCCCGCTGTACTCAAAAAGTACAGATTGGCAGATAACACAGACGGCACTGTTAAAGCCGGCATCAGCACGGCTTTGAAAAAACTGGACTTTTATCGGGAGGACGCAACGATCCGGCAGATAGTCGCGGAGCCGAAGCTGACGAGTCACGGCGCGTTTAAACTCCGGCAAGAGCATTGGGGCGGCTGGGGTGACAAACAGGAGGCCGGTCAAGGCTTCAATATCCGCGTGAGAGTTGGTGACGGCAGCAGTGAATTGCTCGACTAAAGCACAGGAGGGTTGAAATGAAGCGCAAGGCGATAAAGGGGAATAGCATTGATGTCGATTTAGGACAGCTGACAGTGAAACAGAAGCTGTTTTGCCTCAGCAGAGCGCTTTATACCGCATATGGCGGGGCGCGGGGCGGGGGAAAGACGCATGCAGTCCGGTGGAAGGCGGCGGCTGGTGCGTTACGGTATGACGGGATCAGAATACTCATCGTCCGGAGGACGTATCCGGAGCTGCAAAGTAATCATATTGAACCGATTCTGCGGCTGGTTCCGCCGGAACTGGCTTCATATAACGGGACATTACATACAATGACCTTTGTGAACGGGTCGGTCATCAAGTTCGGGCACTATTCGGGCAATAGCTCCGAGACGGAGTATCAGGGGCAGGAATACGACTGGATTTTCATGGACGAGGCTACGCAGTTTACAGAGCGGGAGTTTCGGTTCCTGGGCAGCTTATTGCGCGGCGTCAACAAAATACCCAAGCGTTTTTACCTCACGTGCAATCCCGGCGGCGTCGGCCATCGGTGGGTCAAGAGGCTGTTCATCAACAGGAGCTTTATCACAGACAGAGCAAATCCGGAGGAGAACGAAAATCCGAATGATTACAGCTTTATACCTGCAACCGTTGAGGATAATACATATCTCATGGAAGCGTCTCCCGCCTATGTGCAGATGCTGTCGAGCCTGCCGGAAAACATCCGCAGAGCGCACCGCTACGGCGACTGGGACGCTTTAGCCGGGACATACTTCCCGGAATTCAACGCGGCGCGGCATGTCATCAAGCCGTTTCAGATACCCGCGCACTGGATGCGTTACCGTGCGTTTGACTACGGGCTGGACATGCTGGCCTGCCTCTGGTTTGCCCAAGATGAGAGCGGACGCACCTACATGTACCGCGAGCTGAAGCTGCCGAACAGGATTGTGTCCGACGCGGCAAAGATGATTTTAAGCTATACCCTGTCGGATGAACGCATCGGCATCACCTTTGCCCCACCGGATATGTGGAACCGGCAGAAAGACTCCGGCAAGACGATGGCGGAGCTGTTCATGACCAGCGGTGTGCCGATTGTCAGAGCCGACAGCAACCGCGTCCAAGGCTGGTTACAGGTCAAGGAAGCACTGGCGCTCCGCCAAGACGGACGCCCCGCGCTCCTGTTTTTCAGCACCTGCACCGAAACGGTCCGGGATCTGGAGGCTATTCTGGCTGACGACAGCAATCCGAACGACTGTGCAACAGAGCCGCATGAGGTGACGCATACGGTTGACGCGCTGCGGTACTACTGCGTGTCGCGGACGGTGCGGACGGATGGGGCCGCGGAGAAGCCGAAGAATCGTGATGATGAACTGGACGATTATGATGCATTTATGACGGGAGATGAGGTAATGCGGGGATATTTGGAGTATTAATCAGCCGACCGACCATCCTTTTGTTACTTTATATACAATGGAGGTAAAAATGGGAAAAAACCAAACACCCAACTTCGGTAATGCCTATGTACAATACTTTATCGACAAACAGAAAAAGGAAAATTTTAATAAAGTTTTATCAGACCCTGTACAGAGAGGTAAATTAGAAGCGGCTGTCTATAACCTGCCATATACGGCTCCGGCAGTTCAAAACGAACCGAAAACGGCAAGTGTTTCGCCAAATAATGGCTTGTCCTCTATGGCGACGGCTGTTCTCGGAAATACACTGAAGGAAGATATAGATAAGCTCAATTATCAGACCGGGCATAATCCGCTTGATATTTACGACAAAGAACAAATGGCGAATTATACAAATATACGCAGCCAAGTAAAGGAGAAACAGCAACAGCTGCGAAATTTGCAGACGGGTATGTCGACGCCGAGTTTAGGTAAATCCTTATGGGACAACGGATGGCAGGGCTTAGTGTCGGGATTTACAAAGCCGGCGACATCTGTTGTAAAGAATATTTTAGACTTTGTGGATTTTGCCGCATTTCTCGGAAGTGAAAATCCGGCTAAAGGTGATACGAATACACTGTTTCCATGGGCAAAAGCTCTTGACGACGCTGCTGCCAGAGATCAGCAGTATTTCAACGACAAGGCAACCAAAACAAATACTGCGTCGTCTCCAATACAAGCGGCTGTTGGCAAAGCCTTCGGAGGCGTGACGGCTGCTTTGCCTGCTGCTGCTCTCGCTGTTGCGACAAGGGGGCAGTCCGCTTTAAGCACAACGGCAGGACTGGTTGACACAGCCGCTATTGAAACAGCGCCGACGACAGCAAGTATCGTTGGAAAGCTCGGCAATCTTGCTGAACCGACACGGCAGCTCATCGTACAATATGCGAAAGACCCCAATTATTGGCTGTCATATGTACAATCGTCAGGTTCGGCATATGACCAGGCAATCGCAAGCGGAGCAAGCCATGATCAGGCAATGGCAGCATCGCTTATATCAGGACTCATCAACAGTGCCATTGAAATGGGCGGTCTTCAAGAACTGCCAAAACAATTGGCGAATAAAAGCCCAAAAGCAATCAATGCCTGGGTTGAGACAATGATTGACGAGGGCAACGAGGAAGTTTTGCAGGGTATCGTATCAAACCTGTCGGCGAAAGCCGTATACAAGCCGAATGCACCCGCTTTTTCGCTGACAGATCAAAACGCTGTGATAAATCCTGTTCGCAGCGCAGGAGAGTGGGCAGGCGGAGCGTTCGGCGGCGGAATACTCGGGGGCGGCCAGATACTGGCAAACAGCGTATTTAATAACACTGTTCAGGGCACTACAATTAATAAAGCGGGTCTGGACGCAGCACAGGAGCATATTGATAATGCCAAAGAAGCCTTTGAGTTTGCCGAAACACCGGCGAGTTATAAAAACACGCTGAAAACAGCATATGCGGAGGATTTCGCCGCCTCCAGGCAGATCAAAGCAGACGGTGCGCAGTATCAGGTGACCATTAATAAAAACACACTTGATAACATCGTGAGCGACCCGAAAATATCAGCGGAAAAGCTTGCGGTATTGCCAAGCCTCGACACCATTGTCAAAAACGCTGAATTCGTCGGAAGCGGACTTGCGCCGCAGCGTATGGCTGCGGCGAAATCCGGCGGTAAACAGTCATCAATCCGTCATGACTATTTTGAAGCGCCTGTGACGATAAATGGTGAAGCGTATCTCGTGAAGCTTGCTGTCGTGAATAAAAACTCCGGCAACAGCGGAGCACAGCATGTTATCAGCAGCATCGATGTCGTGAAAGCACCTGTCAGCGGAAGCAGAACAGATACCTCAGGAACAGCAGCTAAACCAAGCTCTTATCGTTTCGATTCTGATCAAAGAACTGCAGAAAACACTGACAGTGATGCGTTATCCAAAGAATACATAAAGCAAATGAAACAAATCAGGAGTATCAAAAACACCGAAAGCAATACGCCGGTGCTTGTCAGGGATGTAGGTCAGAGATATAATGGGACTGACGGGGTTGGCCGTACTCCTGAGGGCGCGGGGGACGCACCGATAAAGCCCTATACCACGAGCAGACCGAAATACGGATCAACTCAAGTTGATGATGTCTGGAATTCTCATGTAGATTCTGAGACTGGCACAGTTACAGATCCTTCGGGCGCAAGAATCGTTTGGGATCGAACAAAACCGAGAAACGGCCAATGGGATATGGGTCATATACCTGGTCATAAATACTCCGATATTCATTCCAAGTACATGAATGGTGAAATCAGCTTGGATGAATTTTTGAAATGGTATCGAAATCCGCAAAACTATAGGCCCGAACTACCAGGAACGAACAGAAGCCACTTATATGAGAACGGCGAAACATATCTAAAATAAATGCGAAAGGAATTGAGCTGATATGGCAGCCACTATAAATTCAAGCTACGGAGCATGCTTAGTATCAAAAAATATATACGCAGGAAAAGGTAAATTAAAATGGTGCGTTCGCGAGGACAGCACCAGAGATGTTGACAATGGCTGGAGATTTCTTTCGGAGATTGATACCGAAGAATATCTTTCAAATTCAAGTAATTGGTGCATCTTGGCCTATGAATCGGTTGTTGAAATTGAACCAGCTGTGCTGGCAATCTACGATATGCCAGTTGGTACTGAGTTAACCCTCATGCAGGAAGGTAAAAGGAAATATTTTGTGGATAGCAAAACAGGTAAAGAGATTAAGTTATACTGATGCTTGGCCCTGGTTTAGCAGTTTGATCAATTAATTCGTGAACGGCCACCTGCAAGGTGACAGTCAAAAAGCCTTTCCTTACGAGACTTCCACGGGATTCCGACCACCTGACCGATGTCAAAACCCCAATCCGACCACCTAATCCGGAATCCCCAAAACGCCCAGCACTGCTGGGCGAAGTGAGTGGCGGGAGGTCGCGCACGACCACCCGCCTTTCTCCTGCACTATTTTCGACCCTGCGATTTTCGCTTGTTTTTAAGGTGAGCGAGCATGTGCCCGGCTGACCTTTTGAGCGCAGAACGCGCCACACAAAGGCTTCACAATCGCCGCTGTCGCTAGGCGGGGTACACGCTCCTGCCCGGCGGTAAAAGCGCACACAGGCGCACACGGCGGGGTACGGTGCCGAGATTCTTCTCTGACCATAGTGCAGAGTGAAAAACTGTAATATTCTTGTAACACAGCACTAATTGACAAACTTT
>DBTM01000042.1:0-953 GCA_002307055.1 Clostridiales bacterium UBA1316
TCATTAACTGTTTCTATTGGAGATCAGTATAAAATAATGAAATATCTGATTGATTTACGTAAATACTCTATATAAAATATAAAGGAACGAGGCTGTTATGAAATCTTTAACGCAGCTTTATAAGGTCGGAAGCGGGCCGTCGAGTTCTCACACGATGGGGCCGGAGAAGGCTGCACGCCTTTTCAAGAACGAAAACCCTGAAGCTGACCGGTTCAGAGGCATACTGTATGGCTCTCTCGCTAAAACAGGTAAGGGCCATATGACGGATACCGCGATTATAAAAGCTTTTTCCCCGGTACCATCAGATATCGAGTTCGTCCCCACACCGGATTTCGCCTTGACGCATCCGAACACCTTGGATTTGTATGCTTATCAGGATAACCGGCAAATCGGAATGATACGGGTCATGAGCGTCGGGGGCGGTGAGATTACGATTGCAGGACGCGCCGATAAAGACCAGCCGGAAACATATGCTGAAAATACTTTTGCCGAGATCAGCAGCCTTTGTAAAGCAGGCAATATGCGTTTAAGCGATTATGTCGAGCGTTATGAAGGTCCGAAAATCCGGGATTACCTGTACATGATTTGGGAAACAATGGCGCGTTCAATTACAGACGGGCTCTCAGCAACCGGTACGCTCAGCGGCGGTCTCGGTGTCGAACGGAAGGCACAGTTTCTTTACAATCAGCACCATATTGATGAAAGCACCGAAACCAGAGAAAACCGGACCGTCTGCGCTTACGCTTTTGCCGTCAGTGAGCAGAACGCGTCCGGTAGCACGATTGTCACTGCCCCCACCTGTGGAGCCAGCGGCGTGCTTCCGGCTGCGCTGAAATATATGCAGGAGAAAAAGCATCTGTCTGACGAGCAGATAATTAGAGCGCTTGCCGTCGGAGGACTCATCGGTAACCTCGTAAAACAGAACGCCTCCATCAGCGGCGCTGAATGCGGCT
>DBTM01000042.1:1205-2907 GCA_002307055.1 Clostridiales bacterium UBA1316
CCATCAGCGGCGCTGAATGCGGCTGCCAAGCAGAGGTTGGGACGGCGTGTTCAATGGCTTCCGCCGCTTTAGCAGAGCTTTTTGAAATGAATATCGATCAGATTGAGTACGCCGCGGAAGTTGCCCTGGAGCATCATCTGGGCTTAACCTGCGACCCTATCGGCGGATTCGTTCAGATCCCCTGCATCGAAAGAAACGCGGTCGCGGCAATGCGCGCTATCAATTCGCTGAGTTTAGCCAACTTCCTTTCCAACACACGTAAAATATCGTTTGATCTGGTCGTTAAAACGATGCTCGAAACCGGGCACGATATGAGCAGCCGCTACCGTGAAACGTCTGAAGGCGGTCTTGCTAAGCTTTATAAAATCGGGAGCTGACCGGAATTACAGCCGAGTTAAGGCTCTATTATCACAATCATTATAATTCAATCCAAAAATAGCTGTTTTTTGTAGAAAGAAGGTATTATAATATAATTATAATTATTTAAGAAACAGGAGCTATGATAATGGATAAACGCATGTTTAAGAGTCTTCTGCTGCTTATTTCATTTACTGCCGTTCTGGTGTTTGTTATTATTAAAATAGATACCATCCTAAGCGTACTCGGCAGTATGGTTGTTATACTAAATCCATTGTTAATCGGATTTGCTCTGGCCTTTATCCTCAACCGGCCCAATATGTTTTTTGTGTCCTTATATAAGAAACTCTTAAGTAAAAGCAAAATAAAAAAGGCGATAGAACCGCTGGCTATATGCACAACCTTTATTATTTTAATCATCTGTATCGGCGTTATCATGGCCTTCGTTATACCTCAGTTAACAAGCAGCGTACAGCTATTAGTAACCAAATCAAGGGATTACTTAACGGGTATGCAAACCTTTATAGCAGACATGACGCAGCGGCTGCATCTTAAAAATCTGGATTTGACCAAGCTGGACAGCATTTATAATAGCTTTATCAGCGGCTTAAACGATATTGCCGTTAAAGCGGTACCGAACATTCTGACCTTTACGACAAGCATTGTATCGTTTTTATTTACGATCATCATAGCGTTCATCTTCTCCATTTATATGCTCGTCGGTAAGCAAACCTTGATCAGGCAGGTCAAAAGCTTGGTCTATGCCTATTTACCTGAAAATGCTTCCAACAATTTAACCGAATTCACAAAATTAGTCGCAGATACATTTACAAAATATGTTGCCGGTCAGATACTATTCTCGATCATTTTAGGTTTCCTTTGCTTCTTTGGCATGCTGATTTTTGGGTTTAGTTATCCGCTACTTATCAGTATTATCATCACTGTTACCGCGTTGATTCCCGTTATAGGGTCCTACATTGGCTGTTCTTTATCATTTTTATTGCTGCTCATGGTTTCTCCGACGAGTGCGTTATGGTTCTTGTTATTTATTTTTATTTTGCAACAGTCTGCGGGAAGCTTTGTATATCCGCGTATCGTTGGCGGTTCCATCGGCTTGCCGGGTATTTGGGTACTTCTGGCGGTTACTGTCGGCGGCAGTATGTTTGGTTTCCCCGGAATGATTCTCAGTGTGCCGGTTGCGTCGCTGCTCTACACGCTTCTTAAGCGGTCCGTCGCTTACCGCCTGGAGAAAAAACAGATCATCTCAAAATAAAACGTTGAATCAATCGAGTGGGAGGCTGACCCTTAATGGCTCAGCCGACCTCTCAGTCGAGTAGCCCAGGGG
>DBTM01000042.1:3209-3698 GCA_002307055.1 Clostridiales bacterium UBA1316
GAACCTCTCGGTTCATACGGCTCTTATCATTTACCAAACTCACCCACAGAGAGCCCAATGTGCAAACATGTTGGGCTCTCTTGCTTTAAGCTCCTTTAGCCATGCCTCTGCTCTGGACCGATGCTTCTGGAATCGTTTGTACTTACACATTACCCAACGGATCAATCTCCGTTGTATACAGTCCAGTGCTCTTTTCATGGATGAGGGATTATACCTCCCAAAATAGTTCATACAGCCCCTGACGACTGGGTTGACTACCTCCGCAATCATTTCAATCTTGTTGCCAGTGCGTTTATGCAGTTCCATTGCTCGGACTTTGTCCCGTAGGGTTTGCTCGGCTTTCTGGCTTACGGACGCAATAAAGTTAAACTGGAGCCTCCCCAGGCGATCCTTGATTATAACGCGCCGGAAAGTATAGCCCAGAAAGTCAAAGTCCGTGTTGGGATATCTCCGAGGCTTGTCCTTACCTCCAGCATAATTATTTCCCCA
>DBTM01000042.1:3988-8181 GCA_002307055.1 Clostridiales bacterium UBA1316
TATACTGGGGATTTTTCTCCGTCATAAATGGGTACTTTGATTATGCCATCAACATTCTGGAAGCCTGTCAAGATGCAGCCGATCCTGAGCCCTTTCAAGCGCATAAGCAGATACATCCAACCCTGTCAGCTTTGTTATCTGCCGTTCTTTGAGCAAAAGACTCAGGAGCCTGCCTTCTCCGCAGCCAAGGTCCGCCACACTGGCTGCCCCGCTCCCCAAAACGGCTTTTAGAACAACCTGCAGCCGCTGCTCATTCAGCGACAAGCGCTTCTCTTTGAACACGTCACGCCGGTTTGCCGCTTCGTCCTCGTCGGTGACTTCAGCGTTTTCTTCGATAGTGGTATCAGCCGCTTCCGTTTCAACAAGCCGTTCCAGCGCTTGATGGGCAAGGCTTTTCTTCCTGCTGAAATATCGGCTCGTAATCAGCTTCTTCTCCGGGTGCGTGTAAAGCCATCCGTCACCATGGCGCAGCAGCTTCTCTACCTCATCGTCACCCATCCAGTAATGCTTCTGCAGGTCAAAAACCGGAAGGAGGACGTAAAGATGATTCAGCAAATCACAAAGGCGGACATTTCCGCGAAGCTTCAGATTGACATATTTACTCTCTCCCCATTCAGGGAATTTTTCATCCAGTACGGTTTGATCATAAGCAATGGTATACCCAAGCGGTTCAAAGATACGCCTGACAAGCTCCTGATCTCCCCGGCAGGGCAGCATTGTCAGCTGCGCTTCCAGGTCAAGAGCGGCAGCAGCAAGCTCAGGGCGTTTATCGCAGCGCCCGTTCATTGCGGTTGAAAATACTTTCGAGATTGCCGTGCTCATAAAAGAGGACATCACATATGGGCGATCATTTACATAGTCGAAAAGACCTCCATCATGAGACCCCACCTTGCCCCTGGCCAGGTCAATCGGATTGATATCGATTAGAAGAGCCGCAGTTGTAACCGCATCGGATGCTTCTGTATAGAAAACATATGCCTGTCCATAGCTCACATCGAATTGCTGTGAGCGATCAGGGTTTTTATGGAGCAGGTATCCCAAATCGCATGTGCCAATGCCTCTATACGTAATCATCAGGAGCATATTTCGTTTCACCTCTAAATTTCAGTTTCAATAATACCCATAAATATACAAAGCATTATATCATATTGCTGCGATATTTAAAGTGAAAATAAAACGTGTCCGTTTGGGTGAACGAACACGTTTTATTTTTGTATAGAAACTACACCCTTATCATTTGCTTGTTGTTATAATAGATAAATGCGCGGCGCTGCAGTAGGCGGTTTGCTTGTTGTAGGTAAATTTGAGCCAGCCGTCTGTGACAATGCCGGTCACTTTTGTTCCCAGAGGCAGAGTGCCTAATATTTTATCCGATGTGGACGGGCCGCTCCGGATATTGAGATTATCTGTGGTTACTTTATATGTTGCCATTTTCCCGGTTTCGGATGAAGAGGCTGTTGAAGTAGAAGAGCCGGTGGACAGCTTTAAATACATGGCAGAGCAGTAGGCGGTTTTGCCGTTGTAGGTGAATTTCAGCCAGCCGTTTGAGATTGTGCCGGATTCTTTTGTCCCGATCGCCAGCGTTCCAAGTACCTTATCCGTTGTGGACGGGCCGCTCCGGACCTTGAGGTCGTCCGTGGTGACTTCATACTTCTGCGTTTTGCTCGAGTCGGACGCGCCTGTGCTTGCCGGTGCCGCTGTTTTATCTGTTGCTGCCGGGGTGGTTTTCGCCGGTGTGCTGCTCGGCGCGGCTGCGGCATCATCCTGTAAACTGCTCGGTGAGGGTTCGGCATCCCCTTCCCCATTATCGCTTGTTTCTGCCGGCGGTGTGGTATCACCGGCGTCGGCGCTGCCGGATGAGCTGCTGGCCGAGCCATTATCTATGATTGCAACGGGTGTGCTTCCATTTAAGGAAACGACGACGAAATCACCAACCGTGATATCGCTGCTTAAGCCCGATTCGTAACCCATGTTTTCCAGAATAATCGGCGTACTGCTCGTTATGGTTATTGTCTGGAGCTGACCTGTCAAGGTATACTCGAATTTACCGCTTTGTATGGTTTCCGAAGCCGCCGTTTTGCCGGTTGATTCCGCATCGGCAGAATCGGTAGCGGCGCTTGCGCTGTCGCTGATTGTCGGTGCCGTGCCCAATGTGGCCAGGGCAATGGATATATCATTATTATTTATATTGTTAACTTGACCGATAATTGTTGCGGTGCTTTTTGAGTCACTGTCCGATGAGCCGGAAGCAGATACGCCGCTGCCGGATATACTCGTATCAGTATTCGCCGGACTGGTACCGCTCACGCTGCTCGTATTGTTCGATGACTTGCTGCCGCAGCCGGATAGGGTCAGCATAAGTAAACATGCACACAGAATTATGACCGGAATTTTAACCTTCATGAGTAAATACATCCTCTATTCTTTCTGTTTTCGTTTAACCTTTGAACATCGCATCATCCAAACGCCATCATACGATAACACCGCTGCAATAAATAATGGTGAAATATATGTGAACAGAGTGTGAACATAACATCCGCTCTCCATCGGCATTCATTGGCTGAAAGGGTACTGCCCGGCTGGAATCACTCGCTTACCCTGTTGTTCAGGACTGTTTTCAAAAGTTCTCCGAGTGTTTCCTCTTGTATGAAAGCGGCCTCCCGTCAGTATAATGCGGCAGATTTTTGTTCTCATGGTAGCATGCGCTTTTTTGAATGTCAAACGTGAAATTGGGAACAGATTCGTACTTTATTCATTTATAGCGCAATTTTATGTATATTTATTTATTGTTTGGGGTTATTTTTGTATATTATGCGGTTATACGTCTGCATATGTGTAATTATGCATAAATGGTGATTGCCAGGAAATGCGAAATTCCATGAAAATTGCTCTTGTTGTGTCCATGTGTTTATGTTACAATCACTTAAGTAACTGATAGGAGGGCCGCGCATGGGCAATAGCTATTTGATTCTGGAAAACGGTGCCGTCTTCGAAGGGCAAACCTTTGGGTATGACGGAGAAACGATTGGTGAACTTGTTTTCAATACCGGAATGACCGGATACCTCGAAACGCTCACCGACCCAAGCTATTACGGGCAGATGGTTATCCAGACCTTCCCGCTTATCGGTAATTATGGCGTCATTCCTTCAGATTTTGAAAGCGGCGGTGTTCAGGTAAAAGCATATATTGTCAGAGAGTGGTGTCAGGAGCCTTCGAATTTTCGATGTGAAGGCGCGCTTGACACTTTTTTGCGTCTGAACAAAATTCCCGGTCTATATGGACTGGACACAAGAGCGCTGACCCGGATTGTCCGCGAGAGCGGCGTCATGAACGCAAAAGTATCTAAAAAGCCTGTTCTGACAGAACGGGAATGGGCAGAGCTCAAATCTTATGCCGTTAAAGAGAGTGTTGAAAACACATCGACGAAAGATGCCTACACGCTGGAGGCCGAAGAACCGAAATACAAGGTTGTGCTTTGGGATTTTGGCGCCAAACGCAATATAGCCAAGGAACTTGTCAAACGCGGCTGCAGCGTTGCCGTCCTGCCATGGTATACGACTGCCGATGAAATAAAAGCCATCCAGCCCGACGGCATCATGCTCACCAACGGTCCCGGCGACCCAAAGGACAACACGCAGATTATCGCGGAGCTCAAAAAGCTCTGCACGTATAACATCCCGACCTTCGGCATCTGCCTGGGACATCAGCTGCTCGCTTTAAGCCAGGGCGGCGAGACAAAAAAGCTGCATTACGGGCACCGGGGAGTAAACCAGCCTGTCCTCGAGACGCATACAGGCCGGGTTTTTGTGACAAGCCAGAACCACGGCTACGCCGTCTTATCCGAAACGCTGCCGAAGACGGCTGACCCGAACTACATCAACTGCAACGACGGGACATGCGAAGGCGTGACCTACAAAAATATGCCTGTATTCTCTGTCCAGTTCCACCCTGAGGCCTGCGGCGGGCCGCTTGACTCACGGTGGCTGTTCGATAAGTTTATAACGATGATGGAGGAGGGTAAGAAACATGCCTCTTAATAAAGACATCAAAAAGGTCATGGTCATCGGCTCGGGCCCCATCATCATCGGGCAGGCGGCTGAATTCGATTACGCGGGCACGCAGGCCTGCCGCGCCTTGAAGGAGGACGGCATTGAGGTTGTGCTCGTCAACTCCAACCCCGCCACCATCATGA
>DBTM01000042.1:8423-9204 GCA_002307055.1 Clostridiales bacterium UBA1316
AACCCCGCCACCATCATGACCGACAACCACATGGCTGACCGCATCTATATAGAGCCGCTGACGCTGCCAGTACTCGAGCGCATTATCGAAAAAGAAAGACCCGACAGCCTTCTCTCCACGCTCGGCGGTCAGACAGGCCTCACGCTGTCCATGCAGCTGGCCAAGGATGGAATTTTAGATAAGTACGGCGTCCGGCTCCTGGGCGCGAATCCTGAAACAATCGACAAGGCGGAGGACCGCCAGATGTTCAAGGACACCATGCAGTCCATCGGCCAGCCGGTCATCCCGTCCAAGGTCGTCACAAACCTGGAGGATGCCAAAGCGTTCTCTCTGGAAATCGGCTTCCCGCTCATTATCCGCCCGGCGTTCACGCTCGGCGGCACCGGCGGCGGGATTGTTTCGGATATGGAAGAGCTCTGCGAAATCGCCGCCAACGGGCTCAGGATGTCCCCCATCGGGCAGATCCTTGTCGAGCAATCCGTTGCGGGCTGGAAAGAGATTGAATTTGAGGTCATGCGGGATTCTCTGTCCAATGTGATCACCGTCTGTTCAATGGAGAACCTCGACCCTGTCGGCGTGCACACGGGCGACAGCATCGTCATCGCCCCGGCGGTCACACTCTCGGATAAGGAATACCAGATGCTCCGCACGGCGTCGCTCAACATTATCAATTCGCTCAGGGTTGAGGGCGGCTGCAATGTCCAGTACGCGCTGAATCCCGACAGCTTTGAATATATGGTCATCGAGGTCAACCCCCGCGTCTCGCGCTCCTCGGCGCTGG
>DBTM01000042.1:9453-15126 GCA_002307055.1 Clostridiales bacterium UBA1316
TCGGCGCTGGCCTCGAAGGCGACGGGCTATCCGATTGCGAAGGTCGCGACAAAGATTGCCATCGGCTATACGCTCAGTGAAATCAAAAACGCCGTGACGGGGAAAACAAGCGCCTGCTTTGAACCGGCTCTCGACTACGTCGTCGTTAAATTCCCAAAATGGCCGTTTGATAAATTCGTCTACGCCAAACGGACACTCGGCACACAGATGAAAGCCACCGGCGAGGTCATGGCAATCGGCACTACCTTTGAAGAAGCCATCATGAAAGCCGTCCGCGGCGCTGAAATCAGCCACAGCAGCTTAAACGATAAAATCTGCCGGAAGCAGGATCTTGAAACGATTCGCGCGAGGCTCCGCGACTGCACGGATGAGCGCATTTTCGTGGTATACGAAGCGCTCAGGCGCGGCATCTCCGCCGATGAAATTTTCGATATCACAAAGATTGACCGCTGGTTCTTAAGCAAGCTGAACAACCTCGTCAAAATGGACGCGCAGCTGGCGCGGTGCGCGGACCTGGCACAGGGCATCGATTTAGCCCAGGCTGTAGCCCTGGCGCAGAGCATTATGCCCGAACAGAGCCTGGATGCAGAAATTTATCTCAAAGCCAAGCGCATGGGTTATACCGACATGCTGATTGAGGAGCTGTCCGGGCTAAAGGTCACAAACCCCCGGTACGCCGTTTTCAAAATGGTCGACACGTGCGCGGCGGAATTTTCGGCGGAAACACCGTATTTCTACTCCACTTATGACGACGTCAACGAGGCCGCCGAATTCATCAAAACCAAGAACAGCACCAAAAAGACCGTCATTGTTTTCGGCTCCGGGCCGATCCGCATCGGGCAGGGCATCGAATTCGACTACGCGTCCGTCCACTGTGTCTGGGCACTGAAGGACGCCGGGTTCGAGGTCGTGATCGTCAACAACAACCCCGAGACCGTCTCCACCGATTTTGACACCGCCGACCGGCTTTATTTTGAGCCGCTCACCCCTGAGGATGTGTGGAACATCATCGAAACGGAAAAGCCGTATGGGGCTGTTGTCGCTTTCGGCGGCCAGACCGCCATTAAGCTGACAGCCTTTCTGGACAAGAAGGGTGTTAAAATCCTCGGGACCTCGGCAGACAGTATCGACGCCGCCGAGGACCGGGAGCGCTTTGACGCGTTGTTAGAAGAGCTGGATATTGCCAGGCCCATCGGCGGAACCGTTATGACGGAGGCTGAAGCCCTCGTCGTCGCCAAGCGCATCGGTTACCCGGTATTGATGCGCCCCTCCTATGTGCTGGGCGGGCAGAATATGATCATTGCGTTTTCAGAAGAGGATATCGTTGAATATATGGCGATCATCCTCTCGCAGAATATCGAGAACCCCATTCTCATCGACAAATACCTCATGGGGACGGAGCTCGAGGTCGACGCCATCTGCGACGGCACGGAGATCCTGATTCCGGGCATCATGGAGCACGTCGAGCGGACAGGGATTCATTCCGGCGACTCGATTGCCGTCTACCCCGCCTGGAACATTGACGACGACATGCGCCGCATCATCGTGGACAGTACGGCGAAGCTGGCTCTGGCTCTAAAAACAATCGGCCTGGTCAACATTCAATACCTGATTTCCGAGGGCAAGCTGTTCGTCATCGAGGTCAACCCGCGCTCCTCGCGGACGATACCCTATATCAGCAAGGTGACGGGCGTCCCTATGGTGGAGCTCGCGACACGGTGCATGGTCGGCCAAAAGCTCTCCGACATGGGCTACGGAACGGGACTCTACAAGAAGTCACCGTATGTTGCCGTTAAGGTCCCGGTGTTCTCCTTTGAAAAGCTCATCAATGTCGACACCCAGCTCGGCCCCGAGATGAAATCAACGGGTGAGGTGCTCGGCATCGCCACAACGCGCGAAGAGGCTTTGTACAAGGGCCTCAAAGCGGCGGGGTATAAGCTGCGCAAGACCGGCGGTATTTTCGTGACGGTCCGCGACCGCGACAAGGCCGAAATTCTCCATGTCGTTCGGAAATTCTCCAACCTCGGTTTCACCGTCTACGCGACCTCGGGGACGGCCGACTCCTTCAGAAACGTCGGTATTGAGGCCATCACCGTCGCCAAAATATATGAGAGCGAGAATAACGGCTTGAGCCTCATCGAAAGCGGTAAAGTCGATTACGTCATATCGACCTCCACAAAGGGGCGCCTGCCGACGCGTGACTCTGTAAAAATCCGCCGCAAGACCGTGGAGCGCTCGATCCCCTGCCTGACCTCCATTGACACGGCGAACGCCGTCGTCGACTGTTTGATGAGTAAGTACACGCAGTCAACCATTGAGCTCGTCGATATCAACAACATGCGCAAGACGAAGGTTTTGCTGCCCTTTTCAAAAATGCAGACCTGCGGCAACGACTACATTTATTTTAACTGCCTTGAGACGATGATCGACAGCCCGGAGAGTCTCTCTATCCGCCTCTCCGACCGCCACCTCGGCATAGGGGGCGACGGCGTTGTGCTTATCTGCCCGTCTAAAATAGCCGACGCGTCTGTCCGGATTTATAACATGGACGGTACAAACGGCGGTATCGGCGGGAACGCGCTCCGGTGCGTGTGCAAATACCTTTATGATAATAGCATCGTGCCGAACAACGATATGACCATCGAGGTGGGCGGCAAAATCCGCCGCATGCATGTCTACACGACGGGCGGCAAGGTTTCTACCGTCACCGCCGACATGGGCAGGGCCGAGTTCTCTCCCCCGCTCATCCCCGTTAAAATGGCTGGTGAAAGAGTCATCAACGCACCTGCCGTCATCGGGGGCGAAACATATCGCATTACATGCCTTTCCGTGGGTAATCCGCACTGCGTTGTTTTTCTGCCGAACATCCACAGCCTTGATCTCCAGAAAATCGGCCCGCTGTTTGAAAACGACAGCCTGTTTCCCGAGCGCGTCAACACAGAGTTCGTTCTAGTCATGAACGAAAACACCCTCTCTATGCGCGTGTGGGAACGCGGCAACGGCGAGACCCAGGCCAGCGGCACCGGCGCGTGCGCGGCAGCTGTCGCGGCGGTCGAAAACGGCTTCTGCAAGAAGGACACCGAAATCACCGTGAAGCTCCTCGGCGGCGACCTGAAAATCCGCTACACGGACGACGGCATTTTTATGACCGGAAGCGCGAGCAAATGCTTCGACGGAACCGTGGAAATATAGCATAAAACACCGTTTTGCTCCGATAAAAGCCCTTTAATTTGTTACAATAGTGTTGTAATTGTTACAATTGTATTAACAAACCAGCATCTCTTTCATGCCTCAGCCGCTGCAATTACTGGATTCCTTTGTTTTTTGTTTTTGAAAAAAACCTATATACATATAGATTTTTGAACCCCGAGACCTCCTCCAATATGAAATGCCGTCTATTTTCAGACCGGTTTGCTCTGCCGCGTACCATTACAATCGCCTCCCGCGCATTTCTTAGTCAGGCTCAGTATAACATATGGAGCGATGCAAGTTAACATTCTGTCCACCCGCTGGAGCAGCGCTCGGGATGGGTTTTTGGAGGACTATTATGAAATTTGGCGGCGTTTGTATAACGACCGATAACGCGCCTTGTCTCGCGGAATTCTACAGAATTGTTTTTCAAGAGGAACCGTTTATCGAAGGCAGTCATTACGGATTTGGCAATATGAGCGTCTGGGATCCGGGCGACGTCAAGGTGGCAAAAGATAAAAATATATGGCTGCAATTCTTTGATGCGGACATTGATGCGCTATACGAGCGTCTGTTGCTGGAAATCCCCGGTATAGAAATAATCTCACCGCCCGAGAGGAAGCCGTGGGGCGCGTATTCCTTTTGGTTCCTTGACCCCGACGGTAATAAAATTGCCGTTGCTCAGTTATAAATGGGACAGCTCTGCGTTCTACTATAGTATGTTTTAATACATAATGAAAAATATTAATGGACTAGCTTAAAAGGTGCTTTTATATTACCTCTGTTGCTGTATCACGCGACACACGGAGCTACTTCATCAGTCACCTTCGGTGACAGCTTCTCCTCAAAGGGAAGCCAGGGGTTCGATGCAATTGTTCTTGAGTTTTGCAGCTCATCACATTTCAGATGAAATGAACGAGGACATCCTTGTTATCTATTGTCAGGTTGTACCGAACGGGAGTTTTGTCTATACCACGGGAGTTTGTGTTCCTGACATGGGTGAAATAGAGCATGCTCTTTATGTCAGACGCCAGAACCCAAAGGTACAGGCCTTTGCCCCGGTCTTTGCGTATACTCACGAAGACGGCGCTGAATTCCGACATTAAGCCTGTAATGAAGTCCTGTATGTCTGCGTGAGCGATATAACACCCCAATGCGCCGTCTCGCCGCTCATAATCCTTTGCGAATTTTCTAATGAGTATTTCCGTGCCCTGTACCATAACAGTCGCCTCCTCAATATTACTGAGTCAGGCTCAGTATAGCACGGGGAGCGATGCAAGTTAATATTCTGTCCACCCACACATAACCAAGAGGGCTGCAGCAAAACGAAAAATTGCCGCAGCCCTCAAAATATTACACTTATTACAACGAATATTTGTATCGCGGCTACACTATTTACGACGAATATCTATGTTTCAATGAAAACGCCGGTTAATCTAAAGCGCCGTATAGGATATCGATCGCGCAGTTCATGTCGTCGTAGACGGACAGCTCGGCTTTTTCACACATATAGATAGCCACAACAAGCTCGTATTCCGGGTCAATCAGCAGCCGGGCGCCGCCGTAGCCGCCGTGGTTGTAGCTGCTTGCGCTGCGGAGCATGCCGAGGTCGTCAATTTTATCGCCCTTAACATCCCAGCCCAAGCCCCAGCTGGCTCCAAGCCAGCGGCCGAACCAAAAGCTGTCAGGCACGCCCTTGTTATGGTTCTTCGTCAGCAGCTTGACGCTCGCGGGTGACATAATACGCTTGCCGTCCAGCGTACCGCCGTTCAGGTACATCAAGCCGAACCGCGCCATATCGTCCATCGTGGACTTTAGCCCGCCGCCTGCGGAGTCGTTCTCCATCGTTCCCGCGGAGTTCATCCACGGCATACCCTTAACGCCGTCCGGGCGCAGCGCATACCGGCCGCGCTTTTCTTCCGGCAAAAACCAGTATGTATCCTTCATGCCGAGCGGCTCAAAGATATATGTTCTGGCGAATGTTTCAAGCGAAGCGCCTGTGACGCGCTCAATCAGCAGCTTGAAAATATGGTAGCCGAAGCTCCAATAACTGAATTTCGTCCCGGGTATCGCGGACAGCGGCGCTTTCCATGTGCTGTCGTCGTCGTTCCAAAAGGCGTCGAGCAGCTTGTTGATATCAGCTGCTTCGAAGCCGGCTTTCCTGGCGGTTTCCTCGATAAGCTTTACTTGCTCCTCGAGCTGCTTGTCAATCTCATCCCCATCCATGCCCGAGGTGTGCGACAGCAAATGCCACAATAAAACGCGGTCCTTATTCTCACCGGCAAACTCCGGGAATCTGTCCTGAACACGCTCATAGAGATTGATCTTGCCCTGCTCCTGCAGGATTGCCGCGCAGGTCGCAACAAATGACTTTGTCACTGAACTCAGCCCGAAGATTGCGTCGCTGTGCAAAGGCTCGCCGCCCGGCTGCTGCAAGCCGTAATCGCCGCTGAACACGAGCGACCCCCTGCGCCACACGCGGAG
>DBTM01000081.1:0-61431 GCA_002307055.1 Clostridiales bacterium UBA1316
TTTACAATCGCGACTGAACAGTTACAATACATTTACTTAACTCATGGTAGAAATAATACTTTTCTGTTTACTCAAACAATTTTGCTGCCTCTGATTACTCTGATCAAAACAACGATAATCGCTATCACGAGCAGAATATGAATAAACCCGCCCATGGTTGTTGCCGTAACCATCCCAAGAAGCCATAGAATTACAAGAATCACCGCTATTGTCCATAACATGTGTCATCACCCTATCTAAGTTGATTTATGAGATAACCGAATTCTAATTTGAATCATCACTTTACTGCACTTTTATATCTTTACGTTCCCTCAGAGTCACAATTAATTTCACTATTCCCCATGCGATTAACGCGTAAACAACCATTGCAATCATGGTGCTTGGCTCTAGTACAGCTTTCGTTTCAATACCCTGTGTCACTGCGGTTCTGAAAATAGCTGTAAAGGGGGATAGAAATATCTGTGTTATTGCATAGATAAAAGTCACAAAACCACTCGCGGGATTTGCTCCAAGAAGCTTAAAAATGAAACGAAAAGCCAGCAATATTTCCAACAAGCCCAAAAAATAATAAATAATTCTTTTCGCGGTAAAGCTTTTTTTGTCCGCTGTATTCACATCATCATTCATTGATTATTCTCCTTAGCTTCCCTGACAATGCTGTCTGCTGTATCACGAATATCCTTAATAATTTTGTCCTGGCCTTCGCTGAATTCTTTTTTTATACCTTCCACTTTGTCCTGTGAAGCGTCTATGAAGCTGTTGACCTTTTCTGCGGTATGTACTGCTGAAGCTGCAACCGCATCAGAATTTTTAACGGCATAATATTTAAGGTTTTCCACCGTGCCGTTCACTTTGCTTTTCATTTTTTCACGTATCTCTTTTCCTGTTTTTGTTGTTAATAGAAACCCGGCTGCGGCGCATATACCTGCTGCGGCAATAAAACACATTCCGGCTGCTATATGGTGCGCTGCTTTCGTCCTTGCCCTTATTCTGTCCACTTTATCGCGTCGATTCATTATGGTTATTCTGTCCAACAAATTATTAATAAACATCACACATTCTCCTATCATGCAGCTCAATTGTAACTATAGTGTTTTTACACGGCTTATGTGCAATACATAGCCCCGCCGCTAAGCCAACTACGGCTGCAATAACAATTACTTTTGGATTTAATTGTAAGGCAGACAACTTTTTAAAATCCATTTGGGGTTTCTCCTTTTAATTTTTATTCGCTCAGTGTATCCTGGTTAATTGAACCGGGAATGTAAATCCATTTATTGCATATTCGCATCATATAATAGTTTTAATTATTAGTAAACATATTTTTGCATTTATTTTTATATTTATTATTAATAATATCGTTCGTCTAATTATTGTAATTTTTGTGTAATTTATTGTTACATTATTTTTTATAATTAATTCTGATCGCCAACAATCGTGCGTGCTCTGTTATTTCATATATAAATCCGCGTCAGCTGATTCTCAACAAGATACAAACACACAAGAGGCGGTACGCTCTCAATGCGTTCCGCCTCTTGTGTGTTATGTCAATATTCAAACAATCTGCTCTCGGGCAATGCCTTGCAAATGTACACTCATGATATTTGTCCGTGATGTATCTGAACTCTAATGCTTTATGATCTTTCTATTTTCTATTCAATGATATCAACTGCCACGCTTTGATCCAAATCTTTTCGTATAAGGCCTATTGCGTGATTGTATATCATACTGTCTTTTGGTATTAGGTCAATTATTTTTGCGATATCGATTTCTGAAAGATGTTCAGAAAACTCAATTAACGCAGACAACTTGGCATAGTTATTAATTGAAAACAAAACCGCATCAGGTTCATTGTTTTTAAAAACAAATACTTTTCCACATTTTTCGGCTATTTCCCGGCAAGCCTTGTAATTTTTTGTTACGTCCGAATTTGAAACAATTTCTTCTTTCATTATTTTCATTTGAGTCACCATCCTTTAAGCCCATCTATCACTCAATACATCATACAGGCATTTTAACAATATGTAAACATGTATTTGAATAATATATATTATTATATTAATACTAATTAATGTAATAATGATAATAGTAATATTTTTATAAATAAATATAACAATATATGTGATACTCAACCATCTATTCCTGTGCAGCCGAGGCCCACCTGTCATTTCCGCTTGAAATGACGGGCGAAACACTGCAAGTAGTGTTCCGCCCGCTAACCTGGTATACTTAAGTTTTCTTTTTTACGTGATTTGCTATTGTCTTTAAAAACTCTTCGGTTTCATTTTTGTCGAGATCATCCAGATACTCGATAACCGATGAGAGTCTTTCATATTCTGCTATCGGGAACATGACAGCGTCCGGTTGGTTGTTTTTAAAGATGAATATTTTGCCCATATGCTCCGCTTTATCTCTGCAGGACTTATAATTTGCTGTTATTTCAGAGTTTGAGACAATTGCTGCCGAGTGAATCCGCATATACTGTTACCTGCCCATAATTGTTATTGTTTAATAATATTATAACAATAATTGTATTAAGTCAACTAATATGTCTAATGATTTTTAATGCATTTTTGCATATAATATCGCATTTAATTGTTGCAACTATTGTACTGCTTAATACAAAGCCGACATAATCTGAAATAAATAAGTATATTAACTAAAATATATACGCGCCACTTATAATTTTTCGATTCTTGAAATTACTTGAATATCTGTCAAGCCTGTTGTATTATTAACCATATTTGCAACACGCCACAAAAGACCGAAGAGTTTTGCTCTTTGGCCTTTTGTATATCCTTATCATAATCCGGCTATTATCGGTGAATATAAATCTGCGCACCTATAATGATAACATTTTGTGAAATTCTATAGAAATTATCTGAAGGCATTGACAGTGAATATAATAAATTCTATAATTCCGAATAGGGTTAATTACTAACAGTGTGAGCAATGTATATAAGGAGAATCAAATGGATTATTCTTTAATGGCTAACGAGCTGTTAAAAAAAATGACTGTCATAATTCGTTCTTCTCAGCATAAAAAATTCGGCGAATTTGTTGAGGGTGAGATGTTCGTATTGAAGCATCTTACCTTTGTCAATGAGAAGGCTTTACCCAGTGAGCTTGCTTCTGCGATGCATATAAGCACATCAAGAATCGCCGCAATTCTGAACAGTCTGGAGCGCAAAGGCTGGATTACCCGGGAAATCGACGAAACGGACCGCCGGAGAATTTTAGTTGCGCTGACAGTCACCGGGAAGCAATTCCTCATGGAAAAGCATCAGCTTATTCACAAAACAATGGAAAGTGTATTGCTGAAGCTTGGTGAGAGCGACACATACGAGGCATTCCGGATTCTAGACCGCGTCATCGATATTTACAAAGAAATGATGCCGCCGGAAAAAAGAAGTTGTATATTCAAAGATTATACAGATACATTAAATCAAGTAAATAAAGGAGACACCTTGTGAAAATCATCGGATTTTTGAGAAAAGCGAAGCTGACCGTACTCATTGTCATACTGCTGTTGGTTATTCAAGCCTACTGCGATTTATCGCTGCCGTCCTATACAAGCAACATCGTTGACGTCGGTATTCAGCAGAGCGGCATTGCCAACGCCGTCCCGACGCAGTTAAGGGCGGATACTCTCAGCAGCATTGAGCTTTTTATGCCGGACAGTGATGTCAAGACTGTCGAGAGCTATTACACGGAAAACAGCGACGGCATATATAAGCTCAATACAATAGACACGGATACGAATACTAAGCTGGATGCCATTCTGGGCAAGCCCATCGTAATTTTGATGGGACTCGAAACTGCAAAAACGTATGATATCAGTCAAATCAAAGCCGCAGTAAAAGCTGGTATGATGACAAAAGACGAGCTGCTGCAGAAAATCAATGACAATATGCCGGCTGCCATGAAAGACTTAAGCAGCACCTTTATTGACCAGGAAGCCGTCCAATACATCAAGACCGAGTATCAGGTTATGGGTATTGATACGAACAAATTGCAGACGAACTATTTAATCACATCCGGTGCGAAAATGCTCGGCGTAGTGCTCATCAGTGTGTCGTCGGCTATCATCGGTGCCTTTCTCGCCAGCCGCGCCGCCGCTAAAATCGCAATGGAACTGCGTGGGACTGTGTTTAAAAAAGTCGTTTCCTTTTCAAACCAGGAGCTTGATAAATTTTCGACTGCTTCTTTAATCACTCGGACGACCAACGATATCCAGCAGGTGCAGATGGTGCTTGTGATGGTCATGCGGCTCGTCTTCTACGCACCTATTCTCGGAATCGGCGGCATTATCAAGGTGTATAACACGCATACAGGCATGGGCTGGATTATTCTGGTGGCTGTCGGCGTAATCGCACTGCTTGTCGGCGGACTTGTCTCTATTGCGATGCCAAAGTTTAAAATCATGCAGACTCTGATTGATAAGCTGAATTTGGTCAGCCGTGAGATTCTCACCGGTATTCCTGTTATCCGCGCTTTCAGCCGTGAGAAAAAAGAGGAATCACGCTTTGACAGAGCAAGCCGTGATCTAATGGAAACGCAATTATTTACGAACAGAGCCATGACCTTTATGATGCCGATCATGATGATGCTCATGAATTGCGTTATGTTGGCGATTGTTTGGTTCGGCGCGAAGGGTATCAATGTCGGCACCATGCAGGTCGGCGATATGCTGGCTTTTATGAACTACTCCATGATGATCATTATGTCCTTTATGATGTTTACAATGATGTCCATCATGCTTCCCCGCGCCAATGTCGCTGCTGAGCGTATCATTGAGGTTATTAACACGAAACCGATAATTATTGATAAAGATAAGGTCTTCGATGACAGGCTCACCGATGTGAAGGGTGTCATATCGTTCAATAATGTCTCCTTCCGTTACCCCGATGAGGAAAATGATGTGCTCAAGCATATCACCTTTACAGCGCTCCCCGGCAAGACAACCGCCATCATCGGCAGTACGGGCAGCGGAAAATCAACTGTCATCCATATGATTCCGAGGTTTTACGACGCGACAGAGGGCAGCATTACTTTAGATGGTGTCGATATCCGGGATATCAGTCAGAAGAAGCTCCGCAGCTTCCTTGGCTATGTCCCTCAAAAAGGGATATTATTCTCCGGCGATATCGAATCGAACATCAAGTTCGGCGGTGATGATATCACAGACAGTGCGATGACGAGGGCTGCCGGGATCGCGCAGGCCACGGATTTTATCGGCCAGAAAACAGAACAGTACCAAAGCTCAATTGCGCAGGGCGGGACGAATGTATCCGGCGGACAAAAACAGCGGCTGTCCATCGCCCGTGCCATCGCTAAAGATCCGAAGGTTTATTTATTTGACGACAGCTTCTCCGCGCTGGATTATAAGACCGATGTCACACTGCGCCGGGCGCTGAACGAATCCGTCAAAGATGCGACTGTTATCATCGTCGCGCAGCGAATCTCCACAGCCCTGCATGCCGACCAGATTATCGTCCTTGAAGACGGTACTGTGGCAGGCATCGGTATCCATGATGAACTCATGAAAAGCTGTGAGGCTTATCGGGAGATTGCCCGAAGCCAACTCAATGAACGAGAACTCGGAATGAAAGGCGGTGACGCACAATGAGTGAGCGCAGTGATCGTACGGCTGCATCAGCGTCAGCGTCGAAACCAAACAGACCTATGGGCGGCCCGATGGGCAGGGGTTTAGCTCCGGTAGAAAAAGCCAAGGATTTCAAGGGCACAATCAGAAAACTTATCAAGTATATGAGCCGCTATAAAATCGGCGTGGGTGCCGTCCTGCTCTTCGCCGTAGGGAGCGTCATCTTCAATATTTTTGGCCCGAAAATTCTAGGTAACGCAATCACGGAAATATTCACCGGCGTTATGGCGAAACTCGGAGGAAACGGCGGCATCGATTTCCATAAAGTCGGTTTAATACTCCTCACGGTTATTGTTTTATACGCCGCAAGCGCCGTCTTCAACTTTATCCAAGGCTGGATCATGACCGGCATCACGCAGAAAATATGCTTCGGACTGCGCCGTGAAATCAGTGAAAAAATCAATCGCATGCCGATGAAATATTTTGAAAGCATGACGATCGGCGAGGTGCTCTCCCGTATCACAAACGATGTTGACACACTGAATACAGGCCTCAACCAAAGCGTCACCACGCTCATCACAAGCGTCACCACCTTAATCGGCATTTCAGTCATGATGCTGACAATCAGCCCCCTCATGACGCTCATCGCCTTTATCATTCTGCCGATATCGGCTGGGCTGCTGTCAATCTTAGTTAAGTTCAGCCAGAAATTCTTTAAAAATCAGCAGAAATATCTGGGTAAGGTCAATGGGCAGGTCGAGGAAGTCTACAGCGGCCATAATGTCGTAAAAGCCTTCAACCGTGAGGACGCTGCTCTTGAAGAGTTTAGCGATACCAATCAGAAGCTGTTTGAATCCGCCTGGAAAAGTCAGTTTATCTCCGGCATGATGATGCCGATTATGAATTTCGTCGGAAACCTGGGTTATGTCGGCGTTGTCATTTCCGGTGGCCTTCTCGTCATTAAGGGTACTATTTCCATTGGGGATATTCAAGCTTTTATCCAGTATATCCGTCAATTTACGCAGCCGATCTCTCAAGCCGCTCAAGTCATCAACATGGTTCAAAGTATGGCTGCCGGTGCTGAACGTGTCTTCCAATTTCTCGCTGAGGAAGAGGAAGACCAGACCGTCGAAAATCCCGCATCAAAATATGATATCCGCGGCGGTGTCAGCTTTGATCATGTGCGTTTCGGATACACGCCGGAAGAGATCATTATCAAGGATTTCACCTGTGAAGTCGCGCCGGGGCAGATGGTTGCGATTGTCGGTCCGACCGGCGCCGGTAAAACAACAATGGTTAAGCTTCTCATGCGTTTTTATGACGTTTTGAGCGGCAGTATCAAGATTGACGGTCATGACCTGCGCAGCTTCAATCGCTCGGAGCTTCGCGAAGGCTTCGGCATGGTGCTGCAGGATACGTGGCTCTTCAAAGGGTCCATTAAGGAAAATATCCGTTACGGTCGTCTTGACGCGTCCGACGAAGAGGTCGTTGCAGCAGCAAAAGCCGCTCAGGTTGACCATTTTATCATGACTCTGCCTGAGGGCTACAACACAGAGCTAAATGAAGAGGCTTCCAACGTGTCCGAGGGCCAAAGACAGCTGATCACGATCGCGCGCGCAATACTGGCCGACAAGCCCATTCTGATTCTTGACGAAGCGACCTCGAGTGTTGACACGCGAACCGAGCTCGGAATTCAAAAAGCTATGGCATATCTTATGGAGGGCCGCACAAGCTTTGTCATCGCCCACCGCCTCTCAACCGTCCGGGAAGCCGACGTGATCCTTGTTATGCGAGACGGCGACATCGTCGAATTCGGAACGCACGAGCAGCTTCTGGATAAAAACGGTTTCTACGCCGACCTGTACAACAGCCAGTTCGAGGAAATATTGGCCTGATTCCCTGCTGCTCATATCCTATATTGAATAAAAGCCGCCAATAAATGGCGGCTTTTATTTATATCTGTTCCACTTGTTTTCTGTTTCAGTAAATTATTAATAAAAAAATACGTTATTTGTCTATTAATATTTAACGTATTTTATTTAATTCTTTTACGTAATATGATATGATAATAATGATAAGGGGGTGTTTTAATGAAATTACCTAAGGCAACGATGTCCGATATCGCCAAAGCGCTTTCAATTTCATCGATTTCTGTCAGCAGAGCTCTGGCTGGTCAGGAAGGCGTGAGCAAAGAATTGCGTGACAGGGTTTTACTCAAAGCACACGAAATGGGTTATTTCAAACGTAAAAACCTGGCGGATTACAGAATACTGGTTCTGCATCAGAAACCCTTTATCCAGGACAGCAGCAGCTACAGTCACATGATTCAGGGAATCGAGATGGCGCTGCAGACTGTTGGCTGTGATTACAGTGTTGAATTTATGGATAAAACCCGGCAGGAGCGTTTGGAGCTTCCGAGTAATCTCGTTAAAAGCGCTGGTTTTGATGGGATTATCTATGTCGGCGGATTTCAAAACGGGTATGTCGGCTTTCTTCAGTCGGCAATCAGGCATCATGTCTTTTATGCCGGCTATTCCCCTTCCTTCGAGTGCGACAGTGTTGTCAATAATTTCAATAACTGCGGATATCGGCAAGCCGAATATCTGATTCAGAAGGGCCATCGGGAAATATGCTTTATCGGCAGTCACAACGACTATATCAACAAAGAAAAAGTTCTCGGTATTATCTCAGCCTTAGAGGACTTCAACGTCCCGGTGCATAATGACCGCTTTATATATACAACCGAAGATATTAATAATCAAATTCTGACGCTGCTGCACAGCGGTATAAACCCCACAGCCATAATATGCCAGTGGGACTACACAGCGCTGAGACTCATAAAGCTCCTGTATGAGGCTGGTCTTCGCGTACCGGAAGATATCTCGGTCATTGGAAGCGGCAATACGGATATGTCTCAATTGTCCATACCCGCGTTAACAACGATGGATTTAAATATCGATTACGCCTGCGAATGCACAGTTGAACTGCTGCTGCGCAGGATTGAAAAGCCGGATAAGCCGTTTGAAAACATTCTCATCAACGGTACGTTTGTCGAGAGGAATTCTGTGAGACGGCTTGAGGTGTAAATCAGCATTGCAGCGGGGTGGCAGACTATTATGGGTAATAAAATAATCGGACAATTTCTTAAACAGCATTGGTTTTCTTTTTTTCTCGGTTTCGTTTTTCTGTTCTTGTCCTCCTTTATTCAGTCCCTATTTCCAACAGTTCTCGGTAATACGGTTGATATATTAAAAACCGCGGGGTTCCAGACATCCGCCGTCTATACGAATATCGCTTACATTTTACTTATATCTGTTGGTACATTCATAACGACATATATCTGGCGCAACTTTGTTATCGGCAACGCCCGTAAAATGGAATGTGATCTCCGCCAAAAGCTGTTTGAACAGTTCCAGCGGCTTTCTCCCGAGTTTTATAGCAGCCGCAAGACCGGCGATTTGATTGCTTATGCCATCAATGACATCAACGCCGTCCGCATGATGGTAGGCCCTGCCGTTGCGCAGGCGTTCAACAGTATCGCGGTTTGTATGATCTCCATCTGCTTCATGATTGGGATTATGGATTGGAAGCTGACGGTTCTGTCACTGCTCCCTATTCCGTTCGTCCTATTTTTTATGCTCTATATCGGCAAGCTTGTAAAAAAACGCTTTCAGCACGTGCAGGCGACCTTCGCGGCGATATCTGACCGCATTAATGAGAATATTAACGGTATTCGCGTCATTAAGGCTTATGTGCAGGAGGAAAAAGAGGTTGAGAAATTTCAAAAGCTGAATGATCAGATGCTGGAAGCCAATTTAAGCATGGTTCGGGTGTCCGCTTTCCTCGCGCCTGTTATTGAGCTGTGTTTCACTGTCAGCTTCGTATTTTTTTTGATATGGGGCGGCAATATGGTTTTGAACGGAAAGCTTTCCCTCGGTGATTTTGTCGCGTTTAACGGTTATCTCATGATGTTATTGGCGCCGGTCATTACAATCGGCCAGGTCATTACGATTTTTCAGCGCGGGATGGCGTCGCTGGGCAGACTGAACGAAATTTTCAATGCCGAGCCGAGCATCAAGGACACCGGATCAATTGACTCGTTTCCACGCAGCTATTCCATTGATATCCGGCATCTGACCTTCACTTATTCCGGTACTGAAACCGCTGTTCTCAATGATATCAGCATCTCCGTCCCCGGGGGGAAAACCTTGGGGATTATCGGAAAAACCGGCTCCGGCAAAAGCACTCTTGTCAGCCTGCTGCTGAAGCTGTATCAGGTGGAGGATACCAAGATTCTGATTGGAGACACGGACATTAACGCGCTTAAGCTCAGGGTCCTTCGCGGCGGTTTTGGCTTCGTCCCGCAGGATAATTTTTTGTTCCGTGCCTCTATAAAAGATAATATCACATTTTTCAGAGACATTTATACCGCCGAAGAGGTGGAACAGGCTGCCAGGAACAGCTGTGTTTATCAAAGCATCGCAGAGCTGCCCGACGGCTTTGAAACCATACTGGGTGAACGCGGCGTCAACATTTCCGGCGGTCAGAAGCAGAGGATTTCCATCGCCAGAGCGCTTATCAAGGACCCCCCGATTCTTATTCTGGACGACGCTTTATCGGCAGTCGATACCGTGACCGAATCGGAAATACTGACGCATATCAAAATGCTGAGACAAAACAAAACGACGCTCATCGTGGCACACCGCATTACAGCCGTTATGAACGCCGATGAGATCATCGTCCTTGATCGCGGCATAATCGCTGAAAGAGGGTCGCATCAGGAGCTTCTGGAGAAAGGAGGGCTGTATTATGATATCTACGAAGCGCAAAACAACAGCGACGCCGCTGTCGGCGAAGAATCCGGCATCATCGGCGATTCCGCCGTTATCGGCGCAAACGGCAGCCGGAACTCCTAAAAAACGTACATTTCTCAAGCTGCTGCGTTTGAATCGTCCGCATCTAAAGCGCGTTACCCTGGCCGCCGTCTGTGTGCTGCTTGTCAATGGCGCGCTGCTCCTCAAGCCATACATATTAAAAGTTGTGATTGACGATTTCCTGACTGCCCGCCTCGCGCAGCATGGATTTATGACGCTGACCTGGATGGGTATTTTATATTTCACCGTCGTTGCCCTCAGCGGATTTTTTGCTGTCGCGCAAGTCAATTTGATCAACCGCGCCGGTCAGGAAATCATGCGAACCCTCCGCACCCGCGTGCTTCGGACTATTCAGCTTTTGCCGCTGCCTTACCTGGACCGGACATCCTCCGGCAGTCTGATAACGCGCGCCACAAACGATGTTGAAGCGCTGAGCGAATTATATACCGATGTGCTCATCAGCCTCTTCAGAGATTCTTTTTTGCTGATCGGCATCGTCGTCACCATGTTCTTAATGGATGTCCGCCTGGCGCTTATTTCCTTCTGCGTTGTCCCGATCATTTTCTTTATCATATTTTCACTGAAGACGAAAATAAAGCGCAATTTTGAAAAAATGAAGAGCCTCATCGGGCGTATTAACGGTTTTATGGCCGAAAACCTGGCCGGTATGAAGCTCATTCAGACCTTTTGCGGTGAAAAAGGCAAAAAAGGTGAATTCGGCAAACTGAACGGCGAGTATTTTAAAGCCACACTTTTTCAAGTCCGGCTCAACAGCCTGCTCAGGCCGATGTCAGATATTTTTCAGAGTTTAGCAATCGCCCTCGTTATCTGGTATGGTATGGGTAAAATCGCTAATTCAGCACTTGAAATTGGTGTTCTCTACGCGTTCACCACGTATATTAAGCAGTTTTTCAACCCGATTTCAAGTTTAGCGGATAATTACACGACGATTCAATCGGCTTTTGTATCAGCAGACCGGATATTCGAATTGCTCGATGAGGAGGAGCGGCTCGAAGACCTCGAGCAAGGCATCGGCGTTGACCGCCTGCAGGGAACGATTGAATTCCGTCATGTCTGGTTTTCCTATAATAATAAAGACTGGATACTCAAGGATATCAGCTTTAAGCTTGACAAAGGCCAGACAGCCGCCTTTGTCGGTCAGACAGGCGCCGGCAAGACCACCATCATCAGCTTAATCAGCGGTTTCTATCAAATACAAAAAGGTGAAATTTTGATTGACGGCATGAATATAAATGACATCAAAAAATGTGATCTGCGCCGCAATATTGCCGTTGTCCTTCAGGATGTCTTTCTGTTTTCGGAGACTGTCGGCGAAAATGTGACACTGAATAACGATATCGCCGCTTCGGTTATTGAAGATGCGCTTGAAACCTCCTGCGCGAAAGAATTTGTGGATCTCCTGCCCAACCGCATTGATGAGCCGGTGATGGAACGCGGCAGCACACTCTCTGCCGGGCAGCGGCAGCTGCTCGCCTTCGCCAGAGCCATTGCGCACGAGCCGTCAATCATCATACTCGACGAAGCCACAGCGAATATCGATACGCAGACGGAGCTTCTCATTCAAAAGGCGGTTGAAAACGTCGCCAAAGACAGAACGACCCTCATAATCGCACATCGCCTGTCGACAATTCGTAATGCCGATATCATTATTGTTTTAAAACACGGTTCTATCATCGAAACCGGCGGTCATGACGCACTCATGCAGCGGAACGGTTATTATGCGGAAATGGTACTCGAAGGCGTTAAGCTTTAACCAATACTTTTCAGTATAAGCTTCATGTCCTAGTCATCCAGATTTTCATCCATAAGCATTTTAAGATTATGGAGATTACTATGCTCCTGTTCTTTTTGCAGAAATTCCAGCCGAGAACGCAGTATCCTGATTTTAGATTCATAATCAGAAATCTGCGCCGCAATCGTTATAAACTCTTCAGTTAAGTTTTTTTCACGTTTTATTTCGCGCTGCATAATATCCCGCCTTTATAAAGTAATAAGCCCTATTATTATAACTAGGGTTATACCGTTTTAAACGCTTATCACAGCACAGCGCATACCCGCGTTATAAAAATAAAAAGCTCTGTCCAGTAAAATGAACAGGGCTTTTAATCTTTGGTATATGGTTGTATTTGTGCGTGCAAATATCTAATTACTAATTTTTCTGTTCCTGCAGCCTGTTTTCGAGCGCGTCAATTTGTTTGTTCATCTCGTTGGGCATTCTGTCTCCCAGGCTGTTAAAATACACTTTGATCGACGCCGCTTCCTGCAGCCACCGCTCGGCGTCAACTTTTAAAAGCTCATCCATGTCTGCGGCATTAACATCGAGTCCGTTTGTATCTATGGCATCAGGCGTCGGCATGTACCCGATCGGCGTTGTGATGGCTTTGCCAATCCCCATAACTCTTTCAATGATCCACTTAATGACCCTGCTGTTTTCACCATAACCCGGCCACAGCCATTTTCCGTCCTTACTCTTTCTGAACCAGTTCACAAGGAAAATCATGGGCAGCTTATCCGGTGATGTTTTTTTGCCGATATCCAGCCAGTGCTGGAGGTAATCGCACACATGGTAACCCATGAACGGCAGCATGGCAAACGGATCACGCCGCACTTGCCCGATTTTATCCGAAATAACTGCGGCTGTAATCTCCGACCCTAAGATGGAGCCGAGGAAAACGCCGTGCTCCCAGCTGAAGCTCTGATGGATCAGCGGTATTGTGCTTGGACGGCGGCCGCCGAACAATATTGCCGATATCGGCACGCCTTTTGGGTCTTCCCATTCCGGTGATATTGCTGGGCATTGATAAGCCGGTGCCGTAAAACGGGAATTCGGATGCGCGGCAGGTTCCTTTGAACCCGGCAGCCAATCGTTGCCTTTCCAGTCGATAAGGTGCCCGGGCGCGTCATATCCGATGCCTTCCCACCAGATATCACCGTCGTCGGTTAAGGCGACATTTGTGAATATGGTATTCTTTTCAATGCTCTTCATGGCGTTCGGGTTTGATTGGATTGAAGTCCCCGGCGCAACACCGAAAAATCCCGCTTCAGGATTAATGGCATAAAGGCGTCCGTCATCTCCGAATTTCATCCAAGCGATATCGTCACCGACGGTTTCGACTTTCCAGCCCGGGATTGTCGGGATGAGCATAGCCAGGTTTGTCTTCCCTGTAGCACTCGGGAAAGCCCCTGTGATATATTTTTTATTTCCGTCCGGATCTGTGACGCCCAGAATCAGCATATGCTCAGCCATCCAGCCTTCGTCGCGCGCTAGTACGGAAGCAATACGGAGAGCAAAGCATTTTTTGCCAAGCAGTGCATTACCGCCGTAACCTGAGCCATAAGACCAGATCATTCTCTCTTCTGGGAAATGGCTGATATATTTTTGTTCCATCGGCGCACAGGGCCATGTGGAATCCTTTTGTCCCTTTTCAAGCGGAGCGCCGACAGAATGCAGGCACTTAACGAAGTCCCCGTCTCCTAAAGCTTTCAGAACCGCTTTACCCATACGGGTCATAATACGCATATTGACAACAACATAAGGACTGTCGGTTATCTCAACACCGATCTTAGACATTCTCGAGCCGATAGGTCCCATAGAAAAAGGAACAACATATAAGGTTCGTCCCTTCATACAGCCTGTGTATAAAGCCGTCATTGTCTTCTTGAGAGCGTCAGGATCAACCCAGTTGTTTGTCGGGCCGGCGTCCTCTTTTCTTTTTGATGCAATAAAGGTACGATCTTCTACTCTGGCAACATCAGATGGATGACTGCGGAACAGGTAACAGCCCGGGCGCTTTTGAGGATTCAGAGGCGTCGCCATTCCTGAGCTAACCATTTCCTGCAGTAAATGTTCATTCTCTTCAAGCGAACCGTCACACCAGTACACCTGATCCGGCTGGCACATTCTTGCAATATCGTCTATCCATTCTTGCAGTTTTGTGTTAATCATTGCAAAATCCTCTATTTCATCGTTTTTTTTTGATAAAATATCGACTTTCTGAATCTTGCGGTTCTCAACCTTGCAAATCATATGGAAAAGGCGGAAATCGCATGATTATGAGGTTACAGGCCTTTCAGCCATTTAGCCAATAAATTATGAGTTACCCCGAAAATCGGGCTGGAAAACCGGCTCGATATTTCGGGGTTATGCATCATTTCAGAAATCAGTGTCCATCACAGTGAGGGGGTTGGCAATACTAAGCTTGGCGTCCGTCACAGCCTGTACATCCTCGACCGTATAGCCGGGCGCGATCTCTGTGAGCACAATACCATCTTTGGTGATGTCCATTACGCCCATCTCTGTTATTATTTTTTTAACGACGCCGACAGCGGTCAACGGATAACCACATGTCTTCATGATTTTCGGTGACCCCTTGACGGCATGCTCCATGGCGACGATGACCTCTTTTGCTCCGACAACCAGATCCATCGCGCCCCCCATACCGGGAACGCGTTTACCAGGGACCATCCAATTAGCGATGTTCCCTTTTTCATCAACCTGCAGCGCGCCGAGTATCGTGACGTCTACATGGCCGCCGCGGATGATTCCGAAGGATGTCGCGCTGTCAAAAAAGCACGCGCCGGGTAAAACCGTAATCGGGAATCCGCCCGCGTTGCAGATTTCTTCGTCTTCCTCGCCGGGCTTTGCCGCCGGTCCGGCACCAAGGATTCCGTGCTCAGCCTGCAGCGTGATATGCACATTTTCAGGCACATAGTTTGCCACTAAGGTCGGCAGACCGATGCCGAGATTGACGACATCGCCGTCCTTCAGCTCCTTCGCTACGCGTCTTGCGATGAATTCTTTCGTATCCATTTATTTGCCCTCCGATTGCACGATTGCATCGATAAAGATTCCCGGAATAGTCACAAGCTCCGGGTCGAGCTCACCGGTCTCTACGATCTTTCTGGCTTCCACGATAACATAATCCGCTGCCCGCGCCATGACCGCGCCGAAGTTTTTTGACGATCCGCGCATATGGCAATTGCCGAATTTATCCGCCACCGTAGCCTTTACAAACGCGACGTTTCCGCGCAAAGCCATTTCCAAAATATACTCCCGACCGTTAAATGTACGTTTCTCTTTTCCGTTTTCGATCATCGTTCCGACGCCCACCGGCGTATAGAAGCCCGCGATACCGGCGCCGCCGCAGCGGATTGCTTCCGCCAGTGTCCCCTGCGGGTAAAGTGTGACGCTATTGGCGTCGTCTATAAGCATCTGGCCTGTCATCGGATTTGAGCCGATATAGGAACCGTGTACTTTCACGACGCGTCCCTGCTTCATTACCTTAATCATGTTGGAATCTACTGTTCCCGTGTCGTTGGATATAACAGTCAAGTCCTTTGCTGTGCTTGTCTCGAGAAGAGCTTTAATGAGTGTTTCGGGGCTCCCCGCCATTTGAAAGCCGCCTACGAGGAGTGTATCGCCATCCTTAACCTTCTTAACAGCTTCTTCGGCGGTCATTATTTTGTCCACAATGATTCTCTCCTTGCATATCAAAATTTCCTGCGTCAATCGTTGTGCTCATCATTTATTGCGGCTGATTACTAATATACGTAAAAACCTTTGCCTGTCTTTTTGCCGAGCAGTCCGCCTCTGACCATCTTTTTCAGGAGCATACAGGGTCTGTACTTGGGATCTCCTGTTTCGTCATAAAGAATGTTCATGATGTGCAGGACCACATCGTTTCCGATAAGGTCTGAAAGTGCGAGCGGACCCATCGGATGATTGGCACCCAGCTGCATTGCTTTATCGATATCTTCGGCGGATGCAATACCGTCCTGTAAAACGCAGATCGCTTCATTAATCATCGGGACCAGTATTTTATTGACAATGAAACCGGGGCCGTCATTGACTTCAACCGGTTCTTTGCCTATATAGCTTGAAAGCTCAAATATTGCTTTGAAAGTTTCGTCGGACGTGGCCATTCCTCTGATGACTTCGACAAGCTTCATCACCGGAACGGGATTAAAAAAGTGCATGCCGATAAATTTATCCTTGCGGCTGACTGCACCTGAGAGCTCGGTGATTGATATGGAAGACGTGTTGGTTGCAAGTATGGTTTCGGGTTTGCACAGACCATCCAGCGTCTTGAATAAGTCTTTTTTGATTTTAACATCCTCGATGATTGCCTCGATAACGACGTCCGCATCAGCCGATTTTGCTAAATCCGTTGTGAATGTAATACGCTCTGTTAATTTTTGCTTATCCTCTGCGGACAGCTTGCCTTTTTCGACAAGGCGAGCCAGCGTTTTATCGAGCTTCGCGCTGGACTTGCTGATGATTTCATCAGTGATATCACGAATGACAACATCAACGCCCTTTTGGGCAAAAACCTGGGCGATATCGGTTCCCATAGTTCCGGCCCCGATGATACTTATTTTTTTCATAAACACTCCTTTTAAAGAAACATCATGTTGACCCGATGGTTTCTCTGTTATCACCTATTTATTTTTAAACTCCGTGACTTTGCTCTTGTTCACAAAAGCGGTCATTGCGTCCTTTTGGTCCTCCGTGGAAAAACAAACGGCAAAAGCTTGAGCTTCATACGCGAGGCCTGTGACGATATCGCACTGCATCCCCTTGTTGATTGCATCCTTACTCTGCCGGACGGCAATCTGCGCATTCCCTGATATCTTGTTTGCCATTTCCAGCGCTGTGTTCATCAGCTCTTCGCCTGGAACAACCTTGCTGACAAGCCCGATTCGGAGTGCCTCTTCGGCACCGATCGTCTCCGCGGTTAAAATCAGCTCCTTGGCTTTTGAAGCACCGACGATTCTGGGCAGCCTCTGCGTTCCGCCGAAACCGGGCGTGATGCCCAGGCCGACCTCAGGCTGACCGAATTTCGCTTTCTCCCCCGCCAGTCTGATGTCGCAAGCCATAGCCAGCTCGCAGCCGCCGCCCAGCGCATAACCGTTGACTGCCGCGATGACAGGCTTGGACATGCCTTCAATTTTGCAGAATATGCTATTGGCGTATTCTGCGAAGGCTTTTGCCTCAATTGCGTTAAAATCCTTCATCTGCGAGATGTCGGCACCGGCAACGAATGCTTTGCCCGCGCCTGTAATGATAAGAACATAAATGCTTTTATCCGCTTCTGCCTGAGTTATTGCCTGCTCAAGCGCTTTCAGAACATCGATATTTAACGCGTTTAAGGCTTCGGGCCTTGCGATGGTTATTACCGCAACGTGATCTTTCGCTTCATATTGTACGCTCATCAACCTGCATTCCCTTCGTGATAGTCTTTAAAGCCGGGCATCCGGATGTAATCCGGCTGCCCGGTCTTACTCTTTACCTGTTCGGCTGATAACCGAGTTCGATGCCCGCAACGATGCCCATGTGGATGTTTGAGGTGCCTTCGAGTGTCTCAAACTGCTTGGCGTCGCGCAGCCATCTGCCGCAGGGATATTCATCGGAATAGCCGTAGGAGCCGTAAATTTTCATCGCCATATTGGCGCCGTGCACCGCGGCGTTGCAGCTGAACAGCTTAGCCATAGAGGTCGCCTGCTGGCTCGGCTTTTTGTTTTCCTTCAGCCAGGCGGCTCTGAAGACAAGGAATTTTGCCGCTTCGTCTTCAAGCTTCATCTCAGCGATCTGCTGCTGAATCATTTGGAATTTGCCGATTGGCTGACCGAACTGTGTGCGCTCGTTGGCGTATTGGACAGCGCCTTCAAGGCATGCCGCCGATAACGCTGCTGCTCCCGTGGCACAGCCCATACGTGTGTTGTTCAGCATCCACATGCAAATCTGGAAACCCTTGTTCAGCGGGCCCAACAGATTTTCCTTCGGAATCACCGCATCTTCAAATACGAGCTCCGAGGTCGGTGCCGGCCACATACCGACTTTCTTGTGAATCGGTATTCTGGTGATACCCGGTGTGTTGTTATAATCAATGATAAAGCAGGACAGACCCTTTGCGCCCGCGCCGGGATCTGTGACGACATAGACAAGTCCGATATCGCAGGTATGTCCGCCGGAAATCCACATTTTGCTGCCGTTTAAAAGCCAGTGATCACCCTTGTCCTTCGCTGTCATTTTCATGCTGGCAACATCTGAACCGGAGTTCGCTTCGGTGATGGCAAAGCTGCCGGCGTATTCGCCGCTGCAAAGACCGGGAATGTATTTCTTTTTTTGCTCCGGTGTGCCGTATTCCAGGATTGTCATCGCGGGGCCCCAGACGTTGCCGCTGATGCTCAGTCTCCAGGAGGTGTGAACTTTGGCGATTTCGTACAGAGCGGCGACGCCTTCCATCCAGCCCAGGCCGTTACCGCCGTATTCTTCGGGAATGCTGAAACCAAGGAGACCGAGTTCGCCCAGCTTCGTCAGGATTTCCCGGCGATAATGATGGTTTTCTTCATCTTCTTCAACATGAGGCGCGATTTCCTTTTTTGCAAAGTCCTTTGCCATGTCCGCAATCATTTGCTGCTCTTCTGAAAAACTGAAATCCATTTTTTATTTCCTCCCTATTCGTTGATGATTAATCCCGGCAGCTTCACATGTGCCGAATATATAATGACTCTTTGTAAAGTCCCTGTCTCGCCTTGAAGCCGTGAGTATTCACTCACGGCTTTAACGGTTTATGTTTGCTACGCAATAGAAACAAGTACCATACCGGTTTCCAGAACCATACCTTTTGTGACATTGATTTTTTTAACGGTACCGGCGCAAGGTGCGACAATTTCATTTTCCATTTTCATGGCTTCAAAAATCAAAAGAAGCTGACCTGCTTTTACTTGCTGCCCTTCAGTTACCGCGATAGACATTACGGTGCCTGCCAGAGGTGCCGTTACATCACCGGAACCTGATTTTCCAGGCGCTGCGGTTTTCGGAGCCGCGGCTGCTTTGGGAGCGGGGGCAACCGCAGCAGCCGGAGCCGCCTTCGGTGCGGGCGCAGCAGCCTGAACGGTTTTCACTTCGGAGCCGCCGTCGGCTTCTTCCACGCCGACATCATAAGTCTTGCCATTTATTGTAACCTTATAGTTTTTCATTTAGTATCTTTCCTTTCTTTAGGATTTGTGCCGTGTCCGTTTAAACGGACTTTTAGTCGGAAGACCCGAAAAGCACAAACCAGGTTTGTAAGATTCATCTTTCAAACTTATCTCTGTTTCATTGATATTTCAGGATTAGCAGCTGCGAATGGTAGGGTTGACTGTCGGAATTCCGGCAGATAACTGATCATTGTTCCCAAAATTGCGGATAAGCGGATGGATTTCTTTCTTGCCGCCAAGATGATCCTTAAGCACCGCTGCAATAACGGCAGCGAGCTCATCCGTCATACCGTTTTCTTTTTCGAGGCGATGCTCGAAGAAGGTTCTCGCGACCTGCGGAAACAGCGCGTAACTCAAAACATCCTCTTCGGAACGGGCGAGATCTCCGATCTCTTCTTTGAACTTCTCGTATTCCGGCTTGAGGAGATCGGCGGGTCTGCAGGTGATAACCTCGTCGTCGCCGATGATCTTCTTCTGAACGGCCGGATCGACGGGCGCGGGCAGCTGACCGTATTCACCGCGCATGAGTGCCTTTGATTCCTTTGTCACCAACTTGTAGCGTTCTCCGCCGAGAATGTTCATAACGGCCTGTGTCCCCACAATTTGGCTTGTCGGGGTTACAAGCGGCGGATAACCGAATTCCTTACGGACCTTGGGAATTTCAGCCAGGACGGCATAATACTTATCTTCCGCTTTTGCTTCTTTGAGCTGTGAGATCAGGTTGGACAGCATGCCGCCCGGTACCTGATAAATCAGTGTATTTGTATCGACCTTCAGCACCTTGGGGTCAATGAGTCCCTGCGCGGTCATCTTGTCGGCGACGATTCTGAAATGCGCAGCGGCTTCACTGAGCTTTTCAAGACTCAGATTTGTATCCCTCTCGTGCCCCTTCAAGGTGGCAACCAGCGGCTCGGTTGCAGGCTGTGCCGTGCCGTTTCCAAAGGGTGACAGCGCGCAGTCGACGATATCCACGCCCGCAAGTGCCGCCATGAGGTAGACCATGTCACCGGTTCCGCTCGTGTTATGGGTATGGAGATGAATCGGCACCTTCACACGCTTTTTGAGCTTCTGAACAAGACTGTAAGCGTCCATCGGCAGAAGCAGGTTTGCCATATCCTTGATACAGATAACATCCGCGCCCATATCCTCGAGCTTCAGCGCCAGATCAATAAAATATTGCTCATTATGAATCGGGCTTGTGGTAAACGACATCGCCGGCTCGCACAGCCCTCCGTATTCCTTGACGCTTTTCATCGCCTGCTGCAAATTTCTTGTGTCATTCAGCGCGTCGAATATCCTGACGACATCAATTCCGTTCTCAATCGACTTTTTGCAGAATCTGTCTAAAACATCATCCGGATAATTGCGGTACCCTAAGATATTCTGTCCGCGCAGCAGCATCTGCAGCTTTGTATGGGGTAATGCTTTCTTAAGCTCCCGCAGCCGCTCCCACGGGTCCTCGTCTAAAAACCGCATGCAGGAGTCGAAAGTCGCGCCTCCCCAGCACTCCAATGACCAATATCCGATACTGTCAAGCACGGGGCACGCCGGCAGCATGTCCTCGAGCCTCATACGGGTAGCGGCAAGAGATTGGTGGGCATCCCTCAGAATCGTATCGGTTATCATCAACGGTTTTTTTCCGCCGGCGTTAACCTTTATATCACTTGTCATTATATCTATCACCTCAAATCTATGCTTATTATGCGTTCATATTGTCCCAATCGCGGATGACTCTCGGGGTCAGCATTTGGTGGAACGCGCAGATACTGGAGGGGTTCTGATATGCGGCTCCCACAAAGGCGCAGATATAATTGCGAAGAGCATCCATCTTAACGATTTCATCCACAAAACCGACCTTCGCGCAATAGCCCGGGCGGGACTTGTCGTAGTAGTTCTTGATGAGGTCGTTCATTTTATCGATAATCGGCTGGATATCCTTTCCGGCGTCCTGATCTTTAACCAGGCGGCGGGCGTACATTGCCGCGGCAGCCGTCTCGCCGTGCATGACGTAGATCTCGGTTGCGGCGGTGCCGAGGCTGAACACATTCGTGTCGTTGCCCTGCGGGCCTCCAATGACATAATGCGCCGCGGCGGTGCCCTTACGAAGGGTGATCTCCATCTGCGGGATTTTTGCGTTCTGAATACTATAGATAAGTGACTGCCCCAAACCTAAAACCTCGTCACGTTCGGCTATATCACCCACATCAATTCCCGTGGTGTCCTGCAGCCATACAAGCGGAATACGGTCTCTGGCACAGAGTGTCACAAACTCACTCATCTTAATAAGGCCCTGGCGATACAGTTTGCCACCGACACCAACGCTGTTTTCACGATTTTCCGGATAATTCATAATCATGCCCTGATAATTCGCGACGACGCCGCAGAGCAGCCCATTGACCTTGGCTAACCCGGCAACAATTTCGGGGCCGTATCCGGCTTTGAACTCCATAAACTCACTGCCGTCAAACAAGCAGGCGATAACCTTACGCACATCGTAGGACCGGCGCTGGTTGTATGGGATATGGGTATACAGGTCGGAAGCGGGGTAAGCCGGTTCCTTCGGCTCGTCCACACGGAAGAAGTTCTCGTTATACGCGGGAACGGCATCAATATATTTCTTTATTGCTTCCAGGACGCCTTCTTCCTCCGCATAAACTTCGCGGAAAAAGCCGGTTTCGCCGAAATGGACTGATACCGAACCTGGGGGATCACCTTCAACGGCATTTTTCGTCGCATCGATAAGCGACTGAGCCGTCTCCTTGTCCACATAGCCCTTCGGGTTCATGCCGCCCACAATACCGGCGCCGCCGACAGCCATGTTTGCTTTTTCATGCGCGAGCAGAATCGTGGGGCTGATGGCATGGTAACCGCCGCCTGCAGGGTTTGTGCCGTAAATACCGACGATGATCGGAATACCAACCTGCATCAGGTCAGCATGGCGGAAGAACGGTGTACCGCCTGTGACACGGCCGGCATAGACCTTCTCCTGTTCGTCAAGCTTCACGCCGCTGCAATTGAGTACGTATACCAGCGGAATATGCAGCTGCTTTGCCATATCTGTTGCGCGGGTCAGCTTCAGTGCCTGACCAGCCACCCATGCTCCGGCAAGTTTTTTATTGTCAGAGGCGATAATAACCGCCCACTTATCATGAATCTTGCCCAAGCCGATAATAACACCGGCGCTGCCGTCTTCATTATCGCCGGGGTTATACAGGCTGTTCAAAGGAAACCAGGATCCTTTGTCAACCAGAAGATTCAGACGCTGTGTGGCGGTCATCTGACCGGACTTATTGAGCGATTCATCGGTACGGCCCGAGGCTAGCACGTCGGCTAATTCTTTTTGAAGCTCATCTTCAATCTTTTTTAGTTCTGCCTCGTTCTCAGCGTTAGCAGTACTCAGGGGCGCGCCAATGGTCGGCATGTTTTGGAAATAGCTGGGCATTGAGTAGCCAAATGTACTCATGCTGGTCCCTCCTTTTTCATTTGCAGTATTTATAAATATACAAAGTTATCAACATTATAGATGATTATGGATAAAATGTATAGATAGACTTAATAAAAATATTGATTAAGATAAAAAAAACGAATTTATTACCTATTCATTCGGCATTCGCACGAAAACCGAGTTTATTAAATTGGTATATTATTCTGCTTGGTCATCATACCAGAAATTTCTCTAAATATACACAATAACAATATAATAATAGAAAGCTCGGCGAATTTAATGCCTGCAAATAAATTTACAGAATTTATCCCGCTTTGTAAATAATTAATCAAGTATATTTGTGTAGGACTTTATATGTAGCGCAAGTATTATATATAGGATAAATATACATAATTATAAGTATCAGCAATGCTGAATGTTCGGACATGACGGTGTGTCCTCACCGCATATAGTATATTATTTACTTGTGCGGGAGGACAGCCGATGAAGCGCGGCAAAAAAATGCTGTTGAACACGATACTCCTGACTGGAACGGCGCTGCTCATGCGTTCGGTCGGCATGGCATTTCAGGTTTATCTTTCAAATAAAATCGGAGCTGCCGGTATTGGCCTCTTTCAGCTGATTATGTCCGTGAGTATGCTTGCCGCGACTTTTTCGATATCCGGCGCACGCTTTGCCACAACGCGACTCGTTTCCGAGGAGCTTGGGCGCTCAAATAATAACGGTGTCAAAGCAGCCGTCCGGCGCTGTCTGCTTTATGCTTTTTGCTTTGGTATAGCGGCAATGCTGGCGTTATTTTTTGGTTCAAATAGGATCGGCACAAAATGGATCGGCGACGCGCGAACAGTTTTGTCTTTAAAGCTGCTGGCATTAAGCCTTCCGGCTTTTTCGCTTTCTGCTGTATTATCCGGTTATTTTACAGCGGTTTCCCGTGTTATTAAGTCTGCGGCTGTCCAGATTGTTGAACAGCTCATCCGGATTGCCGTCGTCGTCGCCGCTTTATCCATAACAACCGGCTATACCGTTGAAAGTGCATGCGCCATCATTGTTATCGGCGGTGTTGTCGGGGAAATCGCCTCTTTTCTTATGCTGTTCTTTTTATACATCCGGGACAGACGGCGCTATTCTTCTGATTACAAGAAAGCAACGGACATCACAAAAAGGCTGCTTAATATCGCACTGCCGCTGGCGCTCTCAGCCTACGCGCGCACAGCGCTGTCGACCTTGGAAAATCTGCTCGTGCCGCGCGGCTTCAAAAAATCAGGCGCTTCAAACGAGAAGGCGCTGGCAGATTACGGGATGATCCAGGGCATGGTCTTCCCTATTATCGCGTTTCCGTCCGCTTTCTTTTATTCATTGGCGGAGCTGATTGTACCTGAGCTGACAGACGCGCAGGTCAACGGCAGAATACGCGAGATATCCGAGATGGTCAGCAGAATCCTATATCTCTGCCTCCTGTTTTCAATCGGCGTTACAGCCGCCATGTTCGTGTTTTCAGGCGAACTCGGTTCGTCAATTTACAAAAGCGGAACCGTCGGTTATTATATCCGCTCTCTCGCTCTTCTGATGCCGATTATCTATATGGACAGCGTCACCGACGGCATGCTCAGAGGCTTGGGGCAGCAGATGTATTCCATGCGCTATAATATCCTGGATTCGCTTATCAGCGTCATCCTTGTCTATTTCCTGCTGCCGAAATACGCCGTCGCCGGTTATATCGTTATGATTTACTTTACGGATATCTTTAATTTCACTCTCAGTGTCCGCCGTCTGCGGATTGTCACGAAAATCAAGATTCCTGTGAAAAAGGTTGTCATGTCGGTACTCAGCGCCCTAAGCTCCGTCAATATCGCAATCCTTATGCTTCGGAATATCGGTTTGCCGCTGTCATCCAACGGCTTGATACTGACCGTGCACCTGCTTTCATCGGGGGTGATTTACCTCATTCTGCTGCTGTTATTCGGCTGTGTCGGACGCCGTGAGATTACCTGGCTGAAATCTGTCATGGATATTAAATAACAAAGAAATAAATCCTCTGAAATAATTCAAGAAAGCACTTTAATTGTCAGATATTTATAGGTATAATACTATCAAATAAAAAACAAAGGAGAACATATCATGGCGGATACATATCTTGGCGAATCTATTGCAAAACTCGGTTTTGGGTACATGCGGCTGCCGAGAAAAGGCATGGGCTTTGATTACGAGCATCTGAACAAAATGGTCGATGCTTTTCTGGCGCAAGGTTTTACTTACTTCGATACAGCATTCGTCTATACAGGCTCTGAGGAGGCGCTCTGCGAGTCTCTCGTCAAACGCCATCCGCGCGAAAAATACCAGATAGCGACGAAGCTCCCGATGATGATGATTAAGCAATCAGAAGATATGCAGACGATGTTTAACACGTCGCTTCAGCGGCTGGGTACCGATTACGTTGATTTCTATTTGCTGCACGGACTCAGCGAGGCTGCGAATACGCAGGCCGAGGAACTCGGGGCGTGGGATTTCGTCAAGAAACTCAAAGCCGAAGGCAAGATTAAGCATTACGGCTTCTCCTTCCATGACACCCCTGAAAACCTTGACATCATCTTGACAAGGCATCCGGATGCGGAGTTTGTCCAGCTCCAAATCAACTACCTCGACTGGGACAGCGAGGATGTGCAGTCCCGCAAGCTATACGAAACCGCCAGACGCCATAACATCCCCGTCACCATCATGGAGCCGGTTAAGGGCGGTCTGCTTTCGAGCGAGGGCTCTGAGCTCGGCAAGGTTTTGAAGGCGGCTGATCCCAATGTATCTGTGGCTTCCTGGGCAATCCGTTTTGCGGCGACGCTTGACGGCATCATTACCGTGCTCAGCGGGATGAATGCTATGGACCAGCTTGAAGACAATATCAAAACTGTTAAAAATCTGAAACAAATGTCGGACAGCGAACTGGCAACACTGCGTGAGGCCGTCAAAGTGCTTAACAGCACACCCAGAATCCCCTGCACCGGATGCAGATACTGTGTCGAAAATTGCCCGCAAAAAATTAACATTCCGGGCTTTTTAGAATTGTATAACAGTTACCTGAAATATAACTCAACAGCCAACAGCGAATTCTCGTTTATGATGGCAACCATGGGCGGCGGCAAGCCATCCGCCTGTATTTCCTGCCGCGTCTGTGAAGGCCATTGCCCGCAGCACATTTTAATCTCAGAGGTTCTGAGCAAGATCGTGCCGATTTACGAAAAATAGCCGGAGGATATATAAAGCATCGCAAGTCGGCGCAATCCCCGCCAACACGCTTAAAGTACCTCCCGTGCTGATCCGGCATGGGAGGTTAACATTAATTAGTATATTTGACAAAAGCATCAATTTCGTATTATTATTAATGGCGACTTAAATAAGGGGTGAGCGGCAAAAAATGCGCAAGAACCTATTACTTACAGCTGCCTTTTTCATAGCAATAGTAGCTGCTTTAACCATGGTAATAACAGCAGACCGGATGTCTATACAAGCCGGTCTGCTATCTGACGGCAAAACAACAGAATTTATATTAATACATATGGCGTTAGTGCTTTTTATCCTGACACTGGGCTTATGTTTGCTCAGGTTCCGTGCCAACGCAGCTGCGCAATTAAGGCAAATGGAAGAAAAGCTCCGCCTCAGCCAAGAGGAATACCGCATCGCAGCGCGTCACAGCAACAAGCTTATCGTCCGTCTCGATATTAAGACCAAAACCTCGTACCGCCAATCAGACACCCCGACGGTTTTAGGCGCGCCGGCCATCGTCGAGAATATACCTGAAAGCGTTATTTCAGCAGGCTCTGTAGCCGAAGAGAGTATTGACGCATTCCGGAGCTTTTACGATGCCATATACCGCGGCGAACGGGAAGGAAATGCCGTCATCAGCGTCCTTGACAGGTTAACCGGCGAATTCAGATGGTATCATTTTGACTTCACATCTGTATTTGACAAACATAACGCGCCTGTTGAGTCCATTATCTCATTTTATGATGTCACGCTTGAGCGGCAAAAAGAACTGGCATTCCAGCGCTGGCAGCAGAGTTATAACGCCATGCCAAAAAGCACTACGAATTATTTTGAGTATAATCTGACAGCCGATTTTTTCGAGCATGCCGAGGGCGGTATGCTGCCGCCGCCGCCTGATGATATTCCGCGTCAAATATCTGATGTTGCGGCATATTATGCTAAACACCATATTTTCCGGGATGATGTTAAGCTCTGGGTTGAATTTCTTAGAAGAGACCGTCTTTTCGAAAGATATACCAACGGCCTGCATACGGATAAAACCGTGTTCAGGCGTCTGATGAACGATACGCCTTTATGGACATCGCTTAATATACAGCTGATACCCGACCCCTATACTTTAGATGTCAAGGCTTATATTCTCCTGGAAGACATTGACGAGCAAAAAAAAGCGGAACTGCACCTTCAGGAGCGTTCAACTCTTGATTCGCTGACAGGCCTTCTGAACAGGGGTGCTTTCGTCGAAAAATTCAATGATATGCTGGGTATGAGCAGTCTGGACACACGGCACGCGCTGATCATGCTGGATATTGATAATTTCAAGACAATCAACGACACGCTCGGTCACAGCACCGGAGACACGCTGCTTGTGTCCCTTGCCAACCAACTCAAGTTCGCTTTGCGCGCCGATGACCTCTGCGGCAGGCTTGGCGGCGATGAATTTGTCATCTGTCTGAAAAATATGAATATGGGCAAATCGCTTGAAACGCGTGTCAGCGACCTCTGTAATCTGATTTACGACGACTGCACGTGGGGTATCTCCGTATCGGCAAGCTTCGGTATCGCTGTCTTCCCGTACGACGGCACGACGTTTGACGAGCTCTACCAGAAAGCAGACATCGCGCTTTATAAGGCAAAAGCCCAGGGCCGCGGCAGCTTTGCTGTCTATGACCCGCAGCTCAGCTTTGACGACCTGTCCGTCCCCATCCAGCATGTGTAACCTTTATAATTTCTGCGCCCCCGGATATTTTTCGGGGGTTTATTTATTAATTACATTAAAATAAACAAACAAGCAGTATATTTCATTTATACTCCTCATAAATATTTACGGAAAACACAATCCATAAGGAGGAGTAAGAGTGAACGATCACAACATTTATGAGGATATCGCTCTCCGTACCGACGGGGATATATATTTAGGTGTCGTCGGGCCCGTCAGGACAGGAAAATCCACCTTTATTAAACGTTTTATGGAGACTCTTGTCATCCCGAACATCGATAATATATATATGCGCGAGCGTGCCCGGGATGAACTGCCGCAAAGCGGCTCAGGCCGGACGATCATGACGGCGGAGCCGAAATTCGTGCCTGAGGAAGCCGTTGATATCACAATGGACGGCGGAGCCGCCTTTTCCGTGCGTTTGATCGATTGCGTCGGCTATATGGTACCGGGCGCCATCGGCCAGTTTGAGGGCGACAGCGAACGCATGGTGACAACACCATGGTTCGATTATGACATCCCTCTGACAGAAGCCGCCGAAGCCGGCACGCGCAAGGTCATTGCCGAACACTCGACCATCGGTCTTGTCATCACAACGGATGGCACGATCACCGATATTGAACGCCAAAGCTATATCGAGCCGGAAGCGCGCGTCATCAAGGAACTCAAGGAGATCGGCAAACCCTTCCTCGTGATCATCAACTCGGCAAACCCGACAGCCGAACGCGCACTCAAGCTCCGGCAGGAGCTGTCGGAGCGCTACGGTGTCACCTGTTTGGTTAAAAACTGCATGACTCTGGATAAAGAGGATGTCACCGGCATCATCAAGTCCGTTTTATACGAATTCCCGCTGTATGAGGTCGGCGTCTATCTGCCCGCCTGGGTCAACGCCCTGCCGATGGAGCACCCCATCAAGAATGAGCTGTTTACCAACATCCGCAAAAGCCTGACTCCGGCCTACCGCATCAAGGATGTTGAAGCCTCCGTCTCTGCCATGGTTGAATCCGCCAGCGTGAGCAACGCCGCCGTCCGTGATATGGACCTTGGCCGCGGCGTTGTCTCTGCAACGCTTGAGCTGCCGCATGAGCTGTTCTATAACACCCTCAGCGAACAGTCCGGCCTGGATGTCAAGGATGACGGCGACCTGATCTCGCTCCTCTCTCAGCTGTCTAAAATCAAACGCGAGTACGATAGAATCGACTCCGCCCTCAAGGATGTCAAAGCGCGCGGCTACGGCATCGTCATGCCGGGCCGTGAGGAGCTCAAGCTCGAGGAACCCGAGATTGTCCGCAACGGCGGCCGTTACGGTGTCCGCCTCAAAGCCAGCGCCCCCTCCATCCATATGCAGCTCATCAACGTCGAAACCGAGGTCTCCCCCGCCATCGGCGGTGAAAAATCCTCCGAGGATATCATCAACTTCCTTCTCCAGGAGTTCGAAGGCAACGTCGGCAAAATCTGGGAGTCCAACATCTTCGGCAAATCCCTCTACGACATCGCCGGCGAAGGTCTTAATAACAAAATGAAAAAGATGCAGGAAGAAACCCAAACCAAGCTCCAGGAAACCATCCAGCGCATCGTCAACGAAGGCAGCGGCGGACTGATTTGCATTATATTATAAGTCAATTAATTAAAACAAATAGTTCAGGGGTGAAACGTTTCAGCGTTTCACCCTTAATTATTTATTTTCAAGCCAATAATAGTTTTGAAATATTGCCTTGACTATTTCAAAACTATGTTGTAAGATGAATCCGGTGATGAGCATATGGATGGTTTTCAAAGAAGAACAGAAGTAAAAAAGCAAGCAATCCTTAGCGCTGCTAAGGACCTCTTTACCGAGCGCGGCGTTACGGATGTTGGAATAAGTGAGATCGCCGCTCTAGCACATGTCTCACAGGTATCGATATACAACTATTTTAGCGACAAGGATACGCTTGCAAGAGAAGTTTTCATTACGCTTCTTGATGATAAAATCAAAGAAAATGAAGCTATTCTGGATAGCAATAAGCCTTTTCGCGAAAAGCTGCAATTGTTAATAGAAAATAACCGCAGAAACTTTCGTGAGATAAAAACTTCTCAATTCAGGCAATATGCGTTGAAAGACAAGGCTTTACAGCGGATATATCAAGAAGCCGTATCAATCAAGTCACTCCATGGGTACACAAAATTTATTGAAGAAGGCAAAAAAGGCGAAGTCATTGACTCAAACATTCCAGATGATGTCATTCAGGCTTATATTAAGTTAATATTATCTTATACGCAGAAACCGGAGTTTGCGGAAACCAGCGAAGACTATAAAAGCAGCTTCTTCAAGTTGGTTCTGCATGGTCTATTCGGGAACATACAATAGATATTCAAGATGCGCAAGCTTTGATGCTCATTGGCATTTTGTGAATTAAAAGGAGTTTTGTGATGGAAGAAAATCAAGTGAGCCAGTTATCTTTGACTACCGCATACTGCCGCGCATATCACGCAAGCCATGATAATCCAAAAATTTTCAATGATTTTCTCGCTCCTTTTTTGTTTACAGAAGAGGAACACAAATTACGTATACAGAAAATTATGCAGGGTATAAAAGCATTACAGCCGGAGCGTGCCTCGTCATTCCCCGATCAGGAAACTGCTTTGGCCTGGTTTATGCAGAATATTTCAGCCGCGCCGATAACACTCAGCCGTTCGCGTTATACCGAAGATATACTTGAGCAGGCAATCAAGCGCGGTGTTCAGCAATATGTAATCCTTGGAGCCGGAATGGATACCTTTGCCTATCGGCGCACGGACATTGTCAATCAGCTTCAGGTATTTGAAATTGACCATCCCGCAACGCAGGCATATAAATGCCGGCGTATTGCAGCTTTAGGCTGGGAAACACCGTCAAACCTGCACTTTATCCCTGTTGACTTCACGAATGGGGATTTAAAATCAGCACTCAGCGCATGCTCATCTTATAATCCAAAGGCTTTAACTTTTTTCAGCTGGCTCGGCGTTACATATTACTTACCGCAGGACGCGGTATTCGCAACGCTGCGCACTATTGCCAAAATTGCACCGCATGGCAGCAGCATAGTTTTCGACTATTTTAGCACCGATGCGAAGAAGGATATATCTGTCAAGGCGCAGCTGGGACAGCAAATCTCAATACAGGTGGGTGAACCGCTTAAATCGTTCTTTGATCCGTCCACTCTGGCCTCAGATATGAGTCAGCTCGGTCTGCTTCTCGCCGAGCATTTAAGCCCACCCGAAATCGAAAGCCGTTATTTCCAAGGACGCGCCGATAACTATCACGCAACCCAAAATACGCACTTAGCAAAAGTAGTTGTTGAATAATTAAAATAATAAGGGTGAATCGTACAAAACGTTTCACCCTTGATTTTTTATTAATGTTTCCAGGTTTATTTTTTCTTCAGTTCTTTCCCCACCGCAAACGAGCCGCCCAGCTTTTCACCGATGCCGATGAAGGCCATGCTGCTGAAGGAGTCCCAGAGTATGGGGCGGACTTTTTCGATCATGCGCCTCCTTGCTTTTTCTGTTATTATTTAATACGGTATGACGTTCGAATGAACAACTTTCCAAAGAATGGCGCTTATTTCGGCGCGCGTAATGCTGTTGGATGGATTATAGGTAAGTGTGCCGTTTTCGGCCTTTCCCGAAACGATACCGCAGTGATATAGGGCCAGCACAAAACCGTCTGTGGTATCCGAGAAGGTTGTCTCAGACGGCAGCTCCGGCAAACCGACAGCCTTGGCTGTGATTTGAGCAACCTGCAGGCGGGTAATCGGTGCGTTCAGGTCGCTGACCTCACCAGAGGCGACAATGCCTTTGGACACAGCCAGCTTGAGATAACCGCTGGCCCACTGGCTGTCAGTAGGCGCCTGCTCAGCGAAGCCGACCGTCAGCAGGACTAGCTTTAACGCCTCGCCGTACGTCACTGTGTTGCCCGGATGGAAACTGCCGTCCGGCAAGCCGGTGATAATACTGCTTGCGCTCAAATCCTTGACATAGGTGTAATACCAATCATTTTCCGTGACATCCGGAAAGCTTATGTTCTGAACAGCCTGGACAGGCTGCGTGCCGTCTGTCCAGACGGCGGTTACAGCCAGGTTATTTTGGACAATCGTCGCGGCTGTGATGTAATCGCCGCTCTTCGTCACCCAACCGGCAAACGTTTGCCCGTCGAGCGTGGCGGTCTGGAACTGACCATATGCTGTTCCGTATAGGAAAAACACGATACTGTTTTCAACGCTGCCCTTACCGGCATCAAAGGTCAGATATCTGTAGCTGTGCGGGTCGCTGCCGTCATAATCGCCGTACAGAAATATTTTTGCCTCATCCAAGCGCCGTTCAACCAATAGGCTGCTGACCGACTTCCCCGCATGGCACCATGTGGCTATCGCGTTGACGATTTGTATGTCCGAGTAATTGCTCAGGCCGCTGATCATATAACTAAAAAGCCGAGTATCGGTGCTCATCCATCCGGTTCCGAGATTGTATGTAAAGCTGAGGATCGCGTCAAATTGATTCTGTGTCAGCTGAACACTATATTTTGAAAGGACTTTATTAACAGTGTTCTCTTTGGCTTTCAGCGCCTCGCGCATCAGCGCGTCTGCTTTCTCCTGTGAAATACCGTTAGGATAATCTGTGGAACGGCATATTGTGCCGTAGCCGATAAAGGCGGAGCCGCTGTCCCAATACACATGACTTCTGAAACCTTCATAATTCTTAATAAATGTGATGCCGGCTTCGCTTGTCGTTAACGCTCCAGCTCTGGCAGGCGGCGTGATAAACGCTGAGGTAAACGTCACGGCAATGACGATGACCATCGTCGTCAATTGTTTGATACTTTTCCCCAATGAACTCACACCTCCAGTCCGCGATAATACTACTCTGGTAAAAGAGCAGCACCATGTTATAGTGCTGCTCTATGTTTTTCAGCCAACATATTTCATTAGGAATGCATTTTTACTTTTATTTGCATGCCTATTATATAAGCTGAGTCGAGTGAATTCAACATATTTATTTCATTTTTGTCATTTTTGCAATAATTGTGTTACTGTTTTGTTTATTTTTTGCTTATTTTTTAGAGTTTTTCCCCACTTGCCAAAATTACTCAGTCAGAATAAATGGGGAGAAACTAGATTTTATCATCGGCAAGTCTCAGGATATCCTCATTTTGCCTTAACTTAAACCGATGCGCAGCGGAAAATATCATGGTCAGCACTGTAAACGTAATTCCGATTGCCGCCAGTATCAGCGCCGATGTCATCGCTGAAGCACTGTCATAACCGCTGATTGCCTCTTTAAACAGGTTGACAGAGTAAGTCATGGGCATAAAAGGATACAGCACCTTGAAAAACTTCGGCACGAGTTCCATTGGGAATGTGCCGCCGCAGGAGGTCAGCTGCAGGATCAGGAAAAGCAGCGCCAGGAACTTGCCCGCATCCTTCAGGCATACGATAAAGAATTCGACAATTGATATGAAGACCAGAGATGTGAGAATGCAGGATAGATAATAAGCCGCAGGATTTGCCACTTGAAGTCCGAGGCCGTATTTTGCAATCAGCGCCAGTATGACAGCCTGGACAACACCGATAGCCGCAAAAACACCGATACGCACAAAACGGCGGCCTGAATCACGTGACAGCATGCGAATTTTCTCATCCTGATCCAGATATATTCCCACGAACATGATAATCGCACCGACATAAAGAGACAGCGACATGAAATACGGTGAAAATGCCGTGCCGTAATTCGGAACAGGATTGATCGGCTCTGCCTTTATCGTCACCGGATTTGCAGCAAAGTCGGCCAGTCCGTCCGTCTGCTTGAGGTCACTGTCAGCGGTTTGAATTGCTTGATCCACGCTTGTTTTTGCTGTCACAGTGCCATCTGAAAGGTCTTTGACGCCGGTCTGCAGCTCTGATGTGCCGTCCTGCAGCTGTGCAATACCCGAGGTAAGCTGACTGCTTCCAGACTTCGCCGACCCGATTCCGTCTGTCAAGGACTGAGCGCCGGTATAAAGCTGCTGCGCGCCGGTATCGAGCTTGTCAAGGGATGCCGAGATCGTATCGAGCCCGGCTGCCATTTTAATCATATCGGATGATTTTTCCTGCAATTGGCCGACACCGGACGCAACCTGCGCGGCGCCCGCGCTGAGCTGCTGCATCGAAGTGCCGAGGCTTCCGAGATTGCTTTGCAGCGATGCCAGATTACCTTCTGACGCTTTCAGTTGATCGGCTCCCGCGGCGACGGCCGCGGTTCCGTCCTTGATCGAGGTACCGGCTGCGGTGAGTGTCTGCAGCTGCTTTTGCGTGTCCTTCGAAGACAGACCGGAGAGTATTTGACCCACAGCCGCAACCTTCTGCGCATCGGTCATAGCGGCGGACGAATAGACAGCCGCCAGTTTCGCTGCAAGTGTTTGGTTTTGGGTTATCAGACTGTTCACACCGTCTACATAGCTTGACACGCCCTTTGACGCCTGATTGGCACCGCTGTCGAGCTTGTCAATGCCGCCGGTCAGGGCCGGAATCCCGGCAGTCGCAGAGCCGGCTGCCGTTGACAGTTCAGAGGTGCCGGACGCTGCCTTGTTAATCCCCGCGGCGAGCTTTTGAGCACCCGTTACGAGCTGCTGTATCTGTTCAGCGGCAGAAGCTGCTTGTGTGCCGCCGTCAGCCGTAGCCGAAAGAGAGGCTTGTACGCCTGTTTTTATTGCGGTGATGCCGGTATGGAGCTGCAAAATATTCTGCGTGAGTGATTGCGCGCCGCCGTACAGCTGATCGAGTCCGCTGTTCAGACTCCCGATTCCTGCAGACAGTGTATTCTGTCCGCTTACAAGGCTCGCAGTCCCCGTCTTCAGTTTCAATGTGCCGTCAGACAGCTTACCCAATCCGTCGCTGAGCTCCTGCAGCTGTGTCGGTACCGTGTCCAGTTGGCTGACCAGTTCACTCGTTATTTCCTTATTGACATTTGAACGCAGCTTTTCTTCTATTTCCAGGAATGCCCGGGTTAGAATCTGGGAAGACAGATAATTCCGCTTTTCATTAGCCGAATATGTAATCTGAGCCGGTTGCTTATTGGTAGTCTCCGCGGAGGCAATGTCCGCGGAAAAGTTTTCGGGTATGTTTATAACCGCGTAATAATTGCTGCCTTTAACACCATCATCGGCAGTTTTGGCATCCGTAAATGTCCATTTCAGCGAGCTGTCGTTTTTCAGGTCGTCCGTCATTTCATTGCCGAGATTTCTGTTTTTGCCGTTAATAACCGCTCCGCTGTCCTCGTTGACCACTGCGATAGGCAGCTGATCCAGCCTGCCGTATGGGTCCCAGAACGCACCTAAATAAAACAAGCTGTAAGCCAGCGGAAGCACAATGACGGCTCCTATAATAATCAGACCGGTAATTCTGGATTTTTTTTTGCTCTTCATTGATAAAACCTTTCTATTTTATACTTGATGCATTTATGCATTTATGCATTTATGCATTTATGCATTTATGCATATAAGAATTTCCCGCAGGTAATAAACCCTTGAGTATTATGCCGACAGACTGCGATATTGCACGCGCGTCGAGCGGTTCGTGCGTTTCCTCCCATTCGAAAGCCAGCGCGCTGTATATTTTGATAATGACAAACGACATTATTTCCGTATTGAGCGTGTTGCCTTTAAATATGGGTGTCAGCCGTCTTTTAAGATAAGCGGCGATCTGTTCGTCAATCATGCTCACGCCATTTCTGGCAATGGCTGTTTTCATCTCGCGCGCTTCCGTCATGATCTGATACATAAACTTTTGACTTTTCCGATATAAAAGCAGATTGTACACAACCTCCACGATCTCGTCGGCAAGCGCAAGATTCTTGCCTTCAATCTTTTTCAGCAGCACATCAAATCCCGCTATAAACTCCTGCACAAGATAGTTGAATAAACTCTCTTTATCTTTAAAATACAGATATAATGTGCCTTTAGCCACATCAGCCCGTTCAGCGATACTGTCCATGCTGACTGATTTGTAACCAAATTTTTCGAACAATTCTTTCGCCGCTGTTGCTATTTCCTTTGTTTTTCTTTCTTTTTTCCTTTCTGCCGCAGACATAACGCACCTCCTATAAATGACTGTTTGACCGGAATAGTCATTATTATATATTTGTTCTCAGATAATACAAGATTAAAATGTCCAAATAATATTGCATAAACTCAAATAAGTTCATCTAGTTTCACCAGCCGCGCAAAAAAACTGATTCCGTCAATCAGGAATCAGTTTTTCAGCCATATGATATTCGCTGGGATTATTTTTAATTCAGCGTGTTCGCTTTGAGTTCAAAAAGCGCGCTGATCCTGTCCTTGAGTAAATGATTATCGGGGCTTTTCAAGTCCGGGTCCTTTTTTAGAACTTCCAAAGCCGCCGCCTGCGCGTTCGTCAGCACATCCATATCCGCCGCCAGATTGGCGATATGCATTTCCGGCAGTCCGTGCTGCCGTGACCCAAAGAAATCGCCGGGCCCGCGCAGCTTCAAATCCTCCTCAGATATCTTAAAGCCGTCGTTTGTCCGGCACATAATTTTGAGCCGTTCTATCGATATCTCGCCTCCGGCGCCTTCAAAGAGGATGCAATAGGATTGATGCTGTCCCCTGCCGACACGCCCCCTGAGCTGGTGGAGCTGAGACAAGCCAAACCTGTCTGCATTCTCCACAACCATCAGCGCCGCATTCGGTACGTCCACGCCGACCTCGATAACGGTTGTCGCGACTAAGATATCCGTTTCTCCGGCGGAAAAAGTCGCCATGACGCTCTCTTTTTCTTTTGACTTCATCCGGCCGTGCACAAGAGCGACCTTGAGGTCCGGAAAAATTTCTTTTTTCAGCTTTTCGGCATATGCCTGCGCTGATTTCAAGTCGTCATCCGCCGTCACGCTTTCCTCAACCATCGGGCAGACGACATAAACCTGCCGCCCCTCGCCGACCAGCTTGCGCATAAAATTATACGTCCGCTGGCGGAGGTTCTCGTTGGCTGTATAGGTTGCCACCTTCTGCCGTCCCGGCGGCAGCTCGTCAATAACGGAAACGTCCAGATCGCCGTATATAATCAGCGCCAGCGTGCGCGGAATCGGTGTGGCAGACATCACGAGCACATGCGGTGAATCACCCTTCGCGGTCAGCGCCGAGCGCTGGTTCACACCGAAGCGGTGCTGCTCATCGGTAATGACAAGCGCCAGGTCAAAGAATTCAACCCCCTCCGACAGCAGCGCGTGCGTACCGATGACAACATCAATTTCACCCGTATAAATCTGTGACTGAACATTTTTCTTCTGTTTTGCCGTCATCGCTCCTGTCAGCAGTCCGACATGGAGCCCGATGGGTTCAAGCAGCTGGCTGAGCGTTCTGTAATGCTGCTCGGCCAATATTTCAGTCGGGGCCATAAACGCCGACTGGCAGCCGGATTTCCACGCGTACCAGCAGCAGGCTGCCGCGACAGCCGTTTTGCCGGAACCGACATCACCCTGCACAAGCCTGTTCATCGGCGTGTTTTTCAGCATATCGCCGATGGCTTGCTCGATAGACCGAGCCTGCGCGCCCGTCAGCTTAAACGGCAGCAGCTTATAAAACTCCCCGATATCCGCCGGTTTCAGCCCCCGCCCGATTTTGACTGTTCGGTTTTTCCGGAGCACGCCCATAGCCGCCGAGATAATAAACAGCTCTTCAAAAATGAGCCGTCTGCGTGAAATTTCCAGCGCCTCATAATGCGCGGGGAAATGGATATTTTCATAGGCGTACCGCGCCTGAGCCAGCTTATAATTTTCGCGTACAACCGGCGGCAGATAATCCGGCATCATGTCGCCGCACGCGTCGAGTCCCTGCCGGACGGCGTTCGCCATGATATTTTGCGATAAGCCGGATGTCAATCGGTATATCGGGATGATCCGCCCGGTCACATTATGCGCTTTTTCTTTTTCGAATATCGGATTGAGCATCTCAAGCCGCCGCGGCGAGCCGGTTACCTTTCCGTAAAACACATAGCTCACGCCCGGCTTAAGCATATCCTTCACAAAGCTTTGATTAAAGAAAGTGAGTTCAAGTGCGCCGCCCTCGTCAACGACCTTAACCTTTACCAGGTCAAGCCCCTTCCGTATGTGCGACAGCCTCGGCTCCGTCCCCGCCATAGCCTCTACGCACACCGTTTCGTCGGGCACCAGCATGGCAATCGGCTTGATTACCGTCCTGTCCTCATAAGCGCGCGGAAAAAAGCTGATGAGGTCCCGCAGCGTGTGAATCTCCAGCTTCCCCATCGCCTTCGCCCGCGCCTCCCCGACCCCCTTGATATACTGTATATCCGTCGTCAGCTCCGCCACCTCATGCCCCCCTTTGCTTTGAAAAGCTTTGACTAAGTTTACCATATCGCCGGATATTTTGCAAAGTCTGCATCTAAGTAATCTTTGAAATAGTATTTACGAATTGCCGTAGGGACGACCATTAGTCGTCCGCCGTTTCCTGACAAATGGTCGTCCCTATGCCAACTTTAACCCCAGCTGTTTACCTGTTAACTTTATAATATGCAAAACATGTTAAATACTGTATACTAAGTAAAAGTGAGAATGAACACAAGAGCACTAGACTATGATTTAGTATAAGACTCTTCGCTGCATTTCCAAGGAGATAATTATGGATATCATTCAGCATAACAGCCGTGCTTGGGACAGAGAAGTTGAGCTCGGCAACGGAGCTACAGTGCCGGTTTCACCCCAGGATATAGCGGAAGCGCGTAAAGGAAATTGGCGGCTGCAAATGTCATCCGATAAGAGATTGCCAAAGGAATGGATGGGTGATATTCATAATAAAAACATACTCTGCCTGGCCGCAGGCGGTGGTCAGCAGGGGCCGCTTTTATCGGCAGCCGGAGCAAATGTTGTCGTGTTTGACAACTCCCCGGCGCAGTTAGCGCAGGATGCCAAGGTCGCAGCAAGAGAAAATTTAAATATGCGCCTGGAGCAAGGCGATATGCGGGATTTATCGATTTTTGACGACAATGCCTTTGACATTATATATCTGGGGTTTGCAAATCATTTTATTGAAGAGCTCAGCCAGGTCTGGAAAGAATGCTACAGAGTATTATGTAAAGGCGGCATCTTAATATCGACATTTTGGAATCCGATCAATTATCTGTTTGATTATGATGAATGGGACCAGAATAATAATTTGGTGATACGGTACAGCATACCGTATTCAGACCTGACCCAGCTCCCAAAGGAACAGTTAGCCTCGCATATCTGCACCCATGAGCCCCTGGAGTTCGGACATACCTTAGAAAGTCAAATCGGCGGTCAAATCGCCGCAGGTTTCCTTATAGCGGGCTTTATCGAGGACAGCTTGGAAAATGATATATTATCTGAATATATGAACACAGTTATTACGACAAGAGCTTTGAAGTTAATGTTATAGATGATGTTACTCTGTTCTTTTCTATAGCGGGTTTTCGCATACAACGACCAAAAATGTAAATTCGAAAAGAAACGACAATTTACTGATAAAAATTGTCGTTTTTTTTTGTGTAAATGTGGGATGCTTTAAGGATAAATAAAATTTTCGGGAGCTCTAAGCTTGACCAGCTATCACAAGAGTTATATGCTGATAGCGTTATTTGTACCGCCGCTCTGCGGCGGAATGGGAGGCTGTTATGAATAGAGTGCTGAAGGTAATGAGCGAAATTTTGAAGGTTATCAACATGCAGGACACTGCCGTCCAGCGCGACGAGACGCTCGACTGGGAGCGTGTTCACATGGCTTCAACGGCGCGAATCGCGTGGATATTGGCGCTGCAGCGCGGGGAGAATCCTGAAATCAGCGCGGTTGCTGCCGCTGTCCACGATTATGGGAGAATCATCACCGGACGGCAAATTAACCACGCCGAAGCCGGTTATCTGCCTGTCCAGAGTTTCTTAAAGAGCACAGGATTATTTAACTCAGAGGAGATTCGTATCGTCGCCGAAGCAGCTAAAAATCACAGCAGCAAAACAGTAATCGGCACACCTGTCGAGGAGATTGTCAAAGACGCCGATGTCATCGACTGTTATCAATACGGTCTGCCGTTTGACAGGCCGGAAAAGAAAACAAGATATGACGCATGGCTGTCGTCGCTGACCTCATAATATCACTGGGATTAAGTGCTTTATTGGCAATTCTTTCGTACCGGCCTGATATACTTCCAAAACCGCTCCGGATCGTGGAAAAAGTAAGCTATCCTGCCGGCAGAGGTGTCAGGGCAATAGTCCGTGCTCGAAAACAATGTATTCGGCTTTGGGTACATCCATCATAAGCATTTGCGGCGGCACTTCGCCTTTATAATCAGAGGCAAGGCGAACACCATAACACTCGGCGCGCGGAATACCATCACTCTATCGTCATTATAAAGCAAGAGAAATGTTGTCGCTTGATTTCACTTGCGTAAAATCTCCTGCTTTTTTAGCATTTTCCTCAGTCTTGGCGCAATAAACGACGCCAGAATGATTTTCACAATGTCGCCGAGCAAAAATGGAATCACGCACAGAGCCAGCGCCTTGGCTAACGTGACGTTCATTATAATCATAAACCATATCGTTCCGCAGGTATATAAAAGGACAGAGCCGATCACCATGCCAAGAGAATAAGCCCATTTTTTGCTCTCAAGCTTATCGATAAAAAAGCCTTCTGCCAAGGCAAGCAGAATATACCCGAGGATAAAGCCGCCGGTCGGGCCTACGAGCTTTGGCAGGCCGCCCGTGAACCCGGAAAACACAGGGAGACCGACAACGCCGAGCGCTATGTATATAATAACCGCCAGTGTCCCGTATTTCCAGTTCATTACGGAGGCTGCGATATAAATCGCAAACGTTGCCAGTGACAGCGGGATTGGCCCCATTGGAATGACGAACGGCGCCATCACACAGATGATGGCGGCAAACAGCGCTGTAAAAACCATATCTCTTATTTTCATGCTTTATTGATCCTTATAATTATATTGTACTATTTCACGTGTAGCGGCGGGCTTCCACGCCCGCCTGTTCCTCACAGACTGCGCGGCCTAATGCTGACTTCGCCGGACGATAAGGCTTGCTGGGTGCCGTCTTCGTATCGGACGATCAGGCGGCAGTCGTCGTCTATATCGAGCGCCCGCGCTTTTTTTGACGCATTGCCGGCGATAACATCAATGTCCTGCCCAATGATGAAGGCGCGGGCTTTGTAATCCTTCAGATAAGCCTTATCACCCAGGCGCTGATAATAACTCCAAAAGCGTTTGAGTATTTCCGCGATCAGACGGCTTCTGGCTTCGGTTCCCGAGGGAAGCTCTTTACAAACGGCGGTAACTATATCCGCGATAGCGTCGGGATATCCCGATTCCGGTATTGTGACATTGACGCCGATACCGAGCACGACAAATTCCATGCGCCCGCTTTCCATGTCAAACGCGCCCTCCGTCAGAATGCCGCTGACCTTCCTCCCGTGGCAGAAGACATCATTAACCCACTTGATTTTCGCCGAAACACCCGTTATTGCCTCAATCGACTCAGCGACGGCGACAGCCGCCGCTGTCGTAATCAGCGTCGCGTCTGCCGCGTTCACGTTCGGGCGCAGTAAAAGGCTGAAATAGATTCCTGTTCCGGCAGGGGAGTAAAATCCCCGCCCCAGCCGCCCTCTGCCGCCGCTCTGCTCGTCGGCGATTACAACTGTCCCTTCGCGTGCGCCCTTTGACGCCAGCTCTTTGAGCGTTGTGTTAGTTGACGCAAGTGATTTGAATACCTCGGTGCCGAACATGCCGCTGAACGCGCCAAGATGCTTATCCACACTGGCTTTTGACAAAATATCGCTGTCCCGCGTCAGACAATAGCCCTTATGTGTCACCGCTTGTATGTCGTGCCCGTCCTCCTTCAGCGCTTTGACCGCCTTCCACACCGCGTTTCTGCTGACGTATAGTTTTTCGGCTAAATCGTTGCCTGAGATATATTGCCCCTTATTTTTTTCCAGTGTCTCCAAGACCTGACCCTTGAGCTCCATGCACACCACCGCCAATTAAGTTTTGCTTAGTATAAAAGAAAGCGGGCGCATTGTCAACCAACCCGCTGATTTTGGTGACAATACGCCCAATTTTATATATCCATTTTCTCACGCCAAAACGTCTGTAAATACGTGAATCTATACGTAGCGGGCGGCTTCCACGCCGCCCTACATTTATCCCAATATCAATTTCTTGAGCAGCTCCTCCGCCTCAATGGCGTTGGCGCGGCCTTGGGAGGCGCGCATCACGGTGCCGACGAGGGCTTTGACGGCTTTATCTTTTCCGGCTTTATAATCCTCAGCCGACTTCGGATTTTCGGCAATCGCCTGCACGCAAAGCTGATTGAGTGCGGACGCGTCAAAGCCGGCCATGTCTTCCTCCGATAGAAAATCCGCCGCTGGCTTACCCGTCTCAAGCATCTGGGAAAAGACGCGCTTGGCGAGATTCCTGTTGATTTTGTTGCTCTCGAGCAGTTTGACAAGGTCGCCCAGCTGCGCGGCTGTCACACTCGGCGACCAGTGCTCGCGCTCTGCTTCGGTCGGAATGAGGCTAAACATCTGCGTCACCATGAAGGTCGCGACTGTCTTTGGATTCTCGCAGCCGGTACACGCCGCATCAAAATACTCGGAGACCTTTCTGTATTTCGTCAGCATACGCGCGTCCGCTTCCGGCACCTGAAACTCGGTGATATAGCGCGCGAGCTTTTTATCCGGCAGCTCCGGCAAGCGCGCCGTCAGCTTGCTTAACACCGCCTCCGGCAAGACAATCGTAATAATATCAGGGTCGGGGAAGTAGCGGTAATCATTGGCGTTTTCCTTGCTGCGCATATTCGAGGTGGCGCCCGTATCCGCGTCAAAATGCCGCGTTTCCTGAACGACCGTTCCGCTTGCGCTCAATATTTCCTCCTGCCGCTCAAATTCATTCGCAATGGCCGCGGCGACAGCTGTGAAGGAGTTCAGATTCTTGATTTCCGCTTTGACGCCTAATTTCTCCTGCCCTGCCGGCCGCAGCGAAATGTTGACGTCGCAGCGCATGGAGCCCTCCTGCATGCGGCAATCCGAGATACCGACGGCGCGCAGAATTGTCTGCAGCTTTTCGAGATATTCCGTCGCCTCGTCGGCGCTTCTGAAATCAGGCTCCGAGACAATCTCAATCAGCGGCACGCCGCCGCGGTTATAATCGACGAACACCGCGCCGCCCTGATGGACGAGCTTCGCCGCGTCTTCTTCAATGTGGATTCTGGTCAGATTGATCTTCTTGCCGTTTGCCAGCTCGACGAAGCCGCCTTCGCAGAGCGGCAGCTCATACTGCGATATCTGATACGCCTTCGGCAGGTCGGGATAAACATAATGCTTGCGTGCCATCACCGAGCGCGTGTTAATCCGGCAGTTGAGCGCAAGTCCGGCGGTGACGGCGTATTCAATAACGCGCTTGTTTAAGACCGGCAGGCTGCCCGGCTGACCCGTGCAGACGGGGCAGCAGTGTGTGTTCGGCTCCCCGCCGAACTTCGTTGTGCAGCCGCAGAAGATTTTAGTAGCCGTTGAGAGCTCCACATGCGTCTCAAGTCCAATAACCATCTCATATTTGGTGTTCACAGCTTCACCCCCATATCCGCCGTTTTCATAAACGACTGAGCCGTCTCGCGCTCATAAGCACCAGCCGCATTCAGTATTCCCGCTTCGTTAAACTTCTCCCCGATCAGCTGCATGCCGATCGGCAGCCCCGTATTGTCAAATCCGCAGGGAATTGACACGGCGGGCAGCCCTGCGATATTGACCGAGCAAGTGCAGATATCCGTCTGGTACGTTTCAACCGGCGTCAGGTTCGCGCCGAATTTCAGCGCCGTAACGGGCACAGTCGGCGTCAGCAGCACATCGCACCGTGAAAACATTTTTGAAAACTCATTCTTTATGCTTTTTCTCAAAAGCTGCGCTTTATTATAATAGGCGTCGTAATAACCGGCGCTGAGGACGTACGTTCCCAGCAGGATTCTCTGGCGCACCTCTTTGCCAAAGCCTTCGCTGCGTGTCCGGCAGATAAAATCGTCCAAGTCCGTAAAATCCTCCGCCCGGTGTCCGTAACGGAGCCCGTCATAGCGCCCCAGATTGGACGACGCCTCAGCCCACGCGAGAATATAGTACGTCGGAAGGCTGTACTTGAGCATTGGAAATTCGAGGTGCACAATCTGAGCGCCCATCTTTTCGTAAAGCCTGACGGCCGCGTCAAGCGCCGTCTGAATAGCTTCCGGCAATCCCTCAAAATACTCTTTAGCGATACCGATTTTAAGCCCCTTAACGCTTCCTGTGAGCTTACCGGAAACAGGCTCCGAGCCGTGGCTCGTCATGTCCCCCGGGTCTTTTGCGCAGATAGCGTCAAAGACGAGCGCGGCATCCTCCACGCACGTTGTAATCGGCCCGATTTGGTCCAGGGACGAACCGTAAGCGATTAAGCCGCGCCGTGAAACCGCGCCGTAGGTCGGCTTGAGTCCCACCAGCCCGCAGAAGGACGCGGGCATGCGGATGCTGCCGCCCGTATCCGAGCCGAGTCCGTATACGGCAACATTTCCCGCTATCGCCGAGGCGACACCGCCGGAGCTGCCCCCCGCGACATGCAGCGTATTGTGCGGGTTTTTCGCCCCGCCGAAATAAGAGTTCTCGCAGGTCGACCCCATGGCGAACTCATCCATATTGCCCTTGCCTATAATGACGGCGTTTTGGCTCTTCAGGCTCTCCCAGACAGCTGCGTCATAGATCGGCGTATAATTTTCCAGCATATGCGAGGCGCACGTCGTCTTCAGCCCCGCCGTTGAGATGTTGTCCTTTAATACAAAGGGAACACCCTCCAATGCCGCCAGCGCTTCGCCTTTATGGAGCTTTTGATCAACAGCTGACGCCGCGTCCAGCGCGGTTTGCTCTGTGACCGATATATACGCGTTGAGTGCCGGATTCTCCGCTTTGGCGGCGCTGAGAAACCTTTGGGTCAATTCGCGGCAGGATATTTCCCTGCTCTCTAAAAGGCGCCTCACATCACTGATTTTATTCATCAGATGAGCCCTCCCCGCTGCCGCGCGACGAAGTAGCCGTCCTGCTGCTCACCCGCGTTTCGGAGTATCTCTTCTACCGGTAAGGACGGCTGCAGGATATCTTCTCTGAAGCGCCAGTCCGAAACGTCCGCGTCAGACTCCGGCAGATCGACAGCCGCCTGCGCAATCACATCGGCAAAGTCAAGCACGCTCGAAATTTCCCGCGCCAGGGCATCCATATCCTCGCCGTCAAGCGACAGCTTCGCCAGTGCCGCCAATTGTTTTAATTCATCATATGTGATCATCATGTCACCGCATTTCATCGTATTTTATCAAACACAACGGATTTTATGCGACACCTCCGGTTCTTCTCGCAGAGGCGCCCGCCGCTTCTTACCGTATCTTCACATTCGCTTCTCTGAGCTGATGCTCTGTCACCTCGCACGGTGCGTTCATCAGCAAATCCTGGGCGTTGCCGTTTAAGGGGAAGGCGATGACATCGCGGATAGTCTCCTCGTCCGCCAGGAGCATCACCATACGGTCGATGCCCGGGGCCATACCGGCGTGCGGCGGCGCGCCGTATTGGAACGCCGTATATAACGCGCCAAACCGTTTTTCAAGCTCTTCTTCCGAGTAGCCTGCGATTTTAAACGCCTTTTTCATAATTTCCGGAGAATGGTTCCGCACCGCGCCCGAGGACAGCTCAACGCCGTTGCAGACAATATCATACTGATACGCCGTAATCTGAAGCGGATTCATCGTTTCGAGCGCGTTTAAACCGCCCTGCGGCATGGAAAACGGATTGTGCGTAAACTCAATAACATTCGTCTCCGGGTTTCTCTCAAACATCGGGAAATCGACAACAAAGCAGAATTCAAACGCGTCCTTATCCATAATGTCGAGATTTTCACCCAGCCACATACGGATGAGTCCGGCGTATTTATTAACGTTGCTGATCGCATCGCTGATAAAGAAGAGCGTCTGGCCCTCCTTGATGCCGCAATGGCTGATTAAATAATTCTTCTGCCCGTCGTTTAAGAACTTTTCAATCGGGCCTTTGAAAATACCTTCCGTCAGCGTAATATAGCCCAAGCCCTTCATACCGATGGATGTCGCGTATTTCAGTGAATTGTCGAAAAAGCTGCGCGGGCGTCCGGTACAGTCGGCGACAATGCCGCGCACCGGCTTATTTTTAAAAGCGGCGAATTCCACCTGGCTGAAGAATTCCGTTAAGTCGCAGATTGTCAGCGGGTTGCGCAGATCAGGCTTGTCGCAGCCGTACGTCAGCATGGCATCGGCATACGTGACGCGCCGGAACGGCGCCGGAGAGATATGCTTTTCTGAAAACGCTTTAAACGTGTCGTACAGAACCGTTTCAGCGACCGTCAGCACATCCTCCTGTTCGGCGAACGCCATCTCAAAGTCGAGCTGATAAAACTCGCCCGGCGATCTGTCACCGCGCGCGTCCTCATCGCGGAAGCACGGCGCAATCTGAAAATACTTATCAAAACCGGATACCATCAGCATTTGCTTAAACTGCTGCGGGGCCTGCGGCAGCGCGTAGAATTTCCCCTTATGCTTGCGGCTCGGCACGAGATAATCCCGCGCGCCCTCCGGTGAAGACGCTGTTAAAATAGGCGTCTGTATTTCGAGGAAGCCAAGCGCTTCCATGCGGCGCCTCAAAAAATTGATGACCTTCGACCGCAGGACAATGTTCTTGTGAATCTCCGGGTTTCGCAGATCGAGATACCGATATTTCAGTCGGACCTCTTCACGTGTCGCGGTCGATTCCCGTATTTCAAACGGCAGTACGCTTTTGCACGTACCGAGCACCGTGATGCTGTCGGCGTGGAGCTCGAGCATACCGGTTTCCAGCTTCGGATTAATCGTATCCTCGTCTCTGTTTTTCACCACGCCCGAGACGGCGATGACAGATTCCCTGTTGACACCCTCGAGCATTGAATCATCGTGTAATACGATTTGTGTGACACCGCTCTGGTCGCGTAAATCCAAAAACTTGACGCCGCCGTGATCGCGGATCGTGTCGACCCATCCGGCCAGGCTTGCTTTAGTACCGATGTGCTCCGCCCGAAGCTCATTGCAGATATGTGTCCGTAACATGAAAAACCCTCCAAAATAACAAAAATCCCGGAAATTATTCTTGAATAATTTCCGGGACGAGCCTGTTAACAAAGCCCGCGGTGCCACCCGCATTGAAGCGGCATATAGGCCGCGACCACTTTCATATTCAATTTCCGGTCGAAAAACGCAAACGCGTTTTTCCGAAGTGTTCCCCGGCTCACTACTCATCCGTCCCGCGCTCTCAGTCGGTGGCGCGAATTCTCTGTCGGACTTTCCATAAAAGCGAAGTCTTCTGTATGAATTATATGCTATCAAAAAATAACTGTCAACAGGTATTCCTGAATATATAGGAAATGTCAAATCAGTCATTATTAAGTCATCTTACCCAACAATTGCCTACGTTAAGTAAAAACACACATAAAATCAGTAAATATCCTGTTGTTTCTAATTAAATTCACAAAATGTTAATACTTTTCGCTTTAACCCGGCAAATTTCTATGTTATTCTATGTTCAATATAAAATGCATACATATGCGGCACTGAATAATATAATCTTATGTCCTTTATCTGAGAATTCGGCTTTCTGAGGCTAAAAAATGCTGAACACGTGCATTAGCCGATGATTGCCTTGAAATGAAGTTTATCCGAATTCTGAACAATGAAACAAAGGAGGCATTACATTTTATGACCCTACAGTCGACAACCCTCACTGCACCGCCGACAACCCTCGCTCCTTCCCTTAAAACGAGAGCATCAACCGTCGAGTTCTGGCGGTTTGCGTTTACAGTTCTCGTGTGCCTGTATCACTTTGAGATTTATTTCCCAAAGTCGAGTTTACTTTCGTCGGGGTCAAGTGCTGTCGAATTCTTCTTTATTCTCGCAGGCTTTTTTATTGCCAAGTCCGCAAAACGCACCGTCGGCGGACGTACGACACCCGTGACGACGAAGGAAGCAAGCGCCGCAGCGGTCGATTTCGTTAAAAAGAAACTCATCGCCATTTTACCCGTCGTTATCATCGTCCTGATTCTCGGGTTAGTCGTCTACCCCTCCTTTGCGGGGACACTCGGAGCCAGACTGCATAACCTTCAGAATACCGAGTGGGAAGTGCTCATGCTTGTCGGCACACCCTTTGGGTATAACAACGGCGCGACACCAATCGTCCCGATGTGGTTCCTCACGGCATTGATCGTCGTCGGGTATCTCTATACATTCGCGATGAATAAGAACTACGATTTTATGATGTTCGCCGCGCCTGTCATCGGCATCCTTTTCTATTCATATTTCACACTCAATTCATCGCTGACCCTCGACTTCAACATACAAATGGGTTTCCTCACTGCCGGCATGGTTAAAGCCATTGCAATGATGGGCTTCGGCATATCGATGTACGGTCTTTACGAATACCTCTCAAAAAAGAAACTCGGAATAATTTGGCGCACAGTGCTCTCATTATTTGAGCTATATGCCATCTACCGTTTGTTTTCTCTGATGTTCAATCAGCCGATATCAATGGATAACTTCCGCCGTCCGATTTACCTCATGATCATTATTATGCTTTCCTTCTTAAACATCACCGCTTTTTCCAAATTGCTGAACTTGCCTATCTGGAACAAGCTGGCGCACATTTCACTTCCGATGTATCTGGCACATTTCAGCCTGATATCGCTCTATCTCTCGTGGATCAGCAAGGCGAAGAAAGATCTGCTCGCAGCAGGAACACCGGCAACAAGCTCAACGTATAAGTTCTTTCAGAATATGGGCGGAACCGACATTGCGAACAAGTCCGTCGCAATGACGTCTAAAGATATGATCTGCTTTACACTTCTTGTTATGGTTGTCGCGACGCTGATTACTTTGTACATTCACCTTATAACGAAGCTCGTCATTAAGCCCGGTATCGCTTATCATAAAGAAAAGCAGGAAAGACTTGCAGCGAGAACAGCAGCAGCCGTTGTTGGCGCTGACGACGACGACTAAAAAATAGTACTTAAAAACACGAACCGGGAGCAAAATGAGTTTGTACTCAGGATGCTCCCGGTTATTTTAATTGCAGACGTGTTAAATGAGCTGCTGCTCGTTGATGATCAGCTTAAACTGGAGCTTGAGCGTCTCCGCAGCCTTTCTGCACATAATCATACGGCCCAGAAATATCTCAAAATAATCCATCACCGAGCCGTATCTCGTGTCGATTGTCAGCTTGAGCTTGATGATGGTATGCTCCTCATTGATTTTTAGAATCGATTTCTTGACGGAGTAATTTACGCGGTCATGGATATCAAGATTAATTGTGTCCTTGTTCCTCACACGGCTGCGCCGCACATCGCATTTATCAGCCAGAATCAGCGCGGCAGCGACAGGGTTGACAGCGACGCCCGTCCCCTCGTCGTGATTACCGATGGCGGATGTAACGGTTGCGATACCCTCAGGGTCACAATCCAAATTATCCAGGATACGGAACGCCATCACTGCTCCGCTTTGTGAATGGTCAATTCTATTGACCAGGTTTCCGATATCGTGCAGGAATCCCGCTATCTGCGCCAGTTCAATCTCACGCTGGGGATATCCCATTGTTTCGAGGATATACCGGCACTCCTCCGCAACCTTGCCCACATGTGCAAAGCCATGCTCGGTATAGCCGAGTGCGGCAAGCGTTTCGTCGGCTTTTGTTATATATGTCCTGATCGCCTCGTTGTCTCTCACATCCGGAAATGTCAACATTTTTGTAGTCCGCCTTTCGTTCTCCCAGTTGTATAGGCAAGCTTCTGAAAGCTGATAAATTATACTGATCCATGACAATATCATACCATCAAGCACATGATTTTACAATCCGGCATAAAAATAGCGGGATGCTCTCATCCCGCTCTGCCTATTATACACTCATTTTCTGACGAATAATATTCCAAGTGTTTTCGGCCCGCAGTGCGCTGAAATCGTACAGCCTGCTTGCGTCTGAATAACTTCCCTGAACGCCGCATTTTGCTCAATGCCTGAACGCGCCGCGTCGGCAGCTTGGCCTGTCGCCTCAGAGTGCGTGATGAATATTCTGTCAGGCACAAGATCTTTCCGGCCCTCGAGCTTGTCTCTGACATACGCTCCGACGCAGCGCTCAAATGAACCCCTGTACTTCTTTGTCACCTGCATCATCCCCCCGCGCACCTCAACGCAGGTCCGCTGGTGGAGGATATCCGCACCGAGCGCCGCGGCAAGCGAGCATCTGCCGCCCTTGAATATATAGTCGAGCCGTTCTATGAGAAAGCTCGTTTCAACTCTTCCAATCACATCATCCAGGCTCCGGCAGATGGCTTCGCCGCTCATTCCCTCAGCCGCCATTTTCGCCGCCGCAAGGACGACATGTCCGTGTCCGGAGGACAGGTTTCTTGAATCAATCACAAAAATGTTTTTAAAAACCTTCGCCGCGGCTTGTGCGTTCCCATGGCAGACGGAGAAGCCTGAGCCGAGATTAATATGGATAACCGCATCATATTTCGATGAAAAGCGTTCAAAAAACTTGATGTAGTCAAATGTGCTGACGGCGGCTGTCGTACAAAAATTGTTCGTGTCTCCGACATAATTAAAAATATCCGACGGCGTAATATCAACGCCGTCGCGGAAAGCCCGACCGTTTTTTATAATATACAGGGGAATCAGCGTAATATCATAACTGTCCAGCAATTCTGCCGTCAGGTCGCAGGTGCTGTCGGACGTGATCTTGATATTCATTGTAAACCTCCTGTCATAAAAATCACACTGATTTTTGTGTACCGATGTTCCGAAATCTGCTGTAACGCGCCTGAGCGAGCTCTTCCGGCGTCAAACCCTGCGTCTTCAGGTACCAGCTCCGGATGTCCGATGCCAGTGACGCAAACAAGCGTTCTGTGTCGCCGCCTTTTTCGGATATGATCCGCTCGACCACCCCCAGCCCATAAGCGTCATCTGCCGTAAGCTTCAGGCTCTCGGCGGCTTCTGCCGCTTTTTCTGTGTCTCTCCAAAGGATATTCGCGCAGCTCTCCGGCGCGATGACGGAATATATCGCATTTTCAAGCATCCAGACCTCGTTGGCTACAGCAAGCGCCAGCGCGCCGCCGCTGCCGCCTTCGCCGATAAGAATCGATAAGACAGGTACCTTAAGCATCATCATTTCCGAAATGTTTTCGGCGATAGCCTGACCCTGCCCTCTCTCCTCCGCGCCGATACCGGGAAACGCGCCGGATGTGTCGACAAAACAAACGATGGGACGGCTGAATTTTTCCGCCTGCTTCATCAGGCGAAGCGCCTTGCGGTAGCCTTCCGGATTTGCCATACCGAAATTGCGCTTGATTCTGTTTTTCGTATCTCTGCCTTTTTCTGTGGCAATCACAGTCATCGGCAGATCGTCGAGATAGGCCAGACCTGCGACTATGGATGGGTCATCGGCAAAACGCCTGTCACCGTGAAGCTCAATAAAGCCCTTAAAGACGTGCTCAATAAAGTCGAAGCCTGTCTGCCGGTCCTTCGACCTTGCAGCCGTGACAATTTCATACGCTGTTTTCATATTTACCATTCCATTCAGCTTTATTACAGGTGTGAAAGCTTGCTTTCACACTGTGCATCGCCAAAAGCGTACCAATGATTTGTTTCTGTTCATTCCGGGGTACAATCATGTCGATAAAGCCATGCTCAAGCATTGTCTCGGCTTTCTGGAAGCCCGCCGGCAGTTTTTTCCGTACAGTCTGCTCGACGAGCCGCGCACCGGCGAACCCGATTGTCGCACCCGGTTCGGCGATTATGATATCGCCCTCCATGGCAAAGCTGGCTGTAACGCCGCCTGTCGTCGGGTCGGTAATTACTGTGATATATAAAAGCCGGCTGTCGCTGTGGCGCTTCGCCGCGCCGCTCGTCTTGGCCATCTGCATCAGGGATAAAATCCCCTCCTGCATCCGTGCGCCTCCCGAGACGGTGCAGCCGATCACCGGCAGCCTTTTTTCAGTTGCGTATTCAAATAATCTCGTGATCTTTTCTCCGACGACGGTGCCCATGCTGCCCATCATAAAGTACGGCTCCATAACAAAAAGCGCGCAGGGCGTACCGCTTATAGCGGCTTCACCGCAGATGACGGCTTCTTTTTCCCGTGCTGAAACCTTAATGCTCTCCAGCTTGTTTTTATAGCCCGGGAAATTGATGAGGTCAACGCTCTCCATCTCTTCATACAGCTCGTTAAAGCTGTCTTTATCCGTCAAAAAGCGGACGCGCTGCCTGGAATTCATCCGGAAGCAATAGCCGCACCGGCACACATGCAGGTTTTCCCACAGCAGCGTCAGCGGGGTTTCCGCGCCGCATGCCGGGCATTTTTCCGTCATTTCATACTGCGTTTCAGCTTTAACCGGCGGAAGTCTCCCGCCCTTTTCCAGCTCGTTTTTTGGTTTCTTGAAAAAAGCTTCAAGTGCCATTAAAAGTCACCACGCTCTTTGATAAAATTTGTGTTATAGTCGCCTTTTACAAACCGATGATCACTGAGGATTGAGATTTGCTCATCGATATTGTTGGGTACACCGTCGATGACAAGCTCGCATAAAGCCGCCTGCATCTTTCTGATGGCTTCTTCTCTTGTTTTCGCATGGACGACCAGCTTCCCCAGGAGCGCGTCATAATACGGCGGTACGATGTATCCCGTCCACAACGCGCTGTCAAACCGGACGCGCGGACCTCCCGGCACATGCAGAAATGTCACCTTACCCACGGCGGCGGCATTAATCCGGCACTCAATCGAATTGCCGTCAATAATGATATCCTTCTGCTTAAAATCGAGCGGAACTCCCGCGGCGATCCGAATCTGCCATTTTACGATATCAATACCGGTAATTTGCTCCGTTATCGCGTGCTCGACCTGAAGCCGTACATTCATTTCCATGAAATAAAAGTTATTATCGCCGTCAAGCAAAAATTCAATTGTCCCGGCGTTGCAATAACCGACGGCCTTTGCCGCCGCCGCGGCGGCTTCCATCATCCGCGTCCGCAGCGCATCATTGACAGCGGGCGAAGGCGATTCCTCAACCAGCTTCTGGTTGTTCCTCTGTATCGAGCATTCGCGCTCGGCCAGGCAGATAATATTCTGCGTCTCATCGGCTAAAAGCTGTATCTCAATATGCTTAGCCGGTTTAATTTGTTTTTCCAGATAGACAGCGCCGTCGCCGAAAGCCTCCTGCGCTTCGTGTGAGGCTGTCAGGAACGCGTTATCAAGCTCCTCCGGCACATTCACAATGCGGATACCTTTTCCGCCGCCGCCGGAACGCGCTTTAATCAGCACAGGATACCCTATTCTGTCTGCCGCTTTGGCCGCCTCATCGGTATTTTTCAGAAGCTCCGTGCCCGGTATGACCGGAACACCGGCGCTCTGCATGGTCTGCCTGGCTTTATTCTTATCCCCCATCAACGCAATGATTTCGGCGGACGGCCCGATAAAATCAATCCCGTTTTTGGCGCAGAGTGCGGCAAAATCCGGACTCTCGGACAAAAATCCGTACCCCGGATGTATTGCCTGAGAATTCGTAACAAGCGCGGCACTGATAATGCGTTCGGTATTCAGATAACTGTCGGAAGGCGCCGCTTCACCGATACAGACACTTTGATCAGCCAGTGCGACGTGGAGCGATTCCTTATCCGCAAGAGAATAAACGGCGACCGTCTGAATCCCCATCTCTTTGCAGGCTCTGATAACCCGGAGGGCAACCTCACCGCGGTTTGCGACCAATATTTTAGAAAACACGTTCTCACCCCTTGATCAAAGCGAAGGAGAACTCCGCCTTGACGCAAAGCTTTCCGCCCACGCTTCCCTGCCCCTTGGCAAAATAGAACGGATGCTTTGTCTTCGTGATCACGCACTCGGTTTCTATCGTGTCGCCGGGCTTCACCTGTGCTTTAAATTTAACGTTGTCCAGACCGGTAAAAAACGGTGTCAGCCCCTGGTTGTCTCCGCCTGCGAGCAGTACGGCGGCAGACTGCGCCAGAATCTCGCACAAAATGACGCCGGGTACAACCGGATTTCCAGGGAAATGGCCCTTTAAGAACCACTCGTCTCCGGTAACATGATATTTTCCATGCGCCTTCCCGTCGACGACTTCAGCTTCGTCAATCAAAAGCATATTGCCGCGATGCGGCAGGATCATCATAATTTCCGATTTATTCAAAGGTTGCTCCCCTTTCGCTTTTTGGAACGCTTCAGGAATCAAGTCTGATGCGGAAGAGCGGATGCCCATATTCGACAACCTGTTTGTTGCCGACGCATATCTCCGTAATAACACCGCTTTTATCAGAGATAATCTCATTCATCATCTTCATTGCCTCGATAATGCACAGCACATCTCCGGCATTGATCTTATCTCCTATTGTGACAAACGGCTTTTTATCCGTACTCGCCGCCGCGTAGAACACGCCCACCATCGGTGAGGTGATAGTACAGGTGTCACTCGCGGTTTCCGCCTGCAATACGGTTTCCTCAGCCCTTGTTTCAGTATAGACAGGTGATGCCTGATGAATACCGCGCTCCATGCGTATAGTCGCGTCGCCGTCAGAATAGTCTAATGCCGTCAGGCCCATTTCCTTCATCAGTAAAGCCAACTGCTTGATGTCACTAAATTCCATCGTAACCCCCTGCCAAACCGGCATATAATCGTTTCATGCTTCGTCCAAGTAAGCATTGCACATTCCTTGGCTTCCCGTAACGCGCAGCAAGTGTTCGCTAATCCCTAGTCCGCCTTCGCAAACGCCACGCATGCGTTGTGTCCGCCGAAGCCTATCGATACCGAGAATGCTGTTTTTGGGTCTGCTTTTCTCGCAGTAAGCGGTACATAATCCAAATCACACGCCGGGTCGGGTTCATTGAGTCCTATGGTCGGCGGGACAACACCTGTTTTGAGCGCCATAATTGAGGCAATCGCCTCGACAGCGCCCGCCGCGCCGAGCATATGGCCCGTCATCGATTTTGTCGAGCTGACAATAACATCGCTGATTCTGCTGCCGAAAGCCTTCTTTATAGCAATTGTTTCAGAGGCGTCATTCAGCGGTGTCCCCGTACCGTGGGCGTTGACATAAATTTTACCGGACGGACTGCCCGCCTCGATATAAGCGCTGCGGATTGCTCTTGAGCTGCTTTCCGCTTCGGGGTCAGGCGCGGTAATATGGTGCGCGTCGCACGTTGAACCGTAGCCGACAACCTCCGCGTATATTTTGGCGCCGCGCTTTTTTGCGTGCTCATATTCTTCTAAAATCAGTGCGCCCGCGCCTTCGCCCATGACGAAACCGGTACGCCTTTTATCAAACGGCAGCGAAGCCAGGTCAGGGTCGTTTGCCGACGTTAATGCCGTCATATTCGTAAAGCCCGCAACGCTCAGCGGCATCACAGCCGCCTCGCTGCCGCCGGTGATAACGGCGTCGGCGTACCCGTGCTTAATCGCGCGGAAAGCCTCTCCTATCGCGTTTGACCCGGTCGCGCAGGCGGTAACAATACAGATGCAGGAGCCTTTCGCCTGATACCTGATAGCAATATTGCCCGCGGCTATATTGGATATCATCATCGGCACAAACAACGGCGAAACCTTTCTCGGGCCTCCGTTATAGAGCTTGATCTGCTCATCCGTCAAGGTGATGATGCCGCCGATGCCCGAACCGAAGGAGGTTGCCAGGCGTTCCGGCTCCACTGTCCCCAGAACGCTGCTGTCTCTCATTGCCTGAACTGCAGCCGCCATGGCATACTGCGAAAAAAGATCGCTGCGGCGCGCGTCGCTTTTATCCATATAATCAAGCGGATTGAAGTTTTTCACCTCTGCTGCCAGCTTGCATTTATAATCCGTACAGTCAAATCTTGTTATCATGCCGATTCCGTGGCGCCCGGCGGTGAGGTTTTCCCACATAGCATTGATGTCATTTCCCACCGGCGTAATCGCCCCAATTCCGGTTACAACGACTCTGTTCATACAAAAGCACCTCTTACATTAAATTGCCAGACCGCCGTCAATTCGAATAACCTCACCGGTTATGTAGTTGGCGCAGTCCTGTGCTAAAAAAGCCGCAAGCTCCGCTATTTCCTCCGGCAAGCCGACGCGTCCGAGCGGAATGCTTCCCAGCATGGGGTTGTCACGCGCTATATTATCCGTCATATCCGTTTGTATAAAGCCGGGCGCAATCGCATTGCAGCAGACGCTGCGCGCAGCCAGCTCTCTGGCGACGGCTTTCGTCAGCCCGATCAAACCGGCTTTTGAAGCGGAATAATTTGCCTGACCCGAATTTCCGATCAGGCCCGCGACGGAACTGATATTAATAATTTTACCGCAGCGTTTTTTAATCAGCATGGGCGTGCAGTGCCGGATCATGTTGAAAGCGCCCTTGAGATTTATATCGAGCACAGTGTCATACGCTTCTTCTTTCATCGACATGATCAAGCCGTCTTTAGTTATCCCGGCGTTATTCACCAGAATATCAACAGGACCAAGCTTGTTTTTCACTGCCTCAACCGTTGCCTTGACCGCGGCGAAATCCGATACATCGCACTGAAAAGCTTCCGCTCTGACGGAATACGCGCGCGCTAAAGCAACAACTTCGTCGGCTTTCTCCGTATTACCGGCGTAAATAACAGCGACATCGGCGCCTAAGCTTGCCAGCTTTACGGCGATTGCCCTGCCGATTCCCCGCGAAGCCCCCGTAATAAGCGCAATCTTCCCATTAAGCATGTTTGTTCACCTCAGAGATTGTGTTCTTCAGGCTCGCTTCATCCTCAACATTAAATACGCGGACCTCGTCCGAGATTCTTGAAACAAAGCCGGACAAGACCTTTCCAGGCCCGACCTCAATAAACGTTCCTGCGCCGGCTGTAATCATGTTTTCAACAGTCCTCTGCCATTGGACGGGGCTTTTGATCTGCTGAGATAATAAGCTGTTAAAATCATCCTCATATGGCCGCGCCGTGACATTTGAGAAGAGGGGTACAGACGGCGGCGTTATGACATACGCGCTCAGCTCCGATAAAAATTGATCCGCTGCCGCGGCCATAAACGGCGAATGAAAGCCGCCGCTGACCTTGAGCGGCAACACCTTTCCGCCTTTTTCCCGGACGCGCGCTTTGAATTCCTCAAGCGCGCCGACCTCACCCGCGACAACGACCTGACCGGGGCTGTTTAAATTCACCGGATAGACCTGCTCAATGCCATTACACAGTGAAATCACCGTATCCTCTTCCAGCTTCAGAACAGCCAGCATCGCCGCCTGCGTCTCCAAAGAAGCCGCCTGCATAAAACCCGCCCTGCGGCAGACCATTTGAAATCCGGCGTCAATCGGGACAGCGCCCGAAAAAGCCAGCGCCGCCAGCTCGCCAAGCGAAAAGCCCGCCAGCATATCCGGCTTAATTCCCGCTTCCTTTAAAGCCTCAGCTGCCGATAAATCCACGCAGTAAACGCAGGGCTGCGTGTTGACCGTCTGTGACAGCTCCTCGGCCGTCCCTTCAAAGCACTGCTTCGAGGTTCCGGGGCGGATTGCGTTTGCGCAGTCAAAAACCGCCTTCGCCGCCGCGCTGCAGGCGTATAATTCTCTGCCCATGCCGCCGTACTGGGCTCCCTGACCGGAGAAAATGAACGCTATTTTATCCATTGACGCGCTCCGCCCAGTACGATTTCCGCCTCTTCAAATATCTCGCGTATCATTTCAGCCGCCGGCTGTTTCTTATTGACCATACCGGCGATCTGCCCGGACAGGAAGCAGCCTCTTTCTGCGTCGCCCTCTACTGCCGCCAGCCGCAGCGCGCCCGCGCCCATAGCCTCAAGCTCTTCATCCGAGATGCTTGAGTACTCAGCCTTAAAATATGCTCTTGAGAAAGGTGTCTTCAAGCTTCTGACAGGATGCCCCAGCCGCTTGCCCGTCGTGATTGTGGCGATATCATTGGCCTTAATAATTTTATCCTTAAAATTCTCATGGACGGAGCATTCATCGGCCACGAGAAAACGCGTGCCGAGCTGAACGCCCTGCGCTCCAAGCATAAAGCATGCGGCGACCCCGCGTCCGTCGGCGATACCGCCCGCTGCGATAACAGGCAGCTGCGTCGCGTCGCAGACCTGCGGCACGAGCACAAGCGTCGTCGTCTCGCCGACGTGCCCGCCGCTTTCACCGCCCTCGGCGATGATCGCCGCGGCGCCCGAGCGCGTCATCAACTTTGCCATAGCGACAGACGCCACAACCGGTATGACCTTAATCCCGGCATCCTTCCACAGCTGCATATACTTCGCCGGGTTCCCCGCCCCAGTCGTGACAACAGCGACCTTCTCCTCGGCAGCTGTTCTGCTGACCTCCTCAACATAGGGACTCATCAGCATAATATTGACGCCGAAAGGCTTGTCGGTCAGTGCGCGCGCGGCTCTGATCTGCTCTCTGAGATAATCGCTGCCGGCATTCATGGCAGATATTAAGCCAAGCCCGCCGCCGTTCGAAACGGCCGCGGCCAGCCTGCCGTCGGCGATCCACGCCATTCCGCCTTGAAATATCGGGTATTCAATACCCAGAAGCTCACATACCGGCGTCTTAATCATTTTACAAACATCCTCCAGCAATTGCTTTTTTTATAATTTTAAGCTTTGTTCATCTTTGCTTCGATAAATATTGCGAGCTCCCCGACAGTTCCGAGCTTTTCTTCAAGCTCGATCTCAATGCCCAGATCCTCTTCGAGCTGCATAACCATTTCGACGGTGTCAAGTGAGTCGATCCCCAGTGATTCAAACGTTGTGTCTTCCTTAATAGTTTCGATATCCGTACCAAAATGCTCAGCAATCATCCCTGCGATTTTTTCGAAAATCATGTTTTTTTCCTCCAATTGTAATATTTCGCTCCGCACGGCTTTGTACCGTGCGGGAGTTTCCGTAACTTCAGGCTTCAGCCTGCCGTCTCAATTCCCCCAGCGGATAACGCAGGCCGCGCTTGACAAGCCGCCGCCGAAGCTGCAAAGGGCCAGATAATCCCCGTCCTTAAACTTGCCTTCCTTATTCAACTCGTCTAAAAGAATCGGGATGCTTGCCGACGAGGTGTTGCCGTATCTGTCGATATTCTTGCCGAACCGCTCTGCCGGTATATCCAGCTTCCGGCTTGCCGCGTCGATAATCCGCGCGTTCGCTTGATGCGGGATGACCCAGGCGATATCGGACTGCTGCAGCCCCGCTTCTCGGATAACCTCAAGCAGATCGCCCACCATCACATTGACGGCAAACTTAAAGGTCTCCTGCCCGTTCATATAAATATAGGGCTTCGGCAGCTCGTTTTGATAAAACGGCGATGACCCCCCGAAATTTGGGATTTTAATGACGTTGTCGCCGCCCTTGGCAAACAGCCTTGAGGACAAGTAAGCGTCACCCTCGCCCAAAACCAGAGCACCGGCGCCGTCGCCGAATATCACACAGGTATTCCTGTCGGTCCAGTCGACAATGCGGCTTAAGCGCTCACCGCCGACAACGAGCATCTTTTTAACCTTTTTGCGCGCAAAAAAACCTGCTGCCGTATCGAGCATATAGATAAACCCGCTGCAGGCCGCACCGACATCCATCGCCGGGCACGCTGCCCCGAGCATGCTCTGAACCGTACACGCCATCGACGGAGACGCGTCGTCACCGCTGACAGTCGCACAGATAATCATATCCAATTCTTCGGGTTTTGTACCGCTCCGACTGAGCGCTTCCTCCGCCGCTTTATAAGCCAGCTCGGCTGCTGTCTCCGTCGTGCAGACATGCCTTTCCCTGACGCCGACGCGCTGAGCTATCCATTCGTCCGAGGTCTCAACAATTGTTGATATCTCGTCATTTGTCACCACGCGCGCCGGTACATAATGACCGGTACCCAGTATTTTAAAACTCATGTCGCCGCTCCAACACTCTTCTCAAAAAATTTGTTCAAATTCGTGATAACCCGGACCAATAATTCCTGGTCTTCCTCACTGAATTCACTCTCGATTTCATGGATCATGCTCATATGATACCGTTTATGATACATATAAACTTTTCTGCCCTCTCTCGTAAGTGTGACCCGGACAATCCGTCCGTCCGTATGGCAGCCGTTTTTACACAGATAGCCCTTTTTCTCCAGCTTGTTGACCGCAACCGTCACGGAAGGCTTCGCGACCTTCAAAAAGTCTGCAATTTCACTGACAGTCTTGCCGCTCTCCTTGTCCGCGCCGACGCACTCGATCAGATGCATTTCACGAATCGTGAGGTTAATGCGGTTATTTTTCTGTAAAAATTCTTCTTCAACACGGACAATATTATGATAGACCTCCATCAGCATATTGTTGAGCACCAACTGAAAGCTCTGCATCAATCTCACCTTCACCAAACAATTTAGTTAGTTAAACTAATTAATTATATCAGCGATTCTACTTGTTTATTCCTCAATTGTCAATAGCCACGTTTAAAAACAAATTTAACACAGCAAAGTATTGACACATAAGATATGGTGTGTTAAAGTAAACAAAATAGTACCCGCTCACCAGCCTTATTTAAAGGAGAAACCCATGAAAAACGTGCTTTTCTCATACGCATATTATTACTTTTACTTTTTTAGAAACAGAGTAAGAGCGATTTATGCTGCGGAAAGTGCAATATAGTGGGTTACTAAAATAAGTAACTGACAAATTGCAGGGGGCTGTGCAGATGAATCGCTGCACAGCCCCTTTTGTATTCTATTTTAGGAGGATTTTATTATGGTCGCAGTATTAAAACCGGGCGTCACACAGCAGCAGCTTGATAATTTAATCGCGTGGTTCAAGGGCAGAGGTCTTGATGTTCATGTTTCGGTCGGGCAGTTCCGAACCATTCTCGGGCTCATCGGCGATACGAGCACAATTGATACGGAGCTGCTCGAAGGGCTTGATATGATCGAATCGGTCAAACGCATCACAGAGCCTTTTAAGAGCGCCAACCGTAAATTTCATCCGGATGATTCGGTTATCGACGTCGGCGGCGGGATTAAAATCGGCGCCGGCAACTTCCAGATCATCGCGGGGCCCTGCTCGGTCGAATCAGCCGAGCAGATTACCAGCATCGCCGAGAGTGTCAAGGAATCCGGTGCCTCATTGTTAAGGGGCGGCGCGTTCAAGCCGCGCACGTCGCCGTACGACTTTCAGGGGCTGCGCGCGGAAGGCATCGAGCTGCTGCTTGAAGCGAAGAAGAAAACCGGTATGCCGATTGTCACGGAGATTATGAACGCCAACCACATTCCGTTGTTCGAAAATGTCGATGTCATTCAGGTCGGCGCGCGCAACATGCAGAACTTTGAGATGCTCAAGGAGCTCGGCATGACAAGAAAACCGATTCTTTTAAAGCGCGGCCTCGCCAACACGCTCAAGGAGCTCCTCATGAGCGCCGAATATATCATGGCGGGCGGCAACAACAATGTCATCCTCTGCGAGCGCGGCATCC
>DBTM01000081.1:61684-92247 GCA_002307055.1 Clostridiales bacterium UBA1316
TGCGAGCGCGGCATCCGCACGTTTGAAACATATACGCGCAACACGCTCGACCTCTCGGCTATTCCGATGCTCCGCGAGCTGACGCATCTGCCGATTGTCATTGACCCGAGTCACGCCACCGGTATGGCCCGTCTGGTCAAGCCCATGGCGCTGGCAGCTGTGGCGGCAGGTGCCGATGGTATCATGATTGAGGTGCACAACGATCCGGCTAACGCTCTCTGCGACGGCGCGCAGTCGCTCACCCCCGCGCAGTTCAGCGACGTCGCCGACAAAGTCCGCAAAATACGCGAGGTGATAACGGCATGATTGTTGGTATTGCCGGACTCGGCCTCATCGGCGGATCTCTGGCCAAGGCATATAAATGCGCGGACAGCACCGTTTACGGGTTTGACACCGACGAGGCCGTCCTTGGTATCGCCCAGCTGGCCGGCGCCATTGACGGCACGCTCGATCAGAAAACCATCGCCCGATGTGACCTTCTTCTCCTCGCTGTCTATCCGAAAGCGGCGGTCCAATATTTGAATGAAACCGCACAGTATATATCCAAAGATGCCCTTGTTATTGACTGCTGCGGCGTTAAACGATACGTCTGCGCGCAGTGCTTTGAGATTGCCAAGCGGCATGGCTTTACCTTTGTCGGCGGTCATCCTATGGCCGGTACGCACAATTCCGGCTTTAAATACAGTAAAGCTTCGCTCTTTAAAGGCGCGTCCATGATATTGGTCCCTCCCGTTTATGATGACGTCATGCTCAAGGACTACAACCGTATCGAAAGCGCACTCGCGCCCGTCGGCTTCGGGAAGCTCACCTTCACAACAGCCGAAAAACACGACAAAATGATTGCCTTCACCTCTCAGATGGCACACATCGTCTCAAACGCTTATATCAAGAGCCCGACGGCGCGTGAGCATAACGGATATTCGGCGGGCAGCTATAAGGACATGACGCGCGTAGCCTGGCTCAACCCCGATATGTGGTCGGAGCTGTTTCTGGAAAACCGCGACGATCTCATCAGCGAACTGGACATTTTTCTGGATTCCGTCGGCAAATACCGCACCGCACTCCTGAACGGCGACCGTACCGAGCTGCGGGAGCTTCTGAACGAAGGCAAAATAATCAAAGAGGAATTGGACGGCCGATGAAAAAAATAACAGTCAGTGCCTCTAGAACTTACGATATCTTAATTTCCGGCGGCTTGCTCGATTGTGCCGGCGAGCTGGCGTCGCCTCTTGTCAAGGCGCCCGCCGCCGCCATTGTGACGGACGATATCGTCGGCGCGCTATACGGTGAAAGGCTCGCTCGTTCCCTGCTGAAATCCGGTTATCAGGTCTCCAAATTTGTCATCGTTAACGGCGAGCCGTCAAAGAATGCGGCGAACTATATCGAGCTTTTAAACTTCCTTGCCCGAGAGCATTTCACGCGGAACGACGTTATTTTCGCCCTTGGCGGCGGTGTCGTCGGCGACCTCGCGGGGTTCGCCGCCTCGACCTATATGCGCGGGATCCGCCTCGTCCAGCTTCCGACCACGCTTTTGGCCGCCGTGGATTCATCTGTCGGCGGCAAAACGGCGATTGATTTAGCCGCGGGAAAAAATCTCGCCGGTACCTTCTATCAGCCGAACCTCGTTCTCTGTGACTACGCGCTCATGAGTACGCTCAGTGACGATGTGATGCGTGATGGCATCGCCGAAGTCATCAAATACGGCGTTATCTCCGACAGCACGCTTTTTGATATTCTGCGCGCGCCGATAACCCCCCAGCTCGAAGAAATTATCACCCGCTGCGTCACCATAAAGCGCGATATTGTTGTCGTCGATGAAAAAGAAACCGGTATCCGCAAGCTTTTGAATTTCGGTCACTCCGTCGGCCACGCCGTCGAAGCCTGCAGCGGTTATACAATTTCACACGGCAAAGCCGTCGCCATTGGTATGGCTGTCATGTCCAGGAGCTGTGCCGCGATGGGTATATGCAGTGAGGATACAAGCCGCGCTATCATCAGTCTGATAAAAAGCTGCCTGCTCCCGGTTGCGACGAATTTCAGCCCCGATCAGCTTGCCGACGCGATGCTCAACGACAAAAAAAGAAGCGGCGGTACCATGACGCTTGTTTTACCCAAAACCGTCGGAACCTGCATCCTCCAAGACATGGCAACCGAGGAGCTTGAGCATTTCATCAGCCTGGGCTTGTAAACCCCGGCTCGCCGCAGGTTTGCGGCAAACCAAGGCTCCTTTGCCAAAGGAGCTTGGGATGCGAAAGGGCACGATGCGCTCAATGTTCAGTTGAATCCAGAACATCAAAAGCGAGGTTTCATTATGACTGTCACACTCCATACGCCGAAGCTCAGCGGGACGCTCTCTGCGATTGCCTCTAAATCGCAGGCGCACAGGCTGCTGATCTGCGCGGCCTTGTCGGGAACACCGTCAAAGGTCCTGTGCGCTGAGACATCCTCCGATATTGACGCGACTGTCCGCTGTTTAAATAGTATAGGCGCGCAAATCAATTACGAAGACGGCGGCTTCCATGTTATCCCGCTCCCCCTGCCGATATCCGGTGAAAGAATCCTGGATTGCGGCGAAAGCGGGTCGACGCTGCGCTTTATGCTGCCGATTTGCTGTGTTTTTGGGGTTGAGGCGGTATTTCGTATGAGCGGTCTTCTGCCGCGGAGGCCCTTAACCCCCTTATATGAGGAGCTGATCTCGCACGGCTGCGCCTTGTCCCCGCAGGGGATGAATCCGCTCCGGACAAGCGGGTTTCTGGCAAGCGGCAGTTTTACGATACCCGGTGATATATCCTCACAATTTATCAGCGGCCTGATGTTTTCACTGCCGCTGCTTGCCGGTGACAGTCAGATTAAAATTACCGGCGAAATGGAGTCAAAGCCCTATATTGATCTGACGATATCCGCCCTCGGCGCATTCGGCATCATGATTAAGCCCGGAGACCATTGCTTCAGAATCGCCGGTCATCAGCGTTATAACCCCGTCCAGCCCATTGTCAGCGTCGAAGGCGACTGGTCAAACGCCGCATTCTGGCTTTGTGCGGGTGCAATTGGCCGTCAGAGCGTCACCGTGACAAATTTACGTCGGGATTCTCTTCAGGGCGATAAGCGCGTGCTGTCGGCACTGGAATGTTTCGGTGCCCATATCACATACGGCACTGACAGCGTGACTGTATCCGGCGGTCAGCTTAAAGGTATAGAATTTGATGCCGGGGATACGCCGGACCTCGTCCCCATACTTGCCGCGGTTGCCTCCGTCAGTGAAGGCAGAACGGTCATCCATAACGCCCGGAGACTGCGGATCAAAGAAAGTGACCGGCTTAAAACAGTATCTGAGATGCTGCGTCTGCTCGGCGCGGATATAACGGAGACGCCGGACGGCCTTATCATCAGCGGAAAAGCGCACTTAACAGGCGGCGCCGTCAGTTCCCACGGCGACCACAGGATCGCCATGGCGGCAGCCATCGTCTCTGCGGTATGCAGCGAAGCCGTCACAATATATGACGCAGAAGCGGTCAATAAATCTTACCCCGGATTTTTTAAAGACTTTACCGCCCTCGGCGGACAAATGTCATTCTGAGGAGGAACACTTAATGTCATCCACTTTCGGTCATAATATTAAAATCTCAATTTTCGGGCAGTCGCATTCTGAGGCCATCGGTGTTGTTATTGACGGTTTACCGGCAGGCTTTAGGCTGGATATTGACGAACTCATGCGATTTATGGCGCGGCGCGCACCGGGTAAAAACAGCTATGCCACGCCGCGCCGCGAAGCCGATATACCCGAGTTCCTTTCCGGTCTTGTCGATGGCGTCACGTGCGGCGCGCCGCTCTGCGCGGTTATCCGAAACAAAGATACGCGTTCTGGTGATTATAATAATCTAAGAGATGTGCCTCGTCCGGCACACGCGGATTATACGGCGCAGCTCAAGTATAAAGGCGCGCAGGATATAAACGGCGGCGGCCACTTTTCAGGGCGGCTCACAGCTCCTCTGTGTATCGCGGGCGGCATATGCCTGCAGCTCCTGAAAAAAGAGAATATTGAAATCGCCGCGCACATCGCTTCCATCGGCACCATACCCGACAGGCTCTTTCATCCGGTTGACGTCGGCAGAGACGATTTTATCACACTGCGCAGCGCGCCGTTTCCGGTATTGGAACCGCTCAGCGGAGAAAAAATGCTCGCCGCTATAGAAACAGCCAAAAATGACGGTGATTCGCTCGGCGGTGTGGTTGAATGCGCCGCCATCGGTGTCCCCGGCGGCTTGGGTGACCCCATGTTTGACGGGATGGAGAATCGCATCGCCGGAATTATCTTCGGCATACCCGCCGTCAGGGGCATCGAGTTCGGCAGCGGCTTCAGCGGTACGATTCTGCGCGGCTCTGAAAATAATGACAGCTTTATGGCCAAGGACGGCATCATCAGCACGCGCACAAACAACCACGGCGGAATCCTGGCCGGCATTACCTCCGGTATGCCCATCATTTTCCGTACGGCCTTCAAGCCGACACCCTCAATTGCCAGGGAGCAGCAGAGCGTCAGCCTTTCGGAGAAAACAAACGTCACACTCGCAATTAAGGGCCGGCACGACCCTTGCATCGTCCCGCGCGCAGTCCCGTGTGTCGAGGCAGCGTCAGCCATTGCCCTTTATGACGCACTGCTTGAAAATAATAAATATAAATAAGGAGCACCTTTATGGACCTCAATGAATTACGCGCACAAATTGATCAGATAGACAACGACTTACTCAGCAGCTTCTGCCGCCGTATGGATATATCGGCAGAGATGGCCGTATATAAAAAAGAAAACAACCTCCCCGTATACGTTCCGTCCAGAGAACGCCAAAAGCTGAACGGCATCGTCTCGAAAACTCCGGAGGATATCCAAACCTACGTCTCCTCCCTCTATACGTTATTGTTCGATCTCAGCCGTTCCTATCAGGAGAAAATTTTAAATCCCGAGTCTCCGCTCATGAGGGAGATTACAAATGCGATTGACAATACCAAAAAGGTGTTCCCCCGTGATCCCGTCGTCGCCTGTCAGGGTATTGAGGGCGCCTACTCGCAGCTCGCGTGCGAAAAGCTTTTCCATGTGCCGAACATCATGTACTGCAACACCTGGGACAGTGTGTTCGCCGCCATTGACTCGGGCTTGTGCAAATACGGCGTCCTGCCCTTGGAAAACAGCACAGCCGGTTCCATCACAAAAATCTATGATTTGATGACAAAATATCATTTTTATATTGTCCGCAGCGCGCGCCTCAAAATCGACCATAACCTACTGACGAAAAAAGGTACATCGATCAAGGCGGTTAAAGAAATATTCTCCCATGAGCAGGCCATCAACCAATGCGGCGTTTTTCTGAAGTCGCTCACAGGCGTTAAAATTACGGCTTGTGAAAATACTGCTGTCGCCGCGCAGATGGTTGCCGATTCGCCGCGCAATGATGTAGCCGCTCTCTCCTCCCGCTACTGTGCCGAGCTCTACGGCCTGGAATGTCTTGCCGATTCCGTACAGGACAAGGGCAATAATTATACGCGCTTCATTACCATATCAAAAGATCTCGAGGTCTATCCCGGCGCGGATAAAACGAGCATTATGCTCTCTATCCCGCACAAGCCCGGCGCCTTGTACCGGATTCTCAGCCGGTTCTACGCTCTGGATATCAACCTCATTAAGCTCGAGAGCCGCCCCATCCCTGACCGTGACTTCGAATTCATGTTCTATTTTGATCTCGATACCCCCGTCTACTCCCAGCAGTTCATCCAGCTCATTAATGAACTCGACGGTATCTGCGAAGAGTTCCGTTACCTCGGCAGCTACTCGGAGATTGTGTAGATGTATGCCGAGTCCTGCAATAATTTCGTAGCGGCGGGCTTCCACGCCCGCCCGTTCCGGCTGATCACCGGAGACGGGGCGGCGTGGAAGCCGCCCGCTACGCAAAATACGCGTCATCTCGTAGGGACCATTCATGAATGGCACCATACATAAACTTCGCATCAAATCGTATATCATCGGAAGGAGAGCATTATGAAGCATTTCGGGCTGCTTGGGGAAAAGCTCTCGCACAGCTTCTCGCCGCAAATTCATGCGTTCCTCGGGGATTACGAATATCAGCTCATTGAAAAAGCGCCTGATGCGGTCGGCGAATTCCTCCGGCACGGAGACTTCGACGGCTTGAACGTGACAATACCGTACAAAAAAGCGGTCATCCCCTACTGCTCTAAAATTTCCGAAACCGCCGCGAAAATCGGGAGCGTCAATACCATTATCCGGCTGGCGGACGGTCAGCTATTCGGCGATAACACCGATTATTATGGCTTTTATTATCTTATCAACAAAATCAACGCGGTTGTCCGCGGGAAAAAGATTCTTGTCTTGGGTACCGGCGGCTCCTCTCTGACGGTTTACGCCGTTCTTGAGAATTTAAATGCCGGCGAGGTTATCACTGTTCCGAGGGTCGGTATCGGTAATAACGATTACCTCAAGCCTTATTTTGACGCGGACATTATCATCAATACAACGCCCGTCGGGATGTTCCCCAACAACGGTGTTTCTCCCGCCGATTTAACCGAATTCACAGCCTGCCAGGCGGTTATCGATATCATCTACAATCCTTACAGAACAAAGCTGCTTCTGGATGCCGAGGATTTAAATATCCCCTGTATCAACGGTTTGCCGATGCTCGTGGCGCAGGCAAAAAGCGCCTCTGAAATTTTTACCGGCAGCGCTGTCGACAACGGCAGGATTGACACGATCAGTGAAGAAATTTTTAGTCTGACAAAAAACATCGTCCTCATCGGTATGCCCGGCAGCGGCAAATCCACGACGGGTGCCCAGCTCGCCAAGATCACCGGCAGCGAATTCTATGATACCGATGTGATGGTTGCCCAGCACACCGGAAAAAGCATACCGCAGATTTTTGAGGATTCCGGCGAAGAGGCTTTCAGGCAGATGGAAACGGAGGCTTTACGTGAAGTCTCAAAAAAAAGCGGCTGCGTCATCGCAACCGGCGGCGGCATCGTCAAGATTCCCGAAAACCGGAGACTCATCCGTGAAAACAGCACCTGCGTCTACCTGAACAGCGATATTGCTTCGCTGCCGCTGGACGGCCGTCCCCTTTCAATGAAAAACGGCATTGAAGCCCTTGCCAAAGAGCGCATCCCTCTGTACAATAGCTGGTGTGATTACAAAGTCTCTGCCTGCGGCGTTGAAAAAACGGCAAACCACATCAAGGAGCTGTTAAACCTATGAAATTTCTCGTGATCAACGGCCCGAATATCAATATGCTCGGCTTAAGGGAGCCCGATATTTACGGCAGGAAAACCTACGCCGATCTGCTGGAATTCATCCGAGCCTCGGCAGCCGCTGTCGGCGTCGAGGTGGAACTCTTCCAGTCCAACAGCGAGGGTGCGATTGTCGACATCATCCAATGGGCCTACAACCGCGCTGACGGCATCGTCATCAATCCCGCCGCCTATACCCACACCAGCGTCGCCATCCTTGACGCCCTCAAAGCCGTTGCCCTCCCCGCCGTCGAGGTCCATATATCCGATGTCGGCAGCCGCGAGGATTTCAGGAAACTATCCTACGCCGGCAAAGCCTGCGTCAAAACCATCGCCGGTAAAGGCTTCGAAGGCTATAAAGAAGCCATCGAATTTTTGAAAGACCATATATCTTGAATTACTAATTTTCTTATCTTCATTAAACCTAGCCTTCTATCGCGTAGGGGCGATCTACGTTCGCCCGTTATCATTCCGCCGAGATATTCCCGACTGGTGAACACAGTTCGCCCCTACGGTTAGCTCCTCATAAATAATACAGCATGTCATAAAGCGTTTATTCTAAAACGGCTTGCGGCATGCTTTTATTTACATAATTTTAAGTATGCGGGTGGACAGAATATTAACTTGCATTGTTCTGTGTGCTATAATGTGTCCGTAAATGCCTGTTAAGCCCATATAATTCCCGTTCAGAAATCCGCGTAAAATGAAATTTATATATGTGTATACACAAATTTTGCACAAAAGCATGTGCTGTTTCAAAGAATTCACAGTAATTGCAATGGTTTTTTAGACATATCGGAAGCGGCTTCTTAACACAATCGTAACATTTATAATACTATTGTAACAATTTTCAGCGTTTTTTGAGTAAAAACAGCGTTATTATCAGCAAAAATCGTTCGTTTATCAGCCTTTTCGGAACCCTGTGAAGGTTACCAGCGCTACGTCGGTGCCGAGCTCGTCCTTGACCTCGACGAGGTAAAAGCAGATGCTCCTGCCGGATTTCACTTTTTTAGCCCGGGCGATGAGCCTTTTCCCTTTTGGCGCGCCCAGATAGGTGATCTGACTCGTCTGTGTCACGGTGATATCCTCGATATAATTCGTCGCCACAGCAAACGCGAAATCCGCCAGCGTGAAAATTGCCCCGCCCATAATAGCATCCACGCCGTTTTTATGACGTCGGCTAAGCTCAACACTGCAGACAGCGCCATTTTCTTCAACCGAATCGATAACCGCACCTAATGCCTGCGTTGCAAAAGCATCATTTTTAAACCGCTCTCGTGCCATGTCAAGATAATCCATACTAATCTCCGTTTTATCTATTTATTACGCCTGCGCTTGCTGTATCTTTCCTGCAAGCTCGACAAGCTTCCTCAGCCGGTGATTCAGGCAGGACTTTGTCAGCGGCGGCGTTGAGAGCACAGCGAGCTCCGTTAAGCTCAGCTCGGGGTTTTCCATTCGGAGAATGGCCGTTTCGCGCAGCTTGTCCGGCAGGCTGGCGAGTCCGGTCGATTCGGCAATTTTATCAATGGCGTCGATTTGCAGGAAAGCGGCGTCGACGATTTTCGATACATTGGCGGTATCGCAGTTGACTTTTCTGTTGATGCTGTTGCGCATGTCCTTTTCAACCTTTTGCGACATCAGCTCCATAGCCGACAGCGGCGCGCCGATGGTGGTCAAAAAATCCTCAATGGCGGCGCTCTGCTTGAAATAATTGACGAAATTTCCTTTTCTGGCGGCTTCCTTCGGTTCAAAGCCCATTTCCAAAAGCAGCGAGTATGTCTCTCTGCTGACATTAAAATGATCGGTAACCAGCTCAAGATGGTATCTTTTAGCCGGATCGGTAACAGAACCGCCGCCGAGGAAAACGCCCCTCAAAAAGCTTGGGCGGCAGCACTCATCCTCCAGGACGCCGAGGTTCACATGATGCGCCAGCATTTTGCTGCCGGTAAAGCCAAACGTTTCGAAGATACTTTGCAGCTTCTCCGCATTATGGATCACAAATGTCAGTTTTCCGGTCTTTTCATTCACCATATCGTGTGGAACTAAATCAAATGTGGTATTGAAAGCGCGTTTAAAAAGCTTCGGGAGCCGCTGTACGAGCTCCCGGTTTTCAGTGATGATGCGTATTTCTTTAGCTGAAAATGTGTTGCAGTATAAAAGGAGGCCATAGCTTTCAGCAAGCGCGCAGCATTTCCGGTTGACCGGTTCTCTGCAAAGCTCCGCCTTTGTGTCATAAGAAAATGACATGCGGGGTACCTCCTTTTCTTTCAGCTCCGGAATCATGAATTTAAAATACTTTTCGCCCGTCAAATATGCGTGTGGGCGCTTTATTCCTGAATATGCGCATAATTTCCTGCGCCAGCTTTTCAGGGTTGTGGCGGACGAGGTGGTTGTACCGCTCGGCCAGCGGCGCCGAAAACACCTCGACTCCAAGTTCCTCTATCTTTTGGGTGTCGGTCGTGATTTGTGACGCGCCCTGCTCGGAATATCGTTTGACGAGCTCAGGCGGTACCGCTCTGTTGTTAACAAGGCACATATCGAATAAATTGTTTGAGGAATGCCTGAAAAGCTCTTTGATGTGGTCAGATACGGTATATCCTTCCGTCTCACCGGGCTGCGTCATAATATTGCTGATGTAGAGCTTCTTTGCGTTTGAGCTTTCAATGGCCTTGACGATCCCGCCGACGAGCAGATTCGGGATAATGCTCGTATAAAGGCTCCCGGGACCCATGATAATCATATCCGCTTCCTGTATTGCTTTCACACTCTCCGGCAGTGCCAAAACCGGCGAGGGGACAATCTGAACGCGCTTGATGCGGCAGTTACGCTCTATCTTCGCTTCGAATATTTTCGATTCCCCGAAGACCACGCTGCCGTCCTCGAACTCAGCCATCAGCCGTATATCCTCGTTTGTAACCGGCAGGACACGCCCCGTAATGGCGAGCACCTCCCCCATCCGAGCCACCGCTTCATCGAAAGAAGCTGAAATACCGTTCATGGCGGCCAGCAAAAGATTTCCGAAGCTCTGCCCTTCCAGGCTCCCGCTTTCGAAGCGGTAGGACATGAGTTTTTCCATGGTCGGTTCGATGTTTGACAGAGCCAGGATGCAGCTTCTGATATCGCCTGGAGGCGGCATGCCAAGCTCTTCTCTTAAGACGCCGGACCCTCCGCCGTCATCCGTTACCGCAACGATTGCCGTAATGTTCGAGGTCTGGTATTTCAGTCCGCGCAGCATTGTCGAAAGTCCGGTACCGCCGCCGATGCAGGTGATTGCCGGAGTATGCAGGCTATGATCGAAAAAAGTCTCCATTTTGCTTCCCCGTTTCATATCTGATTCAGATTATTATATGAAAGCGGTCTCACGTTTTGTCAATATCCCGATGAATACAATCTACCGGATATCCTTTTTCCGTTAAAAAGTCGTTAAGCGCCTGTGCAATTGCAACGGACCGATGATGGCCGCCCGTGCATCCAATGCTGATTACCAGATGGCGCTTTCCCTCTTCGATATAGCATGGTATCAAAAATTCCATCATTTCCTGAAGCTTCTTAAAAAATTCCTTCGTCTGCTCATATTCAAAGATGAATTGCTTGACCGGTTCGTCCAGTCCGCTCTGATCCCGGAGCTCGCTCACATAGTATGGATTGGGCAGGAATCGGACATCAAAAACGAGATCAGACTCAATCGGAATCCCGTATTTATACCCGAAAGAAATTATATTAATATGCATTGGCTTTTCTTCTGAGTTTTTATTGAAAATTGAGAACAAACGCCGCTGCAGCCTGCCAAGCGTCAGGTCCGTCGTATCGATGATAACATCCGCCTGCTCGCGCACCGGTGCCAGCATTTCGATTTCACGGTTCACTGCTTTTGCCAGATCTCCCCCATCCGGGTCGAGCGGATGCCGCCGTCTTGTCTCCTTATAGCGCTTCACAATTGTCTCCATACTTGCTTCGACGAATAATATCCGATGATCGCAGCCCATATCGCGCATTTCATCAAGCGCGATAAAAAGCTCGCCCAGATTTTCAAGCGCGCGTACATCGGTAACGAGCGCCACCCGCTCGTAGCGTCCTCGTGTGGCTAAGCATAATTCCGCGAATTTCGGCATCAGCGCAACCGGCATATTATCAACGCAGTAAAAATCCATGTCCTCCAGAACGGCGGCGACACGGCTTTTCCCCGCGCCGGAAAGCCCAGAAATAATAAGTATCTCCATAATTAACCCTTCCTTTATAAATGCCCGCTGCGGATGATTTTAACCTCCGGCTCGAGTTCGATTCCGAATTGTTTAAAAACCGTTTCGCGGACGTGCTCCATAACAGCCATAACATCATTAAATGTCGCATCTCCGCGGCTCACAACGAAGCCGGAATGTTTTTCGGACACCATTGCGCCGCCGACGCAAAAGCCTTTGAGGCCGGATTGCTCGATCAGCGCTGCGGCATATCCGTTTTTCGGTCTTTTAAATGTGCTGCCGGCACTCGGCATATTCAGCGGCTGACTCTGGCGGCGTTTTTTCGAGAGCTCATCCATCCTGTCTTTTATCTCTTCCGCGCTGCCTTTGGTCAATCTTAAAACAGAAGATAAAATAATGTCTTCGGAATCTGAAAAGCGGCTGTGCCGATAGGAGAAGCCATGCTCTTCACCGCGTGTATCATAAATTGAGGCATCCGGTGCCAATGCTGTGGTTTTAACCACCGCATCCTTCATTTCACCGCCGTACGCGCCCGCGTTCATTGCAACAGCGCCGCCGAGGGTACCCGGAATACCGTGGGCAAATTCAAGACCAGTCAGCGCATGGTTCAAGGCAAAAACGGCGAGCTTTGAAAGCAAAACGCCGCTTTCAGCAATAATTTCGGCGGTATTTTGCCCAGGCAATTCCGCGCCGGACAGCTTGATATCGTTTAATCCGCCGTGTGTTTTAATAACCAGCAAGTCCAGCGGCCCATCCTCGGCGAGGATATTTGACCCGTTGCCGATGATTAATGGCCGAACAGCCAAATCACGCAGAATCTGGCACAATAAAACCATACTGCTTTGCGAGTCCGGGAAAAACATCGCTGTCACCCGCCCGCCAATTTTGAATGAGGTATGGCTTCTCATCGGCTCATCAACGCGGTATTCTATTTCCGGCACTTGTTTTTTAATCGCTTCAAACACCGCGGAAATATTATCCATAAAACTCTCCCAGATATTATTTATGATAGTTTTTCGTCGAAATGCTTGTTGATTTGACGTGTGAATTCAAGCGCCGCGTTGTAGCCCATGAATTTCTGGCGCTGATTCATGGCGGCCACCTCAAGGATAATGGCCAGATTTCGGCCCGGTTTAACGGGAATCGTCAATGCCGGAACATCGACTTCCAGAATCGTCATATGCTGCTCGTTGATGCCGAGACGGTCATAAAGCATACCTTCCCGCCACGGCTCGAGATTGACGACAAGGTGTATGTTTTGGCGGGCTTTAACAGCGCCGACACCGAAAATCTGGCGCACATCGATCACACCGATGCCGCGCAGCTCTACATAGTGGCGGATCAGCTCCGGGGCTGTACCCTCGAGGACATTGTTGTCGATGCGTTTTATTTCCACCGCGTCGTCGGCTATCAGCCTGTGGCCGCGCTTCAAGAGCTCTATTGCCGCTTCGCTCTTTCCGACACCGCTCTCGCCCATCAGCAGGACGCCGAGCCCGTATACCTCGACAAGAACGCCGTGGCGGGTAACGCGGGTTGCCAGCGCCTTTCTTAATATCCCAATTACCGCAGCCATGACATCAGAGGTGTTCTGACTCGTAGAGAAAAGTGAAACATCGTATTTTTCCGCAGCTTCGATATATTCAGGCATCAGCTCCGCGTCGTGGCAGACAATGAGCGCCGGTACTTTCTTCGACATTAAGATATCAATTTTTGCTTTGCGCTCCGCGTCATCGAACTTGTGGAGAAAGGCTGTCTCCATTCTGCCGATGATCTGAACACGAGTCGGATCAAAATAATCGTAAAACCCCGCGAGCTGCAAGCCGGGGCGATGAACGTCTCCTGTATAGATGAGTATCTGCTCATAATCTATCGAAGGGTAAACGATATTCAGCTTCAGCTCTTCCGCCAGAGTTTTCAGTTTATAGCTGTACTCACGTTCCATAATGTCCTCCCGTGCAATCTCTGTAAATATATGTGCCGTTTAACAAATTGTATACAATACCGTTATCATTTGCAAGGATTTTATATATCTGAGCAATATAAGAAATAACATGCGGAGCGATATCCCTACATGATTCACATGTGATAAATCATTGGTGAAATCATTTTTAAATTAATACTTGCATTTTTTTCGCCTATCTGTTAGTATAATAAGCACTGTTTAAGATAACCAATTAAGCACACACAAGGAGGTGCAGCAGATGGCTAAGTGTGAAATTTGCGACAAGGGCGTTTCTTTCGGTATCAAAGTGAGCCACTCCCACAGACGTTCAAACAGGATGTGGAAACCGAATGTCAGGAGAGTATCGGCTATTGTAGAAGGTACCCCGCGCCATGTTTACGTTTGTACTCGGTGCCTCCGCAGCGGCAAGGTAACGCGCGCAGTGTAATTAAAAACTGAGTGCTCACAGTTTACGCTGTGAGCATGATTTTTTACCAACAAATCAGAGTGGAGGATTTTTATGAAAATCGGTATCGTCGGCTTTGGCAATCTCGGCCACTCGCTGGCTGAAGGCTTGATAAAATCCGGCACCGCGTCCGGCAAAGACATCTGTGTCTGCGACAAATCCCCGGAGGTCCGTGACCTGGCATCAGGGAAATACGGCTTGAGCGTAACGGATGACATCAATACGGCCATCGGCAGCGCGGAGGTTGTTTTTCTCGTAATAAAGAGTTATGTGTTTGAAGAGCTCGCTCCCGCCATCGACAGGAATTTACTTAAAAACAAAACAATCATCAGCTTCATGGCCGGCGTCACCTTTGAAAAAATCTTTTCGCTCATCGGCACGGTAGACCTCGTCAGAGGCATGCCGTCCCTCGCCATCGCCGTCTGCGACGGCGTGGTTGCCTATACGAAGGCACCGAAGCCGATCCAGGAAATTTTCAGCAAGCTCGGTTATGCCTTCGAGGTCGTGCCCGAGGATATCGAAAAAGTCATGGCCTTCTCCTCCTGCGGCCTCGGCTTTGCCGCGTACTTAATCGACGCCTTCGCCGCCGCCGGAGAAAAGCTGGGTTTCGCCCCCGAAACCTGCGCCAAAATCGCCGGTCAGACCTTTAAAAACGCCATTGACCGCGGCGACTACAAAAACACTGTCAAAGCCGTCGCCACCAAAGGCGGCGCCACCGAACAGGGTGTCCTCCACATGGACGCCTCCAACACCTACGATACAATCGCCGAAGCCGTCCAAAAAGCATACGACAGGATGAAGTAGAAATTCTCTATTTGGAAGCATTGTCGTTAAGTTAAATTATTCCTGGCAAACGTGAATTTACAAATTATTACACCAGTGTTATATTTATATAACACTAATGTAGAGGTAATCAAATAATGTCATCATTTATTATTCGTCACCACCATACATCCTTGCGATTATAGGCTATGATTTTTCATCATAGGTATAGTCGCTATTGATTATGCCTGTGATGTATGAATATAAAAAGTATATTTAGCCATTCAGGTAATATTTTAACTTGAATGGCTATTTTATTTTGAAAAAAAACGATTCGAAAGGATTAATTATTATGAAAACTGAAACAGTAAAAGGAACAAATGACTATTTACCAAATGAAGTTGCTTTAAGAGAGTTCCTGCAAAACATTATTTTAGAAACTTATAAATTATATGGTTTTGAAAGAATTATGACACCAGCTCTTGAAGATATTGAAATTTTAGATAAAAGTGATGGCGGGGATAACCTTAACCTCATATTTAAAATTCTAAAACGCGGAGAGAAACTAAGCACTGCCATAAAAAGCTCTTCATATAGTCAACTCTCAGACATGGGATTGAGGTATGACTTGACATTGCCCTTGTGCAGATATTATGCGAATAACAAGCAGAAGCTGATAACGCCATTTAAGTGTATACAAATTGATAAAGCTTACCGCGCTGAAAAGCCTCAGAAAGGCCGTCTAAGAGAATATGTTCAATGTGATATTGACATTATTGGCTCGGATTCAATTTATTGCGAAATCGAGCTTATTAATGTAACAGCAAAAGCACTATTAGCTATAGGGTTAAGTAACTTCAAAGTTAGAATCAGTGACAGAAATATTTTAAGCGATGTTTTATTATCGCTTGGTTTTAAGAGAAATGAATTGGAAAGCGTCTGTATTACTTTTGATAAGCTTGATAAAATCGGAGTGGACGGCGTAAAGAACGAGCTTATTGCTAAGGGCCTGGACAAAAGCAGTATCGACGCACTGACTTCATTATTGTTGAAGCTTCCTTTATCTCTTGATTTTATTAAGTCAATATCAGCGAAAACACAGAATATTGACAACTTAGAAAAGATTATCAATCAGGTGAGGACTTTATCAGAAAACAACTATATTATCGAGTTTGATTTGTCGTTAGTCAGAGGTCAAGGGTATTATACCGGTACAGTTTTTGAAATTGAAAGTAATGCGTTTAATAGCTCAATCGCAGGGGGTGGCCGATATGATAACTTAATTGGGAAATTTCTCAATGAAAGTGTGCCTGCCGTTGGATTTTCTATTGGGTTTGAAAGAATTTTCAGCATCCTTATGGATAATAACTTCAGTGTTCAGAACAGCCGAAAAAAAATTGCTGTATTATTTGAAGATAATTTTTTAGAGGCAAACAATACAGCAGATAAATTACGTAATGAATATGATATTGCACTGTTTGAAAAGCCAAAAAAAGTCAATAAGTTTCTGGATTCATTGCTGGATAAAGGGTTCTATGGATTTATCATCTGCGGGCAAACAGATGAAATAAAATTGCTAAAATAATTATTGATTATCAAATCAAATCTGCCGTCAAGTCAAAACCCCCGGAAGCCTTTACCGATGATTTGGCTGGAGTTTGTAATCATCATGAAGGAGTCGGGGTAATTTGTGCGGAGGAATTTGCGGAGTTCGGCGGCTTGCATGCGGCTGAGGACTGTGAATATCATATATTTCTTTTCGTGGGTATAACTGCCTTCGGCGTTGACGACGGTCGCGCCGCGTTTAATCCTTTGATTGATATAGAGGCAGATTTCGTCCTTGTGGGACGTGATGATCGTAAAATATTTGCTGAGGTTGATATTTTCGATAACGAGATCAATAATCGTTGATTTAATGACGAGTCCCAATACAGCAAACAAACCAATCTGGACGCTGAAAAGAAATGAACCTAACGTTATAATTGTATCACTGCACAGCAGGGCCACACCGATATTTAAATTTGTATATTTTCTCAAAATCATCGCGACGATATCCGTGCCGCCTGTGCTGCCGCCAACATTGAAGAGGATTGCCGAACCGACGCCGGGCAGGGTGACAGCGTACAGGAGCTCCAGAAACGGCTGATTCGTCAGCGGCGCGGAAAGCGGGACAATGTTTTCCAAAAGGAGCATTGTGCCCGAGAATGTCAGCGTCCCGATGATGGTTTTGACGCCGCAGTCCTTCCCGATGAAAATAAAGCCGAAGAGCAGCATGATGATATTAATGGCAGTCAAAATGGTGCCAACCGACGAGAGATGGAAAATACCGCTGAGGATGATGGAAACACCGCTCACACCGCCTGTCGAAAAGTGGTTAGGCACTTTGAAAAAGTATACGCCGACGCCGACGAGAATGGCGCCGAAAAAACATAAACAATAATCTCTGATTGCTTTCATGTGCATCCCTCCATCTGACGAATATGGGTGACAGGTTGATGCTGAGGCTTGATATAATTTCGTAGCGGCGGGCTTCCACGCCCGCCCGTTGCCCCACATTTATCACTGACAGGGGCGGCGTGGAAGCCGCCCGCTACAATAAATCATAAAGCTGAAAAGCAGTTTGACTCATAAATTATTTTACCAGCTGGTCGGTTCTGCTGATGAGGTCGTCCTGCAGGGCGCTGTCAAGCTCGACGAAGTAGGCTGAGAAGCCTGCGATGCGAATGACAAGGTTTTTATATTGATCCGGCTCCTGCTGGGCCTCACGCAGCTGGTCTGCGCCGACGACATTGTACTGGATGTGCATGCCGCCGAGCGAGAAAAAGGTTTCAACGAGCATCCGGAGTTTCATGATGCCCTCATCGCCCTGAACGGTTGCCGGATGGAACTTCATGTTCAGGAGCGTTCCGTTTCTGTACGATGAATGATTGATGGCGGCGACGGATTTCAGCACGGCTGCCGGGCCGTTTTTATCGAGCCCCTGCTTCGGCGAGACGCCTTCGGCAAGCGCTTCTCCGGCCATTCTGCCGTCCGGCGTCGCCCAGGTACGTTTACCGTTGACAACGTGCGTGGATACGGGATAGATTCCCGCCTGCCACTGGTTCCCCCTGTCGCTTGTGCCCTTCAGGAAAGCCTGTGCAAAGGCTTCCATAGAGAGCCGGGCGATGTCATCAACATACGGGTTGTCATTGCCGTAGCGCGGAACCTCATTAAGAATTTGCTGCCGGAGGGGTTCGTTTCCTGCCCAATCGGCCATTATGGCATCGTATAATGCGCGTCCGGTACAAAGCTTTTTGTCGTAAACCATGTATTTGATGACCGCCAGACTGTCAACGACGTTGGCGCAGCCGACGCCGGAGGAACCGTTGGAATTGTACTTCGCGCCGCCGTACATGACGTCCCGTCCGGAAGCCATGCAGCCGTCCATCGTGGCTGATACGGAGATGAGGGGCATCTTGTCGCGCATCACGAGCCAGAAGAGGTTTGACATGGATATGTGCCAGAACACATAGTGTTCCACCTGCTTATTATAAGCATCCATCAGTTCATCAAAGTTTTCATAATCGTAGAGAAAGCCTGTGCCGAAGCCCGAATCACCGCCGTTGAGCGGGTTTTTTCCGTTGTTGACGAGCATTGTAATGATATTGCCCATGTTGAGATAGGTCGCGCGGCCAAGGCCGCCGCAGGCCGGGAAGTCATTGCCGCTGCCCGCCGGTTCGACGCAGCCGATAATGCAGTAATCTCTGGCGTCCTCAAGGGTAAAGCCGCGCTTTAAAAGCGTGGGAATGATTATGTCGTCATTCTGGAGCGTGGGTATGCCGCCGACCTCCTTTGTGCAGGTAATTGCCGCCTCCCAAAGCTTGTCCGGCGTGCCCTTGTGAATGCGGAGCGAGAGCGGCGGTTCATGCAGATGGAGCCGTCCCATGGATTGAAGCATCAGGTAGGACACCTCGTTTGTTGCGTCCTTGCCTTCCCTGTCGACACCGCCGAGCGACATATGCTGACCGGTCGAGTAGCCTCCTGAATTTGTGGCGGCGGCCGTTGTTTTGAGTACGACAGCCTCGGAGATCTTCAGGAAAAAGCAGTCGATGATCTCTTGAGCGGCATCAAGCGTTATTGTGCGCGCATCAAGCTCTTTTTTTAATAATGGGTAGGTGTACTGATCGAATCTGCCGAGGGTCAGCCCGTGCATCTGCCCTTCAAAGCAGAGCGTGAGATGATAGATCAGCGCCGCTTGAACAGCCTCCCAGAAGGTGCGTGCCGGTTTCTCAATGATATGGTCGAGTGAATCCGCCATCCTGCTGAGCTCAGCCTTGCGTTCCGGCGTGAATTTATCGAGCGCCGCCATGCGGCGGCATTCGGCGGCATACCGCTTGGACAGTAATATAACGGCGTCGCAGTAGATGACGACGGCACGGTAGAAGAGGTGCTTTTCCGCGTCCCCCTCGAACAGGTGTCCGTTCATTTTCTGGAGCTTATCCAAGGCTTCCTGTTTAATCGCATGAAAGCCCTTATAGATGGCTTTACGATAGTTGGCTGAAAAATGCCCGATTGGATTGCCGCCTGTACCGGTCCGGTTAAACGGCAGGATTGAAGCCGTTTCAACGGGGTAATATTCGTCGGGAATCACCGCGTCGCACAGCGCGCCAAGGCAGCGCGTGCTCCAGAATTCCTCAATGGAGCACATATAATCGGCGTCCTCGGGATCAATTTCGTTATACTCCTCATAGGCTTGCCTATTATAAAACTGACCGCTTTTAAGCTCCTCGACAAGCCATTTGACGCCGCCGTATTCGGGATTGGTCGTCGCGCCGCGGTAGGTCGGCGCCTGGTTGCCGACAATCAGGTCGTCGTCGCCGACGACAAGCGTCATCTTTTCGCAGATGGCATAGAGGCACTTCGCCCGCTTCAATAAAGAATGCTCGGTCTCATGCGCCTTATAAAATTCCGTGATAATTCTCGGGCGTTCACTCGAAAATTTCGGCGTCGTTATCCGATAACGCTCCCTGATCCGCGTGACTCTGTCGGTGACGGGTGAAAATAAAAACATAAAGGCTCCTTTTCAACAAGCCGTAATGCTGCTGAGAATATTATAGTTCTGTCCTATTTTTAAATCAAGCATGCGCAGTAAAAGAAGATGTATATAACTTATATAAAAATGATACCTGCCTTATTAGCAGGTATCATTTATTTTCAAATTTTTCCTTATCCGACCCAGTTTTCTTCGCCGGAATCCCATTCCTGCCTTTTGGAGCGGCTCATCAGGTCTTTGAGGGCGGACAGGGCGGATTTACCCTCGTAGAGTACTTTATAGGCTTCCTCGCAGATGGGCATGTCTATGCCGACCTTATGGGATAATTCATGGGCGGCTTTCGCCGCGTAATAGCCTTCGACAACGGCGCCGACCTGGCGCATTGCTTCCTGAACCTCGACGCCTTTTCCGATCAGAACACCGGCGCGCCTGTTGCGGGAGTGCTGGGAGGTGCAGGTAACAATCAGGTCACCGAGACCGGCAAGACCGGCGAGCGTTTGCTTTTTGCCGCCGAGGGCGACGCAGAGCTCCGCCATTTCAGCAAGTCCGCGCGTCATCAGCATGGCGATGGTGTTATCGCCGAAACCGAGTCCGTCGCTGATGCCCGCACCGAGTGCGATGATGTTTTTCAGCGCAGCGCCAAGCTCCACACCGATGACGTCGGTTGAGGTATAGACGCGCAGATAGTCGTTCATGAAGACATCCTGTACCTGCTCGGCAATGGCAATATCCTCCGAGGCGACGACGCAGGCTGTCGGAATTTGCCTTCCAACCTCTTCTGCGTGCGTCGGTCCCGACAGAGAAGCCAGCTTGACGCGATCACCCAGCGTTTCTCTGAGAATCACAGAGAAGCGCAGGGAGGTGTCCTTTTCAATCCCCTTCGAGACGCAGACGACGATACAGTCCCGCGGCAGCTTGTTTTTTATAAGCGCCGCCGTCTCGGCGACGGCAAAGGACGGCGTCGCGATGACGGCAAAGTTAATCCTGTCCGTCGCTTCATCCGCATTCGTCGTAATTTTAATACCGGAGGGGATGATGACGCCCTTTAAAAGAGGGTTTTCCCGCAGTGTATTGAGTGTCTCGACTTCTTTTTCAAATTTGGACCATAAAATCACATCATGTCCGTTTTCAAACAGCAGCTTGGCAACAGCCGTACCCCAACCGCCGCTGCCGAATACCGATATCTTCATCTGTCTTTCTCCTTTACCAATACGCACCTGAAAAATATATATTCCGTGAAGGGCGATTCGTGAATCGCCCTTACAGGATGGTTTTGTTAAAACTTCACGCTTCTTTTTTTCTTTTAAAGCTGAATTTTGATTCTTCGCCTTTGATGAGACGCTTGATATTCTCCCGGTGCCTGAAAATCAGGAGGGCGGCGCTTAATATGGCGAGGGAAAGCTCCCATGAGCCGCCGAGGCCCATCAGCGCCTGCGTCACGGGATAGGCGGTAACACCGATTATGGCGCCGAGAGATACATACCGTGTCAGCAGCGTTATCAGAATAAAGACACCCCAGCCGACGAGTGCGATGCGCCAGTCAACGAAAAACAAGATCGTCCCCATCGCCATCACGCCTTTACCGCCTTTGAACTGGTAGTACAGCGGATAGCAGTGGCCCAGCATGACGAAAAATCCGGCAAGCTCGCTGCCGAACAGGCTCAACTGAAAGAACCCGACATCAATAAAACAGGCTGTGTTCAGGAAACGCGAGAATAAAAATCCGCCGATGACAACCGGTGCGGCTGTTTTGACGACATCGATAAGGACAACGACAATAGCGCCGCCCTTGCCGAATACCCGATAGAAATTCGTCAGGCCGGGATTGCCGCTGCCGAATTTCCGAATGTCCTTACGGTAGAAATATTTCGATGTAATAATCGCTCCGTTAATGCTGCCGATTATATAGGCTTGTAACGCCGTCGCAATCAATAATAATACTAACAACTCCGTAATCCTCCGTGTCTGTCCTTGTTTATATTATATGACCTCAGGTTAGAAATGTCACTTGTCTTCGTCACCTTTTTGTCTGATTAGTATGCGGATTGGAGTGCCCTCAAGCCCGAAAACATTTCTGATCTGATTTTCAAGATATCGCTGATACGAAAAATGAAAAAGTTCGGCTTCATTGCAAAAGCACAGAAAAGTGGGCGGGCGCACGCTGACCTGTGTCATATAGTATATCTTCAGACGCCGCCCTTTGTCTGTCGGCGGCTGCACTCTGGCGGTTGCGTCGGACAGGACATTGTTGAGCATGCCTGTTGTGATGCGCATGGCGGACTGGTTATCGACATAATTAATCAGCTCAAAGATACGCTCAACGCGCTGCCCGTTCTTAGCTGAGATGAAGAGAATCGGCGCATAGGTCATATAACTGAGTTCCTTTTGTATCTCCTGGCGCATGTGTTCCATGGTATTGGTTTCTTTTTCAACGAGATCCCACTTGTTGACAACGATGATGCTGGCTTTGCCCGCTTCATGGGCAAGACCGGCAACCTTTGTATCCTGATCTGTTACGCCTTCCCGAGCATCGATCATAATCAGGCAGACATCGGCGCGCTCAATAGCCATTTCCGAACGCAGCACGCTGAATTTTTCGATCCTGTCATCTACTCTGGAGCGCCGCCTGATCCCCGCCGTATCAATAAATACATACCGGCCGGTTTCATTCTCAAAGGCCGTATCGACGGCGTCTCGTGTCGTTCCGGCGACTTCGCTGACAATGACTCTGTTTTCACCGAGGATATAGTTGATCAGAGATGATTTGCCCACATTCGGCTTGCCGATAACGGCGACGCTGACGGCGTCTTTTTCTTCCGGTGTTTCGCTTTCGGCAGGAAAATACTTGACGCAGGCATCAAGCAAATCGCTTGTGCCATGCCCGTGCGTTGCCGACAAGGCGATTGGATCGCCCAGACCAAGGGAATAAAACTCGTATATATCAGGATTTGTCGGTCCAACCGAATCCATTTTGTTGACGGCAAGCACAACGGGTTTTTTGGAGCGCAGCAACATCTTGGCGATTTCCTGATCCGCCGCCGTCACACCCGTCGTAATATCGGTCACAAAGAGAATGACGTCCGCCATATCAATGGCCAGAAGCGCCTGCTCACGCATAAAAAGAAGAATTTCGCTGTCTGCCGTGGGTTCGATGCCGCCTGTATCGACAATGCTGAATTCCCTGCCGGTCCAATCGGCAGTCGCATACAGCCTGTCCCTAGTCACACCGGGCGTATCCTCAACGATGGACAGCCTCTTCCCCGCTATTTTATTAAAGAGCATGGACTTGCCGACGTTCGGCCGTCCGACGATTGCGATAAGCGGCTTTGCCACAGCCAAACACCCCTTTTTAATCAGTCATTATTTCCCGAAAATTGCTTGTATCAGGTCCGCTCCGTCCTGCTCGACGACTCGGATTTCAACGCCGAGCGCAGCGGATACCTCCTGCAGCGTCACATCGTCCAAAAAGACACTTTCTCCGTGGCGCAGCATGCTTCTGGCGATCAAAAGCCGAGCACCGAGGTCTTTGCCTTTAAGCTGACGGATGAGATCCCCGCCTGTTAAAAGGCCGGCAACATCAATCAGTTCGCCGAAGAAATCGTTTTTGACGGTTATAACGGCGCCATTAATATTAGCACAGGTTTTCTGCGCGGCATACAAAATTTTCTGTAAACATTTTGTTGCCGCCGCGCCGGTGGCGATTGAAAATGGTTCTGCTGCCGATTCACGGGGCACCTTGAGCGCTTCTTCCGCCTGCGTCATGAGGAGGCGGAGCAAACCGACACCGTTTTCGAGCTGCGGATATTCTTCATAAAATCCGTCAGCCGGAATATCAACAGCCGCTTTGAGATAGAGCTCGTCAGCCGGATAAAACAGCCGCGAGCCGTATTTTTTTAAGCATTTTTCGCCGAAGGCTTCTATCTGACGGACTGTTTTCCGAGCGAGCTCGGGATCAAACGGTGTGAGCTTAAAAAGACCTTCTCTGAATTTCGTCAGACCGACGGGGACGACAGAGACGCTTTGCACTGACGGATACATTGCCGCCAGGTCTGACATGGTGCGGCTCAGGTGCGCGCCGTCGTTGAGGCCCGGGCAGCAGACGATCTGGCAGTTCAGGGTCATACCCGCTTCCCCGAATCTCCGCAGCGCTTTGAGGCCCCTGGCACTTTTTTTATTTCCCAGAAGCAGGCTGTGCAGCTCGGGCTCCGTCGAATGAACCGAAACGTTGAGGGGGCTGATACGCATATCGATCATCCGCTGTATTTCGCGCTCGGACAGGTTCGTCAGCGTCACGTAATTGCCCTGAAGAAAGCTGAGCCGATTATCGTCATCCTTAAAATAAAGCGTTTCTCTGAGTCCCCTCGGGAGTTGGTCGACAAAGCAAAAAACGCATTTATTGGAACAGGAGCTTGGGCTGTCCATCAGATAGGACTCAAAATTCAGGCCCAGATCCAGCCCTTCCGGCTTGCCGAGGCGCACAAATCGGATTTTTCCGGTTCCATCATGCAGCTCTAAAAGCAGCCGGGCATCATAAGAATAATACTTATAATCGAGCACATCTTTTATTTTATGTCCGTTGATTCTGACAAGGGTATCTCCGGGTCTTATATTTTTCCCGCTTGCCGGACTGTTTTCATCAATATATGATATCAGGGAACCCATATTAGCCTCACATCTAAATTATGCTGCAGTTATATTTCGTTCAAACTATTATTTGCCTGTTTATGCTTTATATCATAACATAAAATGCGGCGGGGGTAATCCCCCGCCGGACATTTTTATTTTGCTTCGATTTTTATAACTTCGCGTCCGTTATATGTTCCGCAAGCCTTGCAAACTCTGTGCTGAAGACGAAATTCGCCGCATTTTGAACATTTGACAAGACCCGGAGTCTCAAGCTTCCAGTGGGAAGAACGCCTCTTGTCTCTTCTCGCTTTACTAGTTTTTCTCTTTGGTACCGCCATTGTGACACCTCCTGTTATTCATTTTCCAGGAGCTGCCCATAGGACAGTGTACCTGGGTGCTGTTTACTCATTTTCTAATAGCTGTCCTAAGACAGCGAGCCTGGGGTCTGTATTCAGTTTGCATGAGCACGGGCCGTTATTTAAATCGGCACCGCATTTTTCACAGAGGCCTTTACAGTCTTCGCTGCATAAAAACCGCTGATCCAGGTTCAGGATAAAATCCGTGACGATAATATCGTCGACATCCGCAAAATCTCCCTCGAGGAGAAAAACATCCGGGTCTTCCTCGTCCTGTTCGGATTCCGTCAGCATTGTTTGGATACGGAGGCTGACGGGGTATTCAAAATCCTTTAAGCATCTGGCACATGTACATAGCAGGACTGCGTCGACATCGGCGTCGAATCTGAGGACACCCGCGCTGTTTCTAATGCTCCCAGCTGCTCTCGACGGTGATTTAACCCCTTTGACCGACCCATAACTCGTATTTGACAGATCAGGCTCATAGTCAAAGCTCACGCCGGAGCCAGGAATATTGATGATTTCACGCAGATCTAAACGCATATAAAACCTCGCACATTCGCTTCGATATTATAAGTCAAAAAGCAAGTGTTGTCAAACATATTTTTATATTGTATTATTATAATTCGAGCTGACATAGATTACTCATAATTTCCGAAGCGGCGTTTTCGTGTAATCAAAGGCTCCTTGGCTCCTTTTGAAAGGAACTGGCGGCGTAGCTGTCTGAGGATTGTATCTTGTGGCGCGTAAATTCATCGTTGTAAAGTTATATCATATCTAAGCTGAGGTGCACTATTTTTATTAGGAGGCATTATGTTCGAGAAAAGCCAGACGCTTTTGACGGGTTATGCAACGGTGCCTCTGTTGACGGACAATTATTATGTGATGAATACCTGCCTTCAGGACTTCAATGGCAATTTTAGAGAAACTGGCGCTGATCCCTGAGACATTGGGTATGCCTCGATAGGATTGAATCTTTGACGCACCATGCCTCATGTATTCCAAGAACGACCCCTGCGGGGGGCAATCCTCAGTCACCTGCGGTGACAGCTCCTTTCAGAAAGGAGCCTTCGATAAGACGATTATATTTTAAAGGCGGTACCCTTTTGAAAGAATTTACGATACAAAAGAATGACGCGAATCAGAGGCTCGACCGGTTTGTTTCCAAGACTGTGCCGCTGCTGCCGCCGTCGCTGACGCAGAAGTATATCCGCCTCAAGCGCATAAAGCTCAACGGCAGGGGTGCCAAGCAGGATACGAAGCTTGCCGTCAGCGATATTGTTCAGATGTATGTCAACGATGAGTTTTTCGAGACGCCCACAGAGGAAAACGCGTATCTAAAAATTACCGCGCCTGAGCTCGACATTATTTTCGAGGATGAGAATATAATGCTCGTGAATAAAAAAGCCGGTGTGCTCTGCCACAGCGACGGTGAATGGTCGTATAATACGCTCATTTCAAATATTCAGGCGTATCTCCACGCCAAGCGCGAATGGCGGCCGAGAGAGGAAAATGCTTTTGCTCCCGCTTTATGCAACCGCATCGACCGCAACACATCCGGTATCGTGATCGCGGCGAAAAACGCTGAGGCGCTGCGCATCATGAATGATAAAATCAAGGCGCGCGAGGTCGAAAAATATTATCTGGCTGTTGTCCACGGCGAGATCAAGCCGAAAAGCGGAAAACTCGAAGGCTATATTTTTAAGGATGCTGTTAAAAACCAGGTGTTTGTAACCGACAAAAGCGTCCAAGGTTCCAAAACAGCTGTAACGGAATATAAAACGCTCGCTGTGCAGGACAACCTCTCGCTTTTGGAGTGCCGCCTTGTCACCGGGCGTACGCATCAAATCAGAGCGCAGATGGCACACGCCGGCTATCCGCTTTTGGGCGACGGCAAATACGGCAGCGATAAAATGAACCGCCCGTACGGCGAAAACGGGCAGGCACTCTGCTCCTACCGGCTGGTTTTTGATTTCAAAACAGAGGCCGGTTTACTCCAGTATTTAAATGGGCGCGCGTTCAAAATAAAGACGGTTGATTTTGCCGAAAAATACTTTAAGGGTTTTGTCGAAAAATGCTGTGATATCAATTGACAATCCTACTATTAAATTATATATTTATCCTGTTTTATTTTTCATGTGGAAATGGGGGCCGATAGATGTCCAAAGAGTTGATACGCCTGGGGCAATGCACGATGGCGTTTGACGGAGAAGTTGTTTTGAACAGCATGAATCTCGTCATAAATGATAAAGAATTCCTCACATTGTTAGGACCCAGCGGCTGCGGCAAGACCACAACGCTGAGAATCATCGGCGGCTTCGTGACACCAACGTCCGGAGACGTCTATTTTGACGGTGTGAGGATTAATGATGTTCCGCCGCATAAGCGGATGGTCAACACCGTTTTTCAGAAATACGCCCTTTTCCCGCATTTGAATGTTTTCGAGAATATCGCCTTTGGGCTTCGTATCAACAGGCACAGCCAACTCAGCGAAAAAATCAGCAAGCAGGAAATAAGCAGGCGCGTGCTGGAGATGCTTGAAATTGTGAGCCTGAAGGGTTTTGAATACAGAAACGTCTCTTCCCTGTCTGGCGGACAGCAGCAGCGCGTGGCGATTGCCCGTGCTCTAGTGAACAAGCCCAAGGTATTGCTCTTAGACGAGCCCCTGGGGGCCCTGGACATGCGTCTGCGCAAGGATATGCAGAATGAGCTTAAACGGATACACGAGGTAATGGGTATCACCTTCATCTACGTCACGCACGACCAGGAGGAAGCGCTCGCGATGAGCGATACGGTCGTTGTCATGGATGGCGGCTATATACAGCAGATCGGCACGCCGGAGGCTATTTACAATGAACCGGTCAATGCCTTCGTCGCTGATTTCATCGGAGAGAGCAATATTGTTGACGGAACAATGGCCGCGGACGGTGTTGTTGAGATATTCGGGCGTAAATTCAAATGCCTGGACAGCGGTTTCAGCGAGAATGAACCTGTCGACGTGGTTATCCGGCCGGAGGATGTCGACATCGTCGATGTCAAGGACGGCATGCTTTCCGGCACGGTGACAAACATCACCTTCAAGGGCGTCCATTACGACGTCATTGTCGACTTCAAGGGCTTTAAATGGCTGATACAGACAACGGACTTTTGCGCTGTCGGCGCTTATATCGGCATTAAAATTGACCCGGACGGCATCCACGTTATGAAAAAGAGCACATATTCCGGCAAATTCGGCGATTACAGCTCGTACAGCGCCGAATATGATGAGATCGGCGACGTGGATTATGAGCCTGAGGAAGAGAATACGGGAGATGACAACTATGAAGCTTAGGTCTCTGTCGATCCCCTATGTCGGCTGGATGGCGCTTTTTGTCGTCGCACCTGTAATCATTATCCTTGTCTATGCGCTGACAAATTCAGCCGGAGCGCTCACATTCGGCAACTTTTCGAAAATGGGGGACTATCTCTCTGTTTTTATCCGCTCCTTTTTGCTCGCGGCAATTTCAACCGTCCTCTGTCTGGCTGTCGGTTACCCAGTCGCTTATATCCTGTCGAGGGAACGCCCCCGGATCCAGCGCGTTTTACTTATGCTGATCATGCTGCCTATGTGGATGAATTTTCTGCTTCGTACCTACGCGTGGATGTCGATACTGGAAAATACGGGCCTTTTAAACCGTTTTTTGGCTCTTATCGGCCTGCCGACAGTTAATATTATCAACACGAACGGCGCGGTCGTCATCGGTATGGTGTATAACTTTCTGCCGTTTATGATCCTGCCGGTTTATTCCGTCATTGTCAAAATCGACAGGAGCCTCATTGAAGCCGCGCAGGACCTCGGCGCAGGCTCCGTCTCTGTTTTTCGCAAGGTCATCTTTCCTTTGAGTCTGCCGGGAATTCTCTCGGGGATCACAATGGTTTTTGTTCCGGCTGTATCGACATTCGTCATCTCCCAGCTTTTGGGCGGCGGCGGTAATATGCTGCTGGGCGATCTGATTGAAATGCAGTTTCTCGGTTCGTCCTATAACCCGCATCTCGGGAGCGCCATCGCGCTTGTGATGATGATTGTCGTTATGATCTGTATGTGGCTGATGAACAAGTTCGGCGCCGGTGAAGAGCAGGCGGTGCTGTTATGAAAAAGCGCCCGTTTATCTCCAGCCGCATTTTTATGGTCTTAATATTCCTGTTTCTTTACGCGCCGATCTTCTTTCTCATCGCGTTTTCGTTCAACTCGACGAAAAGCCGCACCGTCTGGAGCGGATTTACGTTTGACTGGTACACACAGCTGTTTCATGACAATACCATCATGTCTTCGCTGACGACGACGATTACGGTGTCTGTCTTCGCGGCGCTCATCGCGACGATTGCCGGGACGTTCGCGGCTATCGGACTTTATAATATGAAGCAGCACTGGCGCAATCCGCTCCTGGCTGTGAACAATATCCCTGTGATCAACGCCGACATCGTGACCGGTGTTTCACTTTGCCTCTTGTTTGTATCGCTCGGGTCACTGCTGAAATTTGAGCTTGGCTTCGGCACGCTGCTCATCGCCCACATCACTTTTAATATTCCCTATGTGATTTTATCTGTTATGCCAAAGCTCCATCAGCTGGACAAAAACCTGGTGGACGCCGCGCAGGACCTCGGCTGTACATGGATGCAGGCTTTTTACAAGGTCATCATACCCGAAATTATGCCCGGTATTATCAACGGGATGATCATCGCTTTTACGATGTCCATGGACGATTTTGTTATCAGTTACTTCACCGCAGGCTCGCAGGTTCAAACGCTGTCCATGACCATTTACTCCATGACGCGGAAGCGCGTCAGTCCTAAAATAAACGCCATTTCGACGCTCCTGTTTGTTTTTGTGCTGATCATGCTGCTCATTATCAATGTCCGTGAGATGCGTCAGGAAAAACAATTAAAAAAGCAGAGTCTGCAAACAAATAAATAATATCGGGGGTATCCATTATGAAAAGGTATGTCGCGTTAATTGCAGCCGTTATCCTTCTCTCCTCACTTTTTAACACGGGCTGTTCCGGCAGCAAAAAAAACGCTGAGGTGAATGTATATAACTGGGGCGAATATATCGATGAAAGTATTTTTACCGATTTTGAAAAAGAGACCGGCATCAAGGTCAATTATTCGACCTTCACGAGCAATGAGACGATGTATTCCGTACTGAAGACGGGCGGGTCTGAATACGATGTCATCATTCCTTCGGATTACATGGTTTCGCGGCTCATCAGCGAGAACATGGTCGAAAAAATCGATTTCTCCAACATCCCCAATTACAGCCTGATCGATGATAAATACAAGAAGCTGGAATACGACCCAACCGGCGAATATTCTGTGGCCTATATGGCCGGCACGGTCGGCATCATTTATAACGCGTCAAAAATTCCCGATAAAATCACGAGCTGGAACGCACTGTTCAACCCGAAATACACGGGCCAGATTTTGATGTTTGATAATCCCCGCGACGCGCTTGCCATCGCGCTCATGGATCTGGGCTATTCGGTCAACACGACAAACACCGATGAGCTGAATAAAGCCTACGACCTCCTCGCAGGTCAGAAGCCGCTCGTGCAGTCCTACGTCATGGATCAGATTTTCGATAAGCTCGAGAGCGGAGAAGCCGCCATCGGGCCGTATTACGCCGGTGATTATATTACAATGAAACAAACCAACCCCGATCTTCGGTTTGTTATCCCGGATGAAGGCTCCAACCGCTTTGTAGACGCCATGTGCATCCCCAAGGGCGCCGCGAATAAGAAGAACGCCGAGCTGTTTATCAACTTCATGTGCAAAACAGATGCCAGCACAAAAAACATGGAACCTATCGGCTACACCACCGTCAACAAAGAAGCCGCCACTGAATATACAAAGACACTCG
>DBTM01000084.1:0-6585 GCA_002307055.1 Clostridiales bacterium UBA1316
ATCGTACACAGCGGGAATGGGGCATTAAACGATGAAGAAAATCACAGACCTCGTCTCGACGCTCGCCGAGCCGATTGTCAGAAAGTACGGCTGCGAGCTTTGGGACGTCGAATATACCAAAGAAATCGGCGGATGGGTCCTCCGGGTATATATTGACCGAGCGGGCGGTGTATCGATAGAGCATTGCGAAGCAGTAAGCCGCGAGCTCGACCCGATATTAGACGCGCGCGACCCGATACCGGATACGTATACATTCGAAGTTTCGTCGGCAGGAGCGGAACGCGCGCTCAAGCGCCCGTCCGATTTCCAGAGATTCTTGGGCCATCTGGTCGAAGTCAAGCTGTATAAAGCAAAGGACGGCCGCAAAGAGTATATTGGCATGCTCCTCAGTAACAGCGATGAAGAACTTGAGATCAATATTGCCGGCACGCTCCTTAAATTTCAGAAACGCGACGTCGCAAACGTCCGCCTTCGCATAAGTTAATAGTAATTGGAGGATCACAGCAATGAATGCTGAATTTTTCTCAGCGATCGCCGATATCGAAAAAGAAAAGGGCATACCCCAATCCTATATGCTTGAAAAGATAGAGCAGGCACTTTTAGCTGCGCTTAAAAAGGATTCACCTGCGTCGCAGGAATGTGCACGCGTCGTTTTGGACCCGGAAAAGAAAACTGTCCATATGTTCCTGCAGAAAACAGTCGCCGACCCTGTCACTGATCCGAACATGCAGATAACGCTCGAGCAAGCCGGCAAGATTCACGCGGGCGCTGAAGTCGGCGATATTGTCAGCGAGACAGTCGATGCCAAGAAATTCGGACGTATCGCAGCACAGGCAGCCAAGCAGGTTATTATTCAAGGTATTCGTGAAGCTGAGCGCGGGATTGTCTTTGACGAGTTTACCTCAAAGGAACATGAGATCCTCACGGGGGTCGTCTCCCGCATTGAACCAAGGACCGGCAGCGTTTCGATTCAGATCAGCTCGAACTCTGAGTTTACGGAAGCGATGCTGTCCGCGAGCGAACGCATCCCCGCCGAAACGCTCCGCGAGGGTGATCGGATTAAGGTCTATGTCGTCGAGGTCAGAAAGTCTTCCCGCGGGCCGCAGATTCTGATATCAAGAACGCACCCCGGTCTTGTCAAACGGCTTTTTGAGCTTGAGGTGCCTGAAATATTTGACGGTATCGTTGAAATTAAAAGCATCGCGCGCGAACCGGGCAGCCGCACAAAGATCGCTGTGATCTCCTCAGACCCGGAAGTCGACCCGATTGGCGCCTGTGTCGGCCCTAAAGGCGGCAGGGTATCCTCAATTGTCGATGAACTCCACGGGGAGAAAATTGACATCGTTAAATACAGCGACGTTATAGAGGAGTACATTGCATCGGCACTCGCGCCGTCAGACGTCATCAATGTGACTGTTCTCGACGAAGGCAAGAGCTGCCGTGTCATCGTGCCGGATAACCAGCTCTCTCTCGCCATCGGCAAGGAAGGGCAAAATGTCCGTCTGGCTGCACGCCTGACGGGATATAAAATCGATATCAAACCCGAGTCCTCGGTGGGGTAATCCACAGAATACATCATTTGCCCGCAGAACAAACATCATTTTTAAGAAAGGCGGCTTAGCACATGCAGAAAAAAATACCGATGCGGCAGTGTCTGGGCTGCCGTGAAATGAAGCCAAAAAAGGAGCTCATCCGTGCCGTCAGGTCTCCCGACGGTGTCATATCGCTAGATTTCAAAGGTAAAAATCCAGGGCGCGGCGCTTACGTATGCAAAAATGCCGACTGCTTAAAAAAGGCGATTAAGTCTAAAGCACTGGAACGGTCGCTGGATGCAGCGGTACCTGAAGAGGTGATTGCCGCTCTGCACAGGCAGATGGAGGGCGATCATGGATAATAGACTGCTTGGTATCGCTAAAAAGGCAGGACTGCTGGAAATCGGCGATGAGTCCGTCGGCCAAGCCGCCAGGGCAAGAAAGGCGAAGGTCATTCTTTCAGCCGCGGACGCATCAGACAGGTCAATCAGGCAGGCACGAAGTTACGCAGAGCAATGCGGCGCCATGCATCTTGTCCTGCCATCCACAAAAGAAGAACTTGGCGCTATTATCGGAAGAGGTTCACCGGGAATGCTGACGATACTCGATATCGGCATCGCAGCCAAATACGTGTCAATACTCGCAGAGTCGGACCCGGATCAGTATAGTGAAGCAGCCGGTCGTCTGGCTGAAAAAGCCGAACGCGTGCGTCAGCGGCAGAAAGAAGCACTGACACACTTAAAAAACAAACGAACCGGTAAGGGGAGGACAATACAATGAGTACGATGTTTAAATACAGGGTTCATGAGGTGGCAAAGGACTTCAAGGTCTCTACGAAAACCATCACAGAAATACTGACCGAATATTCAACCGCGCCCAAAAATCACATGCAGGTTTTGACACCCGCAGAGCTCGACCTTATTTTTGAATATCTGACGCAGCATCATCAGATTGCCAGCATTGAGGAAATTTATGCCGTTGCCTCTCCTTCCCCCGTTTCTTCTGCTCCCGCCGCTCCTAACGCGGGTACCGAAAACACAGCTATCGGGCATGAGAACGCGGCTGAGAAACTGGCTAGCGCTGAAGCATCAGCGAACGCCGATAAACCGTCAAGCGCCGACAAACCGGTGCTTGGCCAAAAGCCGGCAGAGCACCTGAAGCCTCCGGAAAATATGCCAGCCGCTGAGCATGCGGCCGCCCAGGTTCAGCGGCAGGAGCATTCCCAGCCGGTCAAAAAGCCGGATAAGCCTTTCGTTCCGCGTCAGGCACCTCAAAAACGCGTTATAGACACCTCGGGTGCGACGATCAACATTGACAAATATGACGAGCGTCTGGATAAGCTTGTACCGGAACGTGCGGAGAACATGAAGTACGGCAAGGAGAAATTCGTCAAGAAGAGCCAAAGCCGCACGCCTTCAATAGCAGCAGGTGCCAAGCGCCGGCAGGAAGACCGCGAAAGGATGCAGCGTCTCCAGTTTGAGATTGCTAAAAAAGCACAGCTCAAGGTTTCCATACCGGATGAAATCAGTGTCGGCGAACTCGCTGCCAGAATGAAAAAGACCGGCACGGAGGTTGTCAAAAAGCTTATTAAGCTCGGGGTCATGGCCGCTTTATCAGATATCATTGATTATGAAACTGCCGCCCTTGTCGCCATCGAACTCGGCTGCAAAGTCGAACACGAAGTCGTTGTCACAATCGAAGCCCGCCTTATTGATGATAGCGCCGACAGCGAAGAAGATCTTGTTCCCAGAGCGCCTGTTGTCGTCGTTATGGGTCACGTTGACCACGGGAAAACATCTCTTTTGGATAAAATCCGAGAAGCGAATGTCGCCCAAGGAGAAGCCGGCGGCATCACACAGCACATCGGCGCATACCGCGTCGCGGTAAACGGAAGCCCCATTACCTTCCTCGACACACCGGGCCATGAGGCGTTTACTTCCATGCGCGCGCGCGGCGCGATGGTTACCGATATCGCCATTCTTGTCGTGGCTGCCGATGACGGTATCATGCCTCAGACAATCGAATCAATTAACCATGCCAAAGCCGCCAATATACCGATCATTGTCGCCATCAATAAAATGGATATCCCCGGCGCCAATCCGGACAGAATAAAGCAGCAGCTGACCGCATACGACCTGTTCAGCGACGAATGGGGCGGCGATACCGTCATCTGCCCGATTTCCGCGAAAACCGGCATGGGCATCGATCATCTGCTTGAAATGGTCGTCCTGACGGCTGAAATGTGCGAGCTTCGGGCTAATCCGAGCCGCTCAGCCCGGGGTACCGTCATTGAGGCGCGCCTGGATAAAGGCCGCGGCCCGATCATGACCGTTCTTGTTCAAAATGGCACATTGAAGCAAAATGACATCATCATCGCCGGAACGGCTGTCGGCCACGTCCGTGTCATGACAAATGACAAGGGCGAGCGCGTCAGTGAAGCAGGACCATCCGTACCGGTGGAAATCTCCGGTATGTCTGAAGTGCCGGACGCGGGTGATGCCTTCAATGCTGTCGCGGATGAGCGCATGGCCCGTGAACTCGTCGATCAGCGTAAATCCGAAAAGAAAAACACGGGCGTTACGCCTGTTAAAGTTTCCCTTGAGGATCTGTTCTCACGGATTCAGCAGGGCGAGCTTAAGGATCTCAACCTGATCGTTAAAGCAGATGTTCAAGGTTCGGCAGAAGCCCTCAAGGCTTCTCTGGAAAAGCTTTCAAACGAAGAGGTCAGAGTCCGTGTCATTCATTCCGGCGTCGGTGCTATCAGCGAATCCGACGTGATGCTCGCCGCAACGAGCGGCGCGATTATCGTCGGCTTTAACGTCAGACCGGATAATGCCTCCCGTGACAGTGCCGTCAGGAGCAATGTCGATATCCGGATGTACCGTATCATTTACGAATGCATCAATGAGATTGAAGCCGCCATGAAGGGCATGCTCACGCCGAAATACAAAGAGGTTATTCTCGGTCACGCCGAAGTGCGTCAGGTCATTAAGGTTTCCCGAACGGGTACAATTTGCGGCTGCTTCGTGCAGGACGGTAAAATTATCCGGAACAGCTCCGTACGAATCGTTCGCAGCGGCATCGTGATTCATGAGGGTGAGCTTTCCTCTCTTCGCCGGTTTAAGGATGATGTCAAGGAAGTCGCCTCAAACTACGAGTGCGGTATTTCGATAGAAAAGTTCAACGACCTCAAAGAAGGCGATATCATCGAATCCTTTACGATGGAGCAGATAAAAGATTAATCAGTGTGCAAGCTGATTAATACGAGGTAGCATGATGGCAACGAAGAATTTCAACAGGCAGAACGAAGATATTACACGCATGCTGGCAACACTCATCCGGAATGTTAAAGATCCGCGGGTCAATCAGGGTATGTTAAGCATTGTCGCCGTCGAAACAACAGGGGATCTGCGGTACTGCAATGTTTACCTCAGTGTTTTAGGCCTCAAGTCAGAAAAAGAACTGATGAAGGGCCTCAAATCGGCATCCGGATATCTGCGGCACGAGCTGGGCAGCAGCCTTGAACTCCGCTATACGCCGGAGCTGATTTTTCATCTGGACAAGTCCATTGAGCATGGTGCCGCGATCAACAAGATATTGAGCGGGCTTGATGTGTCCGCGGAGGACAAAGCTTCCGCGGAGCATAAGGAAGATGAGGACACAGATGAATAGTCGTGAAACAGCGCTTTGGTTCGGTGAGCGTGACAATTTTCTTATTATAACCCATCGCAGACCGGATGGGGATACACTGGGATGTGCGGCGGGGCTCGCTCAGGGACTCCTTGAAGCGGGTAAAGCCGCATTTATTCTTTTTAACCCCGAAGCGACAGCCCGATATATGCCATATGTTCAAAAGCATTGGGCGCCTGTAGAGTTTATACCGTCCTATATCATTGCGGTTGATATCGCGACTCCCGATCTTTTTCCGGAAAACGGAAAGCCCTATGAAAGTGCCGTCTCACTCGCTATTGATCACCATCCGTCGAACTCGGGTTATGCCAGTCTGAGCTGCCTCGATATGACGAAATCCTCCTGCGGTGAAATCATTTATGAAATCCTCATGGCACTCAGCGGCCGGATCGGCACAGAAACGGCGTCTTCTTTATACGTCGCAGTCTCCACGGACACCGGGTGCTTTGCCTTCTCCAATACCAATTCCAACACACTCCGCGTTGCCGCCGAGCTCGTTGACGCGGGCGCTCCGATTGGTGAGATCAATAAGGATCTCTTCAGAAAAAAAGCCAAGAGCCGTATCCTGCTTGAGGCAATGATTACCGCCGGTATGGAATTCTACTTTGATGGTGCCGTTGCTATTTCTATTATTACAAGAGCTATGATGAACAAAACGGGTGCCGGCGAAAACGAAATGGACGATGTCGCATCAATCCCAACCTCAATTGAGGAAGTCATTGTCGGCATCACAATCAGAGAACTGACTGGGCCGAGTGACTGTAAGGTTTCTGTTCGGACGACGCCGCTCGTCAACGCCAATGACCTCGCTTCTAAATTCGGCGGCGGCGGCCACGCAATGGCAGCCGGTTTTTCACTGAATGTTTCAGCTGAAGAAATGAAGCGTAAGCTATTGGACACGCTCGGAGAAATATTTCCTTTAAAAATTGGCTGCTGAAATTATGAACGGAATAATAGTCATTGACAAGTCGGCGGGCTGGACATCGTTTGATGTTATCGCAAAGCTCCGCGGTATTTTGAAGGAAAAGCGTATTGGGCACAGCGGAACGCTCGACCCGATGGCAACAGGCGTACTGCCTGTTTTTATAGGGCGCGCAACCCGCGCTATCGAGTTCTGCGAATCGTATGATAAAGAATATATTGCCGGTCTTCGTCTCGGCATTGTGACGGATACGCAGGATACGACAGGGAATATTCTGGCTGCAGCCGAGGTACAGGCTACGTGGTCTGACGTAGAACAAGCCGTGCAAAAATTTACCGGTTTGCAAGAACAGCTGCCCCCCATGTATTCTGCTATTAAGATCGGCGGACAAAGGCTCTATGAGCTGGCACGGCGCGGCATTGAGGCGGATAGGAAACCCCG
>DBTM01000084.1:6828-10979 GCA_002307055.1 Clostridiales bacterium UBA1316
TATTGAGGCGGATAGGAAACCCCGCCATATCACAATTGATACCATCGAGGTACAGGGGCAAATCGAGAACGATTATCTTTTACGCATTGTCTGCTCAAAAGGCACCTATATACGGACACTCTGTCATGATCTTGGCAACCTTTTGGGCTGCGGCGGCGCTATGTCTTCATTACGGCGAACTCGAGCCGGCAGCTTTACTTTAGGAGAAGCTGTTTCAATATCGGATGTTGACGCGGCGATGAAAAACGGCTTAATTGATAATTTGTTAAAGCCGGTCGATTCTCTTTTTTCCGGCTATTCCGCCTTGCTGGTAGATGATGAAAAAAAGGCAAGATGCCTAACCGGCACAAATTTTACTGTCGATTCACCGGACGGGCTCTATAGAGTATATGACTCCCGATCCGTTTTTCTGATGCTGGGCCGTGTTGACGGTGGGATAATGCATACTATTAAGAGTTTCTTTGATGTATCGTAATATTCAAAATGAAGTTCTGCTCCGGCGAAAGGAATAACAGTATGACAGAGAAAAAACGAGTGATAGCCCTGGGCTTCTTTGATGGGCTGCACATCGGGCATTCGGCGCTGATGGAAAGGGTTCTGAAGATATCGAAAGAAAAGGACCTTATGCCTTCCGTTATCACGTTTGACGTACCTCCCAAGAGTGTTGTTACCGGCTGTCCTGTTCAGCTTATTAACTCCTGTGAGGATAGGGCAGGGCTTATCCATCGGATCTTCGGCATAAAAAATGTAATTATTCTGCACTTTGATGAAGATATGAAGTGCATGCCATGGGCTGAATTTGTCGAGCGTTTATCGGCTGATTTCAATGCCGCATACCTCGTCGCCGGCGAGGACTATGAGTTCGGCTACAAAGGCGAGGGTAATGCAGAAAAGCTCGTTGAAAAAAGCCTCGAGCTCGGACTGGGCTGTGATATCATAACAGAGGTTAAATATAAAGGCATCGCCATTCATTCAACGTATATCAGGGAACTCATTAAAGACGGTGAAATGGAACAGGCAAATGAATTCCTCGGCCATCCGCACGTCCTAACCGATATTGTTCATTATGGCTACCGGCTGGGCAGAACACTCGGCACACCGACCATCAACATGTGCTTTCAGGAGGGTGTGCTGATACCGGCTTATGGCGTGTATGCTACGCGCGTTTATCTCGATGACGGCAGCGAGCACATCGGCGTAACAAATATCGGTACCAAACCGACGGTTAACCATACGGATCACGTGACGGCGGAGACTTATATCCTTAACTTTTCAGGAAATTTGTACGGTAAAATGGTACGCATCGAATTTTATAAACGTCTCCGCCCTGAATTTAAATTCGGCAGTATCGAAGAGTTAAAAATGCAGATCCATAAAGACGCGGATATCTCCAGCACATACTTCAATAATTTGCTCTGAAACAGAAAAGCTCCTCGTTTCCATTTTAGAAAAGAGGAGCTTTTTTGCCGACATTCAGTTTGCCGCTTTATTAATTTCGTCTATAAGCTTCATAATCTGCTTGCTGACATACTCTTTATTCTTGCAAATATAAGGTGTCGTATTCCACAGCTCCTCAAAGTAACTGTATATCGCCATAACAACCGTGAGCTCCTTTGTCACAAGGACGCGCGGCGTCATACCATGTGTACTCGAAAAATGGATTCTCGTATTATCCTTGGCGATGATTTCCGTATCTGAAAGTCTCCTGAGCAGGTCGGTTGTTGCCAGGCACATTTTTAATTTATCGGAATCGATTATAACCTTCAGTACTTCGCTCACAAGATTCATATACATGCTGTGGGGCAGCTTAATTGTCCTGCCGCAGGTAAAGGACATTTCATTGAGTACAACCCAGTCGCGGCTGAACCATTCTCTAAGCCGCTCAAGGTCAATGAAAAAGCAATGCGACGACTTATTGCTGAGCTCAGCAATAAGATTAAGCTTCTCAAGGTGCTGCTCCAGCTCTTCGCCGCAAAAACCGTTTTCGACTAAGACAGACCGCAGTAAATCCTCTGACAAACCATATAGGGGAAATGATATGCTCCAGTGATATTCATGCATATCTTTTTCCATAACAGCAACAAGGTTGTTAAGATATTCATCCTTCGTTTCATAACAGAACTGCTCAAAGATGCGCGTGCTTTCTGTAAAATGGCTCTGCAGCATCAATTCAATATCTTTGACAAGCAGCGGCTCGTGGGTAATATAGGTATTAATCTCCCGTGAAGGCTGCCTCGAAGACCAATTATAAAGCGCAAGATTATCTTTTATCAGGAAATAGGTGTAGACCAGCTGTTCATCCTTATATTTTGGAATAAAATACGCCGTCGTACGGCCGGTCATGTGCATCGGCATCCAAGTAAACATGGATCTAGCCAGATTTTCATACGAACTGCTCAGCGGATGAATGACTTTAATTTTATTGTCTTCATCCAAAAATGATAGGTTGCGCATGCACCACTCATTGAAAAATTCCTGATTTTCGAAAAACCATTTAGCGTTTTCCGTCGTGTAGCACCACATCTCCACTCCCGGAGATAAGTATTGCGCATATTTAAGAAAAAACTGAACAGCCTGGCGTCTGCCGTTAGGGCCTGATAACGCGTATGTTGTCAGCAGTGATGTGCTTCTCAGGTTTTTGATTTCATCAAAATAATCGCGCTTACTTTCGGTAACCTCTTTATTTGACGTCAGCCAATCTTTCAAAAAAAGTGCAATCTCGTTTTCCGAGCATTTGAATATATTCATGTATTCCTGTGACAGCAGAATGCGGAGCTTTGCATATTGATTATTGCTGTCGAGTGCCATCACATGCTTAATAATCTGGTTTGTGTAAACGGAGTTAGGTTTGAGATACCGCTTGCCGCTGCGCCATTTACTGACAAGCGAGCTGTCAATGTGCAGCAGACCTGACAGGTCCTTCCCCGATATCGCAAAATTGTCCATTAATATGCTCAGCCGACTCTCCATTTCAATCACCCTTGCTGACAACAACGTATGCATCGCTGTCATCTTACTTAATTTCGTATTATATCATAGCGGATAAATCGTGTCGACACCCGACTTGCCCACTTAATGGAAACAGAGCGCAGCATGTTCCAGCTGCGCTCTGTTTTTCTGTTAATTATCGTTTAGGTAGCGCTTTTAACTGCTTTTGGGGCGCGTACCTTCATTGCACTGCGCGCGTTGAAATAATCAAACGAAAGTGCTACCAGCAGGAGAACACCATTTGCAACCGATTGCCAGTACGGGTTGACCTGCAATACTGTAAGCCCATTGCTGAAGGTGTTCATGATAAGTAGCCCGAAGAAGCACCCGAGCATACCACCGGCGCCGCCGCCGAATGATATTCCGCCGAGAATCGCAGCAGTAATAGCTGTAAAGGCATATGCGCTCGTACCGGTCAGATTTCCGCCCTTCATGCGCGCCGCAAATACAATTCCGGCGATCGCTCCAAGGAAACCGCTGTTTGCAAAGAGTATATAGGATATCCTCCTGGGATTAAGACCGGCGAGCCGGGCTGCATTCCTGTTGCCGCCGCACAGATAAACGCTTCTGCCGAATTTTGTCTTCGCCAATATAATACCGTAGACAATAATTAATGCCAGAGAGATAGTAATCGATGCAGGGAAAATTTCGAATATTTTACCGTTGCCGATATAGGTGAAGATAGGGTCTTTTATTGGTATTACCTTACCGCCGCTGATAACAAGCGTCAGTCCTTTGGATATAAACTGACCTGTTGCCATCGTTGCAATAAACGCCTGGAATCCAAGCTCATTGATCAGGAAAGCGTTAAACAGTCCATAAGCCGCGCCAAGAGCCAGTGCCCCAACTATCGCCACATACCAGGGGAGTCCCAGACTGGTCATTAATATTGCTATAATAACTCCGCACATTGTCCCGATATATCCGATAGAAAGGTCAATTTCGCCGAATATAATCAGAATACCTTCACCGATTGCCAGCAGCATGTAAAGAACCATCGCGTTTAAAACGTTCTTTAAATTTGACAGGCTAAAAAACGAGCCTTTTGAAAGCATCGAAAAGAGTGCGATAACAAATATCGTTAATAGAATCAGCGTGAACGTTTTTGACTTAAAAAACCTTTTTGCTTTATTCGTTGTTTCCATATAATTAGCTTCCCCCTC
>DBTM01000083.1:0-230 GCA_002307055.1 Clostridiales bacterium UBA1316
TGTGCTGCGTGTGCCTTTTCGGCTGTTTGCTGTCAAGCGTCCGTTTGTTTTGACTCTTACGTTTTAACAGCTTCTAAATTGCTGGGACATGCAGATATTAAAACGACACTTGGAATTTATACCCATTTGCAAGAGGATACTATAATTCATTCTATTGACAAATTAGATACTTATGTAAGCAAATTCTTCAAATAGGTATCGCGGTTAGACTGGGGGTCTAGAGGCCGCAA
>DBTM01000083.1:504-9338 GCA_002307055.1 Clostridiales bacterium UBA1316
AGTTCAAGTCTTGTCACTCGGACCAAAAATTGACCGAGGCATTGATACGATGCCTCGGTCAACTCTTTTATTTAGCGTATCAAGAAAGCCTGCAATACAAGGGATTTGCCCCATAGGGGTATTCAAAATCCTTTGTATCGCAGGCTTTTTCTGCCTTGTGGGGCTTTTTCGGCACCCTTGTCTCAAGGCTGAATTTGAATACCCCTTGAAAAAAATAAAATAGTTCTATGAAAAATAACAGGGTTCAAGGAATAATAAAAGTGTATGATTTGATCTGCCCAAACACTTTGACTGATAATGATAGTTGGTCTATTCTGCTCTTTTCGCCGAGTACTTCGTGGATTTCCTCTTCTTGATGCCATCCCCGCCAATCTCGATATTGCTCCGGCGGGAGTGTTCCTCTTGTACTTTGTTGAAGATTTCCTCCGGGATAATTGCTTCGTTATTCTCCTCGGAAGCATATCTATCCACCTCGCCGTCATTGGTCTTCCGCTTCGCCTTGTATTCCGGTGTGTGGGTTTTGAAAATAACAGCGGTGCCGTAGTATTTCGTATTGGTAAGCATGAACTCCAACGTATGCTTTGACCACTGCTCCTTGCCTGTCGGCGAAGGGATATTGTCATTTTCAAGCGCGGCCTTGATTTTTACTATGCTCAAGCCGCTCAAATACATAGCATACACCCTACGGACAACAGCAGCTTCGTCTTCCACGATTTCGAGGTCACCATCATCATTCTGGCGGTAACCATAGCACGGCTTGTTGTAGAGTTTTGAAGTGCCGTTTTCGGCATGACGTTTCAGCCCCCACCGTACATTCTCACTGTGGGACTTGTTCTCGCCCTCGGCAACGCCGCAATAGAGGGATATCATAAGTTCCGCTTCCGGGTTCAGACTACCGAATTTCTGGTCCTCAAAGTAGACCTCCACATGGTATTCCTGTAAGGCTCTGACGGCAACCAGAACGTCCTCCGTTGAACGGCCAAGTCTGCTGACCGCTTTTGTGACCACATAGTTGATTTTTTTGTCTCGCGCCGATTGCAGCATTCGTTGAAACTCTGGGCGGTCGATGACACTGGCACCGCTTGCTACTTCGATGAAAATATCCGACACTTCCATATGGGGATCTCTATGCACATAACGTGTCAGCTCGGACGCTTGTGCTGCAACACTGTGAAGCTGTGAGTAAGAGTTGGAACTGACCCGGCAGTAAACGCCGACTTTCTTCGTATAGAAGTCCCATTTCAGAGGCCGATTTATTTCCCTGACATCCTTTGGCATGACGCTCACCTCGACACAATATATTATCATATAATACTGCCCTATGGCCTTGCTATTATCCCGGTTTAGAGTGATATATGTAATACAAAAATAACCGGGAGGAACTGAACATGTATTATATGCGGTTTAATAATGATGATGGGTCATCAGAGGAGTTTGAAGTTCATCAGGGGCACATCTTCTGCAAATGCCATATATGCGGTTAAAAGTTCACGCCGTTGCGCATTGAATTCGACCAGCAGTGTAATTCTGAAGAAGAATTTATGCTTTTAAACTGCTGCCCAGACTGCTTTAAAGATTATGATACCGGCAAGAGTCAGAAGAGAATGTATGACGGATTATCAAAGAAGCTTTCAAGCGTTCTAAAGAAAGAAATAACATCGAATGATGCTCAAGAATTCATTAATGCTGTAAAAGGTAAAGGGGTCGATTACTGGTGCGCTATGCATGAATACTTCAGCAACTATCCCTCAAATAAAAATGAGTTAAATCCCCGGAATATTCAAAAATAGCCCAACCACTTCTCTGCGGTCACCTTATATCACAGTAAGAACAGCCTATAATGGCGTGAAATCGCAAATACTAAAATGCCCAGAACTACAGCGTTTTTTCCAATTTGAATACCCTTGCATACCCCCGCGGACGAAAAATAAAATTGTGTCCATGTAATAGCCCCAACTCGTCAAACAAGGACGGTATCTTTGATACGAAGATACCGTCCTTGTTTTTTATTTAGAGGAGCTGGAAAGATATCCGTCTTTTTTATAGCTTTAAAAATGAAATAAAATTGGCGGATAATTTTCCATAAAAATCCAATTAAATATACAAAATTTTATGTTGACAAATATAGAGATGTACAGTAAACTACAATTACTATCTCAAATATTTAATTTAATATTTTAATTCCGGTTGGGCATTTTTCTTTCGGGAAGGTGTTTCAAGTTTTGAGCTTAAGGGTGGGGGCTCCCATAGGGGGAGACTCCCACTTTTTATTTACTGGAACTATTTGGCACAGAGAGGTGCGCTGGGTATAAACTCAGCGCACCTCTTATTTTTTTAATAATTCGCGAAATTCAATAAATGCTCACAAAGGACTTGCTCCTTTGTTCCATATATAAATTTTTAAGAGGGGGAACAAATAATGGGAGAATTTCTTAGTACAGCAAGCAAGGCAGCCACAGCTACTACATTTGCCGTATGGTTTCTGATTGGCGCCGCATTGGTGTTCTTTATGCAGTGTGGATTTGCAATGGTTGAAACCGGATTTACCCGTGCGAAGAATGCCGGAAATATTATCATGAAGAATCTTATGGACTTTTGCATCGGCACAGTTGTGTTCATGCTTCTCGGATTCAGTCTGATGATGTCGCAAAATTACATTTTTGGAGTAATTGGGGTTCCAAATCTTCAGATTTTTTCGGACTTTTCCCAATTCAATTTCTCCAGCTTCGTTTTTAACCTCGTTTTTTGCGCAACGGCTGCCACGATCGTTTCCGGTGCCATGGCGGAGCGCACAAAGTTCTCGGCATATGTTATTTACAGCGGTATTATCAGTCTGGTGATTTATCCGGTCGAAGCGGGCTGGGTTTGGAATCCGCAGGGCTGGCTCCTTAACCTCGGATATGTTGATTTTGCCGGTTCCACAGCTATCCACATGGTCGGCGGTATCATGTCCTTTATTGGTGCAGCAATACTCGGGCCGCGCATCGGCAAATATGTTGTTGATGTAAAAACAGGTAGAAAAACTTCACGCGCTATTCCTGGCCATTCTCTGACGCTCGGTGCTCTTGGTGTATTCATTCTTTGGTTTGGATGGTACGGATTTAACGGTGCTGCCGCCACTTCGGTGGAGCAGCTTGGCTCAGTGTTCCTCACAACAACAATCGCTCCGGCAGTCGCCACTGTTGTTACAATGGCTTTCACTTGGATTAAAGACGGTAAGCCGGATGTCTCCATGTGTTTGAACGCCTCACTGGCTGGCCTTGTTGCCATTACAGCTCCCTGTGCCAATGTTGATGCGTTAGGTGCTACCGTCATCGGTGCGGTTTCCGGCATTCTCATTGTTGTTGCTATTGAGTTTATCGACAAGGTTTTGCATGTTGACGATCCGGTTGGCGCAATTTCAGTTCACGGCATCAACGGTATCTGGGGCGGTCTTGCTGTTGGCCTATTTGCCACCGACTCGGCTCCGAATTCTTCCGTTGTCGGCCTTTTCTACGGCGGTGGACTGCATCAGCTTGGCATTCAGGCGCTCGGCGTTTTTTTCATCGCAGCCTGGACCGCTGTTACATCTCTTGTCCTTTTTCGGGTCATTAAGTCAGTTAACGGTCTACGCGCCGCGCCCGAGCATGAAATCGAAGGTCTCGACATTTCTGAGCACGGACTGCCCAGCGCATATGCCGACTTCATGATCACGATACCGACAATTGATTTCGGCAGCGCCGCGCCTGCCGTCCCTGCCGCTGTCGCTCCCGAAGTTGCTGTTCCGGTTGAAAACAATGCGTATCCCGGCGCGGCGATCACCAACGTTTCGATCGTTACAAATCAGAACAAATTCTCCAAATTGCAGGACGCGCTCGAAAAGCTGGGTATCACCGGGCTTACCATCTCCAACGTATACGGTTACGGTATGCAGAAGGGTCATCAGCAGAGCTATCGCGGCGTCCCGATTGAGACGAAGCTTCTGCCTAAAATCAAAGTGGATATTGTTATCTGCAAAATTCCAACAGACCTGCTTGTTAAGACGGTCAAAGAGGCGTTATATACCGGAAACATAGGCGACGGAAAGATATTTATCTCCGATGTGAAAAATGTAATAAAAGTTCGCACCGGTGAGGAAGGCTTCAGCGCGCTTCAGGACGAATAAGGTATAAACACTGCTTGTCAACTGCCTGCAAACCCTGCACTTTGCGGGTGAAACGGTAGGCTTACGGCAGCAAAGAAGTAATTTGCTGCCGTAATTGCTATCCCACCCCCAATACGGTATACTTTCTATAGAATAATGGCAGATATGGGAGTGGGGACGAATGTTACAGGCAAAGCTTTGTATGCCGCACATCGGAGAGAATATTATCCGCAGGATGCGGGTTGAGGAAACGCTGCGGCGGCTGCCGAACTATCAGTTTGCCTTTATCTCCGCCCCGGCAGGCTACGGCAAAACAACGGCTGTCGCCGATTATCTGACACGGGAGAAGCTCAAATACGCGTGGTTCTCCATCGACGGAGCGGATAACGACCCCGTCCGGTTTTGGAGGTACCTGTTAGAGTCGGTGTCTCCCTACATAGATCAAAGTGAAATGGAGCAGATCACGCTTTCTGCCGAGCTGATTGTTTCCCATATTTCTGTGGATTATCTCATCGGCATTATTGAAAAGAACCCCGAACGCTTTGCACTGGTGCTCGATGATTATCATTTAATCGAAAACGATGTTGTTTTACATAGCGTCGAGCATTTCGTGAAATATCTGCCGCAAAACATCAGCCTGATTATTCTCAGCCGCAAGGAGCCGGAGCAGATGCTTGCCGCCCTGCGGGCGCGGGGTGTGGCGCTCTCTCTGGGGGAGCGGGACATCGCCTTCGACTCCGATGAAACCTCCGAATTTTTTATACAAAAGGGCTTCCGCCTGACTGAGCAGGAAATCTCCGCTGTCAATACCCGCACGGAGGGCTGGGCGGCGGGGCTTGTCGCTGCCTCCTTCTCCTTTGAGGGGAGCGAGAGCGTACCCGACGCCATCCGCGCGTTTTCGGGCGGCGACCGGAATATCGAGAGCTTTCTCAGCAACGAGGTCTTTGAGCGATGGCCGACTGAGGTTAAAGAATTTCTCGTCTCCACCGCTTTTCTGGGCAGGCTCTCCGGTCCGCTCTGCGACGCGGTGACCGGGGGCAGCACCGGCACGGCACTGCTCAAAACCCTCTCGAAAAGCAACAGCTTTGTCACTGCGCTTGACTCGGTGGGCGGGTGGTATCGGTATCATCACCTGTTTCAGAATTTTCTGCAAAACCGATTGGAGTTCATCGACGGAGAAAAAAGGAACCTGCTCTATAGCCGTGCCGGGGAATGGTGCCTGAAACAAGGCTTAACCCGTGACGGAATCAACTGGCTCATTCGGGCAAAGAAATACGAAAAAGCCTTCCCCCTCGTGATGGAAAGCTGGTTTGAGCTGTCAAGGGACAGCGAATTCTTACAATGGCGGCAGTGGATCGACGCGATCCCCCCGTCGGTCTACCGGGACAGCAACACCGTCTACACCGCCTATTCCTGGGTGCTGTCAATGCAAAACGATCTTGACGGGGCGGAAGTGTGGACGCAAAAATCCAGAGACTGCTTTGAGCGGATAAAAAATGCTCTTGAAAAAGAGCAGAGGGACTATCTGGAGGCGCATGTGCTGTTTGCCGAGGCGAATATGGCCTTCTGGAAACTGAATCCGGAGCGGGTGCTCGACCGTATGCAGCTGCTCGGTAAACTCAAAATTAAAACATTGGTCGTACTCGGTGAGATGAACTGGGACAAGCCGAGCCTTTTGAAAACGGCTTACGGCTTTCGGGGCAGACTGACTAAAATCGAGCAGTGCGTTTCGTCTTTGAACGGTCTGGATTCTTTCATCGGCGATTACAGTGCCTATTTTGCCGTCTCCATCGCGGAGTATTATTATGAGCGAAACGGACTGCGCGAAATGGACGCCGTGCTGACCGACCACATGGGGCGGATTATCGGCATAAAGTTTCCCGGCGTCGTCGTGCCCTGCTTTATCGTGCTCGCCAAGCGGAACATGGCAAAAGGGAACGCGCACCGGGCGTTTAAAACCGTCGCCGAGGCAAGAAAACTGCTGGGTGAAAAATCGGGGAACCTTTGGCAGTACTTCCTTGATGTTTTTGAGGCAAAGCTGCACCTGAGCGTCGGCAATGTCGAAAACGCCCAAAAGCTGATTGACACGGAAAAACTCGGGCTGTTTGATTCGCTCACCGCCGTGCGCGAATCGGAATATATCGTCTGGGCGCGGTGGATGATTGGGGAGAACCGGCTTGGGGACGCCCTGATTCTGCTAAGCCGCCTGACGGATTTCGCCCGGAAAGAGAACCAGCTGACCAGCATGGTGGAATTATTCTGCCTTACTGCAATCTGCCGCGCGCAAAGCGGGGACTATCTCAAGGCCATTCGGACGCTTGAGCAGGCGCTCAGCATCGGCGAGGAGGAGGGCTATGCCCGCGGCTTTATCGACGAGGGAAAACCGATGGCACGGCTGCTTACAAAATACCGCGTGATGAGCCGGAGCGACGAAAATCTGCGCCACGCGGCCTACGCAAAAAAGCTGCTTCGGCAGACCAACGAATATATCGGTGTGCTGGATGACGTGCAAAAGGGCCGCGATTTGCCGGAGAATGCCCCAGAGGCGCGTCTGCTCAACGAAAAGGAACTGAAAATCCTGCGGCTGATCGCGGAAAACAAGTCGAACACCGACATTGCGAGTGAACTTTACCTGACACTCAACACAGTTAAAAAGTATAACTCCAAAATCTTTGACAAACTCGGCGTGAAAAACCGGCAGGAAGTTGCCGTAAAAGCAAAAGTACTGGGCCTGATCGAGTAATGTCCTGAAATTGATGCGATACGCGCACAGCCTCCGACCATTTTTGGTCGGAGGCTGTTTTTTTGAAAAAGAGTACACTTTTGTACCTACTTTGGTGTATTGAATTTTAAGAAATTGGGATTTACAATAGAATTATATCATTTTTCCCGGTTCGAAATACCGGGAAAATTCAGCTTAAAAATATACCAGACTAAAGCTAATAATCAGGGAAGAGAGGGATAATGAAGATTAGAAAATCCGCAGGCGGAATGGCGTTTATGGCGTCAGCCGCGAATGGCGCGGTGCTGCCGAAAGAAAAAATCCAACCGGATGGGTGTGGAAATTTGCAGTAATGGCGTTCGGGTCGCTGCTTTTCACCATTTCCGCGACAGCGGCAGCGGCGTTCAGGATCGGCTGGTTCATGGTTGACGCACCGATTAAATTCCGAACAGTTTTTGCGAGAATTCTATTATTGGCAGAAGGAGAAAACGATATGGAGTATTTAGTAGGAACCATTGCAGCCTTCGCATTCAATTATGCTCCGAGTCAGTTTGTTTTGTGCGATGGGAAATCGCTGCCGGTTGCGCAATATCAGCAGTTATACAATTATATCGGCAATAGATTTGGCGGGGACACAACCGATTTTAATGTGCCGGACCTTTCGGGTGCTAAGCTTATGCCGAGCTTGTCCTATTATATCGCCACGTCCGGGGTGAACCCAACGTTTTAACTGAAACGATAAAGGGGAATTTGATATGGAAGATTATTACATGGGAGAAGTCATTCAGTTTGCCTTTGATTTTGCACCGCCGTTCTATTTGCTGTGCGACGGCGCGGCTTACTCGATCCAGAAATACCGCGCACTGTTTGGGGTTATCGGCACGACCTATGGCGGCGACGGCGTCACAACCTTCAAAGTGCCCGATTTGACAAGCGCAGAAACTTTACCCGGCATGAAATATTACATCTGCGACGAAGGCGATTTCCCGAAAATGGCGGTATAATCGGCCGGAGCAGGAATTCGCTAACAAGCCATAAAAAACTTCTTGCTCAAAACACATTTGCATTTTAAATTTTGAAAAGCGAAAAATGACAAAGGAGAATCGATAGATATGGACTTATATATTGGAACAATCCTGTTGCTCCCATATGGAAGGACGCCGGTGGATCTTCTGCCGTGCGACGGTCGGATTATGCCGATCCAGCAAAATGTGCTTCTGTTTGCCCTGATTCGCACGACCTACGGCGGCAACGGCTCGACTTCCTTCGGCCTGCCGAATATGCAGGGCCTTGAGCCCATGCCGGGTATGCAGTATTACATTGTCGCTAGGGGCTATGTTCCGGACAACGTATGAAAAGGAGGATATGTTATGGCAAGCGGAACTTACAATTACGCGCTGAATAAACCAGTGACGGCAAGCTCATGCATAACGCCGTATCTGCCGCAAAGAGCGGTCAACGGCACACTTTCAGGCCCGACGGATCGCTGGCTCAGCGGATTTTTTGATTATAATCATGAAAAACTGTTTTATAAAGTGGACTTCGGCGCGGTGCACAGCATCTGCCGCTATGTAATCAAGGGAATAAGCGCGCTTCCGACCGCAGACGGCGTCGAGTGGCCGGTCAGCTACTCCAATATCCCGGTCAGCGCCGCTTACAGCACGGATGACAGTCTGTGGTACGACATTGACAAGCATACATCTGAGAATGGCCTGATAGACCAAAGCTTTTCCCCGGTCAATGCACGTTATTTTAAGCTTACCTTCCCGAGCGGAATAGAGGCGAACCCAAATTTTGTTTCCATAGCGCAGCTTGAAGTTTACAACACGGTCAATCAATATCTGAGCGGGCTGAGGCTGAGCGCGGGCACTCTCTCCCCTTCCTTCAGCGAAACGCAGTATAGCTATTCGGCGGCTGTGGACGCATCGGTCGAAAGCATCACGGTCACGCCCACGGCGGTAAGCCCCAGCGCGGTCATCTCGGTCATGG
>DBTM01000007.1 GCA_002307055.1 Clostridiales bacterium UBA1316
CGCCGCCGGAGGCGACGGAGAAGTATTTTTTCCCGCACTCGAGGCGCTCTTTTTTATATGTACCGGCGACGGGATGCTGGAAGCGCGTCGGATTTGTGGAATTACCGGTGATGGATATATCGACATTTTCCAGGTGCATGATGGCGACACCCTCGCGGACATCGTCCGCGCCGTAGCAGCGAACAGCGGCGCGGTCGCCCTTTGAATAGGCGATTTCTTCGGTGACGGTGACTGCGCCGGTATAATAATCGAACGCTGTTTTGCAGTAGGTAAAGCCGTTGATACGGGAAATGATCTGGGCGGCATCCTTGCCCAAGCCGTTTAAGATGATGCGGAGCGGTTTTGTGCGGATGGTGTTCGCGCTTTTTGCGATGCCGATGGCACCCTCCGCCGCCGCGAAGGATTCGTGACCGGCAAGAAAGGCAAAGCATTCCGTTTCGTCGGTGAGGAGCATAGCGGCTAAATTACCGTGCCCGAGACCGACCTTTCTGTCCTCGGCGACAGAGCCGGGGATACAGAAGGCCTGAAGGCCGATGCCGATGGCTTCCGCCGCCTGCGCGGCGATGGTGCAGCCTTTTTTAAGCGCGATGGCGGAGCCTGCCGTATACGCCCAACCGGCATCCTCAAAGCAAATCGACTGGGTTTCCTTGGCTGTTGTATAGGGATCCAAGCCAAACTTATCGCAGAGGACTTTAGCTTCCTCGATATTTTTAATACCATACCCCGATAAAACGGCGTTGATTTTTTCAATTCGGCGCTCGTAGCTTTCAAACAGTTCCATAATGACCCTCCTTATTCATGGCGCGGGTCTATGTATTTAACGCCTTCGGCAAAGCGGCCATACGTGCCCGTTGATTTTTTAAGCGCTTCATTGGCGTCGGTACCCTTTTTGATAAAATCCATCATTTTGCCGAGATGGATAAATTCGTAACCGATAATCTGACCGTCATCATCGAGGGCCATTTTATTGATATATCCTTCGGCAATTTCAAGATACCGCGAGCCCTTCGCCAGGGTGCCGAACGTCGTTCCGACCTGGCTCCGCATCCCCTTGCCGAGATCCTCAAGACTTGCGCCGATGGGCAGACCGCCTTCGGAGAAGGCGGTCTGTGTCCGCCCGTAGACAATTTGGAGAAAGAGCTCGCGCATGGCGACATTGATGGCGTCGCAGACAAGGTCCGTATTGAGCGCTTCGAGTATCGTTTTACCCGGCAGGATTTCGGCAGCCATGGCGGCGGAGTGCGTCATGCCGCTGCAGCCGATTGTTTCGACGAGCGCCTCCTGAATAATACCGTCCTTGACATTCAGCGTCAGCTTGCAGGTACCCTGCTGCGGCGCGCAGCCGCCGACGCCGTGCGTCAAGCCGGATATATCCTCGATTTTTTTGGCTTTTACCCATTTTCCCTCTTCGGGGATCGGCGCGGGCCCGTGATTGACGCCCTTGGCGACACAGGCCATTTCCTCGACTTCGTGCGAAAAGTTCATATGCTGTCTTTAGCTCCCTTCATAATCCTGGTGATATGATGTGAATCCTGACTTAATTATTGAGCGCTTCAAAGCGGCGACTCCCGCCCTTCCGCAGATAGCGGTACATAATGCCCGACAAAACCGCGAAAAGCGCCGCGCAGATTGCAAGATAACCTTCAATTTGAAATACCGGTGATAAAACGAGCGCGTACAAGATAATGAGTCCGGCAACCAGGGCCATGGCGCCGAACATGGTAAGCATGACACTAACGCTTTGTTTAATCGGCTGAAGCTCGTTGATCCAGTCGAATTTCGGGAACTGCAGGTTGATAACGACACCGAACAGAGCCATGAGCAGATTCATCAAAACTGGGACGGCTATGATCAGGAGAAACTCAACTGCTGTGACCCGCAGCGCGGCGGCGCATATCAGCGCCGAGACAGCGGCTGGGATACCGCAGACGGCTAGGTGCATATCGACCTTTGCCATCAGGATATCAATCGGCAGAACGGGCAGGCTCTTGGCGATCCAGAGGTTTTTGCCTTCAAGCGACACGGAGGGTGCCGACACAAAATTGAGCGCCGAAATCGTACTGAGCGCCATACACACGAGCGCCGCAGGGGAAAGCGAGAGTCCCGCCGTATTGAAATGATCCAGATAATTTAGAACGAGACTGCGGTTTATAACGAGCACGACTGCACCGACGAGCATAAAAGCGCCGCCGAGTGAGGAGTTTAGGATATACATCGGATTGGACCAGAAGTGGCGCAGCTCCTTGCTGATAAAGGCGGAGCGCACGCCGGATACCTTGAGCGCCTTTTCCGTGTATTTAATTCTGGCTGCACCGCGGTTCATCGTTGCAATCTTCACGAAATTGGCGGATAAAATGAGTACCATGATGACGAAGGGTGCAATAATGCAGAGCAGGAAGATCAGAAAGCTGAGTATATTACCCTGCGCGACGGCAATACCCAGGTGGTATGCCGGAAAAAGAGACTCCCTGACGGCGGTTGCAATCTTCTCTCCGTTTTGAATCAGCTGATTCATATGACCGGTGAGATTGGAAAACACGAAAAAGTACAGGCCCATGAAGATCAGAGAGAAAACAAGCGTCACAATATTTTTGTTATGCAGCCGCGACGTGATGAGCGCGATGAGCCACGCGAAGAAGCTGGCGAAGGAAAGCGCCGCGAGCGGCAGGACGAGAACAGCGATAATGAAAAACACAACGCTGACCGCTGCCACCGGCTGCAAAGTGACCCAGGCAACAAAGGCGGGCAGGGCGATGAACGCCGCGAATACATATTCTAAAAGCAGCAGGGAAGCAAGCCGGCCGATGAGGATATCCCGCGGCTTGATCGGAAGAGAGAGCAGCAGCTCATTGTCCCTGGCATTGAACAGCTGCGCCTGGGCGGCAAAAATGCTGCCGATAAAGCAAAACGCAAAAATCCCTATGCCCGCGAGAGAAAAGTAAAACCAGCCAAGCCCCATGGAAAAAAGCGGCTTATTCAGCTGATAGAAGGTCACCCCAAACAGACCCATTAAGGCACCGATGACATAGAGGGTGAGCAGGATAATTAAAACAATGATAACCGGGTTTCTTTTCTTTTTACTTCTGTTTTTGAGAAACATTCTCGAAAAGAGCGCACGGATGTTGAGAGCAATCAGTTTACCGGTCATTTCTGATCCTCCAGCTCCAAAAACACGGATTCGAGCGATGAGTTGCCTTTGACCTCATCCATTGTACCCGCGACGAGGAGCTTGCCGCTTTTGATGATGGCGACCTTGTCGCAGAGCTTTTCTGCCACATCAAGGACATGCGTCGAGAAGAAAATCGCACCTCCGGCATTGCACTTTTCCCGCATGATCGTTTTTAGGGAATGCGAAGCGATTGGGTCCAGGCCGACGAACGGCTCGTCCATAATCATGAGCTTTGGGTCGTGCAGGAGCGCGGAGATAAGCGCCAGTTTTTGCTTCATGCCGTGGGAGTAGGCAGAAATGGGCTGCGCAAGATCAGCTGTCAGCTCAAACATGTCGGCGTATTTATGAATGCGTTCCAAGCGGAGGTCCGCCGGGATTCCAAAGACATCCGAGATGAAGTTCAGATATTTGATGCCCGACAGAAACTCGTACATATCCGGGTTATCGGGGATGTACGCCAGAGACCGTTTGCAGCCGAGCGGGTCCTCCCTGACTGATTTTCCGTCGACGAAAATTTCTCCGCTGTCAAACTGCAGAATGCCGCTGACCGCCTTTATCGTCGTCGTTTTGCCGGCGCCGTTATGCCCGATAAAGCCGTAAATTTCTCCGGGCTCAATATGAAGCGTCAGGTCGTCGACAGCGCGTTTGCTGCCGAAGGTCTTCGTGAGATGGTTAATTTTGAGCATGTATTTATTCCCCCAGATAATTATATTACCATATTTGCTATAAAATCCGCAAGCCGGTATGATGCTGATATTATACACACATGACACGCCATATTTGCTTTTAGGCTTCAAAAAGAAGCGCGTAAATCATGCGTGTCAAATATCTTGCTTTTGGGCTTATTATATTGGTAACGCCGATTATATGCAATGGAAGCGAAGTTAACTTTGCCAAACTTAGTTAACGGGCGGTTAATTAACCGGATCGTATATCGAAGAGGGCAATGATTAACAAACAGCGGACGAATTGCCGACCGCTGTTTGAAAAATGATCGTTATTCATGACAAGCGCCTTTTGAAATCCTCGTAGCCGAAGGATTTGACGAGTTCAGGCGAGCCGTCTGCTTTTGCGATGGCAATGGCGGGGAGGTTGATGCCGTTGAAGGTATTGTTTTTGACCATGGAATAGATAGCCATATCGCTGAAAATCAGCCTATCGCCGACGGACAGGGGCTGATCAAAGCTGTAATCGCCGATAATGTCGCCGGCGAGGCAGGTCGGGCCGGTGAGCCTGTAATTATATTTTTTGGTATTTGGAAATCCGGAGCCGAGTACAAGCGGGCGGTAGGGCATCTCGAGCACATCGGGCATGTGGCAGGCGGCAGAGGCGTCGAGAATGGCGATTTTTATGCCGTTATCGACAATGTCGAGCACCGTACTGACAAGAAAGCCGGTGTTCAGGGCAACAGCCTCGCCCGGCTCTAAGTACACCTCGGCCCTATATTTGGCCTTAAATATGTTAATTGTACGGATGAGGGCGTCAACGTCGTAATCCTCTCGGGTGATGTGGTGCCCACCGCCGAAATTGACCCACTCCATTTGAGGGAGATATTGGCCGAATTTTTCTTCTACGGCGGTCAGTGTCTTAATCAGCGCGTCGGCGTTTTGCTCGCAGAGTGTGTGAAAGTGGAGTCCGCTGACGCCGCTCAGCAAATCCTCGCGGAAATTGGCGCGTGTCACACCAAGGCGGGAGCCTTTAGCGCAGGGGTCATAGACAGCATGCCCCTGTGTGGAGCATTCGGGATTAATCCGGAGGCCTATTTTTTTGCCCGCGGACAAGGCTGCGGCTTTGTATTTTTCGAGCTGGCTGAAGGAGTTGAAGATGATATGGTCGCATATATGTGCGATCTCATCGAATTCGTCCTCCCGATAAGCCGCGGAAAAGACATGGTTTTCCAAAGGGGTATTCAGCTGGTTCGAATGGGCGCGCACCATTTCCTCGAAACCGAGCTTTGCCTCGTGCAAGCCGCTCGCAGCCGTTCCGCTGAGATATTGGCCGATGAGAGGATACAGCGCGTACATCGAAAAAGCCTTTTGGGCGAGCAGGGTTTTGCAGCCCGTCCTGTCCATGACGCTTTTGAGGATTTCCAGATTCTTTTGGAGCAGGGTTTCATCGACGATATAATACGGTGTCTTGAAGGCCGGGAAGGCCCCTGTGTCCGCCTGAAAGACCGGCGGCATCAATCCACCAGCTCCGGCGTCATGCACTCCTGCCAGGGGAGGCCCCATTTATTCAGCGCGTCCATAAAAGGGTCGGGGTCAAACTCCTCGATGTTATGCACGCCGGGCTTCTTCCAGGTGCCGCTCATTAAAAGCATGGCGCCGATCATGGCAGGGACGCCTGTTGTGTAGGAGATGGCCTGCGAGCCGACTTCGGCAAAGCTTGCCTCGTGGCTGCAGATATTATAAAGATAATAGGTTTTATCCCTGCCGTCTTTTTTGCCGGTAAAGATACAGCCGATATTTGTTTTCCCTTTTGTCCTCGGGCCGAGGGACGCCGGGTCGGGCAGCACGGCTTTTAAAAATTGGAGCGGGACGATCATTTTGCCGTCGAATTCAATGGGCTCAATGGACGTCATCCCCACGTTTTCCAGGCACCTTAAATGTGTCAGATAGCTCTGGCCGAAGGTCATGAAAAACCGGATACGCTTGATACCCTTGATGTTCAGCGCAAGGGACTCAAGCTCCTCGTGGTGCAGAAGGTACATATCTTTTTTACCGATTTCAGCGAAATCGTAGACGCGCTTAATTTCCATCGGCTCCGTCTCAATCCAGTGCCCGTCTTCCCAATAGCTGCCCTTGGCGGTAATTTCGCGGATATTGATTTCGGGGTTGAAATTTGTGGCAAACGGGTAGCCATGGTCGCCGCCGTTGGCGTCGAGGATATCGATATAATTAATCTCGTCAAAATGGTGCTTTTGGGCGTAGGCGGAAAACACACCGGTGACACCGGGGTCGAAGCCGCTGCCGAGCAGCGCGGTGATACCCGCTTTTTCGAAGCGGTCTTTATAAGCCCATTGCCATTTGTATTCGAATTTTGCTGTGTCAAGCGGCTCATAGTTAGCTGTATCCACATAGTCCGTCTTCGTCGCGAGGCAGGCTTCCATAATCGTCAGGTCCTGATAAGGCAGCGCCAGGTTCAGGACGACATCCGGGTGGAACTCATTAATAAGCGAAATGAGGTCCATGACGTTATCCGCGTCAACCTTCGCTGTTGATATCTTCGTTTTCCCGCCGTATAACGCGGCTTTGTCAAGCTTTTCCTTGAGAGCGTCGCATTTGCTGAGCGTGCGGCTGGCGATCATGATTTCTTCAAAGACCGCGCTGTTTTGGCAGCATTTGTGGATGGCCACTCCAGCCACGCCGCCGCAGCCGATAATCAGAGCTCTGCCCATTGTATAACCAGTCCTTTCTTGGAATTGTATTTTTTATTCAACATCCTTCAGCATTTCCCAGACATAGTTGGGAAGCGCGAAGGCGCCGGTGTGCAGCTTTGTATTATAGTATTTTGTCTTTAGCTTCAATTCATTCCAGCTGTTTTCGTCCAGGTCGCCGATGGGGTGGTATTTTTTTGAGGCGAAGCCAAACAGCCAGTGGCCGGAGGGGTAGGTGGGGATATGAGCCTGATAGACACGGCTGATGGGAAAGCATTTGACAATCCGCTTATGGGCGCGCTGCATCGCAAGCGCGTCATTTTCATAAAAGGGGCTTTCGTGCTGGTTGATCATGATGCCGTCATCCTTCAGGGCTTTATAGCAGTTACCGTAAAATTCTTTCGTAAAAAGGCCTTCACCGGGGCCGAAGGGGTCTGTCGAGTCGACGATGATGAGATCATATTGATTTTCGCAGCTCCGGATATATTTCAAGCCGTCCTGAATCAGGACGTTGACGCGCGCGTCGTCGAAGCCGCAGGCGGTTTGAAGGAGGTATTTTTTGCAGACCTCGATGACCATTTCATCAATTTCCACCAAATCAATGCGCTTAATTGTTTTATACCGCGTCAGCTCCCTGGCCGCGCCGCCGTCGCCCGCGCCGATGACAAGGACATTTTCAATACCAGGATTGACGGCGAGAGCGGGATGGACGATCATCTCGTGATAGATAAACTCATCTTTTTCCGTGAGCATCATATAGCCGTCAAGCGTGAGAAAACGGCCGAACTCGATGGATTCAAACACGTCTATCCGCTGAAACGGACTCACAGCGGTAAAAAGCTGTTTATCGGTTCTGATTGAGAATTTGACATTTTTTGTATGCTTTTCCGAAAACCACAGCTCCAAGCTAGACACCTCGTTTCAGTATGTTGAGTCTGTTGACACTTAAATCTTCCGTACCGGTTAAAAAGCAGCCTTTATCTTTGGCATAAACGATGTAATCGATGATTTCTTTCGTAATCTGCTCGCCGGGCGAGAGAATCGGAATGCCGGGTGGGTAGCTCATGACATTTTCCGCGCAGACCGCGCCCAGGCTGTCTTTGAGCAAAACGGATTCTTTTTCGGCATAAAACGCCGCCTGCGGCGTCGCGGCGACAATCGGGGAGATGTACTCATATTCCAGCATGCCGACCTTGTCTTTTTTATAGAGCCGCCGGATGTCGGACAGGGCGCTGACGAGGCGCTCAATGTTTTTATCCGTGTCGCCGACGGAAATATAGGCCAGGAAATTACCGAGATCGCCGAATTCAACCTGAATGTCGTATTCATCTCTCAAAATATCATAGACCTCGATGCCGGCAAGACCAATCCCCAGGGTATAGACGGAGAGCTTTGTGGTGTCAAAATCAAAGACAGTATCGCCGTTGATCAGCTCTTTGGAATAGGCGCAGTAGTCGCCGATGCGATTGATTTCATCTCTGGCGTACTGCGCGAGGCCGATGACTTTTTGAAATATGGCTTCACCGTTTAACGCCAGATTTTTACGGGAAATATCGAGGCTCGACAGCAGAAGGTACGAGCCGCTCGTCGTTTGGGTCAGATTGATGATCTGGCGGACATAATCGGCGTTGATATTGCCGCCCGTCAGGAGCAGGGAGCTCTGTGTCAGGGAGCCGCCGGACTTGTGCATGCTGACGGAGGCTATATCGGCCCCCGCGGCCATAGCGGATACAGGCAGGTCCGCGCTGAAGTAAAAATGGGTGCCGTGCGCCTCGTCGACAAGCACCTGCATCCCGTGCTGATGTGCCGTTTCGGTGATTGTTTTCAAATTTGAGCAGATACCGTAATAGGTCGGGTTGTTGACAAGGACGGCTTTGGCGCCCGGATTTTCCGTAATGGCTTTTTCAATGTCGCCGAGCGACATGCCCAGGGATATACCGAGCCGATGATCAATCTGCGGGTTAATGTAGACGGGTTCCGCGCCGCAGAGAATAAGCGCGTTGATGACGCTGATATGCACGTTGCGCGGGAGAATGAGCTTATCGCCTTTTTTGCAGGCCGTCATGACCATCGCCTGAACGGCGGAGGTTGTGCCGCCTACCATAAAAAAAGCGTGTTTTGCACCGAAAGCCTGTGCGGCCAGCGCCTCCGCGTCTCGGATGACGGAGACGGGATGGCAGAGGTTGTCAAGCGGTTTCATGGAATTGACGTCGGCGGTCATACACTTTTCGCCGAGAAAAGCCGTCAGCTCCGGGTTGCCGCGGCCTCTTTTGTGGCCCGGCACGTCGAAGGGCACGAGGCGCATGTTTTTAACGGTATTTAAAGCCTCCAGAATCGGCATCCTGTTCTGATCCATCTTTTTTTCCAATAAAGTGCTCCTATTTCTAATACACGTTCATGGCGCTGAAAATTTCAATCATCTCTTTGCGCAAAAGGCTCGTGACCAGCAGCCGCGTTTTCGGCGGCAGCTCATAAACATCCGCGTTAAACAGGTAATTCTGCAGGTCCATTTCCTTAATGAGCATCTTTGTATGAAAGATATTTGCCTGATACATATTAATGTCGATGGTGTCGTATTTTTCGAGCGTCTCAGCGGCGATATAATCCTGGATGGATGTGATGGTGTGGTCTATGAACAGCTTTTTGCCGTCGATATTGCGCGTAAAGCCCCGGACTCTGTAGTCCATGGTGATAATATCGCTGTCAAAGCTGCCGATGAGATAATCCAGTGTCGAGAGCGGGGTGATGGCGCCGCATGTCGTGACGTCAATATCGACACGGAAGGTCGCGATGGAGTTGTCGGGGTGATACTCCGGATAGGTGTGTACGGTGACGTGGCTTTTATCGAGGTGTGCGACAACGGTG
>DBTM01000077.1:0-5132 GCA_002307055.1 Clostridiales bacterium UBA1316
TCGGTGGCGGCACCGACCTTGATGACGGCGACACCGCCGGAAAGCTTGGCTAAACGCTCCTGAAGCTTCTCTTTATCGTAATCGGAGGTTGTCGCTTCGATCTCGGAGGTGATTTGCTTAACACGGGCCTTGATGTCCTCAGGGCTGCCTGCGCCGTCTACAATGATCGTGTTGTCCTTGGTCATTTTGACCTGACGGGCTTTACCGAGCATGGAGACGTTGGCTTCCTTGAGCTCCATGCCGAGCTCGCTGGAAATAACCTGACCGCCGGTGAGGGCAGCGATGTCGCGGAGCATTTCTTTTCTTCTGTCGCCGAAGCCGGGGGCTTTGACGCAGACGCAGATGAATGTGCCGCGGAGCTTGTTGAGAATGATGGTGGCTAAGGCTTCGCCTTCAACGTCTTCCGCGATGATAACGAGCTTTTTGCCGGCTTGGACAACCTGTTCGAGGACGGGGAGAATCTCTTGAATATTGGAGATCTTTTTATCAGTTATAAGGATGAAAGGATCATCGATAATTGCTTCCATCTTATCGGAATCGGTAACCATATAAGGGGTGATGTAGCCGCGGTCAAACTGCATGCCTTCGACGACCTCGGTAAATGTCTCGGCTGTCTTTGATTCCTCAACCGTGATAACACCGTTCCTGGAGACCTTTTCCATAGCTTCCGCTATGAGTCTGCCGATTGTCTCGTCACCGGAGGAGACAGCGCCGACGCGGGCGATATCCTCGGAGCCTGAAACGGGGTGCGAATTATCCTTAATCGCCTTGACAGCGATTTCGACAGCTTTCTGGATACCTTTTTTCATGATCATGGGGTTTGCGCCGGCTGCGACGTTCTTGATGCCCTCATGGATGATGGCCTGCGCCAGAAGTGTTGCTGTGGTTGTGCCGTCGCCGGCGACATCGTTTGTCTTGGAAGCGACTTCTTTAACGAGCTGTGCGCCCATATTTTCAAATGCGTCTTTAAGTTCGATCTCTTTTGCAATTGTCACGCCGTCGTTTGTGATAAGGGGAGAGCCGAATTTTTTATCGAGGACAACGTTTCTGCCTTTTGGGCCGATGGTCAGCTTGACCGTATCAGCCAGCTGGTTGACGCCTTTTTCCAATGCTCTGCGGGCATCTTCACCGTAAATAATTTGTTTAGCCATACTTATAATTCCTCCTAAATTTCCGCTTTAAGCTTATTGGACAATGGCGAGTATATCGCTCTGCCGGACGATGGTCATTTCGACACCGTCAATTTTAACCTCAGTTCCGGAATACTTTCCGGTAATAATGCGGTCGCCCTTTTTGACAACCATTTTGATTTCGTTGCCGTCGACCATGCCGCCGGGTCCGACTTCCAGCACCTCGAAGACCTGTGGTTTTTCCTGGGCAGCGCTCGTGAGGATAATCCCGCTTTTCGTTGTTTCTTCAGCGGCGACCTGCTTGATAATAACTCTGTCAGCCAATGGTTTTAATATCATATTCAAATACCTCCTGTAAAAATTTTGTCTTTCCTGAGCGTTCGTTTTTACGAATGCTTTTATTATACCTGCGTTAGCACTCGATGTCAATGAGTGCTAACGCAGGTATAATAATATTCCAAGACGCGCTATTGTGCAACTGTGAATTTTACCAAATCTTCGGTAAAATAGGCTAAGAATCAAATTGATACGTATTTATGTCCTATTATCTGCTTAAATCTTCCGTTTACTCAAGATATCTGCGTCATTAAGACGGTTAGACTCGAAGAAACGCATACCGGAAGGGAAAAAGAAATTGACACCGCCCGGGATTAAAGTAAAACAGAGACCGCCGGTATTGATCATTTCACCGTCAATGTTCACGACGAGGGCCTTTTCGCTCTCAATTTTCATAGCATTCCCTCTGATATGGGAAATTATTTCACTGAATTCCTTATAACGCCCTTTGGCGTATTTGCCGACGACGCTGATGAATTTCAAACGGGTAACTTCTGAGACAATCAGGAATTCAATGATACCGTCGTCCGGCATGGCTTCGGGTACGGGATTGAAGCCGCCGCCGTAAAACCTGCCGTTGCATGCGCAGACCAGCGCAATATTCGCATCTGTAACACCACTTTCTGTGGTAATTTTAAGCATTTGATTAACACCGCGGATCAGGTTGACGAACATGGATACGACATAACCCGTCGCGCCGCCGATAAGCGGCATGGCACTGTATTTGTGGACATCGGTGCCGATTCGGGCGTCAATCCCGACAGAGCAGATATTGAGGCCGTAACGGATGCTGCCGATGGCCGGATGTACTTCGATGAGATCAATCGGGCGCGCCGTGCCGTCAATCAAGGCATCAAGGTCATGGAACAGCTTCACATCATCCGAGCCGAACATTTTAACAAAATCGTTGCCGGTGCCGCAGGGGTAATGTGTGACCGCGACGTGCCGCTTTCCGGCGGCGCCGTTGACGCACTCGTTTAACGTCCCGTCTCCGCCGCAGGCGTAAACACGCAGCGGTTCTTGATTCTCAGATGCTTCCTGAACTTTCACGCATGCGTCTAACGGCGCTATTGTGGTATAGACTTCGTAGTTTTCAGAACGCTTGGACATAACCGAATGGATTGCCCTGATTGTTGCCTCGTGATGATGCTTTTTCCCGCCTGCAATCGGATTTACAACGAAAAGATGTCTCAAAGCCTTACCCCTCGTTTATTATTTATTTAATAATATATTCGTCGCAATTGCGCTTAGAAATAGGAAAACGCGTCAGATAACCGGTTACAGCGTGCCGATGCTTAATAATACATAAACAAATCGCATTTTATCATGCCGTTATACAATTTTCTCTTTTTGACCGCGGTTTTACCGAAATTGCGTTCAAACTCGGTATGGGAGGAGAGAACGTAGAGCTTCCAATTGTCGAGTGCCTTCACTGCTGCCCCGAATTTACGGTAGATGCGCTCGGCTTCCTGATGCTCCATGACGCGTTCACCGTAAGGCGGATTGGTGATGATGATGCCGCCGGGTGTTTCTCTCTTGAAGCTCGCGGCTTCGGCAATCTCAAACCGGACATGCTCCGAAACACCGGCACGGCGCGCATTTTCATAAGAAATTTTTATGCTCTCGGGGTCGATATCGCCGCCCCATATATCGTATTTGCCGCGGTATTCCTTGTCGCGCGCTTCCTGAAGGGCATCGCTCCAGACAGCCTGGTCCAGCCATTTCCAGCTTTGCGCGGCGAACGCGCGGTTAATCCCCGGTGCGCGGTTGATAGCCGCGAGCGCGGCCTCAATCGGAATAGTGCCGGAGCCGCAGAAAGGATCGCAAACCTCTTCTTTGCCCTTATAGCGGGAGAGCTTAACCAGAGCAGCCGCCAGCGTCTCACGCAGGGGAGCGGCATTGCCGACGGGGCGGTACCCGCGCTTGTGCAGCCCATTTCCGGAGGTGTCGATGTAGAGCATGGCGACATCCTTCATAATAGCAAACTGAATCTGATATTTAGCGCCGGTTTCTTTAAACCAATCAACTTTATATTTTTCTTTGAGCCTGTTGACGACAGCCTTCTTAATGATGCTCTGGCAGTCGGGAATCGAATGGAGCGCCGAGTCAAGCGCGTGGCCTTTGACAGGGAACGCGGCGTCCATCGGGATGTAATCTTCCCATGGCATGGCTTTGACGCCTTCAAACAGCATATCGAAGGTCTCGGCGCGCGTCTCGCCGACAACGAGCAGGATGCGTTCGCCGGTGCGGATGTTGATATTTGCCCGCGCGATGTCACTGTTGTCGCCGGAAAACAGGACGCGCCCGTTTTCGGCGCGGACGTCTTTCATATCTAAACGTTTGAGCTCGTCAGCAACGAGTCCCTCGAGCCCGAAGAGGCTTGGTACACACATCAGTAAATCCATTTATGAGACCTTTTACTTTCCAAAAGAAATGATTAATTTCCGTTTTTAACCTTTGGGATGAATCATAACATATGCGATATATATTTGCAAACAATGTGTTATTCTGGTATTCTTAGTTTGTATTTTGGGCGAAAAAGAGGAAAATCATGGTATACTTAATACTGGCAATCCTGTTATGGGTTTCTTCAATTGCTTTTTTGAGTTTGTGGATGAAAAATCACCCTGTAAATTATCGCGGTGAAAAAAGACCGCATGATTATCGGTTCTGGATATCAATATTCAGCTTTTTGTGGGGCGGCATCTGTTTGCTGCTGTATTTTTGGAGATGATACGTCTATAGTATCCGTTTATAAGACTCAAACATACGAGGGCTTTACAGCCCTCGTGATTATTTATATAGGCATTCAGCCGACATCCTTCTGCTCTGATGCTTGGTTATTCCAATCTTAATAAACGCACAGCTACACTTTCTCTTTCAGCAGCCGCACCTTTTCGGCGATAGCAGGTTTGGCTTCTTCCATCTGCTCGTCCCAGTCACCGATATAGTCGTAGGTAATATCGCTGCCGGATTTTATGCGGCTGATGTAACCATCAAACATTTTATAGTCGCGCTCGTAGATGTGGAAGCTGTTGGCACGGTGGGTATATGTCCCCATACCGGCACCAACTGCATCGGCAATTCTTTTTTGCAGCATGATGAGCGCGAAGGCATTCATGTAGGTAGCCTTTGTCGCGTCGTTTGAACGGAACAGGATCTTGCAATGCAGCTTGCCCTCGCGTATGAGATAGTGGATCGATTGCAAGCAGGCGGGGGAGTCAGTGTGCTGATCCTCTTCAGAACGTATACTGATAATCGCACGCCGGGAATCTGGATTGCGCCGGAGCTCGTCGATAACCCATGGTATCTGCTTTTCCATACGCTGGTGATATGTATATTCCCAATTCCCGCGCTCAACCTCAAAATCCATGATACCGTCGAGCATTTCCTGACGGTAATGCTCCAGCGAACTCGGGTCGCTGATGGAAAGCTTGCTGATCATTGGTTCTCTCAGCGGCTCGGTGACGACGAACGTCATAGACGCTTCTTTTTGATTAGTATTGTAGTCGGGGCAGGGAAGCTCCATGTGATTCTCGTGGAGCGCCAGCAGCGCCTTGTGGTACGCGTCGGGCAGTGTGACGCCTGTAACGAATAATTCAAACATATTAACCATCCATTCCGCGCCGCTTCGCTAGCGGCACAAATAGTAATGAAAACGGGGCG
>DBTM01000077.1:5366-6732 GCA_002307055.1 Clostridiales bacterium UBA1316
GCGGCACAAATAGTAATGAAAACGGGGTGCGAAGCCCCGCACTATGGTAGAATTGATCTGAGGGAAAGGTATACTACAAAGCACGGTAGGAGGAGTCGTAGACTATCTCTAAAGATACAAGACAGTATACTAACCAGTGTAAGAGCTACCTTCCAAGCACAAATAAGTGGTTCCCTGAGACCGTACGCTAAAGATTGTTTTAACTATTGTTGAATGTGTGGCGGCTCAGTCACTGCCTTTCTCTCACGATTCCATTAAGAGAAGGCAGAGGATTGAAAGTCGTTTACTCCACCTGTTGCGGCGTAGACGTTCACAAGAAGTTCTTCGTCGCAACCATTATCACATCTGAGAGGATACAGCCCACATACCAAAAGAAACGTTTTTCCACCTTTAACAATCAAATACTGCAATTCAAGAAATGGCTCCTAGAAAACAGTTGTCTAAACATCTGCATGGAATCCACCGGGAAATATTGGGTTCCCGTGTTCAATTTATTGGAGGATTCTATCAATGTTACCGTTGCCAATCCCAAATGGGTCAGGGCAGTCAAGGGCAACAAGGATGACACCAAGGATTCAAAATGGATTGGCGACCTCTTCCGTCTTGGACTTGTTCCGGGGAGCTTTATCCCTTGCAAGGCTATTCGAATTCTGCGGGAGTTAACACGTTATCGCTTCAAGCTCATTTCCTGCAAATCCAGCGAGAAAAACCGGTATCAAAATGTTTTTACTGTCTGCAATGTAGCTCTTGATGCTGTCGTTTCCGACATGTTTGGCAAATCTGCCTCATCCATCACCGACTACATTATCAACTCTGACACCTTTGATCCGAAGCACTGCGTTTCTCTATTGAAAAGTTCTCTTAAGGACAAAGCCGATGAAGTAATTGCTTCTATTGAAGGGTTCCAAATGGAACCAGAACAGAAATCCCGCGCTCGCTTGGTCATGGAGCACTACGAATTTTTAGTTGATGAAATCAAAAAGATAGATGATATGCTTGATGTGCTTGCTGCTCCTTATGAGGGCGTCATTACTCTGCTTTGTACCATTCCCGGAGTTGACCGCCATACAGCAATAACAATCATCTCCGAGATCGGCACGGATATGGCTCAGTTCCTGTCCTCAAAGCGTCTCTGCTGCTGGGCGGGTTTAACGCCCGGCAATAATGAATCCGCAGGCAAGAAAAAATCGGTCAACATCACACGTGCCGGTGTTTACTTGAAACCTGCTCTCGTTCAAGTCGCTCACGCTGCCGTTAGGGATACGAAAAATCCTTATTATCGAATCAAGTATGAACGTATATCAAAACGCAGAGGTAAGAAAAGAGCAATTATCGCAATTGCTAGGTAACCAATGATTAAAGCGCT
>DBTM01000038.1 GCA_002307055.1 Clostridiales bacterium UBA1316
ACCGAAGGTGACTGAGGATTGTCCCCTGTGCCGCGTAACGCAGCACGATATAATTATGGAGGTAATATTTCATCATGCTGACCCTGCTGAAAAACCTCCGATGCTTTGCTCCGCAAAGTATCGGAGAAAAAGACCTCGTCCTCGCCGCCGATAAAATATATAAAATCACATCGCCCGGTCAGATCACCGATACATCTCTGTTCCAATCAGTCATCAGCTGCCGTGGACTGTACGCGTTCCCGGGCTTCATCGACCAGCATGTCCATATGGCGGGCGCTGGCGGCGAGCAGGGGTTTTCCAGCCGGACAAAGGAGCTTGAAGCGCCGGAATTATTCAATGCCGGCATCACAACAGCTGTCGGGCTTCTGGGAGCTGACGGCACGACGCGCGGCATGGAAAATTTGTATGCCAAGGCTAAAGCCCTCGAAGCCGAGGGCTTGACGACCTATATCTATTCGGGCAGCTATGGTTTGCCCCCGGTCACGCTGACGGGCAGCCTGCTGCGGGATATGGTGCTCATTGATAAGGTCCTCGGTGCCGGTGAGATTGCCGTCTCCGACCACCGTTCGTCTGACCCGGATGTCAGGGACTTGATTCAGCTTGCTTCGGGCGCTCATTTGGGGGGCCTTATCGCCGGCAAGACCGGGATCGTCCACCTGCATATCGGTGACGGGAAGAGCGGACTGCAGCTTCTCACAGAGGCTCTCTGTCAATCCGACCTGCCGATGGAAATGTTTATCCCGACGCACACGAACAGGAACCCGGTGTTATTCCGGCAGGCGGTTATATATTGCAAAAGCGGCGGCCGCATCGACCTCACTGCCGGTGAAGCCGCCGGTATGAGCGTGCCCGAAGCAGTCCGGCAGCTGACACAAGAGCATATTGACCTGTCAAAAGTTACAATCAGTTCGGACGCCGGAGGCAGCATCCCATCCGGCGGTGCTGCATCGCCGTCGGCATTATATGCTGATTTTGTGGAAATACTAAAAAAATCGGTTTTGCCTCCGGATCAAGCCGTGTGCCTGCTCACGGAAAACGCCGCGAAAGCGCTGAACCTCTACCCGTGCAAAGGTGCCATCCGGGAAGGCAGCGACGCGGACCTCCTGATAACGGATAAAGCGTATAGCTTAAAAATGCTTTTCTGCATGGGCAAATTAATGATACATCATACATGAAAAAGCCGGAATAGGAGTGTACTTTGGAAGAAAAAGCAAAAGGCTGCCTGCTGATTATCGGCGGAGCGGAGGATAAGACAGAGGGCAGCGTCATTTTAAAGCAGACATTAAGCCTCTTGAAAGACGCGGATATCCTTACCGTTCTGACAACAGCGACAGAGAAGCCGGAGGAGGTCGGGCAGAATTATCTGTCGGTCTTCAAAAAGCTCGGTATTAAAAATGTTCAGATTTTAAACATCAGCACGCGCGATGAAGCCAACAGCGACACCTTCAGCGAAAAAATCAAAAAATCAAAGTGCATTTTTATTACCGGCGGAGATCAGCTACGCCTGACCAGCATCTTGGGCGGCACGGTCTCGGGCAGTGAACTCAAAAATCTCTACAATAATGGCGGCTGTATCATGGGTACGAGCGCGGGCGCGTCCGTCATGAGCTCAACGATGATCGTCAAAGGCAATGATAATGAACCGGCAAAAAAATGCACGCTCAAGATGGCGCCCGGCCTCGGGCTTATCAGCGGTGTAATTATCGACCAGCATTTTGACCAGCGCGGACGTTTCGGCCGCCTTATGTGCGGCGTCGCGGAAAACCCGGAGGTCATCGGTATCGGCATTGACGAGGACACATGCGTCAAGCTGTTTGCCGATATGCATTTCGAGGTCATCGGCACAAACGCCGTCACAATTATCGACGGGAGCACGATAAAAAGCTCCAATGTATCAGAGCTCAAGCAAAACGAAATACTGGCCATCATGGGTGTCACGGTCAATATACTGCCGCAGGGCTACGGTTTTGATTTAATAAGCAGAAAGGTTATGCGTTTTTAAAAAATGAAGACAAATCAGATCACGATCAATGAATTGTCGAGCTACAGCGGAAAAAATATCTACAGCCTCAGGCCGGTAATGAAGATGACGGTCGACATCGGCAAATACGGCAATATCCCGACAAAGGACATCCCGGGATTCAATGAAAAGCTTTTAAATATTCTGCCCGGCTTAAAAAAGAACTGCTGCAGCCTTGGCTACGAGGGCGGGTTTGCCGAACGGCTTGAAGAAGGCACATATCTGGCGCACGTCCTCGAGCATGTGATTCTTGAAATGCAGCATACTCTGGGTTACGATGTCGGTTTCGGCCAAACGAGAACGGTCACAGCCCCGTCGCGGTATTATCTCGTCTTTGAATATCAAAACGAGGTCTGTGGCATGGAGTGCTCCAAGGTCGCCGTATTTATCCTGAACCATCTGCTCGCCGGAAAAGATATTTTGATTGACGAGTTTTTTGATTATCTGAGAAAAATCTCTGCTGAAGCGGCGCTTGGGCCGAGTACCGAAGCCATTGTCAAAGAAGCGCTCAAGCGCGGCATTCCCGTAACGAGAATCGGCCATGAGAGCCTTGTCCGACTGGGCTACGGCAAAAACAGCCGCCTTGTCGAGTCCACCCTGACGGACGCCACCGCCTGCATCTGCGCGGATATTTCAAGCAATAAGCAGCTGTCGAAATATCTCCTGAACGAGCAGCGCATTCCGGTGCCGTACGGCAAGGTCGTCTATTCGGAGATATCGGCGCTGATGGCAGCCGGACAGATCGGCACGCCCGTCGCCGTCAAGCCGCTTGACAGCAATCAGGGCAAAGGCGTGCATCTGAATCTCACACAAAAAAACGAGATCATAGAGGCATTTCAAAGCGCTTCCAGATACTCCGGCGGCGTCCTCGTCGAGCGGTTTGTCAAAGGTCAGGATTACCGTGTCCTCGTCGTCGGCAACGAGGTCAAAGCCGTATCAAAACGCGTCCCCGCCCATGTGACAGGTGACGGGTCGCATACAATCAAAGAGCTTGTCGATATCGCCAACCAAAATCCGCTCCGCGGCGAAAAGCACGAGCGTCCTCTCACGAAAATCTGTCTCGATGACATCGCTGCCGCGCTTTTAAACAGCAAAGGCCTCACGCCCGAGTCTGTCCCATACCCCGGAGAAACTGTCCGCCTGCGTGAAAACGGCAATATCTCCACCGGCGGCACCGCCGTCGACTGCACGGACTGTATTCACCCGGACAACGCCGAGCTGGCTGTCCGCGCGGCAAACGCCCTGGGTATCGATATTGCCGGTATCGACATCGTCACGGAGGATATCTCCGAGTCTATTCTCGAAACCGGCGGCGTGATTGTCGAGGTTAACACCGCGCCCGGTATCCGCATGCATCTCTATCCCTCGGAGGGGCAGCCACGCAACGTGGCAAAAGATATCATCAATTATCTCTTCCCGAACGAGGAAAGCGTCACATTTCCCATTGTCTCTGTGACTGGCACAAACGGTAAAACAACGGTTGCGCGCCTTGTTCAGCATGTGCTGATGTCAACCGGCAAAACCGTCGGCCTGACCAGCACCGGCGGCACATTCATCAATCACAAATGCATCGCCCGCGGCGATAATTCCGGGCCGCTCAGCGCCCGTTCGCTCCTGGCCAACAAAGCCATTACCGCCGCTGTGCTCGAAACCGCGCGCGGCGGCATCCTCCGCGAGGGCCTCGGTTATGAGGCCGCCGATGTCGGCGTTATTACGAATATTACCGAGGATCATCTCGGCCTTGACGGTGTCGAAACCCTTGAAGACCTCGTCTTTGTCAAATCCCTCGTCGCCGAAGCCGTCAAAGAGGGCGGCGCCGCCGTTTTAAACGCCTGCGACATGGCAACCCCTGCTGTATTAAAACGCATTAAAGTCCGCCCGATCCTTTTTTATAACGCCGCAAAACCGGACGCCCAGTATAGCCGCCTCAGCTGCGTTAAAGTATTTAACGACAGCGGCTGGCTCCGCATTAAGGACGGCCCGAAAACTCTCAACATCATTCATGTCCGTGAAATCCCCATCACCCTCGGCGGCCTGATCGACTGCAATATAGAAAATGCCCTCGCCGCCACAGCAGCGCTGTACGGCCTCGGTGTTCCGGCCGAAAAAATCAAGTCCGGCTTAATGAGCTTTACGAACAATGACGGAAGGTTCGAGCTGTACGAAATGAACGGCCTGAGCGTCATGCTCGACTACGGCCATAATCCGGTCGGTTACGAAAACGCCGTAAAAGCCATAAAAAGCCTTGAACACAAGACCGTAACAGGCGTCATCGGCATGCCGGGAGACCGCAGGGACGCAGATATAAAAGCAGTAGGGCAAATATGCGCCGCCGCGTTTGACCACATTATTATCAAAGAAGACGCCGACAAAAGAGGCCGGGAGCCAGGCGCTGCTACCGCGCTGCTGCGCGATGCCGTCATAGCATCCGGCTTTTCGCCCCATCGCCTGCGTGTTGTCGATGATGAATTGACCGCTCTGAAAAATGCCCTTTTACAAGCTGAAGACGGCGCTCTCATCGCCGTCTTCTACGAAAAGCACGATCCCCTGAAAACCTATATTGAAACTCTCGGCGGGCGTAAGTATATACCAAGCATCTGTAATAAAGCCTTTTCCTATGGCTAGGTAATCGCCGTGTTGTGCACGGAATCAATCAAATCCAACAGCGGTTTGCTTTCAGTAGCCGCTTTCCGGAAAAATAAATACCCTGAGCCATACAGCTTAATAAAATCACTTTCATCCTTGAATATGGTTACTTGAGATTTCTTTTCAAAATAAGTTAAGTTAAGACGATCCGTAAGCTTTACACTATTACAGCATTTTCCATCAACTGTTTTTCTGATAAAATCCGAATGATAAACAATTGTATGAAAGTAAGATTCATCCGAAGCGTAAACTGTTTTGAAATACTTGTTATATTCAGGATGGCTGTTGCTGTACTCTACAATATATGATACGCAGTTTCTGGTAAGCGCAATGTGCGCCCATCCTGAATAAATATCGTAGTCTGCCGACTTTAACTCCAGTAAGCGGTGATGCTTAAGTAAAAATTCATTCATCCTGTTCCAGCAAATCTTGAATATATTCGTCGCGTCAAGAAACCAAACACAATGATATTTGTATCTGTCATTATTCAATTCCGTTGCGTTTCGTGCTTTTATAAACTCAGTATTCTTGTTTTTTTCAAAGAAATTATATATTTCCGTATTTGAGCGAATCGGGTAGTCAAGTCCCTGCAATATGACAAACCGATCATATTCCCCGTAAGCTAGAGCGGCCTTGAAGAGCTTAATCGTTGCGACAACAGAAGAATACCCGCCCCAATAAACAGCAGTTCGATCATCGAGAAAGTGCGCGGAGCCGTTATCGTGTAATAACGCCTTAAACGGTTCAATGTCAGATTTAGCATCGATATGAATAAAAGCATCCGCCCATTCGGGTTGGGTAATTTTGTTTACTAATCTGGCAATATGCGACGGATCTATATGCGCCAAAACTATATAAGCTATTTTCATCTTATTATCGCCTTCCCAAAAAGTAAGGGGATGTTTCTTCTGAATTTCAAATATTTTAGCACAATAGGACAGGGGACGGTTCTGTGTCTGCTGTTAATCCTTGATTTGAATATTAATTCAAAATATACTCGCAAGAGCCAAAATCCTGTAAACATAACGATTACAAGTTTTTGCTGAACAGGATAAACCCGTTTGCCACCCCCGTAACATATTTTAAAAAACATATTGACATTCCCATTATGGTAAGGTTTATAGTGGCATCAGTGATGATGTACCGGCCGGCTATCAAAACAAAAAGGATGTGGCAGCTTTGCTGAAGATTGGTGAATTCGCGCTTAAAAATGGCGTGACGGCTAAAATGCTCCGGAATTATGATGAAATCGGGCTGCTCAAGCCCCAGTGTGTCGATCTGGAATCCGGGTACAGGCTTTATGCCGAGCAGCAAGCCGGATTTTTGAATTGGGTGCTGCTGCTCAAGGAACTCAATTTCAATCTGGCGGAAATCAAGGAGCTGCTCTGTCAGCCAATTGACGCCAACACCTTACTGCTGCATCTGAAAGGGAAGCGCATCGACATCAGCAATCAGCTCAAGGTTCAGCAGAGCAAAAGCATGCAGATTAACCGGCTTATACAAATCATTGAGAAAGAAGGCTTTCAAATGGATCGTCAAATTGATCTGATGTCTATCTCCGGCGAAAACGTCCTGGAAATTATGAAAAGCATACCGAACATGGGTATGTATTTGGAAAAGGCGGGTGATATGCTCGCGGGCTGGAACAAAGACACCGATGAATATGCGGTGTTTATCCGGGCCGACATGGATCACCTGAAGCATACCAACGATGTCTACGGCCTCGAGACCGGTGACAGGGCCATTTCATGCCTTTATGAAATGCTCGACGCGGCAGCCGGCGCGGTTTTCGGCAATTATGTCATCGCGAGGAGCCATGGCGACGAGTTTGTGGTCTTTGGCTTTGGAAATCGTGATAAAGCCGCCGCGTTTGCCAGCCGGGTATTTGAGATGAATCAAGGCCTTGATCTTGAGGCGGCTCGGCTGCCATGCCGCTGCGACTGCTGCTTCGGCATCGTGTTGATGGCAAACCCAAGCAGTCAGTGGCGGCGAATATTTGATTATACATATGAAGCGCTGAACACAGCCAAACACAAGGGCATCAATTGTTATGATATACTGGAGTACAGCGGCAATGAACAGTGAACAACGTACGATGAACAATGTAAAATCAGCCGGCCTTTTCGTGACGGCTGATTTTAAACGTGAAAATTATTTTTGACGCTCAGCTCCTGTGCCCCTGAACCCCATCGCCGGGATAAAGTTGAAGAAATTCGTCATCTCGTCCTTCATCCTTTTTCCGGAATAGTCCTCCCGGTGCTCCATGAAAAAACGGAAATTCGCCAGAATGATCGTTGTAAACAAAAAAGCCTGGTATTCAGAGCAGTCAAGCGTTCCGAGGAGGCTATGATGAAACTGTATAAAACGCTTTTGGAGCATCGCCTGCATATCCTCCTGGACGTGGATATGCTCCGTCCGGATTTTCCACAAAGCGAGGAGCACATCGCGGTGTACGGTCATTTCCTCAAATATTTCATCGACACCCGACAGAATGTTATTGATATCAAGCTGGGCGGCGCGCCGGTCCATCACCTGCTCAAACTGCTTGAAGAAGTCGGCTGCGATGGCTTCCGCCAGGGCATATTTGTCGGCGTAATGTTGGTAAAAGGTGGAGCGGTTGATCATCGCGCGCTCGAACAGCTCGCGTACGGTAATATCGTCGAATTCCTTTTCCTTCATAAGCTGAATAAAGGTGTCCCTGATGTTGCGCTTTGTTTTGACAACCCGCAGGTCAAGCTTTTCCATCCCGGTATACCCCCATCTCATATAAGTCCTATCTTTTTATGCAGATAAGCAACAATTTTACTCAAAGCGTTGCTTATCAAACTTACCATATGATTCTATTGGTTGAAAAAAGAGAGCCTCTTGCTAAAATAAAACCACGGAAATCATTCCAGCATCCCGACGACCTTCCTGAGCTCATCGATCACCGTTATTTTCTGCGGGCACACGGCTTCGCATGCGCCGCAGGCGATGCACTCGGAGCCCTTCGTGCCGCCGAACTTCTCTTCGAGCATATACGCGAACTTCGCCGCGTCCAGGTCGCCGTACACAAGATAACGGTTCATCGCATCGAAGTACTGCGGAATGTGGATGCCTTTCGGGCAGTCCTTTACGCAATAAGAACAGGATGTGCAGGGGACGCGAGGGATTGCGGCCAGTGCCAGCCGCGCTTTTTCAACAACGGCTTTCTCCGCGGCATCAAGCGGCTTGAAGCTTCCCATGTAAGACAGATTGTCCTTCATCTGGTCAAGCGTCGACATACCGCTGAGTACGGTGATGACGTTATTAAGCGACGCAGCGAAACGGATTGCCCACGAAGCCTGCGATATTGAGGGATTGGCTTCTTTGAAAATACCGGCGACACTGCCGGGCAGATTGGATAGGGAACCGCCCTTGACCGGTTCCATGATGACAATCGGCTTATTGTGTTTGAGCGCGACCTCATAGCAGGCTCTGGACTGCACCGAGCCGTTCTCCCAGTCCGCGTAGTTTAGCTGGAGCTGTACGAATTCCATTTCCGGATGCGCCGAGAGGATCTGCTCGAGCTTGTCCGCGCTGTCATGGAAGGAGAAGCCAATGTGCTTGACAAGCCCCTTGCCCTTCAGCTCGCGGACATAATCCCATATACCGTAATTGTTGAATATATCCGTCCGCCCGCCGCCGACGTTATGCAGGAGATAAAAGTCAAAATAGCCCGCGCCGGTGCGCTCAAGAGAGGTCCAGAACATCTGCTTGGCCTCTTCGGCGGATTTCGGGCCGGCCCAGGCGGGGAGCTTTGTCGCCAGTTGGAAGCTCTCGCGCGGGTAGCGGTCGACGAGCGCTATTTTTGCCGCCGCTTCCGATTTGCCGTTTGCGTAGCCGTAAGCGGTGTCAAAGTAGGTAAACCCCTTCGCGATGAACAGGTCGACCATTTGCTTAAACTGCTCGATATCGATTTCACCCTCAGGGCCGCCGGATGTTGGCAGCCGCATCAAGCCAAAACCGAGTTTTTTAATACTTTCACCCAAATATGCCATAACAGACCTCCAAATAAATCTACAGTGTGATTAATACTAGCATATAGCAAGCCCTTGTCTCCGTCAAGTACAGTCTTAACAAGTCCCGCCGCCCTCATGCATGCCCGCTTGCAATGGAGCCATATATTAGCATATAATTTAGAACAATAAGAATATAGGCTCGATATAAAGCGCGTGAAATAGTGCTGTAGTCTGCCCTTGGCGCGTAACACAGCAGCCGAGGTAAAATAAACATAAGCTTATCCGCAAACAGAAAAATCACAAGGAACGGGGTGCCATATGGTTATCGAAATCAAGGATATCAGTAAGAGCTTCGGCAGCACTAAAGTGCTTCAAAACGTCAATCTCACGGCGTTATCCGGTGAAATCCTCTGCCTCCTGGGTCCATCGGGCGCCGGTAAAACGACGCTCATCCGGCTCATCACCGGCGCGCTTGACGCCGACAGTGGCACCATATGCTTTGACGGCGAACGCATCCCCACAATGGCCTCCATCAAAAAGGTCGGCTATATGCCTCAGAACGACGCTGTCTACAACGACATCACAGGGTACGATAACCTGATGTTTTTCGGCAGGCTGCAAGGCCTGTCCGGCCAGCCGCTCAAGGACCGGGCTCTCGACATGCTCGCGCTTGTCAATCTCCTCGAGGATAAAAACAAGCTTGTCATGAACTATTCCGGCGGCATGAAAAAGCGCCTGTCGCTTGCCGTAGCATTGCTGCACGACCCGGAGATCCTCGTGCTTGATGAGCCGACCGTCGGCATTGACCCGTTGCTTCGCAAGACCGTCTGGGATAAATTCGAGCTGCTCGCCCAGTCCGGCAAAACGATTGTCATCTCGACGCACGTGATGGATGAAGCCGAAAAATGTAAAAAAGCGGCGCTCATCTACGCCGGTAGCATTATCGAAAATGACGAGGTCGTCAGCCTGAAAGCAAAAACGCGGTCAGGCAGTCTCGAAGAACTGTTTTTTTCAGCAGGGAAGGCCGGTGAAGCACAATGAAGGGTATTATATTCCGCATCATCCGCCAGATGCTCAACGACAAGCGCTCGCTCGCGCTCATGATATTCGCTCCAATCCTGATCCTCACGCTCTTGTATTTCCTCCTGGGGGACAGTACCTACATTCCCAAGGTCGGCGTCCCGGGCAATATGCCCGGCCAAGCTGTGTCAAAGCTCTCGGACCATGACCTGGACGTCACGGTGCTGGAGACAAATGCCGACAGCGACCAGCTGCTCGAAAACGGCACCCTCGATGCCTATTTGTCCATGGGCACCGGCGGTATATCTATTAAAATGCTCGAACCCGACAGCGTTAAAATGTCGAAGATCACAGCCTCCGTCAAGGACGCTTTATCAACTGCCGGCTCGTCCGCGTCCGGGCTTGATATCTCCTATATTTACGGCAATATCAGCAGCACGTTCGACAGCCTGGCTTACGTCCTGCTCGGCGTCATTTCCTTCTTTATCGTGTTTATTTTAGCGGGTGTCTCCTTTATCAGGGAGCGTACAACCGGCACCATGGAGCGCCTGATGCTCACGCCGGTCAAACGCTCCGAGGTCGCGCTCGGCTACACCGTCGGCTTCGGTATTTTTGCAGCAATTCAAAGCATACTCATTGTGATCTACACGCAAAATGTCCTCGGCTTGCATTTCTCCGGCTCGGTGTTACTGGCAATCCTCATCATGATTCTGCTCGCCTTTTCGGCCGTTGCTACAGGCACCGTCATCTCGATTTTTGCCAACAATGAGTTCCAGGTCGTGCAGTTTATCCCGATCATCATCATCCCCCAGATATTCTTCTCCGGTATGATCCCCATCGACACCCTCCCGTACCACCTCGGCTATCTGAGCTACATCATGCCCGTCTACTACGGTTGCACCGCCCTCAAAAACGTCGTCGTCAAAGGCCAGGGCTTCACCGATATCTGGCCCCACCTCGCCGTCCTCGCCGCCTTCATCCTCGTCCTCTCCCTCATCAATACCCTAGCCCTAAAAAAGTACCGCAGAATATAAACTGAATAACAATTCAAAATATAGACAAAAACGAAGAGCAGCCGTAGCTTCCCTTCGTTTTTGTTGTATCTAGAGCGTGCCGCCCTTGTCAACACCTAGGCTCCTTTGGCAAAGGAGCTGTCACGCTTGCGTGCCTGAGGATTGTCCCTGTACCGCGTAACTCCGACAACAGGGTAGGCATAGACTCCTGCCTACATTAACATTTATCTCGCATTGTTGAGGTGTCCGTTTATATGTTTTATATATAGTAAGACAAGTCTGCCTTTTAACTAAGTAATTTGAATGTTCTAATGTTTTCCCTTAAGTCTGGCTTTGTTCTTATATCATTTTCATCCAAACCATTGAAGACAGAAAAATAGCCGTCATCTAACTCAAAACTAATGCCATTAAGTAGCCAAGCGGAAGTCTTTTTTCCTTGATCTTTGGGATATTCTTTGCTATATGTTGTTTTTGTGATTAAGTTGTACTCAATTAATTCTATATTACGTATTTTTTATTTAAAATTGTTTAAAAGTCTGATAAGGGTTCTTTTCTCCATGCTAGGTTAAAATCATCGATATCATACCAACTTAATATTGCAGATATGTCTATCGTATTAAAAGTAATAGCTAATTCATCTAATTTTGACACACATATCTCTAACTGTATCTCGTTAATATTTAGTACAACAGGACAATCTTTAAACCATACATCGTTATTTATGTCATATACAACCCATACTTCAGAGATGACTTGACCTACTAATTTTGTTAATTCTCGACCAATTTGGGCAAATATATCCGAGGTTTTCGAAAAAACTTTGGATTATATGATTCTATACCAAACATTAAATCAACTCCAACTCTATAAAAGCACAAGGGGACAGTTTTCCTGTGTCAACGAACACAACACAACCGCCCCTGGTTTCGCTTACCACCCCGACGGATAATCGTAATCCATTTTCGTGTACTCAAACACGGCGTACGGTAGGCCGCTTTCGGGGGAACGGTCGGTGCTGACGTTGTAGCGGGTGACGGCGTCGGCTTTCAGCTTGAGCTTGATAACGGTATCGGTGCCGTCGCTTGTTACCGATAAAAAACTGCAATAGGCGTTATCTTTATCGGAGGGCTGTTTAAAATTCTTGGAGAGGATGGTTTTAAAGAGTGTGATCGTCGAAATACCGGCGTCATTTTTAACGGTAATTTTCGGTATCGATTCATAGTCCGCGTAGAATTCGCTTTCAAAACCGGGCTGCGGGCTGAAGCCGAGCGACACTGTTCCTGTCGTCAGGTAAAGGCCTGCCAGGCATTCATGGCGGTCCGAACCCACCGTGTAGCTCTTCTCCAGAGGCGCGTAATATTTTTCGTCGGCACCGGTGAAACGCACCGCGCCGTCAACATCAGAATAACTTGACCGAAAGATTTGGGGAAACGCTAACGTGCCGTCGACAAAGGACAGGCCGGTCGTCAAAACGGTAAAGGATTTATCGGCTTTGATTTCGAATTTATCGGTATAAGCCCAGCCGTATACGAGGTCGCGCGCGCCCGTTGACCGGTTAAACCAATCAAAGCGGGAGATAATCTCACCGGCCACACCTGTCGGGCGGTAATAATGCACCATGGTGGCATCCCCGGCACCGCGGATTTCGACGACGGTCAGTCCCAGGCTGCTGTAGATGCTTTTTATTTCGCTGTCCAAATAGGGCGGGGTTGGGCTGGCTGTACTCGGTAACGGATTTGTGCCTATACTCGGTGTAACGCTCGCCGATACAAGGCTCGCCGAAGCTTCGGCTGCCGTGCTGTTTTTATTCGGTGCGCAGGAGGACAGGCGGTAAACAAGCGACGCGAGGATGACAATAAAGACGAGTGCCGGTAAAGCTGCACGCTTGAGCTTATCCACAGAAAGGCCTCCTGTTATTCGGGCGTTATTTCGTTTTTATCCGCTAAGTAACGATAAAAATGTTCTTTATCGGTCCACTCGATGAAATCGAGCTCAAAGCCATCCGGGTCCTTCATGGAAAACTGCCTCGAATAGGCCTTAACGATGAGCTTCGTGTCCTTCGGGACATATCTCTTCGCCTTGAGTGACGCCAGCAGCGCGCCGGCACTCTCGACCCGAAATCCGATATGCTTAAAATTGCTCCCACTGTCAAACTCGAAGCCGTTTTTTTCTGAGATACACAGCTCAAAGCCGTCGCTCCGCAGTATGGCGTAATTTTGGCTGTTCCTGTTGACGCCCTGATCGCAGAGGATAAAGCCGAGCGCGTCCATGTAAAAAGCAATAAATGCGTCAACATTTGAAACATACCTGTTCATGTGGTCAATAGTCATATGTAATTCCTCCTGTTTGATTTATAGTAATACGAAAATTGGAAAATGTAAACAGCAAACGAGCTCATGCTGCCGACAGCAGCTTGTAGAGTACCTGCGCCATCTGCGCTCTTGTCGAGAGGCCAGAGGGATTGAGCTGTCCGCCGCTGCCGGTGATGACGCCGGAAGCGGTGAACGCGTCAACGGCATTTTTAGCGTAAGGGGCAATCGCGTTTTCATCGCTGTATGAAGTCTCCGCTCCCGCCGCAGGCAGCTTGTTGAGTAAAACGAGCGTGTTATAGATGAGCGTCAGCATGTCCTGCCGTGAAATATCGGCCTCCGGCAGGAATCTATTGTTTCCAGCGCCAGCGGCAAGCCCAAGGCGCTTTGCCGCCGCCAGATAACCGGTGTACCAGGTGCTGCCTGCGTCGGAAAAATTATCGGCGCCCGCGGTATCCGGCGCGATGACGTACGCCTTCATGAGCAGAACAAGGCACTGGGCCCGCGTCAAAACCATATCCGGGCTGAACCTGGTTTTTGAAGTCCCGTCCGTGACGTGACGGCTCGACAGATAGGTGACGGCAGGAGTGTACCACGCCCCGTCCGGCACATCGGCAAAGCCGGAGGCGGTCTGCTTGACGATGGTGTAGGTATCGATAATTTTCAACGTGTCCGCGCGGTATGTCGTCAATATCAGCGCGTCGTCGGTAAACGCCAGATTTGTAAACGTCGGTACCTTAAGCTGCAGCCGGACGGCGGCATAAGCCTCCGGTGTCTTTTTCATGTCGTAATACTTGCTGCCGCTCGCCGAGCCCGCCGTGATATAAACAGTCCCCTTGGGATTGACCGCGCACCCCTGGCTGTCGGCGGGTGACGGTTCTTGCGCCGCCCCGCCCAGCATCTGATATGTCCGCGTGTAGCAGTGGTCGTGACCGGACAGCACGGCATCGATATGATATTTATCAATCACAGGTACTAAATTTTTTCGGAGTGTGACGATTGAAGCGGCGGTTGAATGCTCCGCCGAGCTGTAAACCGACTGATGGAACATCAGTATCGTCCATATCGCGCCGGGGTTGGCGTTTATCGCCTGCGCCATAAACGCGTCATGCTCGGATACAGCCGTGTTGTTCGTATTGAGGACGAGATAGAGCGTATTGCCGTATCTGAACCAGTAGTCGCCGCCCGCGGGCGTCAAGCCGTAAACGGCGGACGCGTTCGGTTCGTCATAATAAAATGTGTTCAGTACGCTCTTTGCCATATTTTCATGATTGCCGACCGCTGTTGCGATGGGGAATTTGCGCAGCAGCGGGGAAGCCAAAAAGCCGTCATATTCGCTTTCCAGGTAATAATCCACCTGATCGCCCGCGCTGAGCAAAAAGCTTGTCTCCGGGAATGCTCCGAGTGCCGTTCCCAGTGTCTTTCCCCAGCTGGCTGTATCGGATTTGACGCTGCCGCTTGCCCCAATTTGCGCGTCGGAGACAAAAATAACGTTATAGGAATCACCGCTGCCTGTTTTAAAGCTGTATATATCGCTGAAAACCGTGCCGTTTCCGACCCGGTAGCTGTACTCTGTCAGCGGAGAAAGCCCTGTGACTGTGACATTATTCGAAAAATACCCCTTCGTTGACGCGGCGGCGGTACCCTGATAATCCGCGGCGCCGCCGGTTAACGCTGTTCTGCTCATCCCCGTGCCTTGTTCAACCTGAACGACAGCCCTGCCGCCGACTGCTGACTGCCAGCAAAAATTCATCCTGCTCTCATCGCTCCCAGGCTGCAGCGTGATGTCCTTGACACTGTATCCTGCCGCGTCTGCCGTCGTTAAAGGCTGAAAAAATAATGTACCCGCAGCCAAAACCGCCGCCATGAGGAATATGGTTATCTTTTTAATCGTGTTCATTCCTGTGCCCATACCTTTCGTTTCCCGCGCAGCGTCTTTCTCTATCATACCAATTCAGGCCCATATAATCAATGCTTACGAAAAAAGCGGCCTCATTTTCGAGACCGCTTAATACTGATATTCGATTGCAAAGTACCCGCTGTTTTTGATCTGCCAATGCGCTTGCTGGCTAGATCTCGTAATTGTTGTCGCCGGATAATACTTTGTTGATAAACACATTGACGACAGCCGGGTCAAATTGAGCACCGGAAAGCCTTTTCAGTTCTTCAACAGCTTCTTCCCGGCTCTTGGCCGTGCGGTAAGGCCGGTCGTTCGTCATCGCGTCGTAGGCGTCACAGACATTGATGATTTTAGATACCAGCGGTATGGAATCGCCCTTAATGCCCCTGGGATAACCCTTGCCGTCAATACTTTCGTGATGGTAGAGGACGTAATCAGCCAGATTTGAGTATTCATCAGAATTGCTTAAAATGCGCCAGCCGGATTCGGAGTGCTTTTCGATTTCCTCACGGTCGGCTTTCGTAAAAACGCCCTGCTTATTCAAGACACTGTCGTCAACGCCGATTTTCCCGATATCGTGCAGGAGGCCGGCAACGCCGATCTGGCTGATCTGCTCGGGGCTAAGCCCCATCTCCGTGGCGATTGCCGCAGCTGAGCGGCTGACTCTGTTTGAATGCTCCAGCTCGCCGATGCATTTTTCATAGAGTGTTTTTAAAATAATATTGACTGTCTTGTTCCGCGTGCTGGCGCTCTCGTGCATTTTATTTTTATACATTTTGTTTTCTGCTTCCGAGACTATCAGCTCAATATCCGAGCTGACATTATGCTTGACGGCAAACCCGAAGGACAGTGACAGATTCAGCTGCCTGATCTTGACCTTTGACTGCAGCTTTTTAATGCGCCGTACGATTTTTCCGGCCTCATTATTATCCGTATTCGGCAGGATAATGACAAATTCGTCGCCGCCGATTCTGGCTGAGACATCATCTTTCCGGCAGCCCTCGGTAATAATTTCTGCGGCCTTGATGAGCAGCGCGTCACCCTCGGTGTGGCCGAAGGAATCGTTGACGAGCTTCAGCCCGTTCACGTCAGCCATAACGATGGTCAGCGGCATAAAGCGCTCATCGTTCATGAGCTTGAGCACGTTGTCAAAATACCGCCGGTTGTAGAGGCCAGTCAGATGGTCGTGAAAACTCAGGTATTTGATTTCGTCAAATGCTTCCTCCCGCTCCGTGACATCAAAAATGATCGAGAACAGAACCTTCTCATTGTTATACGAAATTGGGCAGGAATAGACGTCGACCATTCTTTTTTCCCCGTTTTTCAGGCGGTGCGGAAATGAGTAATACTTCTGCTTCTTATCGTAAACCTGATAGTGCAGCTCCTTTTCCTCATCATTATTAAACATATTGATATCATCAATCTGCAGGTTCAGGAGCTCTTCCTTCGTGTAGCCGTAGAAGGAGACCGCGGCGGGGTTCGCGTCAATAATCCGCCCGGTTTCAGGCTGGATGAGGAGCATCACCGCGTCGTGCTCGTTGAACATCGCCTGTGTCTGCTCCAGCAGGTTCTCCATCCTGTTTTGCACATTCTGCTTCTCAACGGCGACCCAGACGCCGTTCATGAGCATCGTCAGCTCATAAACATCGAAATCATCGTAATCGGCGTGCTTATTAGCCAGGCCGACCGCAGCCACAACCCGGTCGTTCAATATCACCGGGATAGACATGAAGTTCCGCACATCAATATGGCCCGGCGGAAATCCTTTTTTTACCCGGCTCGGTTTGCTGTAGTCATTGAGGATGAGCGGTTTGCGATGCCTGATGACCTCGCCCCATAAACCTGTCTGGTCCAGTGGGTAGACATTTTGCACATCGGATATCCTGCACGCTTCCAGCACGCCTTTAGTCCAGCAGTTGAGCGTCATTTCACGGCGCTCGTCGTCGTACAGGAAAATATAGCCATACTGGCTGCCTGTCAGCGTTAACGCCTCCTGAAGGGCGTATTCAAGCTGCTCCTGGCTGTTCTGGAAGGTCATCAGCAGAGCATTTGCCAAAATCCTGTGCCGCTCCATCGTCCTTTTCAGGATATCTTCCTTCCTTTTTTCTTCGGAGATATCCCGGATATATGCGCCGACACCTGTTTGCCTGTTGCCGATCGGCACCGGGAATTTAACTGCCTCATAGGTTTTGCCGTCTATCATCATTTCAGAAACAGTGCTCGCCTTTGTTTCCACAGCCTCCAGGTCCGATCCCCTCGTTTGGTTAGCGAATTCTTCCGGCAGGGCTTCGTCATCCGTTCTGCCGATGATATCGGAGCTCTCGCTTTCAAACTGATCTAAAAGCGCGTTGTTGACGATTATGTACCGCAGGCTTTCATCCTTGAGGTAAATAATATCATCGCTCGCGTTGATATATGTTCTGTAGAGCAGCTCGCTCTTAACAAGGTCGTCCTCCAGGTTTTTGTAAGAGGTGATGTCCTGGCAATAGAGCGTGTAAAAGCCGCTTGATATAGTCCTGGCGTTCAGCTGCAGCCAGAGCAGCTCGCCCTGCTTTGTTTTGATCTGCATCTGGCACTCCGCCTCGCCGGCGTTCAATAAATCCTTAAAAAACATCAGTGCGATGATGCGGCTGCTTCGCGCAATCAGCCGCTGCAGGTTTGTTGCTAAAAGCTCGAGCTCGGCGTAGCCTGATATCCTGCAGGCTTCGGGATTGACCTCCAAAAGCTTTCCGGCTTTATTAACGACAATAATACCAAGCGGCGCGAAGTCCAAATGGTTTTTAAGTTTCTTCTCAGTCTCATAGGCAATACCGGATTCGTTTTTATCTTTTGTGATATCACTCAAGAGTGTGACGAAATAGCCTTTTTCAGGACAGAACGCGTTCACCCGCAGCCACTTTTTCAAATAATCCGAATACTGCTCACTATTGAGAACAGTGCCATTGACAGCGACCGAACCATACGCGCCGATCCAATCAAAGGCGTCGCTGATAAACCCCGGTATGACTTCTGATACACGTCTGCCGGTGATATCTGATGCCGCCGTACCCGTGATCTCTTCGAATTTTTGATTGACCTCAATAAATTCGTAATCACAAGGGTGCCCGTTTGCGTCGAGAACAATTTTATGAAGACCGTACCCGACCGGCATGCTCATGATGCTTTCTTTGTAATAAATCGGATTATCCATATACCATTCCTTTATCGACCCTCACGCTTCCGTTATCCTGTATCGCTATATAGTGTTGTTGAAGTAATTGTATCATAATGTTTATCACTATATCTATTATTTTCGTTATTTTCGCAGAGTTCATGAGGCGCAGTTTATAAAAAGTTGCTGAATTTGTTTTAGGTATCAACAAGAGCATCATGCATTATGACGAAATCACAAAATCGTTGAATCTTTATCAGGGAATATGCTATGATAACCGTAATAAATATCCGGTAAAAGATAAATAAACAGAAGGAGTGATCAGCGTGAAAAAGATACTTGTACCCGTTGACGGGTCGTCACAATCTAAAAAAGCCCTTGAACAGGCTGTTTCCATTGCTAAAAAATATGGGTCGGACGTAACTCTGATCTCCGTTGTCGAGATTGAAGCCGATGTGGCTTTTTCGGAACTCGGCATCACAATGTCTGCAGAGTATTCGGGTATCCGCGAAACGCTGACGAAGATTAAAGAAGACAGTACCAATAAAATGCTCGATGCCATGATCAGCGGCATGGACTGCACCGGGGTTACCATCAAAAAGCTCGTCATTGTCGGTATCGCCCATCCGGAAATTGTGGATGAGGCGGTAAAAGGCTGTTATGATCTCATCGTCATGGGCCACCGCGGCCTGAACCCGGTCAAACGCTTTTTTACAGGCTCCGTCGCCAAGCGCGTCATTGAAGACGCCCCCTGCTCCGTTCTGATCGTTAAATAAAAATCGAGTTTATGCAAAAGGCCCTCATCGCCATGGCTTACCGCTCATGGCCGATGAGGGTTTAGTTTCGATAGCGGCTACGATGTTTGATAAATCTTCCTGAAATGGAAACCATATATAGAAAACCGGATAACGATCGGGAATAATTTAGGCTGCCGGAAGACTGACCAGAACAGAACCTTCCAATAATAGCGCCGCTCACGGCCTATAATCCCCAGGCGAACAATTGATTTGAGAAAAGCCATGATATTGGAAGCCGTCAGATTTTTGCTTCCTGTTTTGCTTGGCCTGTATACCTTCAAAAAATTCAGCAGACGCTCATAATAATGCTTCGGTGAATAGATTGTTGAAATAACAGATTGGTAACCCTGCACCAGCAGGTTTTTATCCATTTTCGGGATAAAATTCATCGTGAAGTTCGTGTTGTCCCCGGAAAAATCATCTGTCATCCGGCCCTCGCGCAGCAAACGCTGATAGAGCGCCGTGCCCTTGGGGGCGTTCAAAAGGCCGACCATCGCCGATACAATGCCGCTGTCCTGAATAAACCGAATCATTTTGTTGAATATATGCGGGCTGTCGCTGTCAAACCCCACGATAAATCCGCCCTGCACCTGCAGGCCGAAGCTCTGTATTTTTTTCACGCAGGCAATCAGGTCCCGATTCGTGTTCTGTGTTTTGCCGCAAGCTGTCAGGCTTGTTTCATCCGGGGTTTCAATACCGATAAACACATCATTGAACCCGGCCCGCACCATCATTGTCAGCAAAGCATCATCGTCGGCGATGTTAACCGAGGCTTCCGTCAGGAAATCAAACGGGTGCTTATGGTTTTCCATCCAATTGATAATAGCCGGCAGGACGTCGTCTTTGAGCTCCTTTTTGTTGCCGATAAAATTGTCATCAACAAAAAACACGGCCCCTCTCCAGCCTGAGTGATAAATTGCATCAAGCTCACCGAGCACCTGCGCGGCGCTCTTAGTCCGCGGCTTATTTCCGAATAGGACGGTAATATCGCAGAATTCGCAGTGAAAGGGGCAGCCCCGCGAATACTGGATATTCAAGCTGGCATATTTTTTAACGTCGATAAGCGCCCATGCGGGAACAGGTGTTGTACAAAGCTCTGCCCACGCCTCGGTCGTGTATAGGTGCTTCGCCTCGCCGCGTTCGAGGTCGCTGAGAAAGGGCGGCAGCGTCAGCTCGCCCTCGCCCAGTATCAGATGATCGATATCGTCAAACTGCTCAGGCTCCGATATAAAAAGCGGCCCTCCCGCGGCTGTCCTTACCCCCAAAGCCCTGCAGCGGTCAACAACCTCCCTGACGGACGCTTTCTGAATCGCCATCGCGCTTATAAACACATAATCCGCCCATACAAGGTCGTCCTCGCGCAGCTTGTCCACATTCATATCAACGAGTCTTTTTTCAAAATCCCCCGGCAGCATTGAAGCGATTGTCAGCAGCCCAAGCGGCGGAAATGACGCCTTTTTCGATATAAATTCAAGCGCGTACTGAAACCCCCAGTATGTGACAGGTGTATTCGGATAAACAAGCAGTATTTTCATGGACCCTCCGTATGTTTTGTTGATTGATTCATAAGCAGTTTACCCAAATAGCATTTTAATATGTAAGGCAAGGGCGCTGCTCCCCCCCGTTTCTTTCAAAAGCTCAAAAATCAGCGGCAGCACACGCAGCCCGTATGCTTTCATATAATATCCTGTAGCTATAGGCGCTCTTAACGTCCTGTCGTAACTGTACCTGCGCGTGACAGGGCACGCATTATATGATTTAAGCCGGGCGCGCAGCGGCGGATTGGGTTTTTCTATGTATTATTACACTGTTCAGCCGGGAGATACTCTTTACGATATCGCTTCGTATTTCGGTGTACAGGTGTCGGAGATATTGGCAGTTAACCCCGGAATAAATCCATATTACCTATACGCCGGTCAGGAATTACTGATTCCGATACCGGGTTACCGCCCCTATCCGGGCTATCAGACCCGTCCGGTCTACCCCATCGTCATCAGACCACCCTTCATCTCCCGCACTCCTCCGCGTGACCGCGATGATCACGGCAGACCCGGCAGCCGTCCCGGCGGCGGCTCGGGCGGTCGCGTAGGCGGTCCCAGCGGTCAAGGTCACGGCTCACGCTAAGACAGGGGACGGTTCTGTGTCTTATATATTGAATAATAATTCAATATATAATTGTAAAGCAAAAATCCTGTAATCATTACGATTACAGGATTTTTGCTGATTATAACAGGCGAACTCGCGCGATCACCCTCCTGACTGCCGGTGCGGGAGATTTCGCATTTTTTGCTGGTATTTAAAAAAATGGGGACAGCTCATATATCACAATATAATTACAAACATAATACTATAAATAACAACAATGATTAATTTAATAATTATATTAAAAATATTATATAATATTAGTTTACAAATTATTGCAAACATTGTATTGTTTAAATATGCACAGATAGAATTTGGAGGTAGAGCATCCAAATAAAACAATTGGAGACGGCAGTACGAAGCATTATATAAACATTAAATAGGAGGAAAGATCATGAAAAAGCTCAAAAAATTACTCGCAGTGGTTCTTGCTGTCTGTATGTCGATCAGCCTCATGGCAACCGCAAGTGCCGTGTATACCGACGATTCCAGCATTAAATATGTCACAGCGGTAGGCACCATGACCGGAATCGGTGTGGTTGACGGGAAACCGGGCGGCAGTTTTGATCCCGCAGGCATCATCACCCGGGCAGAAGCGGCTAAAATAATCGCCGTCGCGCTTCTCGGACCCACAGTCATAAAGTCATTACCGACAATAGCATCAAATTTCAGTGATGTTCCCACAAGCTACTGGGCAGTACCATATATAGGATACCTTACGTCTAAGGGTATTATCGGCGGCTGCGGAGACGGAACGTTTAATCCCGATGGCAATGTCACAGCCAATCAAATGGCTAAGATGCTCCTTTGCGCTGCCGGTTACGGCAAAAAGGGCGAGTACACCGGCACAGCCTGGGAATTCATTGCTTACGGCGATGCTTATACCTACAATATATTCACAAACAGCACTGTAACAGATTTCACCAAAGCCGCAACCCGTGAGGAAGCAACTCTTTACGTGTTTAACGCCCTTATGAATATTGATCTGGTTTCCTACTCAAAGACAAGCGATGCCTACACAAAAACCGGAACAACAATAGCCAAAACGGTATTTAGCATGGCTGCTCCGACGATCGGTGTTATTACCGCTAACGCTTCAATCGGTATAACTGGGACGAAAATATCTCAAGCCACATTGACAGCCGGTAAGATCACTGCTCTTAACAAAACCCAAACCACATATTCAAACTATACGACAGCAATGACTGATATCGGAAAAGTCGTCAATGTTTATTCCAATTCGCTGACTGGTGCGGCTTATTATATCCAAACCCTGTCAAAAACGGTGACTGTTGCCTCAAAAATTACAACCGCTGCCGCCTATAAGTCCGCTTTCGGTACAGTGGATGCTGCCGCAAAAGTTGTCAATGCCACAACCAATTATGCTGCGGTAACAGTCAATGATACTTCTATCGCAGGGGGTTTTAACGGTTCGACGAAAGCCGCAGCCGGTACATACCAGCTATATGCCGGTGAGATTGTCAGCTATATAGCGGTATCTGAGGCATCTATCCAGAAAGTTGCATTTATCAATAATACTGCAGGCAGTGAGACAATTACATTTTCAAGTACAGGCGCTCTTGCCAATAACACAGCAACCGATGTTGTGAACGCGTATGCCGGTATTACCGTCGGAGACTATGTCCAAATCAATATAGTCGGCTCCATATATAACGTTGTGAAGTTGGGCTCCGTGCAAGGCTTAATAACCGAAATTGGCGCGTCCAATTCCTATTTCGTCCTTAACGGCACGAAGTACTTAGTGTCTTCGGTAACTGACACAACGGCACTTGGCTTTGCTTCTCTCACGTCAGGGTCTGACTACGCGAAGACCTACATACTGTATCTTGACGCTTCAGGCTATGTCTTCGGGTTTACACTGCTCAATGCCGTATCCAGCAGCGCTGTTGTCTATGTTAATCATACGCCCTACAATCTGACAGGTGATTATGGTGCCGTCACTAAAAACTATCAATGTGTTGATTCAACAGGCACAGAAGTCATCTACAATACAGGTACGGCAGCGGACGCAACAGTTGTCGGCAGCGGTTTCTATAAAGTCACTGTGACAGCCGGTATCGCAAATTTCACCGCCTACACTTCCGCTGACCTGGTCATTCCCAGTATTGACAGTGTTATTACGACTGGCGACGTCATTAACGGAACCCAGCATTATTATGCTTCTGATGTGAAATTCATCTTCATTACCGGCTCAGGCACAGCGCTCAAGGTTGTGAAGGTTACAGGCCTTGCGGCTGCAAACGGCAACACACTCGCCGGCGCTGTTCTGTTCTTTGATAATTCCACCAACACCAACAAGACAGTGAACACCGTCATAATCCCCGCAGCGTATGTCGATCCTTCCGTTATAGGCACGAACCTTGTCTATATACCGAACCAGACTGTACCAACCGGCGTCAATGCGGGCGGCAGTATCTATATCGTCTATGTAGACGGCGTCAAGACAACCATCAGTGCGACAAACGCCAGCGTCGCTGCTTTTGATGACGGTTTTGCCGCATTCACAATCAGCGGCGGTATCTACACTTTCACAGGTGTCAATTCAGCGTCAAACCTCCATTACAATGCCGCTGTGGCCCATAACGGCGTCTTTGGCAGCTACATCAATGGCCTCAGCGCCGGTGGTGCCGTTGTGGTTGATACCTTCACAGATTCGAGCACAGGCACGCCTGTCACAAGTGTCAGTGCAATGGCGGCTCTTACAGCCGCAAAAAAATTCACCATTGACTACGTGACGAACACATCAAACGCAATCATCTTTATCTATATCACAAACATCGTGTAACCGTATACCATCATCAATACTGTCATAACAGTTCACCCCAGCCAATAGAATAACATGAACTGCGCCTTGCGTCACGTCAGGCTTATGATGTATAAGCATGAAAAGGCCCGCAAGATCAGTCATTATAAAAGCGGCGGCGTTGTTGAAACAACCTGCCGCTTTTAGCTGTAATCATTCATCTGATTCACAAATATAGCGTTTTTCACATACAATAATCCTAGAGTCATTACCCCATCGCATGGATTTATCCCATCGCATGGATTTACCCCATCGACATGATTACCCTCCTCTAATATAATTATTGATTTGCCTCCTGTTAAGGCTCAGCCTGCGCAGGAGGTCTATTTTTGACAGAAGAGGTTACAAAAAATGTAAACACTATTTGACTTTAAGCTAAATAGGTATATACTATATTTAGTGTTAAAAACTTGAGTGAAGGGGTTGATTACATGCCTATTTTAATCATAGCCGTCGTTGTCCTCGTTATCTTTTTTGCCGGTGTGCGTATTGTCAGGCCGACGCACAGAGGACTCATTGAAACCCTCGGTAAGTATACCGGTTACGCCCAGCCCGGTTTTCATTGGGTGATTCCGATCATACAAAAGCTGTACTTAGTTAACACAACCGAGCAGATGGTGAACGCCGATCCTCAGGTTATCATCACAAATGACAATCTGAACGCGACGGTTGACGCTCAGGTCTACTTTAAGGTCAAGCTCGATGAAGAGAGTGTTAAAGCATCTGTATACAACGCCAATAACTACTACTATCAAATCGTCAACCTCGCGCGGACGACGCTCCGTAATATAATCGGTACAATGTCTCTTCGCTCGGCTAACAGCGAAAGAGGCATCATCAACGGCGACCTGCACCACACGCTTGAAAACGAGACGAAAAACTGGGGCATTGAAATTACCAGAACGGAACTCAAGGAGATTGACCCGCCGAAGGATGTTCAGGAGACGATGAACAAGGTCGTTAAAGCGGAAAATGAAAAAATCGCTGCCATCGATTTTGCCACGGCAGCTGAAACAACGGCAGACGGTGTCAAAAGATCCGAAATTAAAAAAGCCGAAGGTATTAAGCAGGCTAAAATACTTGCCGCCGAAGGCGAGGCTCTGGCCATTAAGCTCGTCAATGAAGCCGCTGAGCAATACTTTGTCGGCAACGCGCAGCTCCTTCGCCAGCTGCAGGCAACCGAAACAGCTCTCAAAAACAACGCCAAAATTGTTGTACCCAGTGACAGCCAGCTTATCAACATGATCGGTGAAATGTCCGGTATCGTTCCCATCGAGAAAAAACAGCCCAAATGGGAGCCCCCGGTCGAATAGCATCGGCGATAACTGCACATTGCATAGCCGGGGGCATAGTTAAAACTATACCCCCGACTATTTTTCTCCGTAATTTCTAAATAAATTTTCTGGATTCCTCGATAATAACGTCTTTGTCAATGCGTTCAAACAATATCTCATGCTCTGAAATGATGAAGCCGCTTTCAACATAGTGCGGTGACCAATCGCTTTTTAAGCTCAGCCATCTTATAATTTTAGTTGATGAGAACGGCAAAAACGGTCTCAATAATATCGCCAGATTCGCAATGAGCTGTATGCAGTTAAAAAGCGTATCTTTACATGCGGTGATATCAGTATTGCGTGTTTCCCAAGGCTTTTCCGAATCAAAATACTTATTGGAAAAACGGATGCAGCTAAAAATTTCGTCAAGCGCATCTTTGAACTGACACTGCTCGATTTTTTTTCCCACACATGGATAGAGCTGCTTTATGCGTGCTTCAATGTCTGTACGTAATTTTCCTTGGGGTATGACGCTGCCGAAGTACTTATCAATAAAAACAAGATTCCTGTTGACAAAGTTACCGTAAGTGCCAAGCAATTCACCGTTATGGCTGTTGACAAACTCGCGCCATGAGAAGTCGGCATCCCTTTTCTCCGGCCCATTAGCAATTAAAAAGTACCGTAGCGAATCGGGATTATACCTGTCGACAATGTCTTTTACCCATATCGCCCAATTCTGGCTCGATGATATTTTTCTGCCTTCAAGAGTCAAATGTTCGCTTGAAACGATTTCATCAGGGAGATGCCAAGGGTCGCCATGAGCCAGAAGCAGCGACGGCATTATAATTGTGTGGAACGGGATGTTGTCCTTGCCATGAACATAATAATGCTTTGAATCGCTGCCCCATAATGCATTGAAGTCAGTGCCGCGTTCTTCACAGACCTGCTTGCTTGCAGAAAGATAACCTAAAACATTTTCCGCCCAAATATAGATTTTTTCATCCTCAAAGCCAGTCTTAGGAACATCGATACCCCAGTCTAGGCTGCGGGTAATGGCTCTGTCACGCAGTCCCTCATTGATATATCTGTTGGAAAAAGAAACAGCATTCCTGCGCCAATGCGGATGCGCATTAATAAACGTTTTTAATTCTTCTTCCAGCTGCCCGATTGCTAAAAATAAATGCTTTGCCGGAGCCAAAACCGCCGGTTCTCCGCATACTGAGCACGCCGGGGAGATAAGCGTTTCCGGTTCCAGCACACCGCCGCACACATCGCATTGGTCACCCCGTGCTTCTTCCCCACAGGATGGACATAGACCGGTAACAAACCGGTCTGCCAGCGAGGTTTTGCAATTGCTGCAATATGCCTCTGGCGCTGTTTTTTCATATATATACTTGCTTTCATACAATTTCCGATGAAATTCAGTAACAAATGCTTTGTGCTGTTCGGACGATGTTTTCCCGTAAAGATCATAACTGAAGCCGAGCTTTTCGAAACACGCGCAGAATTCGTTATGATAATAGTCGCTTACCTCCTGCGGTGTTTTGTTTTCCTGCTTTGCTAGAATAGCGACAGGTGTTCCGTGGCAATCACTGCCCGAAACATAATAGACCTCATCGCCGATAGCTCGATGATAGCGGGCGAGGACGTCGCCCGGTAGGAGTGCCGCGAGGTGTCCGATGTGCAGGCCGTTTGCGTATGGCCACGCGCCGCCGATTAATATTTTCATAATTATATCTCATTTCTATTTTGGAATTATAACGCTGAAGCTTACAAAATGATGCAAAAATGCCCTCCTCTCCGAAAAATTACTTTTTCGGGGACGAGAGCAAAGCTTCGTGTTACCACCCCAAATTCGTCCGTATCTCACGACACAGACCTTATCTGCTGCAGGCAAGAAATGAATTGCCGACAGCATATCACGATAACGGGTGCACCCGTCGCAGCCTAAACATCAATGTTGTCGGTGCGAAGCTCCGAGACCATTTTCCGCAATTTTCGTCCTTACCCGTTCTCAGCAGCAGGGCTCTCTGTAAAAGCTCTGATTACGTACTCTTCTCTTCCTTGCTTTTGTGTTATTTACTTCAATCATATTATCGCCAAACTCAAAGAATGTCAACCGCGCTTTGCCGCCTTATCTTACAGCGTCTCTGTTCCTTTTCGAAGCCTCAGCTGCTTCTGAAAAATGAACCAGAGAATGGCAAGTACCTGCATAACACCGGCAATGGCAAATACGAGGCGGATATTTGTCAGAGGGAGAATCACAAAGATGCTGACGGCGATTGACCACACAAGTGCGCTGACGGATATAAACCGGTATAAAAGGCGCCACCATAAGGACGTAAAAACGACGGCGATGATACAGCTGACGGGAATAGCGAGAATAAAACAGTACCATGCCATCTGCTGTGAAGGTACGAAATTCTGGAGCACCGTATAGGTCACCGTCGCGGCAAGCCAAGGCAGGACAAGAGATAAAAGCAGCACAATCACGCGGTTATTATTCAAGTGTGTCAATGACGGAAGGGGCAGCGGCGCGTTTTCGCTGATCAGGTCGTTTACAGACACGCTGAATAATTCAGCAAGGAGCGTCAGCACATAGATATCCGGCACACCCTCGGCGCGTTCCCATTTTGAAATGGATTTATCCGAATAGGAAATGTGCTCGGCGAGCTCTGACTGAGTCATATTGTTCAGCTTCCGATAATGCGCCATATTGGCGGCGATCCTCTGCCTGAGGAGTATTTCTTTTGAATTGTCGGTACTCATCCTTCACCTCGTGGCATTCTACCGGCAGTAGAATGCCATCAATTATCTCTACCAAGGGATATTCAGACAATAGAGTGTAAAAATATCAAAGTAGGTTGGAATTTTGCGTCATTATGGTTATAATAAATTTCGTAAAATGTGAACGCGTCACATGCTTAAACTGCGTGCGGACTCATGACCCGCATTAAAACTGTCTACATACGCCCATAACCTTTATTAGATCAGTCTGTTAACAGAAACCTAAAAACATCGCGGGAGGACTAAAATGTCAGATTACAAACTCACCTGCAGCTCAACCGCAGATTTACCTGTCTCTTATTTTGAGAAAAAAGGCATTCCGTATGTCTGCTACCATTTTGTTATGGAGGGCAAGCAATACAATGATGACCTCGGTCAGACCATCTCATTTAAAGAGTTCTACAGCAGGATTGAAGCAGGCGCGATGCCTGTGACGTCTCAGGTGAATGTAGAAGAGTTTTTAAAGTTCTTCGAGCCGATTTTATCGTCGGGAACCGACGTTTTGCATATTGAAATGTCTTCCGGTATTTCTGGGACGTATAATTCCGCGCAGATTGCCCGAGAGGAACTGATGCAGAAGTATCCCGAGCGCAAGTTTTATCTTGTTGATTCACGCGGCGCGTCTTCCGGTTATGGTCTGCTTGTTGATACGGCGTGTGATATGATCGATACCGGCTCCACCATCGAGGAGACGTATCTCTGGCTGGAGCAAAATAAACTGAATCTGCATCACTGGTTTTTCTCAACAGATTTGAGACATTATAAAAGGGGCGGCAGAATCTCAGCCGCGTCGGCCGCTCTGGGGACGCTCTTAAATATCTGCCCGCTGATGAACATGGACCATGAGGGGCATCTGATGCCGAGAGAAAAAATCAGAGGTAAAAAGCATGTCATCCAGGAGATGGTTCAAAAGATGCGCGAGCACGCCAGCGGCGGTCTGGCCTATTCAGAGAAATGCTTCATGTCGAATTCAGCATGCCTTGAAGATGCGCAGATCGTAGCCAACATTATCGAATCAGAGTTTCATCATCTCAACGGAAAAGTTATGATCAACAATGTCGGAACCGTTGTCGGCGCCCATACGGGCCCGGGAACAGTTGCCCTGTTTTTCTGGGGGGACAAACGCAGCGACTGAAAATGGAGGTTAAATTTGTTTAAACAGCAGCTTGCAAAGTTTATCAGAGTAATTACAGTGCCGCCGATTATGGCGCTGATGCTCTTAGTCGTTCTCTATTTCACAAAGCAGGATGTATTCGGCAATACGCTCAATCTCGTCCTCGCAATCGCATTTCTCGTCGCTTTACCCTTCCTGGCGTACCCCATCCAGCCGCTGATTCCCTATTTCCGCAAAAAGGGCAGGGAAGGGCAGCGCAGCTTGGCAATGTGGATGTCGAGCCTCGGTTACATCTGCGGTCTCTCCACGGCAATTTTTCTGCCGGTCTCCAAGTACCTGCTCATCATTTACCTGACCTACTTGTTTTCCGGTATCTCGCTCGTTCTTCTGAATAAGGTTTTCAAGGTTAAAGCGAGCGGACACGCCTGTGGTGTTGCCGGGCCGATTTTCTCGCTCATCTATTTTCTCGGGCCGTGGGTGCTCTTCGGCATCTTAATTTTGGCCGCCGTCTATTGGGCAAGCCTGAGCATGAAGAGGCACGACAAGGCAGAGCTCTTAATAGGGACAACTGTTCCCACATACGCGCTGCTGCTGGCATTTTTAATCGTCATCGGCTATCACTCAATAGGCTGAATTGTTGCTGCGGCGATTTTGGTAAATGTATTTTATCACCGAACAGCCGTTGTTGTCGAGCATTTTTATGGCATAAAGTCTAAACAGACAGTGAGTTTTATATAAAAAAGGCCGTGTCAGTGTTTTTTGACACAGCCTTTTTTCGTATTTTTGATTTAACACTTTGTTTACATTAGATGTATTGCTTTCCCTGAAATAATAGCGTATAATTGGAACATAACATAAGAAAGGAGTATTCTATGATAAAAACAGAACATGAAGACATTGATGACATGATCTTCAAGGATGAAGAATATACCACAAGCGACAGATAAATAGCTCGATGGATCCCAGGGTGAAATTCCCTGGTATTTTTTCGCCCTTTTATATAAAACCGGGTTAGACAGTTTGCTATTCAGTTTCTGCCGTACCGGCTTCTGCCGTACCGGCTTCTGCCGTACCGGCCCAGTCATCGAGCTTTGACATCACGGCGTCGTATGTCTGGCTGCTGATATCCGGCAAAGTTCCGCCGAGTGTTTTCTTAGCGCTGGCAAAGCCTTTGTCAATGGCATCACGCAGCATCTCAATTTTGCTCGCGTCGCCGCCCGATATGGCTTTTGCAAATGAGACAATCCTGTCGCTGACAGCATCAACGCTCCACTCACCGTTTACGCCGATTGCCGCCGCCGCGTCCGTCTGAGACGTCTGCGTCTCTCCGGTTACGCCGAGTATCGCAAGGCTGACCGAAAACAGGGAGGTGTTTTTCTGTTGATTGGTAATCAGCTTTTCGACCATATCCTTTAAAGCGGCGGCGGATGTATCCGCCTGATCCTTAAGTGCCTGGATTTCGTCCGCACTCAATTTACTCGAAGAGCTGCTGCTTTTTGTGCTGCCCGTGACGCTGATATCAACCGTAAAAGCTGTATCATACATCCCGGCTTTTTTTTCCTCGGTTTTTGAGGCAGTATTGTTATTGCCCGCGGTTTTATATGCCAGACCAGATGATGACAGCCCGCTTACCTGATTAATCATGAAAATCATCCTCCTATAATAAAATGACGATATAATATATTTATCGTAACAAAAGCAGTAGGAGTACATTACTTTTTGATAATTTTCATAATATTAGTGAACAATTTACATATAATTCGCCGCAAGGCATAAACCGGAGAAACGGCCAGTTAATCAATATGGCTCGCGTCGCAGAACGGTTTATTCTCAGACTTTCCGCAGCGGCAGAGCACAGCTCTGTTTCTCTTCTCATACAACACGCCTGCTGCTGACTCAATCGGAATATTACCTTTTACAGAAATGCCGCAGATGGCGCCTCTCTCGGGGTCCTGCAGTATTTCTATAGCCGGTTCATACGCCGGTTCAATCAGCGCACCTGCTTTTGTGACAGCGGTGAGTCGTCCGGCTGGGCATTCGCTGGCGGCTGTAATTGCTTCCTCTCTGTTGTGCGGTATGTCCGAGTGCTTGATCAGCTCCCAGGCGTCGCCCTTGTCCCTGTGGCAGAAGCGCGCAAAAGCACACCGTCCGTCATCGAGCATATCGAGCGCCTGACCGCGGATGAGCTCCGCCCGCTCTGTATAAAGCGCTGGCGAGGCTGTCTCCTCACCGTCAAATCCGGCGGCTCGGTGCGAGCCGTCGCAAAACGGCGCATTTTTTGACTTTCCGCACCGGCACAGCGAATAAGTTTCCGCCTGCGGCAGCTCCACGCCGTCGTCATACACATAACAATTCCCGGCGGATTTGATAATTTTCTCAGAGAGCGGGATACCGCCGGTGACAATATAAGGACCGTCCGCCGTAATTCTAATTTTCATGTTTTTCATACAGCACCTTCTTTTAAAGGATTATATGAAAAGCATATACCTTTTTGCCCACAATGGCAACGCTGTTTTACATAGGCTTACTCTTCGGCGGCAGCTGCTTTACATGAGTGTCGGATTGTGATACATTAACTGGTAATAAGAGATAAAAGGAGTGCGTGAAATGTTTGAATCCGAATTTTGCAGCGTGAAGTATCTTGAGGATATAAACGTTGTGCTGGTCACCTGGAAAAAGTACTGTTCCGGAGAAGATTATAGAAAACCGCTTCTTTTTGCCATAAAAATCATGAGCGGACACCCCGGCTGCGACTTCGTTGCCGATACAACCGACGGCTTTGAAGATGCCCCCGAGGACACCCAGTGGCTGCTGAACACCTTCATCCCTCTGGCCCGTCAAACCGACTGCCAACGCATTTTCTTCATCATTGACCGGGACAACACCCTGAAAAACGAACTCGACGCCCAAACCGGCGAACTCAAAAACTACTTCACCGTCCAAACCTGCTTTGACCTCAGCGAAGTACGACAGAGCTTGAAAGACACCGCCAAATAACATAAAACGCAAAACAGGCTGTCTGCCGGAAAACAGACAGCCTGTTTTGCGTTCGGTCTCGTTTATCACTTTGGAAGTTTATCCGAAAACATGGTGAGGTTGAGCGTAACGTGTTCTGTGTCAGAAAAATCAGGAGGCTCACCGTCCACAATCATCCCGTGGAGCAGCAGAGCGACTGTGATTGTTTGGATAACGTTTTTTCACTCATTACGGATAAGGTCATGCATATGCGGACGATAAAGCGGCTTTTTCGTTTCAAGGCTTTTTCGAGATTACCGTCCCTTTGCCTTATTCCTCGACGGGGGGAGCGATGTCGAGGAAGGAAACGAGTTTGTTTTTGTCGAGGATATAATTGAGGGTCCACTGGTTGTTGGCCAGGACGACGGGGCGCTCGTATTGGTCTTCGACAACGACGGCGTCGTAGTAGCCGATATTTTCCTTGGTAAATTTCTCGGCGGAAATTACCCAACGGGCAACGGTGAAGGGAAGCGTTCTGATGCGGATTTCGACGTTGTACTCGTTTTTGAGGCGGTATTCGAGAACCTCAAGCCAGAATGCAAAGAGGTAGGGGACGGTTAGAAATTGCTGATAAACCCACGAAATGTCATCCCGAGCAGGCGACATAAATGTCGCCTTGAGAGGGATCTTTAAAACATTGCATTTACAGGCATTAAAAGATTCTTCGCTGCGCTCAGAACCGTCCCGATTTTTTCTACCATCGGGGGCGAACTTCAAACCGTCTCCTTTATCACGCAGCGGTTAACCAGCTAAGTTATTAACCACCCACTTGTTTTCTTTCCATCCAGAGTATCCAAGCGGGGGAATAGGGGTTTCTTTTTTAAGAATAGCTTTTAGTGATGGTATCTTTGTTTTGATGATGCCCCATTCGCTGGAATCATCTGATTTGATGTAACACAACGTTTCTTTTCCCGACACAAAATACACATATGAATCGTCATAAGTTGCTAAATAAATGAGCAGTCCTCTTTTGTAGAAATCCTCAGCATTGTCATATGTCAGCGTAAAACCGTTGTTCTTCTTATCCCCCAATTTGAAGTTAACCACAACTGATCCGTCACCTAATTCAGGCAGATCATATGACTGTGGCTCTAACTCGAAAACACCTTTTTTTATTTCCAGAATGTCATCACCAAAGTGTTCACCATTTTTATAGTGCTTTATTGTAATCACCGGTTTATTCGGAGGATAAAATCCTGAATACAGCACAAGGGATAACTTATGCGGCGCGCTTTTCGTCGGATAGACTGCATAGGGAATTAGGTCGAACTTAATGGCTATAAAAGCACTTATAATACAGCACGCGCCGACAATAATCAAAATACGTTTTTTCATTTTAATAAATATCCTTCTTTAGTATGGTTAAGGACAATAACATGTTTTGGATTATCCATGCGGATAGTAAATGTTCGTACTCGTTAAAGTGCTAGGTTGCGGTAACCTCCATGCTTCGCCGGGTCCTGCAGCCCAAGGGCCACGTAAACTTCTCCAATCACCATATTGAGGGTCACCTAATCCATGTCTTTCTGCCCATGTCCCACAAACATCCTGATAATCTGATTTGCCGTAACCATTTAAACCGAATCCTCCGGCAAATGCAACAGTCTTCCCACCCGTTTTATCAGCCTACTTCTGAGCAAAATTGCCATTGCCAAAAGTGTTTCCAGTACGACACGAATAGAAATAAGATACACAACCACTTGCAAATGCAGAACTGCTGATATTCGTTGTCATGTCCTCAGTATACCAGCTAAGATTCTGAATTGCATTGCCATGCATATCAAGTCCAAAGGTAATAGCATAGTGCCCAGCAGTAACATCGTAAGCATGAGCAAAAACATAGAAGCCGGTAATGGGATCGTTTGCTCTGTTTCCGCTACCGTCTATCCTGCCAGTATTGATGTAGCTTGTTAGTTGCTCTGTGCTGCTAAATAATACCAGCTTAATGCCCCGGTCTTCAGCAGCTTGTACAATTGCGTCGCGCTGACCTGGCGTCCAACCTGTATCAGCGACGAGAAGAGTTGCACCGCCATCTAACTGAGATATTTGAAGTAAGGCGCTGTCGACGAATTCATATTGATAAGGCTTACCATCGCCCGGATGGTAAGCTCCACCCGACACAACAATTTGTTCAAGACCGGTCGGATCGAAGAAGTAAATTGGGTTATTATAGCAATATGTATACCAGTTAAGTCCAGACATTGCTGGGTCTTCACTCAAGAAGCAGCCTGTTGTTGGATCATAATTTCTTGCCCGCAGGTAGTAGGTATTCGTCTCTAAATCTAGATACTCGCCGCAATATCCATACTTAGAGACGAACTACCCCAACAAAACGGTAATAAATAGTTATTTCTATGTTTTTCACGCCATCTATGATCTGTGCCTCGCCAATGGTTATCTTTTCTACAAGCTCGCCTAAAACGATTCTGTCCAGTTCCTGAAGATCGGCGTAATTCCTGATAAGCTCGAGCCACTCTGAAGTATCTCGTTTACTCATGTTTAAAAGCTCGATTTCCACCCTGAGAACCTCACGCCTCTTTTCCAAGGCAGTTTGTTCGGCCTCATACTTTTCAGAAAGCTTGCGATAACGGTTATCGCTTAGTTCGCCGACAACCTTATCCTCATAAAGCTGCTCCATAATTCGGTCAAGCTCCGAGAAGCGCGTTTCAGCGGCTTTCAGCTCCTCAGTATAAGCATAAATTTGCTTTTCTTCCTTGTTGCCGTTTAGAGCTGCTAGCTTTGACACAAGGCCGTCCGTATCCTCCTGCGCCATTCTCGCATATCTGCGAATATCATCCAAAACCACCTTTGCCAAGACCTGTTTGTTCATATAGTGCTGCGTGCAGTGATCTAAGCCTTTTCGCCGGTATAGTCCGCAGGAGTAATACTCTGTTCCATACCGTCTGGCATACGCTAACGCATAACCGCAATCGGCACACTTAATGAAGCCTGCGAAAAGCTGCATCTCATTGCTGCGCAGCACTCTTTTTCTCGAATCAAGGCACTTTTGAACATAGTTCCAGAGGTCTTCACTGATAATAGGCTCGTGCGTACTTGGCGTGATAATCCATTCCTCGCTTGGTTTACGCTTACTCGGTGTGCGTTTAAACCGTGCGCATTCATAGATGCCTTGCACCATATCGCCTTTGTAAATACGGCTTCGGAGCATTTGATGGATGGTTTCCGGTGTCCAAGCGTATTGAAGCTGAGGCGTTTTGTAATAGGCGGGGCATAACTTTTCATGATGATTTCGGGGGCTGAGCAAACCTTCTTTGTTTAAGACTTTGGCAATATACGGCGTACCATGACCGGAAGCGCACATTTCAAAAATACGCATGACCACCGCCGCACCGCTTTCTTCAATGACAAGCCGGTTCTTATTCGACGGGTCTTTCATGTAACCATAAGGCGCTCGGTTACTGAGGAATTCGCCATTCTGCTTCTTTGCCCGAACCGCCGACCGCACCTTCTTGGATATATCCTTTGAGTACATTTCATTGAGGATATTCTTGAACGGCGCTATGTCGTTATCTGAGTTCTTGGTGTCAATACCATCGTTCAGAGCGACAAACCGCACGCCACGGTCAGGAAAGTAAATTTCGGTATACTGCCCCGTCATGATGTAGTTTCTGCCCAGCCTTGATAGGTCTTTGACGACCACCATATTGATTTTACCTGCTTCAACATCGTCAATCATCCGTTGAAAGTCCGGCCTGTTAAAGTTTGTCCCTGTATAGCCATCGTCAACATAGAAGTCGAAAACCGTCCACCCGTTATCACGCACATGCTTTTCACGCATTGTTTTCTGAGATGTAATACTGGAGCTATCACCGCTGCCGATATCGTCTTTAGACAACCTGCAATAGATTCCGACGTTGTATTGCTCGTGTTTCTTCATACTTACCTCCTTAAGAAGAAACAACAAGCCGTTCTTGATGAATTATACATATTTTACCTCAATTTTCTATTTCTCACAAGAACGGTTATGCTGTTTTTCCCTAAGTTGGTTTATTTGTTTCCACCAGTTTGCGGATTATAATGCTTTTCATAGCTTCTTCAAGCTGTGTCTGTTCTGTGAAAACACTCTTGATATGTATTTTCATGTTATCAATGATGATCTCACGTTCAATGATCTTCGCTGTTTTATGCTTTCCATCAGGTTCTATATCCCTGCGCTTGTTTCTCGATTTGCCCTCTCCAAGTTTTAGTTCACCGCATCTATCATTCAGTTTTATCCGTATCCAGTTCCATAATTCTTGCAAATAGTTGCTGATTTTTCTTCTCATTTTGTCTTCCTTTCCGAATAGATTCTTTTTCCGGCACGGTAATCTTTACATGGGGTTTCAGGGGCGCAAGCACCTGACAAGTGTATTTTGCCGTCACGATGACGGCAAAATGTCATGCTTGCAAATGCAAAACAGAATGTTGTACTAAAACGCTAAGTATCTTCATTACGGACAATTAATAGTCTGTTTTTTCGATTGTAGGTCCCACCTCTAGCTATAATCACCTAGCCGGAAGAAAAATGTCCCTCATAATCCATGACATTTTTAGGTCAAAAGTAGCCCCGCTAATTGTACAAATTTTCTCGGTAATTTTTGGTAAGCGTCAAATAACAGGGCGCAT
>DBTM01000002.1:0-15206 GCA_002307055.1 Clostridiales bacterium UBA1316
AATCCATACTGCCGACAATGTTGGCGCCGGCAACAAGCGCATACTCCTGAGTACTTCGCTGGAGAAATTCCAGATTGCCGTAAAAATTCTGGATATCGCCCTTGACCGCCCTGCCACTGTCGGGAAAGGACGGCGGCAGCAGGACAAGTCCGTCCTTTTTCTGGGCGAACTGCCAGTCCGCGCCGGAACGAAGATGATCCACCAGCGAACGGTGCTGGTGCGCCGTCAGAATCCCCACATTCTCAATACCGGAATTCACCATGCCGGAAAGAACAAAATCGATAAGCCGGTACCTGCCGCCGAAAGGCACGGCCGCGAGCGGCCGGTGCTGGGTAATTTCGTTCAGTTCGTGGCTGTCGCCGGCAAGATTGATAATCCCCATTACATTATTAATCGCAGATCCCTCCAGCCGTTGGCGTCGGTGACGTCGATGCCGCCTGCATCATCGCCGCAGCCGGTGTAGATTGTACGGCGCGGGAGGGATATCCCCGAGCCGACCACGGTAATTCTTTCGGAATCATCGTACCCGATTTCGCAGTCTTCGCCGATGTTGGCTTCAGCCCCGATAATGGCCGAATAGATCCTGCAGTTGGCCCCTATCACGGCACCAGGCATGATCACCGAATCAGCGATAACTGCACCTTCGGCAACCTGAACCCCCGGAAAAAGCACCGAATGGTCTACCGCGCCGTTTACCAGACAGCCTTCACCAACCAGCGCCCGGCTGGGCCGGGAGATCGCGGTCACATAATGCGGCGGTTGAACCGGATCAAGCGAATAGATCGGCCAGCAGGGGTCATTGAGGTCCAGTGGGGGATCATCGTCTAAGAGATCCATATTTGCCAGCCAGAGGCTTTCCAACGTCCCAACATCCCGCCAATAACCCTGAAAAGGATAGGCGTAAAGTTTTCGCCGCTCCTTCAGCATCCGGGGTATGATGTCCCGGCCAAAGTCATGGTTTGAGGTGGTGTCCTGATCGTCGGCCAGCAGCTGCTGCCTGAGGATCGGCCAGGTAAATACATAGATTCCCATTGACGCCAGGTTATTTTTCGGCTGGCGCGGTTTTTCCTCAAACTCGGTTATCCGTCCGACGGCGTCGGTATTCATGATGCCGAAGCGGCTGGCTTCTTCCCAGGAAACCGGGGTTACGGCGATAGTAATATCTGCCTTTTGTTCTTTGTGAAAAGACAGCAGCGCTGAATAGTCCATTTTATAGACATGGTCGCCGGACAGTACAACCACATACTTGGGTCGATACTGATCAATAAAGTCGATGTTCTGGAATACGGCGTTGGCGGTCCCTTTGTACCATTCGCCGCCATCCTGTTTCATAAACGGCGGCAAAACAAAAACCCCGCCGCCCTGGCTTCCTACGCCCCACAGCCTGTTGCCGCTGATATGGCTGTTAAGGACAAAAGGCTCGTACTGGGTGAGGACCCCTACTGTATCAAGCCTGGAATTGCAGCAATTACTCAGTGTAAAATCAATAAGCCTGTATCTGCCGCCGAAGGGCACAGCCGGTTTAGCCAGATTCTTGGTAAGGATACTTAGCCTGCTGCCCTGCCCACCTGCCAGAATCATGGCAATACTCTCTTTTTTTGGCATACTGTTGATACCTCACCTAGGCTTCATACTTTGCTGCATCTTTTTGCGGATACTGCCATTTCAGATAAATCACAGCCAATGGCGGAAGTTTCAGGCTGAGGGTGTACGGCTGATTGTGCCAGCCCGGTGACCCGGCTTGCAGCTTTCCGGCGTTTGTCTGGCCTGATCCCCCGTAACTTTCCTGGTCACTGTTGAAGATTTCCTGATACACTCCGGCCCGGGGTACACCGATCTTGTAGTCATAACGCACTTCCGGGGTAAAATTGCAGACAACCACAACGAAGTCTTCGGTATTGTCAGCCTTGCGGATGAAGGAAATCACACTCTGGCTGTAGTCGTGCGGGTCTATCCATTCAAAACCGCGCCAGTCGTAGTCGATCTGCCACAGGCTTGTCTGGCTGCGATACAGCTGGTTGAGTTCACGGACATAGCGGTGGAGTTTGTCGTGCATCTCGTATTCCAGCAGATGCCAGTCCAGACTCTCTTCGTAGTTCCATTCAATGAAATGGCCGAACTCCCCGCCCATAAACAGGGTCTTTTTGCCGGGATGGGCCATCATGTAGCCGAACAGGGCCCGAAGATTGGCGAACTTCTGCCAGTAGTCGCCAGGCATTTTATCCAGCAGCGACCGTTTCCCGTGAACCACTTCATCATGTGATAACGGCAGGATGAAGTTCTCGGAAAAAGCATACATGAAGGAAAAAGTGATCAGATTGTGCCACCATTTGCGGTGGATCGAGTCCAGGCTCATATAGCGCAGCATATCGTTCATCCAGCCCATATTCCACTTGAAGTTGAATCCCAGACCGCCGACATTGGTCGGCCAGGTGACCATCGGCCACTCTGTGGATTCCTCGGCGATCATCATTGTCGCCGGATGGTAACGAAAAACGGTGTAGTTAAGTTTTTTGATAAATTCGATGGCTTCAATATTGCCGTTGCCGCCGTAGCGGTTGGGGATCCATTGGCCATCCTCCTTAGCGTAGTTCAAATAGAGGATATTGGCCACAGCGTCGACCCTAAGACCGTCGATATGGTACATATCCAGCCAGAACATGGCGTTGGAAATAAGAAAACTGTGGATCTCCGAACGGCCGAAATCAAAGTTGGCGGTGCCCCATTGCCAGTTCTCGCCCCGCTCCGGCCAGCCGCTCTCAAACAGGGGCTCGCCATTAAACCGGTACAGACCGTGGCTGTCTTTGCAAAAATGGCCGGGAACCCAGTCCAAGATGACGCCGATTCCTTTTTGATGGCACTTATCGACAAAATACATGAAGTCGCGCGGAGTTCCATAGCGGCTGGTGGCGGCAAAATAGCCGGTAGCCTGATAACCCCACGAGCCGCCAAAGGGATGCTCCACCACCGGCATCAATTCAATATGGCTGTAGCCCATATCGACCACGTAGTCTACCAGTTCGTCCGCCAATTCCCGGTAGGTCAGCGACTGCCCGTGGACTTTATGGCGCCAGGAGCCCAGATGAACTTCATAGATATTCACGGCGCTAACATAGGGGTTATACGCCGCGCGTCCGGCCATCCATGCCCCATCGCCCCAGGCGTAGCCATCCAGGTCGCAAAGGCGGCTGGCGGTATCGGGTCTCAGTTCGCTTGCAAAGCCAAACGGGTCGGCCTTCATACGCCAAAGATCGTCCTGCCCTAAGACAGCGTATTTATAAACAGGCGCGCCGTCCGCAGGCGCATCCTTCCACAGTTCATCCTCAGTCAGCCGCAGTTCCCAGGTGCCATCGTACTGCTTTTGCATAGGGTTGCGGCTGCGCTCCCAACCGTTAAAGCCACCAACCAGCGCCACTTGCTTGGCATTGGGCGCCCAAAGGCAGAAATGCCACTTTTTTGTATCGTTTTCCAGGCACGGATGCGCGCCCAGCATTTCGTAAGCATGGCGGTTTGCGCCTTGATGGAACGACGCGCGATCCTCTGCCGTAGGCGGGTGGTACTTCATCGGGCGACCTCCTAACGCAAACGGTGGAATATCGTAGCTTACGCGCTCGGGCGTCCGGTTGCACAACCGGACGGCCGTCTGCGTTCTTCGGAAAACCGTTTGGATACGTCCATGCCGGCCCGCCGCAGCCGTGCGGACATGAACGATTTATTTCTTCCGATACACTAGAACTTTCTTCTGTTTCTATTGTAGCCGCAAAGGCCTGCGTTCGTCAAGATACACAGGCGGTTTTTTTACCTCCGCTCGGTAAATTTACGGGGATTTTTCACGCCGGTTCTGCGCGTGTCAAAAAAGTGGCGACACACTATTTTGAGTCTCGGGTGCTGCTTGCGGCGCAGCCGTGAGATGCGGATACAGCCAGAGGGCCAACGCTTCCTGTGAAATTGTTTAAAGCATAAGCATGCCCCGCCGAATACCGGCGGGGCATGCTTATACCCAATAGGCAACGTTACTTGCCTGATTTCTCAATCGCTTCCCAAAGGCCGTTGAGGTACGCGATGCCCAATGCCCGGTCGTACAACCCATAACCCGGGCGACCCTTTTCCCCCCAGATCATACGCCCGTGGTCGGGGCGCACATAGGTATCGGGGCAGGTATCGTGGATCGCTTTCATAACCGCGTACATATCCAGGTCGCCGTCGGAAGAAAGGTGGCTGGCCTCGCGGAAGTGGCGGACGCCAAGGCGCTTTATGTTACGCGCGTGCACACAGCCGATGCGTCCCATTTCCCCGAAATGCCTCAGAATCGCTGGCACATCGTTGTCCGGGTTGCTGCCCAGCGAACCGGTGCACAGGCACACGGCGTTGCAGGGGGAATTGCGCAGATGAACGATTTGGTCGAAATCCGCCTGGCTGTGGGCGATTCTCGGCAGGCCGAAAATGGGCCACGCGGGATCGTCAGGATGAACGGCCATGGTTATGCCGGTTTCCTCGCAAACGGGGATGATGCCATCCAGGAAATAACGGTAGTTCTCGCGCAGGTCATCGGCGGTAACGCCTTCGTAACGCTTTAACGTCGTTTCCAGCTCAGCCAGGCGTGCGGGTTCCCAACCCGGGATGGTAAACCCGTTGCTGCCGCCAGCCGTACGTTTCACAATTTCCAGCGGCGTCATGCCCGCAAGATCTTTCTCGTCATAGTAGAGGCTGTTGCTACCGTCCTGCGGGTTCACCCGCGCCAGGTCCGTCCTAAGCCAGTCGAACACCGGCATAAAGTTATAGCAGATGACGCGGATGCCCTGCTTGCCGAGATTCCCGATGGTTTTGATGTAATTATCGATGTATCGGTCGCGCGAGGGCAAGCCGAGCTTGATATCCTCATGGACATTGACGCTTTCAATGACCTCAAGCTCGAGGCCGTGCGCCTCAATGTTGTTTTTATACGCGCGGATGGCGTCATACGGCCAGAGCTCCCCTGCCGGAATATCCGAAAGCGTGCCGACGACACCGGTCACACCCGGAATCTGCCGTATCTGGTTTAATGTGATGGTATCGTTATGCGCGTCGAACCACCGAAATGTCATTTTCATGTTAATTATCCCCTGTAAGCGGCAGATATTTTTGGAGGGTTTGGTAAACGGCGCCTTCGCAGGCGGTGAGTTCGGAGAAATAGTTTTCGATGCGGGTACCAAGACCGGCATCATAGAGGCTGATACCGAATATGGATGTGTCTGAGAGGATGGGGCGGAGCTTTTCCGGCTGGGGGGCACCGAGCGTGATACCGGCGACTTGGGCGGTGAGGTGCTCGAGGAGCGGGTCCGGGCTCAGGGGCATGGGGTCGCCGTTGTCGTCGATGCCCAGGAGATAACGGCACCAGGCGGCGATAACAAGCGGGATGAATTTGAGCTGATTGATGTCCCGGTTTTGCCGGATATAGGCTTTGATCGTTTCGCCGAAACGGACGCCGACCTTTTGAGACGTGTCGGTGGCGATGCGCTGGGGCGTATCGGGTATATTCGGGTTGGGCAGCCTTTGGCCGATGACCTCGGCAATAAACGCTTCCGGCTTTAAAATGCCGGGGTCTGTGACAACCGGCATGCCCTCGTCATAGCCGATTTGACGCACGAGCCTGCCGAGGTACGGGTCCTTCATCTCGTCGGCAATCAGCGTATAGCCAAGCAGGCAGCCGAACACGGCGAGGGCTGTATGCAGCGGATTGAGGCAGGTGGTCACCTTCATGCGCTCAGCCTTTACCACCGTTTCCCTGTCGGTAAAATAGACCCCCGCGGCCTCAAGCGGCGGGCGGCCGTTCGGGAAGCGGTCCTCGATGACGAGATACTGCGGCCTTTCCGCGTTGACAAAGGGGGCGATAAAGGTGTGCTTCGCCGTCTCCATAATTTCGTTCGCCTCAAAGCCTATTTTGATCAGCGCCTCCTGCACGCGCTTGGACGGACGCGGCGTGATTTTGTCAATCATGCTCAATGGGAAGGCGATATCGCGCGCATCACTGAGATACGCTAAAAATTTCTCTTCGACCAGTTTGCGTTCTACCCACTCGCGGGCAATTGTCAGAATCGTGTCCCGGAGCTTATCGCCGTTGTGCGCGCAGTTATCCATGCTGACGAGCGACAGAGGAAATTTCCCGCTTTTAAAGCGGGTGTAAAGCAGCGCCGCCGCCTGCGACATGACATGCTGCGGATGCAGCTGATAGGCGGTAATATCCTCCTGAACATCAGGACGATAAGTCCCGTCTGTGTTATAAAGGTTATAGCCCTTTTCCGTAATCGTGAAGCTGACCATCTGCAGACCGGGGTTTCTGAAGATTTGATTCAGCCGCGTCCAGTCAAAGACGGAGCCGGAGGCAAGCCCTTCGCTGACGGCTGCCGCGACATTTTTTTCGAACGATCCATCGGCATTCATAAGGACCTGCAGCGCCAGGTTATCGTACGGCTTGTACACCCGGTTGATAATTTCATCATCATAGGGCGCGACGGCAATAATACCGGTTTCTGCTTTGCCCGCTTCGAGCAGCAGCTGCTGCAGCATGGCAATATAGCCGCGAAATATGTTCCCGGCTCCGAAATGTACCCAGCGGGGGTTAAGAAATGTCTTGCCGCACATTTTGCTTATATCAAAACGCGGAAGCGCAATACCCGCTTCTGTCCATTCATTTTCATTTTTAAGACCGTCATACGTCAGCTTCAAAGGCTCAGCCCCTTTCGGATATGCCGCTGCAGAGGGTTCATGAAAAATATAACATATCAGGTATGACATTGAAAGTAGTTAAGCAACGAAATCATTGTTTTAGCAAGAAACGGGTTGAAAACATTTGAATATTGTACTATGATTTTCCCAAACAGACAGAGGCTTGCTCGGAAAGGTGCTGTAAACATGAACGGCTTTTTAAGCGATAATTTTTTTCTGGAGAATGAAACGGCGGTGTCGCTTTATCATCAGTATGCCAAGGCGATGCCCATTTTTGACTATCACTGCCATATTAACCCCCAGGATATCGCAGAAGATAAAAGGTATGAGAACATAACGCAGCTGTGGCTGTACGGAGATCATTATAAATGGCGGGCCATGCGCGCGTGCGGCATCGACGAGCAGTACATCACCGGGGACGCACCGGATTGGAGCAAGTTTCAGAAATGGGCGGAAACGATGCCCTACTGCATCGGGAACCCGCTTTATCTCTGGAGCCAGCTGGAGCTCAAGCGCTATTTCGGCGTGGACGAGCTGCTCAGCCCGGCAACGGCGGAAATTATCTGGGACAAATGCAGCCGGATTATAAACGGCGGCGCGTTCAGCGTGCGGAAAATCATTGAGCAGTCCGGCGTCACGGCGCTGTGCACCACGGATAATCCCGTGGATACACTCGAATCGCACAAGGCGCTCCGGAACGACGCCGCTTTTAAGGTCACGGTACTGCCCGCGTTCCGGCCGGATACATTTTTGAATATCGACAAACCGGACTTCGCCGATTGGATTAAAAAGCTTGCCGCGTCAAGCCGGATGCCCGTTCAGACACTGGAGGATTTACAGCGCGCGCTGGCGCAGCGCATCGCATTTTTCCATGAGGCGGGGTGCCGCCTTTCCGACCACGCGCTGGACCCTGTTACATATGAAGCGTGCGGCGAGGAAGAAGCGGCGGGGATATTTGCAAAGGCTTTAAACGCGGGCTGCCTCAACGAAAAAGAGATTCATAAATATAAAACCTGGCTGCTGCTGTTTCTTGGCAGAGCTTACGCCCAAAAAGGGTGGGCAATGCAATACCATATGGGCGCCGTACGAAACGTCAATGAGAAAATGCGCCGCCAAATCGGCAGCGATACGGGGTTTGACGCGGCGGGCGATTATCCCTGCGCTCCGGCACTGGGAAAGCTGCTGGACAGCCTGGACAGCACGGGTCAGCTGCCGAAAACAATTCTGTACAGCCTGAATCCCAACGATTACGAGGTGCTCTCGACCGTGGGCGGCAGCTTTGGCGGGGATATTCCAGGTAAAATCCAGCTGGGCTCGGCGTGGTGGTTCAACGACCAGAAGCCGGGCATCGAAAAGCAGCTGACGGCGTGCGCGAATCTCTCTCTGCTCGGGCGGTTTATCGGCATGACGACAGACTCCAGAAGCTTTTTATCCTACACACGGCACGAATATTTCAGGCGCGTGCTCTGCAATCTCCTCGGCAAGTGGGCGGAAAACGGCGAAATCCCCCGCGATTTAAACCTGCTGGGCCAGATGGTGCAGAATATCTGCTACAACAACGCGGTTGAATACTTTGACCTCGCCGGGTCTGGCAAAGGCTGCTGAGGCGTTATTGCTCGCGTAGGGGCGAACTGCGTTCGCCCGACTTGTGGGCGTTACGCGGCACGGGGGCAATTCAGTCACCTTCGGTGACAGCTCCTTGCAAAAGGAGCCTTCATGTTGCATAAAATATCATCTTTATGAAAGGCAATAACTATCATGGAAAGACTAAGCAAAAAAATATACGCGCAGTATAAAGAATATCCCGTTAAGGTGCTCCAATTCGGGGAAGGCAATTTTTTACGGGCGTTTGTAGACTGGCAGATCGATACGCTGAATAAAAAAACCGGCTTTGGCGGCGGGGTTGCCGTTGTCCAGCCGATTGCGCAGGGTCTGGCGGATACGCTCAACGAACAGGACGGACTTTATACGCTGTACCTGCAGGGGATTAAGGACGGAAAAGCGGTGAAGGAACGCAGTGTTATCAACTGCATTAATTTTGCCGTCAATCCGTATACGGATTTCGATAGGTATCAAAAGCTGGCTGAAAGCGAGACGCTCCGGTTCATCATTTCAAATACGACGGAGGCTGGGATTGCTTTTCAGGCGGAAGATAAGGCTTTGGACAGGCCGCCGTCAAGCTTTCCGGGAAAGCTGACCGCTTTTTTATATCACAGATTCCAATATTTTAATGGAGACACCAGAAAGGGCTGCATTATCATCCCCTGTGAGCTCATCGACAGAAACGGCGAGAAGCTCAAGGAGATTGTACTGCAATACAGCCATCTGTGGGCGCTGGGGGCAGGCTTTGCGCAATGGCTCAATACGGCGAATACCTTCTGCTGCAGCCTGGTGGATCGGATTGTTTCAGGGTATCCGAGGGCTTCCATCGACGCTATTTCGCGTGAGCTGGGGTATGAGGACTGCCTTGTGGATGTCGGCGAGCAGTTTCACCTGTGGGTCATTGAAGGGCCGGGCTGGATAGAAAAAGAACTCCCTGTGCTGCAAGCGGGATTGAATGTTATATTCACCGATGATTTGACACCCTACCGGACGCGGAAGGTGCGGATTTTAAACGGCGCGCATACGGCACTGGTGCCGGTTGCGTACCTGCTGGGGCTCAATACCGTGGGAGAGTCGGTCGATCACGCGCTCGCGGGCCGGTTTTTAAGGGAAGCAATCTACGAGGAAATTATCCCCACGCTGGAGCTGCCGCGGGAGGCGCTGGAGGACTTTGCCCAGTCGGTACTGGAACGGTTCCAAAACCCGTTCGTCAGCCATTACCTGATGAGCATTGCCCTGAATTCGTTTTCAAAATATAAGACGCGGGTTTTACCGTCCGTTTTGGAATATCTCAAACGGGAGGGCAGGCTGCCGAAGCGGCTGGTCTTCTCGCTCGCGGCGCTCATCGCGTTTTATAAAGGCCAGCGCGGGGATGAAACCATTCCCTTGCAGGATGAAAGCGATATCCTGCACTATTTTGAGGGAGCCTGGGGGCGTTATGACGGCTCTGACGCGGCGCTCCGGGACATCGTCACGGGGACGCTCGGTATGGAAATGCTTTGGGATATGAAGCTGGGCGAGACAGCGGGCTTGACGGACGCGGTGACGCACTGCCTCACCGCCATTGAAAGGCAGGGCATGACGGAAGCGGTTCGGCAGGTGCTGATATGACGAGCGTGCTCAGAATTGATACCAAGGACAATGTCGCGGTCGCGCTGGTGCCGCTGTTGCCGGGCGACATCATTGAGCTGGTCGGTGCGGAGCTGCTGGCGCGCGATGTGATTCCGAAGGGGCATAAAATTGCCCTGAATCGGATTGGAAAGGGCGAGAATGTTATTAAATACGGCTTTCCTATCGGTCACGCGGAGCGCAATATCCTCTCCGGGCAGCTTGTCCATACGCATAATATGCATACAGATTTAAGCGGCGACCCCGGACAATATGAGTTTTCGCAAAAGCTTGAACCCGTATTGCCGCCGGAGGATATACCCTTATTTAAGGGATACCGAAGGTTGGACGGAAGCGTCGGCATCCGCAACGAGTTATGGATTATTCCGCTGGTCGGCTGCGTCAACGGTGTGGGCGAACAGATTATTAACCGCTTCCGGCAGAAGGCCGAGACCATCCGCGCGGACGCCGTCCATGTGCTCCGGCATGAATACGGCTGCTCGCAGCTGGGAGACGACTTAAACAGCACAAGAAAGCTGCTGCAGGATCTCGTTGTTCATCCGAATTGCGGAGGCGCGCTGGTTTTGGGCCTTGGCTGTGAAAACAACACGCCGGAAGAGTTTAAGAACGGGCTGCCCGATTATGACACCGCGCGGGTCCGCTTTTTAACGGCACAGGACGTTTCTGACGAGGTTGAGGAGGGCGCGAGGCTCCTGATGGCGCTGAACGAAAACCTGAAAGCGGACGTGCGCGAGGATGTGCCGATTTCCGAGCTGCGCGTGGGCTTGAAGTGCGGCGGCTCGGACGGCTTTTCAGGCATTACGGCCAACCCGCTTATCGGCCGGTTCACGGACTATATAACAGCCTGCGGCGGTACCGCGGTACTCACCGAGGTGCCAGAAATGTTCGGAGCAGAGACGCTCTTAATGGAGCGGGCAGAAAGCCGGACGGTCTTTGACAAAACAGCCGCCCTGATCAATGATTTCAAAGCATATTTTACGAAAAGCGGTCAGCCGGTCTATGAAAATCCCTCGCCGGGCAACAAAAAAGGCGGTATTACCACCCTGGAGGAAAAGGCGCTGGGCTGCACCCAGAAGGCGGGGCACGCCGCCGTGACGGACGTGCTGGATTACGGGGACACCCTGAGCACAAAAGGCCTGAACCTGCTTTGCGCCCCAGGCAATGACCTCGTTTCGTCAACGGCTTTAGCCGCAGCGGGCTGCCAGCTGATTCTTTTCAGCACGGGGAGAGGCACGCCATTCGGCACCGTGGTGCCGACGATCAAAATTTCGACAAACACCGCGCTGGCCAAAGCCAAACCGGGCTGGATTGACTTCGACGCGGGCGCACTGGTCAATAACTATGAAATGGACGCGCTGGTTGCAGATTTAACCGCGCTTATTCTGGATATCGCAAACGGTAAGCAAGCCTGCAATGAAATCAATCAGTTCAGTGAGCTGGCTATCTGGAAAAACGGGGTGACGCTGTAATTGCTTTTATATTGCCCGAATTAAGCGCTTATGCCGTAGGGGCGAACTGCGTTCGCCCGTCAGTCCCGTTTCCGACTGGCGATCGCAGATCGCCCCTACGCGGTGCTTGGTTATCATCGTATATCGGCGTGACGAGGCACGAGGGGACAATCCTCAGACGGCTCCGCCGCCAGCTCCTTTGCCTAAGGAGCCTAAGGAAGCGCTTACACCGTAGGAGCGATCTGTAATCGCCCGTCAGTCTTTTTCCGACTGGCGATCGCAGATCGCCCCTACGCGGTGCTTGGTTATCGTCGTATATCGGCGTTACGCGGCGTGCGGGGACCTCATCAGGGGTAATGTAGGGGCGATTAACAATCGCCCGCTCCTGTGCGGCGATACGCGGCACCAGTGACAATCCTCAGACGGCTCCGCCGCCAGCTCCTTTGCCTAAGGAGCCTAAGGAAGCGCTTACACCGTAGGGGCGAACTGCGTTCGCCCGTCAGTCCCGTTTCCGACTGGCGATCGCAGATCGCCCCTACGCGGTTATTCGATAACTCTGCGTAATAAGAGTTGACAAACCTTGCCATTTATTTGTAGCGGGCGGCTTCCATGCCGCCCCGTCTTTTTATGCGCGGCATGGAAGCAATTTATTTTCACAGCATTTTGATACCATATTTTTCTGACAGAATAAACATCTCATTTCTGATATCCATCCGAAGCGTTTTGATTTCATCAGCGCAAAGTCTTGTGGTCTCAAATATATCACGGCTTATATTCCATATGGCTTTTTGCGGCAGCGGGTCTGTCCCGTATCGCGGGATCAGGTGCCAATGGAGATGCTTACAGTCATTGCCGAGTAATTCATAGTTGAGCTTTTTCGGTTTCAAAACATTGTATAATGCTTCCGACACGACGGACATTTCAAAAAGGAATTTTTGACGATACTCTGTTGGCAAATCGTGGAGCTCTCCGACACACTCCTTGCAAATAAACAAGGTATAGCCTTTGAAATACTGCCACTTATTACTTATTACAGCGTAGCCTGTTTCAAGCTCCGCAATCATGTAACCTTTTTCAATATCATTCCGTTCATTAATAATACGGCATATTGCACACTCGGTCATGGCTAACCCCCTACAGCGCCGCATACGCGGCGCGGAAGCCGATGTCGGGGAAGATGAAGCTGCGGACTTCGCGGAAGTAGAGGTCCCAGAGCCAGCCGGGGGAATTGTCCCACCAGGAGCCGCCGCGGGCCAGTATGCGCTCGCCGTTGTTTTTGATGAAGACGATGCCGTTGCTGCTGGGGTTTTCAACGGGAAACAGTCCCAGCTCTTTGAGCAGAATATGCACCGGGACTTCCGATGGGGTGTCTTTAAACATATTGAAGGTGTAGCCGTAGTCGCTGTCGGGGGTGATTTCGCCGGTGTATTGCCGGTTTTCCAGCCTTGTGCGGAGCTTGACGCCGCCGGGGACCATGACTACCTTTTTTGTGTCAGCACCCGGCAGGACGCCGTCGTATTTATAGGTGTCCGGGCTGCCCGGGGCAACGAGTTCCCCGCCGGTATTAACGGCGCGCCAGAGGGGGCTGTTGGGGCTCTCGTCGACATTCAGGGCGCTGTCATTATCGGGGATAACCTGAAGCTCGCCGTCCATGACGCGGACACCGGAGACCCAATCAAAGACGTTGCCGTTGAGGTCATTGATGCCGAAGGGTGAATGGTCGTGGTTCCACGCGTCGGTACCGGAGCCGGTGAGCGTCCTGCCGGAGCGTGTGACGCTCAGCGCGTTTTCCGGGGAGAGGATGCCGCGCTCATGCTTCGCGCCGTCCGCCAGACCCCAGTTTGTGTTGCCGCGCGGTACCGTGCCGTTTTTCATGCACCAGTGGGCGATAGCCGTCCACTCCGCGTTGGTGAACAGATGCCAGCCCTTGCCCTTGCGTGCACAGGCCTCGCGCGCGTCGCCAATCGTAATTGTGTGCGCCGGGTCGCGGCCCGGCAGCGAATACGCCCGGCCGTTTTCAATCACATTCAGGTACTTGCTGATATAAATACAATCGAGAAGCTTCCCGCCGGCGATAAAGGCCGAGCAGGGCTTATCCTCGCCGCCTTCGACAACATCCGACCAATGAAAGCGCGGAATGCGCACCATGACCGAGGGCATACCCAGGTCGTCGTAAAGCAGCGTATTCCTGCCGCCGGACGCTGCCTCGAGCGCGAACCGCGCCGCGTCAAAGCCATCAGTATCCGCCGGCTTCGGGGGCTTGTAATCCGCGCACACGCGCTTGACCTGCCGGTGCAGCCGCTGAAATCCCAAATCATCCGACTCGCCGATTTCGATTGCATAAACCACTTTCGTACCGTCCGCCAGATATCCGTATTGCTCACCCTTTAGTAAAGCGTCCATATGAAGCCCTCCCATTTTTTGAGATTACTATATCACGCGTGGAATCGGCAAGCAATCATCAACTATCGGTTTATTTATAATCCACTGATGGATAATTGCGGATTTACATTATTATCTGTATGATGGATTTACACCGGTGAAATGAACTTGGAGATGATGTTTTGATTATCAAAATGGGATCTAGAATAAAATCACTCAGGACTCAAAGGGGTATGACGCAGGAGAAGCTGGCAGAGTATCTGGGTGTTTCCTGTCAGGCGGTCAGCAAATGGGAGAGCGAAAACGGGTATCCGGACATTGAGCTGCTGCCAGCGCTGGCGAATTTTTTCAATGTATCGTCGGACGAGCTGCTGGGGATTGAAATTTCGAGGAATAAAGAAATCGTCAGAGACTATATCAAGCGGTTTAGGGAGCTGTCAGACGACGCCACCGGCCAGCTTGCCCTGATGCGCGGGGCAATAGCTAAGTTTCCGAGCAATTACAGCATTTTGCAACATCTCATGTACGCGCTTATAGCAAACATCAAGCTGCCGCTCAAGCCAAATAACGCTGTTGACGGAATTGTCATCGGGCTCCGTGCGCTGAGCGAGAACCCTGATTATGACGGCATCACAACAAAAGCCACAGCTCTGGAGAACGACGCAAACCGCAGCCTTCTGGCAGAAGCAATTGCTATTGCCGAGCGGATATTAGAGGACTGCACGGAGGATGCCATCCGGCAAAGTGCGATACAGGTGCTTTGCTATTATTATCCTCTCATTGGCAAAAAGGAGCAGGCGCTGCTTCTGGCGAAATCAATACCTTCGCTTTTTATGTGCCGCGAGTTCCTGCGGGAGGAAATTTACAGCGGCGAGGACAAGATAAAGCAGATTCAAGCATGCATCTGCCTTTTAACGGATTATCTGTGCAACGCCATTTGCGCCGTTGCCGATCCTGATTTGCAACAAAAGAACATCAATTCTCTGGGCGATAAAATCCACCTGTTTGAGCTTGCCAACCGTATTTATCAGCTTGTATTTGAAAACGGCGACTACGGCGTTTATCACAATCGGCTCGCCTTCAACTACAGGATTATGGCTGCTCTCGCGCTGCTGAACGGGCAACGAGAGAATGCCCTGAGCGATCTTGAAAACGCCATGGCGCATGCCATCGCTGCCGATACATTGCCGGAAATAACCGCTTTCACCTCCCCTGCCGTCAACCGCCTCAGCTACGACGAGAGGTTTATGGATGAGGATTTGCAATCGCCGGATTTTATGTTTCATCAAAAGATTGTACGTGATCGTATTGTCCTTAAAATGGAGGAGACTAACGCAAACCAGTGCGTTATTTTGCTGCGGAAGCTTGAGCATATCCGCTACGACGCGATACGGGATACAGATCGTTTCAGGGCGGTTGTTGATACGCTGACGCGGTATG